>NZ_LVVY01000062.1 GCF_001650025.1 Devosia elaeis | reverse complement strand
CCTCATGCTCAGAGCGAGCCCGATTACCTATGCTTTCAGCAATATCGGGGAAATACCCGACAATCGATGAAAAGAAAAAGGGCGCCGCTGGCGCCCTTTTTTGCCTCAGAACTCGCTCCAGTCCGCGTCCAGAGCGGCATTGCCCTTGCTGAGATAGGATTTGGCCGCCTTGTGCAGCTTGCCCTGCAATCCGCGGGCGCCCTCGGCAAGGGATTTCGTCACCTTGCCCGGCGCCGGCTCCGGCCGGGCGGCACTTTGTTCCAGCGCGAAAATATCGACGATCCGGTCGAGCTGGCTCGCCTGGGCCTCGGTCTGCTCGATCGAGGCATTCATTTCCTCGACCAGGGCGGCATTGTGCTGGGTCATCTCGTCCATGGTGCGCACGGCGGTATTGACCTCCTCGATCGAGGCGGCCTGCTCGCGGCTTTCCCGGGCGATGCCGTTCATCAATTCGCTGGAGGCGCGGGCCGAGGTGAGGATTTCCTCCAGCCGCGCCGCCGCCTCCGAGACCAGCCGCGATCCGCCCTTGACCTCGCCGGCGCTCTGCTCGATCAGCGCCTTGACGTCGCTCGACGCCTGCGCCGCGCTCTGCGCCAGCCGCCGCACTTCCACGGCCACCACGGCAAAGCCCTTGCCGGCCTCCCCGGCTCGCGCCGCTTCCACCGAAGCGTTGAGCGCCAGAAGATTGGTCTGGAAGGCGATGTCGTCGATCAGCCCGATAATATTGGAGATCTTGGCCGAGGAGGCCGTGATCCGCTCCATGGCCTCATTGGCATTGGCCATGACCTGTCCACCGGCTTCGGCCGTATGGGTCACGCCGCTGGCCACACCGCTGGCCTCCCGGGCCCGCTCGGCATTAGCCATGACCGTGGCGGCCAATTGCTCCATGGCTGCCGAGGTTTCCTCGATGGTGGCCGCCTGCTTGGTGGTGCGCTCGGACAGGTCGTTGGCGCCCGAAAGGATTTCGCCCGTAGCGGTCTTGAGGGCGCGGGACGTGTCGCGCAATTGGCCCACGATATCGGTCAGCTTGTCCGCCACTGCATTGGTGTCGGCCTTGAGTCGCGCAAAGGCGCCCTGGTAATCGCCCTCCATGCGGCGGGTCAGGTCGGTATCGGCCAGGGCCGACAGCACCGAGCCGGTTTCGGCCAGGCCCCGATCCACCGTTTCCACCAGTCCATTGACCGAGCGCGCCAGCGCATTGAGCTCGTCATCGGGAAATTCGGTATCGACGCGCCGCGAGAAATCCCCGGCAATGGCGGCGTCCACTACCTGTCCGAAGGCCCGCTGCAAATCCTGCATCATGGCCGCACGCTCGGCCTGGCCGGCGACGATGCGCGCCGCCTCGGCCTCGGTCATTTCGTTGACCTTGAGCGCGTTCTCGCGGAACACTTCCACATTGCGGGCCATGGCGCCGATTTCATCGTGCCGCCCGCCGCCCTCGACCGCCACCGAGAGCTCGCCATTGGCCAGCGCCTCCATGCTGGTCGTCAGCCGGGTAATCGGCCGGGTGATCGTGCGGGCGAACAGCATGCCCAAGAGAGCGGCGATGGCCAGAAGCCCCCCGCCCACCAGCATGGTCATGTTGCGCATCTCGACGACCGCGGCATAGGCCTCATCTTCCGGCTGCACCGCCGCCACCGCCCAGGTGACGCCGCCCACGCTGACCGGCGCGGCCCGCACCACCATGGGCGCGCCGCGATAATCCTGGCTGATGCCCTCGCCGCTCGCCCCTTCAAGCGCATTGTCGATCGCGTCGCTGCTCAGCCGCGTCGCCAGCACGTCGCTCTCCTCGGTGCGCGGGGATTCGGTGCGCAGCAGCCCATCGGCGCCCACCACCACCACTTCGCCGCTGAGACCGAGCCCGGAAAGCCCCGAAACACGCGCGCTCACCGCCTCGGGCGAGATCGACAGCACCATGACGCCGGTATTCTCATCCTTGTCATAGACCGGCATGGCCATGAAGCTCTGCGCCCCGCCGGCCGGCTCGTAGAAGGAGAAATCGACAAAGGCGGCCTGCCCGTCCGGCAGGTCCTTGGCCGCAGCGAAGGCCCGGCCCAGCCCGGAATCGTCGGCGGCGACATTGCTGGCAAAGTCGATATTCTTGGCCACCGAATAGACCACGTCGCCCGTCGCGCTGATCAGCAGCACGTCGGCATAATGCCGCTCCTGCATCAGCGTGCGGAAGCCGGGATGAAACCGCTTGTGCGGCGCATCATAGGTGGCGCCCTTGATATTGCTGTCCACCGCCGCCCGGTCCTCGGGATTGGGGCTCTCGATGACATAGGCGAGCTGCAATTGCTGGGCGGCGCGCTCGGCCAGGCCCATGCGCAATTCGTCCAGCGCCCGGGCGAGGTTCTTCATCGCCGTCACCGTGTCCGAGCGCTGCACGAAGAGCCGGAGGTCGACCTCGGCGCTGCCGTAATAATCGCTGACCAGGGCCGTCGCCGTGTTGAGCGAGGCCTGCATCGACTGGTCGCGCTGGTCCTGAACCGTGCCCAGCCCGATCATGTAGCTGGCAATGCCGACCCCGGCGCTGACCAGCAGCGCCGACCCCACCAGCGCCAGCGGCAATTTCTGCGCGAGCTTGAGACGCGGCAATACCTTCATGGATACTTCTCCCCCCCCAGCGACGATCTCGCGATCCGGCCTTTTTGGCGCGCGACGCGATTCCTCCGATCGACTGGGCGAAAACGATACAGGCTTGGGATTAATCACTCCTTACGGATAAATCCCATTGGCATCGCCGCCGCACGGGCATGGCCATGCGAGATGCTTCACAGTCGATTATCCCCGACCCCCAAGCAAAACGCCCCCGCCTTGCGGCAGGGGCGCTGGACATAGGGATCGGGGAGGCGCTCAGGTCAGCGCGCCGATCACCGCCTCGATGCGCTTCTTCATCGTCATCGCGTCGAAAGGCTTGATGATGTAATTGTTGACGCCGAAAGAAATGGCTTCCTTGACCTGCTCCTTGTCGGAGCGCCCGGTGGCCATGATGAAAGGCATGGCCTGGGTGCGGGGATGCTTGCGGATGACCTTGAGCAGGGTCAGCCCGTCGATATCGTCCATGTTCCAGTCAGAAATGATCAGGTCGACATTGGACTTTTCGAGCTTGCCCAGCGCATCGCGCCCGGATTTGGCCTCGATGATGTCCTTGAACCCCAATTGGGTGAGAATATACTTGGCGATACCGCGCATCGACTGCTGGTCGTCAACGATCAGGACGCTGACAGCGCTTGCTTTTGGCATGGTTTTTCTTACCTCTACGCGCCTACGGCCTTCGGGCCGCACTTGCACCGACTCTAGGGGCCAAGCGTTACAATTCTATCAACCGCACCGGGCGCATTGTTCCGGCCGGCTCAGGCGGCGGGGCGGAGCTTGACCAGCGCATTGGCGAGCTTGGCCGCGATCTGCTCCAGCGGCACCTGCTCGACCACCGCGCCCTCCTCGAAGGCGACGCGCGGCATACCATAGACCAGGGCCGAGGCCTGGTTCTGTCCCAGCGTATAGGCGCCGGCCTCGCGCATCAGCTTGAGCCCCCGCGCCCCGT
Organism: Devosia elaeis; assembly: GCF_001650025.1. Lineage (GTDB taxonomy): Bacteria > Pseudomonadota > Alphaproteobacteria > Rhizobiales > Devosiaceae > Devosia > Devosia elaeis. The sequence goes on along the minus strand of NZ_LVVY01000062.1, from coordinate 107,320 downwards.
CGCGCCCCATCCCGGTCAGGATCGCGCCCACCGCCAGCGGCCCCACAATCTTGGCCACCGAAGAGAACAGCACGTCGACGCTGGGCCGGTGCCCGCTTTCCAGCGCTTCCTGCCCCAGCCGGCACTTGAGCTGGCCCGCGGAGCGTTCCACCCGCAGATGATGGTCGCCCCGCGCCACATAGGCATGGCCGGCCAGAAGCGGCATCCGGTCGGCCGCCTCCACCACCTTGAGCGCGCAGAGTTCGTCCAGCCGCGCGGCAAAGCGCCCGGTAAAGCCGGCGGGCATGTGCTGGGCGATGACCACGGGCGGACAATCGGCCGGCAATTGCGACAGCACCGCGCGGATCGCTTCCACCCCCCCGGTCGACGCCCCCAGCGCGATCATCGCGCCCTCCGGCGCCGCCGCGCTGCGCAGAACCGGCTTGACGGCCTCGCCGCGGCTGGCCGAGCGGCCGCGCACATCCGATTTGGCCGCGGCACGGATCTTGTCGCGCAGGGAGGCTCCGAACGCATCGAGCCCGCCGGCGAATTCCGCGCTGGGCTTGGCCACGAAATCCACCGCGCCCAGTTCCAGCGCCAGCAGCGTTTCGCTGGCGCCTTTCTTGGTCAGGGTCGAGACCATGACCACCGGCGTCGGCCGCAGCCGCATCAGCTTTTCGAGGAAAGCCAGCCCGTTCATATTGGGCATTTCGATATCGAGCGTCACTACGTCCGGATCGAGCGCCTTGATCTTCTCGCGCGCCTCGATGGGATCGACCGCCGTGCCCACCACATCGATATCGCCGTCCCGCGTCAGCATGCGGCCGAGCACCTCGCGGATCAGCGCTGAATCGTCGACGACCAGAACCCTGATGCCCATCACGCGGCCCGCCTGCTCAGTTTTTCACGGCTCTGGTAGATGGTCTTGCCCACCAGCCGGAAGCCCTCGCCACCCGAACCCAGATTTTCCGAATGCCCGATATAGAGAAAACCTTCCGGCGCCAGCATTTTGGAAAAGCGGCCGAACATCTCTCCCTGGGTGGGCTTGTCGAAATAGATGGCGACGTTGCGGCAGAAGATGGCGTCGAACGGCCCCTTCATCGGCCAGGGCCCGATGAGATTGAGCGGCTTGAACGAGACCAGCTCCCGCGCCGCGGCCGGAATGCGGATCGTACCGTCGCCATTCTTCTCGAACAGCCTTGCCCGCTCCGGCGCAAGGCCCGTCAATTCGCTCTCCGGATAGAGGCCCTGCCCCGCCTTGGCGATTACCGCCGTATCGATATCGGTAGCCAGGATTTTGAAGTCCCAGCGCCTGAGATCGGGAAAGGCCGCCAGGAGGTCGAGCGCGATGGTATAGGGCTCCTGGCCGGTCGAGCAGCCCGCCGACCAGATGCGCAACCGGCTGCCGCGCGGCCTTTCGGTCATCAGCGCGCCGACATGGGCCCGCAAATGCTCGAAATGATGGTCCTCGCGATAGAAGCGCGTCAGATTCGTGGTCAATGCGTTGACGAAATCCTGCCCGTCCTTGGCCGAGCCGCCCCGATCGAGATAATCGAGATAGGCATCGAAACTGGGCAGGCCCAGCGCCCGCAGGATCTTGGAAAGCCGCGATACCACCAGCGTCCGCTTGGCGTCGGACAGTGCAATTCCGGCGACCGAATAGACCCGGGCCTTGATCCGCCCGAATTCCCGCTCGCTGAGGGAGAATTCTCCCTGTTCCATGCCGTTCTTCCTCGTTCGCCGGCTTCTTCCGGCTAGCTCGCGCGGCGGACGAAAACGGTCTCCTGACCGATCCTGTCGCCCGCCCTGCCGGTCCGCATTGCGGGTCGTTCCGACGCCGCTTCGTCCTGCGCGTTTGCCGCGATACTGGTCCGCGCATTGCTTAGATTGCGTAAATGCTCCCGCAGCGCTTCGGTGATTTTTTGCATCTCGCCAGCCTCGCCGAGACCCTCGCGCGCCTGCACCCGGCCCTTGTCGGCGATGGCGCGGATATCCTTGGCCGAGCGATTGGTCGCCTGCGCCAATTGCCGGACCTCGTCCGCCACCACCGCAAAGCCCGCTCCCTTCTCGCCCGCCCGGGCCGCCTCCACTGCCGCGTTCAGCGCCAGCAGATTGGTGCGGAAGGACACGTCCTCGATGCCCGCGCTCATCCTGTCGATATCGCGCGCCATGATGTCGATATCGCCCACCAGCGCCGCGATGCGTCCCGCCGCCACTTCCGCGGCATCGGCAAGGTTTTCCGCCTCCCGCCCCGCCTGCCGGCTTTCGGCCAATTGCGCTTCCAGCGCGGCCAGTCTTTCCACCTGTCCCGAAAGGTCCGCCTGCCCGTTTTCCGCCGCTGCTTCCAGCGCCGCGGCGCGGGTTTCGAACTGACCCAGCAGCGTCTTGACCGCAGCCAGCCGGGCCTCGAGGCCCTGGCGCACATCGTCCGCCTCGCGCTGCCGGTCGAGCAAGGCCTCCACCATGTCGAGCACGCGCTGGCCTTCGGCCGCCAGCGGCAGGCCGGGATCGGCGGCTCCATCCGCCTGCCCGGCAAGGATGGCGCGGAACTGCGCCATGCCCGCATCCAGCCGTTCCAGATTGGCATTGAGCAGCGCCAGGGCCGGATTGGCCTGGGCCGCTTTCGTTTCGAAGCGGAAGCTGCTCTGGCCACTGCCCAGCGCCCCGGCCAGCGCATCCAACTCGTCGTCATCGAGATAATGGCCCGCCGGCCGCATTTCCAAAAGATAGCGGCCCGATGGCAGGGCGTGCCGGGCAATGATCAGCCGCCGCCCGCCAAGAAGGGTTAGCCCCTCTTCGGGCGCGCCGCCGCCCGCCAGGTAGCCGGCGCCGAAGAGGGCACCCAGGCTCTGCCCCTCATGCACACCCGGCGCCAGCAATTCGGCGCCTCGGCTCATCGCCAGGATCGTGCCATCGGCATCGACCACCAGGGCGACGATGTCGAGCGCGCCGATGGCGGCGCGGAAATGATGCGCCCGGTCGAGCCTTGCCCCCAGCAGATGCACGATATCGGCCATTTTCAGCTTGACCCCGGGCGGCGCCTCGAGGCCCGCTGCCAGGGTCATTGCTCGCAGCTCGGCCTCGTCGCGCCGATCGAACAGGTATCCGCCGGCAAGGCTTCCGGCCGCCGCCAGCCCCACCAGGCTTCCGCAAATTGAGAACCAGGCCGGGCCCGGCCCCAGCGCCAGCAGCAGGCCCACCGCGATCATCCCCGCCAGCAGCCAGAGGCCGCAGGCGCCCAGCATGAGCTGGAAGCCGCGCCCATGCAGGCTCGAATCGGTCGATGTGGCGGAGCGGTCCGGCATGAAAAAGTCCTAGCCGGAGAATGGTTAATCAAGTCTATAGCGCCGCCCGGCCCGGTAAGACCTTTGCAAGGTCTCCGCCGACGGATCGGTCTAGAACAGCTCGATATCGCTGACCGCAGCCGGCACCACCACGCGGCGGCGGGCGATGGCCAGTTCTTCCCGGGCCACATTGGCGCCGATATCGCTGTCGAGCCGCTTGACGAAGGCGCGCCCCGAATGCGGCTTGAACAATACCCGCCGCGCATAGGTGCCGCCCAGGTCCTGGCTCGTGGCCACATAGCCTTCATCGACCAGGAATTGCCGAACGAATTCGATATTCTTGGCGCCCACATCGTCCAGGGCCGAATTGATCTTGCCGCCGCCGAAGATCTTGATCTCCAGGTTGGCCTTCCGCCCCGTGCCCTGGCTCAGCACCTTGTTGATCAATTGCTCCATGGCGAAGGCGCCATAGCGGGCCGAGGCCCCGTAGCGGTCGCGGGCGGCGCCGGATTGCTCGGCGAGCAGGAAATGGTTCATGCCGCCGACATTGGCGACGCGATCCCGGATGCAGGCCGCGACGCACGACCCCAGAACGGTGGAGAAGGTGACATCGGGCAGGTTGGACACATGGCAATCGCCCTGATGGACATTGGTTACCACCCCACGATCGAATTCGGGTGGCAGGGAAGAAGTAAGGGCCATCGGTCGCTGGGAAACCTGTGCGGGCAAATCGACCCGGATCGTAGAGGAGAACTCGTTAGCCAATTGCTAACCACAAAGGCGGAGCGGGCTGGCACGATCAGGCACGGCAAGGAGAGGTTTAGAAATGGGGGGATAGGGTGAGCGCATCAGGGCTAGGGTAAATATTCGATGTCATTGCAGAAACTGGCAAGGGAACTGGACGAGACGGCGCGGCAGACCGCGTCCATGCTGGAAGGCATCACCGAAGCCCTGGATATCCTGGCCGATCGGCAGATCGCCGCCGATCCCAGCGTCCAGCATGCCATGCAATTGATCGTCACCGCCCTCCAGGGCCAGGACCGCATCGAGCAGCGCTGCCACAACATGGCGCTGGCCGTACGCCAGTTCGCCCTCCTGCCCCCCACCGCCCCCGACAGCGTCTATGACGAAATCTGGGCCAGCCTGACCCTGGACGAACTCCGCGTCCCCGCCCTGTCCGGCATCGCCGCCCACCAGGTGCACGGCGAAGCCGAATTGTTCTAACGCCCCTTCCGCTGCATGCATTCGAAAAGGCGCCGCAAGGCGCCTTTTGCGTGTCGGTGCTTGACAAGGATACGCACACCCCTTATTTAACCATTATATTAATTAATGAGGTCGTTAAATGCAAAAGGCCTCCGACCCGATGAGCGTGACGCTCTCGGCGCTGGCCGATCCGACCCGTCGCGCCATCCTGGCCCGGCTGGCCGGTGGCGAAGCCAGTGTCGGCGAGCTTGCCGCGCCCTTCGATATTTCGCTGCCCGCCATTTCCCGGCATCTCAAGGTGCTGGAGGAGGCAGGCCTGGTCTCGCGCAGCCGCAATGCCCAATGGCGGCCGGTGCAGCTCCAGGCCGCGCCCTTGCGCGATGTCGCCGCCTGGATCGAGGAATATCGCCGCTTCTGGGACGAAGGCTTCGATAAGCTTGATGCCCTCATCGAACACCTGACCAAGGGAGACAGCGATGTCTCGAACTGATCCCCAATTGGGCCATTGGCTCGATATCGAGCGCCGTTTCACCGCACCGGCCGGCCTGCTCTGGCGGCTCTGGACCGACGCCGATTGGCTCAAGCGCTGGTTCGGTCCCAAGGATTTCACCTGTCCCTCCTACAGTCTCGATCTGCGCCCGGGCGGGCGCTATCGCGGCCTGATCCGGGCCGAGCAATATGGGGATAGCTGGTTCGGCGGCGCATTCCGCGAAATCGTGCCACACGAAAAACTGGTCATGAGCTTTGCCTGGGAACGGGATTCGGGCCTCACCGACGCCAATGAAATTACGCTCACCTGGCGCGAGGTCGATGGCGTCACCCTCCAGCACTTCCGCCAGGGCCCCTTCGCCGACAGTGCCGAGCGCGACAGCCATCGCGACGGCTGGAGCGAATGCATCGACAAGGAAGCGGCCTATCTCGCCACCCGGGAGGAGAAATAAGCATGAAGAAGACCTATAAGGGCTCCTGCCATTGCGGCGCGGTGCATTTCGAGGCCGATGTCGACCTCGCCTCCCCCAGCCAGCGCTGCAATTGCACCTATTGCCGCAAGACCCGCTACTGGAAGAGCTTTGTCGGCACCGACGATATCCGCCTGCTCTCGGGCGAAGCGGACCTGGCCGATTACCGCGCCCCCGATTCGCAATGGCCCGAGGACCATATTCACCACCGCTTCTGCCGCCATTGCGGGGTGCAGCTCTTTTCCAAAGGCTATCTCGACATGGCGCCTTTCAACGGCTGGTTCTACGCCCTCAACCTCGCCAGCCTCGATAATGTGGACGAAGCCGATCTCGCCGCCGTGCCCATCATCTACGAAAACGGCATCGCCGACCGGCAGGACCAGCCCCCGGTCCATTCCACCTATCTCTAGTGTCCAACACTACACCCTGCCGCCCGTCCCCCTCCCGAGCGCCGCTAGGCCCTCGCGGACCCAAGCTCTGTTTGCCCTCCCCGCAAGGGGGAGGGTGCCGCATCGCGTTGTCGAACGATCCAGCCCCAACCACAACTCGTCACCCTCGGGCCCGACCCGAGGGCCTGCCACCACACCCCAAGGCGGCGGCTCCGGCCCGAGGGTGGCGATGAGCACGATAGAAACGGCCCAAAATAAAAAGGGCGCCCGGGGCGCCCTTCAAAATTCCATTGCGGTGAACCGGCCCTAGCCATCCATCTTCGCGCCGGTCACCACGGCATGCAGGTCGATGAGCCCGACCATGCGATTGTCATGGGTGACGATGCCGTTGAGCAATTCGGTGTCGATGGCATTGCCCTCGGGCACGTTGTGGATGTCGTCGCGATTGACGGTGAGGATGTCGCTCACCGCATCGACCAGGATCCCGACCCATTTGTCGCCGACGCTCATCACCACCACGACATGGTTCTTGGTGGGCGCGGTCTGGCCGTCGCCGAAGCGGGCGCGCAGGTCGAAGATCGGCACGATCGTGCCGCGCAGATTGATGACGCCGCGCACGAATTCTCTTGTATTGGGCAGGGGCGTCGCGCCGTTCCAGGCGCGGATTTCGCGCACCGTCGTGATTTCGACCCCATAGGTCTGCTCGCCGATGGAAAAGGCGATCAGCTGCAGGCTGTTCTGCCCGGCAGCGGCACTCTTGTCGCTCATGTCGTCGCGAAGGCTAAGGGCTTCCATTTCTCTGCCTTTCCAATGCCCGTCCTGGGCAGCTCATTCACTCTATCGCGCCAGATGACGCCAATGTCTTAACACCAGGCCCGCAAATCAGGCCGCATTCTGATGGATATGGGTGCTGCGCAGGCCCTGCACGTCCACGATCAGCGCCACATTGCCGTCGCCCAGGATGGTGCCGCCGGCAATGCCGTCCACGCGCTCGAAATTCTCTTCGAGACTCTTGATGACCACCTGCTGCTGGCCGATGATATCGTCCACAACCAAAGCCACCTTCTGGCTGCCCTCGGTCTCGCACAGCACCACGAACTGCTCCTCGGCCGCCACCGCATTGGGCAGGCCGAACCGCTGGCCCAGATCGATGACCTGTACATATTCGCCCCGCACCTGCAGCACCCGTCCACCCGAGGGCACGCGCTCGAAATTGGCCCTGGAGCATTGCATGGTTTCCACGATCGAGGAGAGCGGCACCACATAGGGACCGCCGCCGACCTTGACCAACATGACGTCGAGCACGGCCAGTGTCAGCGGCAGGCGCAGCGTCATGCGCGTGCCCTTGCCGGTCCAGCTCCGGACATGCACCGAGCCGCCGATTTTCTTGATATTGGAGAGCACCACGTCCATGCCGACGCCGCGCCCGGAAATGTCGCTGACCGCCTCGGCGGTCGAAAAGCCCGGGGCGAAGATCAATTGGTCGATCTGCTCGTCGGTCGGGGTGATTTCGGGCGCCACGATCCCCTTGTCGCGCGCCAGCTTCAGCACGCGCTCGCGATTGATGCCGGCGCCGTCGTCCTCGACGATGATGAGGATATTGCCGCCCGCCTGCTCCGCCGACAGCCTTATCGTGCCGGTCTCGCCCTTTCCGGCGGCCAGCCGCCTTGCCGGATCCTCGATGCCGTGATCGGCCGAATTGCGGATCATATGGGTCAGCGGATCGGAAAGCTGCTCGATGACCGTCTTGTCGATCTCGGTATTCTCGCCGATCGTTTCAAGCTTGATCTTCTTGCCGGTCTTGCTCGCCAGTTCCCGCACCAGCCGCGGCATGCGCGAGAACACCGATTTGACCGGCTGGGCGCGGATCGCCATCACCGAATCCTGCAGGCCCCGCGTGGTCTGGGCCAGCACTTCGAGCCCCCGCACCAATTCGGTATAGCGGGCGCGCAGCGTCTCATCCATCTGCTGGGTCAGCATGGATTGGGTGATGACCAGTTCGCCCACCATGTTGACCACGCGATCCACCTTGTCGAGATCGACGCGGATCGATTGCACGCCGACGCTGCGATGGCCCTCATCGCCCTCGCCCGCGGCCGGCAGCGCCTTGGCCGCCGGCATGGCGGGCTTGGCCGCCTGCGGGGCTGGGGCGGGCTGGATGGCTTCGGCCAGGGCCGTGAAGGACAGCGCCGGCGCTTCCTCGAACGCGTCCTGGGCGCCGGCCGGCGCCGCCTCGGGTTCGGGCGCAAAGTCTTCGGGCGGCGCCACGGGCTCGGGCAGATCCGCCACCAGCGGTCCCCCGTTCATCTCGTCCTCGGTGAGGGCCAGCAGGCTCGATAGGTCCGGCTCGTCCTGCGCCGCTGCGGCGGCTTCGACAGCCGGGCTATCCTCGAATGAGGCCCCGGCAAAAGGAGCGGACCCGGCCTGGGCGATGACGATGTCGCAATCGCCGTCGACGAATTCGAACACTTCCCGGATCGCCGCTTCGCTCAATTCCGGCGCCGACAGCGTGATCTCCCAGGAGCAATAGACCGCAAAGGGCTCGAAGTCGGACAGCGGGGGCACCTCGCCCAGCCGCGCCACCACCTGCATTCGCCCCAAGGCCGCCAGTTCGCGGAACAGCAGCAGCGGATCGTTGGCACGGGCATAGAGCGCCCGATGCGGGGTGAAGCGGATTTCCCAGCTTCCCGTCTCGGCCTGCATCGGCGGCGCCTCGAAAGCGTCTGCCACCGGGGCCTCGCCCGATGCCGGGGCGTCCAGATTGACCATGACGGGGGTGAACTCGATATCGAAATCCTCGATCGGCTCGCCTTCCTCGTCCTCGGCGCTGTCGCCGCGCGCCAGGGCATCGAAGCGCGCCTTCTCATCGGCGCCGTAATCGGCCGGCAGATCGTCCCCGGACTGGGCGGCATTGACGTGATCGGCGACGATGTCATTGGCCCGGATGCACAGGCTCACCACCTCGTCGGTAAGCTCCACCCGCCCGTCGCGGACATAATCGAGCAGGGTTTCATAGGCATGGGCAAAGCCCACCATGGCCGAAAAGCCGAAAGCGCCGGCGCCGCCCTTGATCGAATGGATGGCGCGGAAAACCGCGTTCAGCCTGTCGGCATCGCGCTCGCCGGCCTCGATGGCGGCGAATTGCTCTTCGAGCTCGGTGAGCAGCTCCGAGCATTCGTCGAAATAGGTGGCCTTAAAGTCGTCGAGATCACTCATCTACGCCTATCCAACCCTTCTGGGTCCGGTTCTGGTCAATGCACGACGCGCTGGATCACCGAGATCAGCTTTTCCGGGTCGAACGGCTTGACGATCCAGCCGGTGCCGCCCGCGGCCTTGCCCTGGTCGCGCTTGTCCTGGCTGGTTTCGGTGGTGAGGATCAGGATGGGCAGCGAATTGTGCTGGCCGGTGGCGCGTACGTTCTTGATGAACTCGATTCCGTCCATGACCGGCATGTTGATATCGGTGATCACCACGTCGACGCTCTCGGCCTTGAGCAGGTCGAGCCCCTGCTTGCCGTCCTCGGCCTGCAGCACTTCGAAACCCGCATTGGACAGCGTGTGATGCAGCATGGCCAGGATGGTTCGCGAATCGTCCACCGTCAGTACGCGCAAGGTCATTGTCTCATCATCCCTGAAAACTGGGCGCCGAGGCCCAGCCGCTCGATCGCGGCGAGCATGGCCGCGCTCGGCGTCGCAATGCCGAAGTCAAAATGGTTTCTCCGGGCCGTTTCGGCGGCGCTGACCAGCAGCAGCAGCGCATTGGTCGACACGCGCTCCACCCCGCCCGCATCCACCAGCACCGCGCCTTCGTCCAGCGCCTCGGCGAGCTGGTCGCGGATCGCGTCGATGGCGTCGAGATCGATGATCGCTGGCAGCGCCACTGCTCTTGTGCTTTGCTTGGCCATGACGGCTCGCCCCCGGAGTCCCTCTCCGCCCGGCATATTCAGCGCCAACGGTTTAAGAAGTGCTAACTATGCCCCGTCCCCGAAGGGGCCAGGCGCGCCAGTGGCGCGACTGGAGAGGCATAGGCCCGGAGCGCCACGCTCGCAGGGCTGGCCCCCAAATGCCGGCGACCGCCCCAGCCCTCATCCACCAACAAGGCCTTGGCCGCTTGAAAGCCTTGCCCCCGCCCCGCCGCGGCGCTATCGCATCCCCGACACTTGGATCGGAACCGCCATGCCTCCCAAAATCGCCCTGACCGGCCTTGCCCGTGACCTCGCTGCCCGCGCCGCCGAGGGCAAGACCATTCGCGTCGGCGTCATCGGCTCGGGCGAGATGGGCACCGATCTCGTCACCCAGATGAGCCTGATGCCGGGCATCGACATGGCCGCCATCGCCACCCGCCGGCCCCATACCGCGCTCGACGCCATGAAGATCGCCTATGACGGCGACGCTTCCATGGGTCGTATCGCCGACAGCCCCGCCCAGGCCAGTGCCGCCATCGAGGCAGGCAAGATCGCCGTCACCTCCGCCGAAACCCTGGTCACCACGCCTAATATCGACGTCGTCATCGACGCCACCGGCAAGCCGGGCGTCGCCGCCGACTACGATCTGCTTGCCATGGAACATGGCAAGCATCTGGTGATGATGAACGTGGAAGCCGACGTCACCATAGGCCCCTATCTGAAGGCCCAGGCCGACAGGCTGGGCGTCGTCTATTCGGTCGGCGCGGGCGACGAGCCGAGCTCCTGCATGGAGCTGATCGAATTCGTCTCCGCCCTGGGCCTCGACATCGTCGCCGCCGGCAAGGGCAAGAACAATCCCTTGAAGCACGACGCCGTGCCCGACGATTACCATGAGGAAGCCACGCGCCGGAACATGAACCCGCGCATGCTGGTCGAATTCGTCGATGGCTCCAAAACCGCCGTCGAAATGACCGCCATCGCCAATGCCACCGGCCTCCTCCCCGACGTGCCCGGCATGCACGGCCCCGCCACCAATCGCGAGGACATGGCCAAGGTCCTGATCCCCAAGGCCGATGGCGGCATCCTCAATTCCTCCGGCGTCGTCGATTTCACCATCGGCAAGGGCGTGGCGCCCGGCGTCTTCGTCATCGTCAAGGCCGAACATCCCCGCATCATCGAGCGCATGGACGATCTCCATATCGGCCATGGGCCCTATTACGCCTTCTTCCGCCCCTATCACCTGACGAGCCTCGAAGTCCCCCTGACCTGCGCCCGCATCATGCTGACCGGCAAGCCCGACATGGTGCCCCTGCCCCGTCCGGTGGCCGAAGTCTGCGCCGTCGCCAAGCGCGACCTCAAGCCGGGCGACGCTCTCGATGCCATCGGGGAGACCTGCTACCGGTCCTATGCCATGAAAGTCACCGATGCCCAGGCCCTTGGTGCCCTGCCGGTCGGCCTGCTCGAAGGCGGCAAGGTGACGGCGCCGATTTCCAAGGGCGAATTGCTCACCAGCGCCAATACCCGGCCCGATACCAGCACCCGGCTCTATGCCCTGCGCCAGGAGCAAGACCGGATGCTCGGCTACTAGCCGCGCCTATTCCCCGTCGATTTCCTCGACCAGCGGCAGCGGATAGCGGCTGCGCGGCGGCAGGCGATGCACGATCACCCCCACCAGCACCAGCAGCGTGCAGGCGAGGAAGAGGACGGCGAATAGCGTCAGCGGCTCGACCGGCCCGGAATAGGCCAATAGCGGCACCGCCGCGGCGGGCGGATGGGTCACTCGCAGCACCAGCATGATCAGCATGGTCAGCCCCACGCAGAGCGTCGCCAGCCACCAGGGCTCGGGCACGACCTGCATGGCCAGCACCGCCATGATCGTGCCCACCAGATAGCCGGCGAAGATATTGATCGGCTGCGCCCCCGGCGATTCGGGCTGGCTGAACATCAGCAGCGCCGTGGGCGCCAGCGGCGCCAGCAGCAGCGGCAGCCCGGTCACCGCCGAAAACCAGCCGATCAGGGTGACGCTGGCCGTGGTTCCGGCGACGGATTTGGCATGAATGCGCCAGTCATGGCGTGGCTCGTGGCGGGCAATATATCGGGAAAGCAGCGGATGCATGATGGAAACGGCGCGGGGCGGGACCGCCTGCCTATATAGGCCGCCCCACCCCGAGGCGAGCCCCGGCGGCCATTTATCTCGCTCCGGTGCTGGCGGCTTGCCTTCGCCATGGGCATGGCGTATTTGCTGACTAGATTTATCAGGATAAGACATGACCGAGACCATCGATCCGCGCGCGGCCCGGCGCGTCCGCCACGACACCCGCCTGCGCCTGCTGACGGTCACCGCAATCACCGACATCACCCCGCTGATGCGCCGCATCCGCCTCGAGGGCGATCTGGAAGGCTTTGCCTCGCCCGGTCATGCCGACCACATCAAGGCCTTCTTCTTCCCCGAGGGCGTGACGCCCCTGCTGCCGCCCATCGGCCCGAACGGCGCTGAATTCCCGCCCGGCACCAGGCCGGAGATGCGCGATTACACCCCGCGCTTCTGGAACATCGCCCAGGGCTGGATCGAGCTCGACTTCGTGCTGCATGGCGATGGTCCCGCCGCCAGCTGGGCCGCCGCCGCGGCGCCGGGAAAAACCCTGGTGATCGGCGGCCCGCGCGGCTCGCTGGTCATTCCCATGGCCTTCGACTGGTATCTGCTGGCCGGCGACGAAACCGCCCTGCCCGCCATCGGCCGCCGCATCGAGGAATTGCCGGCCGGCGCCAGGGTCCTCGCCCTGATCGAGGTCGACAATGCCGCCGAGGAGCAGCGTTTCGACACCGAGGCCGATCTCACCCTCACCTATCTGCATCGCAACGGCGCTCCCGCCGGCACCACCAGCCTCGTGCTCGACGCCGCCCGCGCCGCAAGGTTCCCCGAGGGCGTCGCCTATGCCTATATTGCCGGCGAAGTCGGCATGGCCAAGTCGGTCCGCGCCCATCTCACCGAAAGCCGCGGCTTCAATCCCGAATATGTCAAAGCCGCCGGCTATTGGCGCCTCGGCGTCGCCGACGCCCATGAGGATCACTGATCCGCCCAACCGTCATTGCCCGGCGCGTCCGGGCAATCCACCTGCATGGCCACCCCCGGCCCCGATTGACAATCCGGCGCGGCGGCGGCAATTCTGTTCCCGAAAAGTTCTCGCTTTGAGGCGCCGGGATGGACGATCTGCTGCCCCTGTCAATCCTGGGATTGGCCCTGCTGCTCGGCCTTCTGCGCCTGCTGACCCGGCAGCGGCGTTCGACGCCCATCGATGCCTCAGACCAATTGCGCATCGTCATGCGCTCCCGCTTCGACAGGCAGCGTCTGCTCTCCCGCGCCGAATTCGACCTCTTCCGCACCATCGAAGCCCATCTGCCGAAATGCGGCCCCGGCTATCGCCTCATGGCGCAGACCAGCATGGGCGAAATCCTCTCCTCCCCCGACACCGAAGCGTTTCGCTGCATCAATTCCAAACGGCTCGACATGCTGATCATCGACACGTTCGGCTTCCCCATCCTGGCCATCGAGCACCAGGGCAATGGCCATTTCCAGGGCGACGCCCCGGCCCGCGACGCCGTCAAGCGCGAGGCCCTGCGCCGGGCCGGCGTGGAATATCTGGAGATTTTCGGCCACCACCAGCCAGCCGAAATCCGCCAATTGGTCACCGCCGCCATCCAGCGCGGCAAACCACCCTCGGCGCCGGCGGCAATCGCCCGCTGAAGAGGAGGGTCCTAGGGAGGGGGCCATAGCTGAACCACTCCCACCCCCGGATCGTCACCCTCGGCCTGACCCGAGGGCGTTTGCGATGCACCCAAAAACAGAGAAACCTCGGGTCAGGCCAGAGGGTGACGATCCGCATTGGCTTTGATGCTCTTTTGCCTCTCTCACCCTCAAGAGGGAGAGAGCGAAGCTGGGAGGGTGCCGGCAGGCACGATGAACGGCGCCCCCAAACCCACCCGCTATTGCGGCTGCCCGCCCACGAACTGCACCGCGGCCACGCCCCCCTCGATGCCCTTTTTCAGGCAGGTCTCATGGCTTTCGCCATCCATCAGGGCGGCGATGAAACCGGCTGCGAAGGCGTCGCCCGCCCCGGTGCTGTCCACCGCCTTGACCAGCGGTGCCGGCAGGCTGAGCGTCACGCCCGCCCGATCCCCCAGCGCCGCGCCGAACCGACCGCGCTTGATCACCACATGGCCGAACTGGCCACCGAGATCGGCCAATTGCGCATCGAGATCGGCATGGCCGCCCAGCATTTCCGCTTCGCTCTCATTGGCGAAGAGCCAGTCGGCCGGCCCCACCCAGTCGCGGAACCGGCCCGGCCCCACTTCGTCGAGAAAGCCGGTCGAGGCCGGGTCGATGGCAATCGCTGTGCCGCGCGCCCGCGCCGCCGCCAGCAGCCTTTGCACCGCCTTGCGCGGCCCGGCGGCAAAGAAGCTGTAGCCGGACACGAGGACCAGCCCGACCCCGTCCAGCAGCTCTTCCGCCAAATCGGCGCCCGACAGGTGCAGATTGGCGCCCCTGTCGGTCAGGAAACTGCGCTCGCCGCCCGGATCCACCAGCGTCACCAGCACGCCCGAGGGCATCTCGTCATCGCCCGCCAGGACCGGGACGACGCCGCGGCCCCGGAAATAGTTCTCGTACATGGCGCGGTCGCTCGTGCCCACCCGGGCCGCGAACAGCACCTCCACCCCGGCAGCGGCCAGCCACACGGCCTGGTTCGCCCCCGAGCCACCCGGCCTGTGACGGATTTCCGCGCGCCGGTCCGAGCCGATGACCAGGGGACCCTCGGGGCGCACGATGATATCGGTCATCACATCGCCGACGACCAGGACCCGAGCGCTCATGCGCGCTTTCCGGCCAGGGCCACGGCGATATCGGCCGCCACTTTCGCGTTGTTCTTGACCAGCGCGATGTTGGATTCCAACGACTTGCCGCCGGTCAATTCGAACATGCGCTGCAACAGGAACGGCGTCGCGGCCTTGCCCTTGATCCCCTGCGCATCCGCATCGGCCAGCGCCTGTGTGATGAAGCCCTCGATGGCCGAAGCCTCCCAGGCATCTTCCTCGGGAATGGGATTGGCGATCAGCACGCCCCCCATGCCGAGATCGGATTGAATGGTCAGCATCCGCGCAATCCCTGCCGCGTCATCGAAGCGCTGGTCCACCTTGTGCCCGCTTTCCCGCGCCCAGAAGGCAGGGAAGTCGTCGGTGCCGAAACCGAGCACCGGCACGCCATTGGTCTCCAGCACTTCCAGCGTCTTGGCGATGTCGAGGATCGACTTGGCGCCGGCGCAGATCACCGCCACCGGCGTGCGGCCCAGTTCCTCGAGATCGGCGGAAATGTCGAAGCTCGCCTCGGCCCCCCGATGCACCCCGCCAATGCCGCCCGTGGCGAAGATTTTGATGCCGGCCAGGGCCGAGATCTGCATGGTGGTGGCCACGGTCGTGCCGGCCATGACGCCGTTGGCGAGCAGGCTCGCCATGTCGCGCCGGCTGGCCTTGGCCGCCTTGTGGCCTTCCCGGGCCAGCACTTCCAGGTCCTCGCCGGAAACGCCCACCTTGAGCTTGCCGTCCATGATGGCGATGGTCGCCGGCACCGCGCCATTGGCGCGCACCACGTCCTCCACTTCCCGCGCCATGCTCAGATTCTGCGGATAGGGCATGCCATGGGTGATGATGGTCGATTCCAGCGCCACCACGGGCTTGCCGGCCGAAAGGGCACCCGCGACCTCGGGCGAAAGGGAGAGATAGGATTGCACAGACATGGAAAACTCCGAAAGAGGGGGCCCGGCCGCCGTCGCGGCAGGCGATTTGCCCCGCTTGTGCGCCCGCGCAACACCGGGGTCAAGTGCTGCGGGGAATGTGTAACAATCCCTTGTAGCCCCCCGGTTTTGGCGATAATTTGCCCGCCATTGATGAGGGAAAGGGCACTTCGCTGACCACGTCCATTGTTGATGGTGCGCCCCGCGCGCCTCGATGTGCGCCCGGCTCCGGGCAGATTGCAGCGAATTTGCCGGCCGCCTCCGGGCGCGACGCCGGCGCCCTGATTCAGTTTCCGTTTTCCACCATTCCGGGTTCTCAAAGATGAGCCCCCGGGGCTGAGCCGCGGCTCTTTCCGCGGAAGGGCGCCTCGCGCGTCGAACCGGCCGTCCATAAGGACGCCACTTGCCTCCATCCGGTCCCCACAGGAGACTACCAACATGAAAAAGTCGCTCGCCATTGCCCTGGGCGCTCTGCTGGCCGCCAGCCCCGCCATCGCCCAGGAGGAGCCCGTCCTCAACGTCTATAATTGGTCCGATTACATCGCCGAGGACACCATCGCCAATTTCGAGGCGGAGACCGGCATCAAGGTCAATTACGATGTCTACGACACCAACGAGATCGTCGACGCCAAGCTGCTCGCCGGCAATTCCGGCTACGACATCGTCGTGCCCTCGGGCAATTTCCTCGAACGCCAGATCAAGGCCGGCCTGATCCTGCCGCTCGACAAGTCCAAGCTGACCAATCTTTCCAATCTCGATCCCGCCGTCATGGCCACCGCCACCGCGCAGGATCCCGACAATGCCCATGCCGTGCCCTACATGATCAACACGATCGGCCTGGGCTATAACGCCGCCAAGGTGGAGGCCGCACTCGGCGCCGACGCCCCCATCGACAGCTGGGACCTGCTGTTCGATCCCGAAATCGTCGGCCAGCTCGCGTCCTGCGGCGTCGCCGTGCTCGACAGCCCCTCCGAGGTCATGGGTATAGCGCTCCACTATCTCGGCCTCGATCCCAATTCGGAATCGAGCGAGGACCTGACCAAGGCCGAGGAATTGATGAACTCCATCAAGCCCTCGATCCGCTATTTCCATTCGTCCCAATATATCGATGACCTGGGCAATGGCGAGATTTGCCTGGCGCTGGGCTATTCGGGCGACGTCTTCATCGCCTCCGACAATGCCGCCGAGGGCGTCGAGATCGAGTATCTGATCCCCAAGGAAGGCGCGGCGACCCTCTTCGACTTCCTGGCCATTCCCGCCGATGCTCCCCATCCGGACAATGCCCACAAGTTCATCAACTACATCCTCGAGCCCGAGGTGGTCGCGGCCATCACCAATTACGTCTACTACGCCAATCCCAACCTGCCGGCGCTGGAATTCGTGGACGAGGAAGTCAAGTCCAATCCGGGCATCTATCCGCCCGCCGAGACCATCGAGAAGGCCTTCGTGATGCAGGCGCACACGCCCGATTACGAAGAGACCTTGACCCGCACCTGGACCCGCATCAAAACGGGCCAGTAAGTCTCAACAAGGGGCGGCACCGAGCCGCCCCTTCACTCTTTCGGGCAGAGCGCTCATGGCAAAGAAACCGCAATTGGCTATCGACACCCGCCCCTGGCGCGATAGTGCCAACAACAAGCCCTTCGTGCGTATTCGCAACGTCACCAAGAAATTCGGCGACGTCTCGGCGGTGCATGACGTCTCGCTCGATATCTACCGCTCCGAGCTCTTCTGTCTCCTGGGCGGGTCCGGCTCGGGCAAGTCGACGCTGCTGCGCATGCTGGCCGGCTTCGAGACCCCCACCTCGGGCATCATCGAGATCGACGGCCAGGACATGACCGACGTGCCGCCCTATAACCGGCCGGTCAACATGATGTTCCAGTCCTATGCGCTCTTCCCGCATATGTCGGTGGAACAGAACATCGCCTATGGCCTCAAGCGCGACCACCTGCCCAAGGCGGAGATCGACGCCCGCGTCGCCGAGCTTCTGGCCCTGGTCAAGCTCCAGGATTACGGCAAGCGCAAGCCCCACCAATTGTCCGGCGGCCAGCGCCAGCGCGTCGCCCTGGCCCGCGCCCTCGCCAAGCGGCCCAAGCTCCTGCTGCTCGACGAACCCCTCGGCGCGCTCGACAAGAAGCTGCGCGAGGAGACCCAGTTCGAACTGGTCAAGATCCAGGAACAGCTCGGCGTCACCTTCATCGTCGTCACCCACGACCAGGAAGAGGCCATGACCCTGGCCACCCGCATCGGGGTGATGAACCAGGGCGAGATCGCCATGATCGGCGAGCCCACCGACATCTACGAATTCCCCAATTCCCGCTTCGTCGCCGGCTTCATCGGCTCGGTCAACATGGTGGAAGGCACCGTCACCGAGGACGAGCCCGATCACGTGCGCATCCGCTCGGCCGAGCTGGGCTGCGACATCTATGTCGGCCACGGCGTCGATTGCGCCCCCGACCAGATCCTGTGGTGGGCCATCCGCCCCGAAAAGATGGCGCTGTCCCGCGAAAAGCCGGAAAACCCCTTCAACGCCAATGTCACCACCGGCATTGTCGAGGAAATCGCCTATCTCGGCGATATCTCGGTCTATCAGGTCGCCCTCGAAAGCGGCAAACGCATCCGCGTCAGCCAGACCAACAATGTGCGCGGCAATCCCGACGCCATCACCTGGGACGAACAGGTCTTCGTCACCTGGGACGACAATGCCGGCTCGGTGCTGACGGTATGACGGCAAGGCACGAAATGGCCGCAGGCCACCTCTCCCTCTGGGGGAGAGGTCGGCGCGCAGCGCCGGGTGAGGGGGCCTTCCGCTCGCTCACTTGCCGAAAGGCCCCCTCACCCCAACCCTCTCCCCCCAGGGAGAGGGCGCGCATCGCGTTCGCCACCGGCAGCGGAGCACAATCATGACCAACACCCACGAGCCCACCTATCCCCCGCCGCGCCGCCTGCGTCCGTGGAACGCGGTGGAAAAGCGCCTGGCCAGGGTCGGCATTACCGGGCGCATGCTGGTGCTTGCCGCGCCGCTGCTCTGGCTGCTGGTCTTCTTCCTCATTCCGCTTTTCGTGGTCTTCGGCATTTCCCTGGCCACCAAGCAATTCGGCCGCCCACCCTTTTCCCCACTGCTGACCAGCGAGGAAGGCACGGTGCAGCTCACGCTGCACCTCAACAATTACATTCGCCTCTTTACCGACAATCTCTATGTCGCGGCCTATCTGTCCTCGATCCGCATTGCCTTCATCGCCACCATCATCACCCTGCTGATCGGCTATCCCATGGCCTATGCCATTGCCCGCGCCCCCGGGCCCTGGCGCAATATCCTCCTGATGCTGGTCATCCTGCCCTTCTTCACCTCGCTGCTGCTGCGCGTCTATGCGCTGACCGGCTTCATGCGCGGCAACGGCGTCATCAACCAGTTTCTCGGCCTGTTCGGCATCGAGCCCCTGGTGATGATGCAGACCGATTTCGCCGTCTATGTCGGCCTGGTCTATACCTACCTGCCCTTCATGATCCTGCCGCTCTATACCAATCTGGTGAAGCTCGACGCCTCCCTGCTCGAAGCCTCGGCGGATCTGGGCGCGCGGCCCGTGCGCACCTTCCTCTCGATCACCCTGCCGCTGTCCCTGCCGGGCATCGTCGCCGGCTCCATGCTGGTCTTCATCCCGGCCATCGGCGAATTCGTCATTCCCTCCCTGCTCGGCGGGCCCGAGACCCTGATGATCGGCCGCGTGCTCTGGGATGAATTCTTCTCGGCTACCAATTGGCCCCGCGCCGCCGCCGTGGCCGTGGCCATGCTGGTCGTGGTCGTCGTGCCCATCATGCTCTTGCAACGCGCCCAGGGCGCCGTGGTGGAGAAGTAATATGCTGCGTCGTGGCTGGTTTCTGCCCATTGCCGCCGTTCTCGGCTTCGCCTTTCTCTATGCGCCCATCGTCAGCCTGGTCCTGTTCTCGTTTAACGAGAACCGCTTGGTCACCGTCTGGACCGGCTTCTCGCTCAAATGGTACGGCGAATTGTTCCGCGATCCGCAGATGATCAATGCTGCCATTTTGAGCCTGCAGATCGCCGCCATCGCCGCCACCATCGCCCTGGTGCTGGGGACCCTGGCCGCCGTGGCGCTGGTGCGCTTCCGCCGCTTCCGCGGCCGCACCCTGTTCTCCGGCATGGTCTCGGCCCCCCTGGTCATGCCCGATGTCATCACCGGCCTCTCCCTGCTACTGCTCTTCGTGGCCATGGAGAGCATGCTGGGCTGGCCGCAGGGTCGCGGCATCCTCACCATCGTCATTGCCCACGCCACCTTCTGCACCGCCTATGTCTGCGTGGTGGTGCAGTCGCGCCTCTCCGATTTCGACCGGAGCCTGGAAGAGGCCGCCATGGATCTCGGCGCCTCGCCCGTGCGCACCTTCTTCGATATCACCCTGCCCATCATCGCCCCGGCCCTGGTCTCGGGCTGGCTGCTCGGCTTCACCCTGTCGCTCGACGACCTGGTCATTGCCAGCTTCGTCTCCGGCCCCGGGTCGTCCACCCTGCCCATGGTGATCTTTTCCAAGGTCCGCCTCGGCGTCTCCCCCGACGTCAATGCGCTCGCCACCATCATTATCGGCATCGTGGCCATCGGCGTGCTGATCGCCACCATCATCCAATTGCGCGCGCGCCCCAAGAAGGCGCGCGCCTAGTCGCAATATCACCGCTCCTTGCCACCCTCCCCTTGCGGGGAGGGCAGCACAGCTTGGCCCGAAGGGCCTTAGCGACGCTGGGAGGGGGCGGGAGCCCCCACGTTCGAGCGTAAGATTCCCCCAACCCTCTCCGCAAGGGAAGGGTACGATCACGTACCGGGCAATGCCCTCCAAATCTTTCGTGACTAGACAGGTCCGGAAATCGGGCGCACACTTCCCCCATGTTCAACCAATGCAAAGGAGGTGATCCAGTGTCTTATGAGATTTTGGCTCTTGAGGAAGGTCTGGGTTTTCGTGTGTTGACTGGGAGTGATCTCGGCTAACAAGCACACACCTCCTGGCCCTCAAGGCCGATAAACTCAGGGAAGGGCCGCTCGCAGGAGTGGCCCTTTTCTGTTTCTTTTGTCCCGAAAGATCGGAGACCTCATGGTGAGTTTGTCGAACCACGAGGTCGGGAACGCCGAAAGCCTGACGCTCCCGTCAAATGCGAGACGTTTTGGCGTCCTCGTGCCGCTCCAGACTTGACGGAACCCCCGCGCCCGTTGATATCCCTGCCGACCTGTTCAATGGAGGCAGCAATGCCCGCGGCCAACTTCGTCCTGACCCTGTCCTGTGCCGACCGCCCCGGCATCGTCGCCGCCATCACCACCGAACTGGCGGCCCTCGGCGCCAATATCGCCGAAAGCAATCAGTTCTGGGACAGGGAAACCGGCCGCTTCTTCATGCGCCTGGCCTTCACCGCCCCCGAGGGCGTCAGCCGGGAAACCATCGAAAAGGCGCTGAAATCGCCCATCGAGCGCTTCGAGATGAAGACTGCGCTCGCCGATTCCGCCCGCCGCCGGCGTATCGTCATCATGGTCAGCAAATTCGACCACACCTTGCTGCACCTGCTCTACCAGATCCGCGTCGGCTGGCTCGATGCCGAGGTCGCCGCCATCATCTCCAACCATGAAGATGCGCGCAGGATCGCCGAGGATGCCGGCATCCCCTATCATTACCTGCCGGTCAGCAAGGACACCAAGGCCGCCCAGGAGGCCCAGGTGCTCGACCTGGTCAAATCCAGCGGCGCCGATCTCGTCGTCCTCGCCCGCTACATGCAGGTGCTCTCGGACAATCTCTCCACCCGGCTTTTCGGCCAGGTGATCAATATCCACCACTCGTTCCTGCCCAGCTTCAAGGGCGCAAAGCCCTATCACCAGGCCCATGAGCGCGGCGTCAAGATCATCGGCGCCACCGCCCATTACGTCACGCCCGATCTCGACGAAGGCCCGATCATCGAGCAGGAAACCGCCCGCGTCACCCACGCCATGAGCCCCGATGACCTCGTCGCCGCCGGCCGCGACATCGAAAGCCGCGTCCTCGCCCGCGCCGTCAAACTCCACCTGGAAAGCCGCGTCATGCTCAACGGCAAGAAAACCGTGGTTTTCGGATAGAATTCATCAAGCCCTGAGGCTCCTGCGCCCCCTCGCCCTTCCGGGGAAAGGGCAGCGTCGCCTGGCGCGTAGCGCCTGGCAGAGCCGGGTGAGGTCTACTGATGTTTCAGCTCAGGCGTGAGACGCTCCAGGCGCGATGCCTCACCCCTCAAGCCGCCTCGACCGGCAATTCTTCCAGATTCAGCGAATCCGCCAGGCTCGTCCGGTCCAGCACCGCCCGCGTCGCCAGCGTCACCCGCTCGAACACGTGGCGGATTTCGCAGGAACTCTCGTCCTGGCAATCGGCGCATTTGCGATAGGCGATCTTGGAGAGGCAGGGCAGAGGCGCGATCGGTCCGTCGATCAGCCGCAGCACTTCCCCATACATGATCTCTTCGGGCGCCTTGACCAGTTCATAGCCGCCCATGCGGCCGCGCCGGCTGGTGACGAAGCCGGCGCGCTTGAGCTCCAGCAGGATTTGTTCGAGGAATTTCTTGGGGATCGCCTGTTCGCGCGAAATTTCCCCGATCATGCGACTTTCCCCGCGCCCGGCCCGCGCCAGTGAAACCAGCGCGCGCAGAGCATATTTGGCCTTCTGCGAAATCATCTCTTCCCCTTGCCGCCCCGCTCCCTTGGTTCCGGCTCGACCGACGGCACGACGACCTCTACAGCTTCGCTTTCCGCATTGCCATCCCTATCGCCATCCGCATCCGCCGCCGCTTCGGCCGCGGCGGCCGGCTCGGCTTCGGCCATTGTTTCCGCTTCGGCCTCGGGCACGACCGGACCCGCCCTGTCGCGCAGCACCGCCGGAATATCATCCCAATCCGCCTCCGCCGCGTCCGGCACGTCTGCGACATCGGCATCCGCGGCACTCCCGGACACCTCTTCGGTAGCCTCCGTCACGACCTCGAGACTGGCCGGCGGCACCGCCATCTCCGCCGCCGGGTCCGCCTCGGCCGGCGCTGCCGCTTCCACCGTCACCAGCGGCGCATCGACCGTGGCGATATCGGCCGGCTCCGCAACGGCCATGGGTTCCAGCGCCACCACGACCGGCGCCTCGCTCCTTGCCACCTGCGCCAGAATATTCTCCGCCACGGGCAGTCTCGGTCCCGCCTCGGCCCGCAGGAAGGCCAGGATGCCCCGGCCGATTTCTTGCTCGCCACGAATGACCGTCGAGGCGCCGAGCCCGCGCAGGAAGCTCTCCTCCTCCTCCGAATAGGCCCGGGCGATGATGGAAATATCGGGATTGAGCCTGCGCCCGCTCTCGCAGACCGAACCAGCCTCGAAGCCATTGGAAATGGCCACCAGCAGCGCCCGCGCCGCGGGCAGATTGGCCAGTTTCAGCACCTCGGCCTGCGCCGCATTGCCGAACACCACCTCGAACCCTGCCGCCCGCGCCGCGGCCACGTCATGGTCGGAATCCTCGATCACCACCAGGCCGCCGCCATCGTCCTTGATGCCGGCAGCGACGATCCGGCCCACCTGCCCATAGCCGACCAGCACGATATGCCCCTGCTGCACCGAGGGCTCGGCGCTGTCGTCGTCGGCGCCCGGCGCGCCGCGATCCACCGCGCCCGTGCCCGGCATGTCGGTCACCGCCGGCCCCTGCGCGGCCATGGACGGCTCCAGCGGCTCGGTGACCAGCGGCTCCATGCGCCGCCCGCCGAAACGCTCGTCCAGCCCCGGCCGCATGCGATCGGTGACCCAGAAGACCAGCGGGTTGAGCACGATCGAGATCAGCGCTCCGGCCAGGATCAGGTCCTGCCCGTCCCGCGGCAGGATGGCGAGCGCCATCCCCATGCTGGCCAGGATGAAGGAGAATTCGCCGATCTGCGCCAGCGAGGCCGAAATGGTCAAAGCCGTGCCCAAGGGCCGGCGGAACAGCAGCACGATGCCGAAGGCGGCCAGCGATTTGCCGATGACGATGATGAACACCGTCGCCAGAACCGCGAAGGGCTGCTCGACCAGGATCATCGGATCGAACAGCATGCCCACCGAAACGAAGAACAGCACCGAAAAGGCGTCGCGCAGCGGCAGCGTTTCATTGGCCGCGCGATGGCTGAGCTCGCTTTCGGAGAGGATCATGCCGGCAAAGAACGCTCCCAGTGCCAGCGACACCCCGAACAGGGTGGCCGAGCCCAGCGCCACGCCCAGCGCGATGGCCAGCACTGCCAGCCGGAACAATTCGCGGCTGCCGGTATGGGCCGTGGCATGCAGGGCAAAGGGAATGATCCGCCGCCCCACCACCAGCATGAAGCCGACAAAGGCGGCCACCTTGACCAGGGTGATCGCCAGCACGCCCCAGATGCCGATCGAGGTGCCCAACAGCCGCTCGACAAAGGAGACGAAGGGATCGTGAAGGCCGGTCTCGGCGCCATAGAGCCCGGCAATGGCCGGCACCAGCACCAAAGCCAGCACCATGGCCAGGTCTTCCACGATCAGCCAGCCCACGGCGATGCGGCCGCGCTCGCTCTCGATCAGCCGCCGATCCTGCAGCGCCTTGAGCAGCACCACGGTGGACGCCACCGACAGCGCCAGCCCGAACAGCAGCGCCCCACCCAGCGACCAGCCCAGCATCAGCCCCAGCCCCGCGCCGAGCAGCGTCGCAAAGCCGATCTGCACCACGGCGCCCGGAATGGCCAGGGCCCGCACGCTCATCAGGTCCTTGAGCGAGAAATGCAGCCCCACCCCGAACATGAGGAGGATCACCCCGAGTTCGGCCAATTGCGCGCCCAGGTCCTGGTCGGCGACGAAGCCGGGCGTATAGGGCCCCACCAGGATGCCCGCGAACAGATAGCCCACCAGCGGCGGCAGCCGGAACCGATTGGCGATCATGCCGAAAATATAGGCCAGCACCAGACCCGCGACGATCGTGGAGATCAATGGGGTATCATGGTGCATGCGCGCCTCCGGGATCTGTCTGTTCAGGATGGGCCAAGAGAAAACCGAGCGCAAGCGCCTCAGGCGCTGCGCAATCTCTATAGGTCATATCAAGTTTGACTGAACTGAGGCTGAACGGCTTATGGACGTCAGCATCGATTGGGCGGCTCCATCCCACCCTCCCCCTTGAGGGGAGGGTAGCGCAGCTTGGCCGCAGGCCTAGCGAAGCTGGGAGGGGGTGCTGCGGCTTCGCTGGAATGGTGTGTTACGACGGCAGGCAGACACCCCCACCCGAGCGCCGCTAGGGCCCTTCGGGCCCAAGCTCTGCTTGCTCTCCCCTCAAGGGGGAGGGTGCCGGGCCGGTGGCCTTGGCGCGATCCCGCCCACACGCGATGCAGCACCTCCCTCTCAACGGGGGAGGATGGAAGGGGGTGCGAGAGCCCCGATACTGCGCATGGGCGACCAAGGAAGGGCCCCGCACCCCCTCAGCTCACGATCGTGATCTTCTCCGCCGCCCGCGTGATCCCCGTATAGAGCCAGCGCGCCCGTTCCTCGCGGAACACGAAGCTTTCGTCGAACAGATAGACATTGTCCCATTGGCTGCCCTGCGCCTTGTGCACGGTCAGGCAATAGCCGAAGGTAAACTCGTCGAATTGCCGCCGCTCCGGCCAGCTCATGGCGTCCTCCTCGCCCGAGAAGAAGGCCTTGTGGGTCAGCACGCGGGTTTCCCCCTTGCCCTCGTCATCGGCCAGCAACAGCGAATATTTCCCGTTGCTGCGCCGCGTCACTTCGGTGACGATCCAGATCTGCCCGTTGAGCAGGCGTTTGCGCGGATTGTTGCGCAGGCACACCATGCGGTCGCCCATGACCGGCTCGTGGAAGGGCAGGCCCTTCAATTCGCGCAACCGATCATTATAGGTCAGCCGCGTCTTGTTGCGCCCCACCAGCACCTGGTCGGCTTCCAGCACCGCGCCGCGATCCACCGCGTCGCGCCCGACCACCAGGCTTTCCCCATAGCGCCCATGCTCCAGCCGCCCGCCCTCGCGCACCGCCATGGATAGCTGGATGATCGGATTGTCCGCCGCCTGGCGATGGATTTCGGTCAGCATGATGTCGGGCTCCTCGTTGATGAAGAACCCCGCCCCCTGCACCGGCGGCAATTGGAACGGATCGCCCAGCACCAGCACCTTCACCCCGAAGGACAGCAGGTCCGCCCCCAATTGCTCGTCCACCATCGAGACTTCGTCGATGACGATGAGATCGGCGTCGGCCGCCGGGCTTTCCGGGTCGAGCACGAAGCGCGGCTCGCCCTCCTTCTCGCTCACCAGCGTATAGATCAGACTGTGAATGGTCTGCGCGCCCTTGCAGCCGCGCTTGCGCATCACCATCGCCGCCTTGCCGGTAAAGGCGGCATATTTCACCGAGCGCACGTCCTGGGCCAGGTGCACCGCCAGCGTCGATTTGCCGGTCCCCGCCCAGCCGAACAGGCGGAACACCTGAGGCCCGTTGCGATCCTTGAGCCAGGCCGAAACCGCCACCAGGGCCGCATCCTGCTGGCTCGACCAGACCGGCGCCATCAGGTGAGCCTGGTCGAAACCGTGCCGACCCCTTCGATGGCCCCGTCCAGCACGTCGCCACGCACCACCGCACCCACGCCGGCCGGCGTGCCGGTCATGATCAGGTCGCCCGGTTCCAGCGCCACGAAGCGGCTGAGATAGGCAATGGTTTCCGGCACGGTCCAGATCTGCTCCGCCAGATCGCCGCGCTGCCGCTCGACGCCGTTGACGTCCAGCGTGATCGCGCCGCGCGCCGGATGCCCAATCTCCTCGGCCCGCGCCAGCGCGCCCAGGGGCGCGGATTGGTCGAACCCCTTGGCAAAGGTCCAGGGCCGCCCCGCCTTCTTGGCAATGGCCTGCAGATCCCGCCGCGTCATGTCGAGCCCGGCGCCATAGCCGAACACATGCTCCAGCGCCGCGCTCTCGGCAATGTTCTTGCCCGCCTTGCCGATGGCGACGACCAGCTCGATCTCGTGGTGCAGGTCCGCCGTCTCGGGCGGATAATCCATGTCCGCGCCCCCGATCAGCACCGCGTCTGCCGGCTTGTCGAAGAAGAAGGGCGGCTCGCGCTCGTCATTGCCCATTTCGCGGATATGCTCGGCATAGTTCCGCCCCACGCAATAGAGGCGCCGCACCGGAAAAAAGCCCCCGCCCCTGACCGGGACGAGCACGGGTTCGGCGGCGGGAAACACCAGGTCAGCCACGCTTGAAATCCTCCGCATAGGGCCCGATCAGGTCCATGTCGATCTTGCCCAGCCGGTCCTGCGCGGTGAACGACTGGTGCCAATAGGGATAGAGCAGCGGCGGCAGGCTGGCCTTGTCGAGCCGCGCCCTCTCCTCGGCGCTGAGCACCAGCTCGGCCGCCGCGATATTGTCGGCAAACTGCTTCTCGTTCCGCCCGCCGATGATTACCGAGGTCACGCCCGGCCGGCCGAGCAGCCAGCTCAGCGCCACCTGCGCGCCCGACACGCCCCGCTCTTCGGCAATGGCGACGATTTCCTCGATGACGGCGTAGAGCTTGTCCCAGTCATAGACCGGCGGCTCGCGGAACCCGCCTACATGCCGCCCGCTCTCCGGCTCGCTGTTCCGCCGATATTTGCCCGACAGCAGCCCGCCCGCCAGCGGCGACCAGACCAGGATGCCCAGGCCCTGGTCCTGGCTGATCGGCACCAGTTCATATTCGGCGTCGCGGCTATGCAGCGAATAATGGATTTGCTGAGAGACGAAGCGGGCATTGTGGCTTCTGTCGGCGGCCATCAGCGCCTTCATGATATGCCAGCCCGAATAATTCGAGCACCCGATATAGCGCACATGCCCATGCCGCACGAGCATGTCCAGCGCCTCCATCGTCTCCTCGATGGGCGTCTGCCCATCCCATTCATGCACCTGGTAGAGATCGATGACGTCGGTCTTGAGCCGCTTCAGGCTCGCCTTGCACTGCTCGACGATATGGTGGCGCGACAGGCCGCTCTCGTTCGGCCCCGTGCCCATCTTGAACCGCACCTTGGTGGCGACCAGCGCCTTCTGCCGCCGCCCGTTCTCGGCCAGGATTTGGCCCAGGATTTCTTCCGACACCCCGGCATTGTAGACATTGGCCGTGTCGTAGAGATTGATCCCGGCATCGAGACACATATCCACCTGCCGCGCCGCATCGGCACGACTGGTATTGCCCACCTTCTCGCTGCCGCCGAACGTCATGGTCCCCATGGTCATCACCGAGACTTTCAGCCCCGAACGGCCGAGATTGCGGTATTCCATGGATTCCTCCTTTGTTCCGGTCAGCAAGCGCTAAAGGATGCAATGCGCCGGGTCAATTGCCGAGCGCGCCAACCACCGCCTCCGTCACCCTCCCCTTGCCCCGACCCCTTGCCCAAGCTAGGCCAATGCGAGCCCTCGAAAACCAGCCCCACGCGGTCCCCGCCATGCCTGATATCCTCGCCACCTGCCATTGCGGCGCCGTGACCCTCCGGCTCCCCGCCGCGCCGGCCCGGATCACCCAGTGCAATTGCAGCCTCTGCCGCCGCTACGGCGTACTCTGGGCCTATTATCCGATTGCCGAAATCGGTATCGCGGCGACGTCCCCGACCGACACCTATGCCTGGAACGGCAGGCACGTCGATTTCCACCGCTGCGCCACTTGCGGCTGCCTCACCCATTGGCATCCGCGCAAGGCCGGTCGTGAAACCCTGGGCATCAATGCGCGCCTGCTCGATCCGGCGCTCCTCGCCGCGGCCGAAATCCACTACAAGGATACGGCGGGCACCGGCCTGTTCCACTGATCCCTATCCCCGAAAGCCCGTGCCGTGCGGCCCTCCTCCATCGCGCTCCCCGTCCTCCTCGTCACCCTCGGCATGGTCTTCACCCAGACCGGGGCCAGCTTTGCCAAAATGCTGTTCCCCCTGGTCGGCGCCCAGGGCGCCACCGCCCTGCGCCTGACCCTCGCAGCCCTGGTCCTCGTCGCCATTTTCCGCCCCTGGCGTCACCGCCTCGACAAGGCGCAATGGCGCGCCGTCCTGCTCTATGGCGGCGCCATGGGGGCGATGAACCTGTTCTTCTATGCCGCGCTCGAACACATTCCCCTGGGCATCGCCGTGGCCCTCGAATTTACCGGCCCGCTGGCCGTCGCGCTGTTCGGCGCCCGCAAGCCGCTCGATTTCTTCTGGATCGTCCTGGCCCTGGCCGGCTTCGCCCTGCTGCTGCCCTGGGGCGAGAGCAATGGCGATATTTCTCCGCTCGGCGTCGTCCTCGCCCTCTGCGCCGGGGCCTGCTGGGCCGGCTATATCATTTTCGGCCAGCGCGCCGGCCAGTCCGGCAAGAATGGGGCCGGCGGCCCCCACATCGCCGCGCTCGGCGTCGCCAGTGCCGCGGTGATCGCCCTGCCCTTCGGCGTCGCCGACGCCGGCACGGCCCTCATCGACCCCGCCATCCTGCCGCTGGCCCTTGCCGTCGCCCTGCTCTCCAGCGCCATTCCCTATGCCCTGGACATGGTGGCCCTGCCCCATATCCCGGCCCGGCTCTTCGGCATCCTCATGTCCGGCCAGCCCGCCTTCGCGGCCCTTTCGGGCCTGCTCATCCTTCATGAAACCCTCGGTCTCGGACAGGTGGCCGGCATCGCCGCCATCATGGTCGCTTCCATCGGCGCCACCATCACGATTGCCCGCCGCCCCGCGCTCCCCGTTGCCTGAGGCGCAAAGCCGATCCATATTCCCCCACCCGAAGCGGCCATCGAGACAGCCGCAGGACACAGTGACAAGGTGCTGCCATGCTCTATGCCATTCTCTGCTATAACGACGAAAAGGAAGTCTCGCGCTGGACGCCCGAGCAGGATGCCGCCTGCATGGAGCGGCTGGGCGCGGTCCAGGCCGACATGAGCGAAAAGGGCAAGCTCGGCCCGGTCGTCCGCCTCTGGAATACCGACGAAGCCAAGACGCTGAAAAAGAGCTCCGGCGGCCCGGTCGTCTTCGACGGCCCCTTCGCCGAAACCAAGGAGCAATTTCTCGGCTTCTATGTCGCCGATTGCGACAACATGGACGAGGCACTCGATTTCGCCAAACGTCTCGCCATCGCCAATCCGGGTACCGGCTCCTACGAGATCCGCCCGCTGCGCTATTTTGGCAATAACGCCCTGGCCTCGGCGTGAGCGTTCACAGTCTGCTAGCCAATTGCCTTTGCGGCACTGCCCGGGGACAGCAATAGATTGTCGATAAGGCGCGTCGTGCCCAGATGCGCCGCCACCGCCAGGAGCGCCCCGCGCGACCCCACCTTGGCGATGGCGCCGAGGCTTTCGGGGTCCCGCACCTCCCAATATTGCGGCACGATCCGCTCCGACCGTGCTAGCACCGCCAAGCCCAGCGCCGCCAGCTTTCCGGCATCGTGCTCGCCATCGAAATAGGCCGCCTCGACCGCCCTAAGGCTTTGATAAATAAGGGGTGCGGCTGCCCGATCTTCTGGCGACAGATAGACGTTGCGCGAACTCAACGCCAGGCCATCCGCCTCCCGCACGATCGCCCCCCGCCGGATATCCACCGGCACGTCCAGGTCCCGCACCATGCGCTCGATCACCGCGCATTGCTGGGCATCCTTCTGCCCGAAAACCGCCAGATGCGGCTGCACCAGGTTGAACAGCTTCAGCACCACCGTGGCCACGCCGCGGAAATGCCCGGGCCGCTCCGCCCCGCAAAGCGGCAACGAAACCATGGATTCCTCAACGAAAGTCGATGCGCCCGGCGGATACATGTCCTCCACCGACGGCAGGAACAGCGCATCCACACCCGCCGCCTCCAGCTTGGCCAGGTCGGCTTCGATGGGACGCGGATAGCGCGACAGATCCTCGTTGGGCCCGAATTGCAGCGGATTGACGAAGATCGAGGCAATGACCACGTCCGCCGCCGCCCGCGCCTGTTCCATGAGGCTGATATGGCCCGCATGCAGCGCCCCCATGGTCGGCACGAAGCCCAGCTTCTGCCCCGGCGCCAGCGTCGCGCGCCAGGCCCGCAGCGCCGCTTTATCCTTCAAAATCAAGGTCATGCAATACGGTCCCAGATTTGCCGGGCGATCTCGGCCTTGCTGCCCAGCTTGAGTTCATGCCGCGATCCGTCCTTGCCCAGCAGCACTCCGGCATTGGTGCCCACGGCAAAGCCCGTCTGCCCCGCCACGCCCAGCTTGGCCACCTCATTGGCAAACAGGAAATCGAGCCCCTTGGCCTCGAGCTTGCCCTTGCCATGCGTCTCGACATCGTCGGTCTCGGCCGCAAAGCCCAGGAACCATTGATCTTTTGCCGCCTGGCGCAGCGCGCCCAGCACATCCACCGAAGGCACGAGATCGAGCGCGATGGCGTCCGAGGCCCGCTTGAGCTTGCTCGCCGATGGGCTGGCGACGGAATAGTCCATCACCGCCGCGCTCGCCACAACGCCTTGAACCAATGGCAGTTTTTCGAGCGCCGCCGCCGCCATCTCCTCGGCCGTCCGCACCTCGATCAGATTGAGCCGTCCCTCGGCCCCGCGCGGCGCCACCGGTCGCACCACGCCCTTGTCGATGCCCAGCACATAATCCACCACTGCCCCGCGCCGCAGCGCTTCCTCGGCCATGGCCGCGCCCATGCGTCCGGTCGAATGATTGGTGATATAGCGCACCGCGTCGATGGCGGTCGTGGTCGGCCCCGCCGTGATCAATATCCGTTCATCTGTGAGGTCCAGGACCCTCGGCCGCGCCGCCAGCCGCTCGATCGCCGCGACGATTTCGGCCACCGGCGCCAGCTTGCCCATGCCCACCTCGCCACAGGCCAGCAGCCCCGAAGCCGGGTTCACCACCTGCGCCCCGCGCGCCACCAGGGTCGCAAGGTTCTGCTGCACAACGGCCTTTTCCCACATCACCGTATTCATCGCCGGCGCGATCAGCATCGGCGCCTCGCTCGCCAGCGCCACCGTCGATGGCAGGTCATCCGCCAGCCCCAAAGCCAGCCGCGCCAGCATGTTGGCGCTGGCCGGCGCAAACACCAGCAAATCCGTCCACCGCGCCAGGTCGATATGCTCGGTCCCCGACACATCCGGCCCGAAAACCTCGGACCGCGCCGGCCGGCCGCTCAGCGTTTCCAGCACCAGCGGGCTCACGAATTCCTTCGCGCTCCTGGTCAGGATGCACTGCACCTCATGCCCGGCCTTGCCCAGTTCCGATACCACGTCGGCAATCTTGTAGGCCGAAATCGACCCGGAAACGGCGATCAGGATATTGGCCATTATTCGGCCCGCCGCGGCATGGGGATCGGCCCGCGTTCCGCCTTGGTCTCGGCCACATATTCCCCCACCGCCGCGCGAATGACCGAAGCCACATCGGCCCGTGGCCTGGCAAAGCTGGGGGGCGGGCTGGTATTGAGCCCGATCAGGTCGTTGACCACCAGCACCTGGCCGGCACAATCCTTGCCCGAACCGATGCCGATCGTGGGAATGGTCAGCGACAGCGTGATCTCTGCGGCCAGCGCCGGCGTCACGCATTCGAGGACGATGGCGAAGGCCCCTGCCGCTTCCAGTGCCTGGGCTTCCTCGCGCAGCCGCGCGGCCGAAACCTCGTCCTTGCCGTGCATGTAATAGCCGCCCATCTGGTGCACTGATTGCGGGGTGAGCCCGATATGGGCCATGACGGCAATCCCATGCCCCACCAGGCGCTCGATGGTGGGCACCATGGCCAGCCCGCCCTCGACCTTGACGGCTTCGACGCCGGTCTCCTTCATCACCCGAACCGCATTGGCCAGCGCGCTGTCCGGATCGGTCACCGAACCGAACGGCATGTCGCAGACCAGCAGCGCCCGCGACGAACCGCGTTTCACCGCCGCGGCATGACGGATCATGTCCTCGAGGCTGACCGGCAGCGTGGTCTCATGACCGAGCACCACATTGCCCAGGCTGTCGCCAATGAGGATCATATCGACGCCCGCCGTTTCGACCAGGGCGGCCATCACCGCGTCATAGGCGGTGAGCATGGCGATGGCCTCGCCACGGCGGCGCAAGGCGGCGATATCGCGGATGGTGAGGCGTTTCGTGGGGGTCTGGGCCGACATGGGAAGTCCTCCAACCCGGCCGGGTCCGACAGCGCCCGGCTCTTGCTGGGGGAGATAGGGCATCCCGGCCCGCCACGCCAGCCCTTCATTGGTGCTATGCGCCCAGCGGGCGAGGCCGAATCGGCCTCCATCAGGCCCGATGTCAAAGATCCTTCCGCAGCGCCGGGGCGTGCCGAAGTGCCGGCCGGTTTAAAAACCTCCGGGTTTGAAACGTCGATGGAAGCCCCGAGGCGGATTCCGCCTCAGAATTTAAAAACGAGACGCAATCCGCCTCGGGGCGTCGGGATTTCCGGCAGGGGGTTTCCTAGGGCCGGCTCTCACCGGAATTTCCCATCCCCGGACCCAGCCTCCGTTAACGATGCAGAGGCCTCCCGACTGTCGCCGGACGGTTGATCGTTGCAACCCCATCTCCACCCGGCTGATGGGGGGAGAGTAATATGGGATGATGGGGGGTGGGGATAAGTTTTGGTTTTTTTGCGGGTTCGTGCCATTCGCGCATAGCGCTCATGGCCTTCTCGCCTCAAATCTCTCCGCTGGAGAGATTTGCCCTGCGAGGCGGCTCGAAGCCCCTCATCCGCCCCTTCGGGCCACCTTCTCCCCGAGGGGGAGAAGAATGGGCCGGCGTTTGTTTCGGTACAGCGCCTCTTATTCCTCTCCCCCTCGGGGAGAGGCTTGCAAGCGCCCGGAAATCGCTCCGGTGGAGCGATTTTAGCGAGCAAGGCCCGGTAGGGCTGGATCGGGCGCAGCCCGAGACGGGTGAGGGGGACGGGGTGGCAGAGTGTTTGATTCCATCGCCTGCCGGCACCCCCTCCCAGCTTCGCTAAGGCCTTCGGCCAAGCTGCGCTACCTCCCCCGTCAAGGGGGAGGTGGGGGTGCGGCGTTTGCCGCACCCACCGCTCGTCACCCTCGGGCTTGCCCCGCGGGCAGCGCCATGGCTTTGCTGCGGGTCATTGCTTACTCCGCCGCCTGCCGCAGCCAGACCAGCATTTCGCCTGGCGCGCGATTGTCCCACAGATGATAGGGCACGAGGCGCGCCTGGCCCGGCTCGGTCTCCGGCGCCTTTTCGGCATAGAGCGCCTCGCCCCAGCTTTCCCCACTTTCGCGCAGCACCGGCAGGTCAATGGCGATCGCCCCCCGCAGGTCGGGGATGGTCGCCGTCTGCGCCGCGCCCAGACCATGCCGCAGCAGGACCGAATTCAGCCCCGCACCATTGTCGGCCCCTTCCAGGCAATAGACCAGCGGGCCGCGCATGATCGCCACCCGCCCGGCATCCTGGCGCACCGCAGGATGCGCGCGCAGCAGCCGCGGCTCCAGCGGCAGCGTCATTGCCAGGCTGTCGCCTTTTGTCCATTCCCGCTCGATCCGGATATAGCCCTCCGCACCCACGGCACCCGGATCGACCGGCTGGCCGTTGACCATGAGCCTGGCCTCCCGGGCCCAGGCGGGCACCCGCAGCGATACCGCAAAGCGCGCCGGCACTTCGGGGTCGATGGCGATGGATATGTCGCCCGACCAGGGATAGTCGGTTTCCTGCCGCAATGTGAACCGCGCCCCGTTCGCCAGTTCCACCCGCGCTTCGCTTTCGGCGAACAGATGCACCGCGATCTCGTCATCGGCCACCTGATAGATATAGGAGCCGAGCGAGGCCACCAGCCGCGCGATATTGGGCGGGCAGCAGGGACAGGGATGCCAGGTCCAGCGATGATGCTTGCCGCTCGATTCCAGCGGATTGTCATAGAAGAAGGTCTTGCCGTCGAGCGACAGCCCGGTAATGGCCCCGTTGTAAAGCGCCTGTTCCAGGATGTCGGCATAAAGCCGGTCGGGTCCGCGCCCCAGCATGCGCGAGGCCCAGAAGACCAGGCCCACCGAAGCGCAGGTTTCCGCATAGGCGCTGTCATTGGGCAGGTCATAGTGATCGGTGAAGCCCTCATTGGCCGCAGCCGGCCCGATCCCGCCGGTAATATACATCTGCTTGCGCGTGAGATCCGCCCACAGCGTCTCCAGCGCCGCGGTCAGGCTGTCGTCATTATATTCGGTGGCGAGGTCCGCCATGGCCGCATAGAGATACATGGCCCGCACCGCATGGCCGACCACCTTGGCCTGCTCGCGCACCGGCAGGTGGGATTGATTATATTCCAGCGTGCTCTTCTGCACGCCCTTGGGGTCGCGGCCATGGGCCCGGGCTTCCTCGACGAAGAAGTTCGGCGTCTGCCCCCGCTCGTCGACGAAAAATTTGGCCAGGTCCATGTAATCCTGCCGGCCGGTAACGCGGGCGAGCTTGACCAGGGCCAGTTCGATTTCCTCATGCCCGCAATAGCCGCGCACCTGGCCCGGGCCGCGACCGAATTTTTTCACGCAATGATCGGCCATGCGGCACATCACATCGAGGAATTTGCGCTTTCCGGTCGCCTGGTAATAGGCCACCGCACCCTCGATCATGTGCCCGGCGCAATAGAGCTCGTGGAAATCGCGCAGATTGGTCCATTGCCATTCCGGCTTGATGCGCTGGAAGAAGGAATTGAGATAGCCGTCCGGCGCCTGCAGCTTCTCATACATGTCGATGATTGCGTCGGCCCGCGCCTCCAGCGCCGCATTGGGCTTGCGATAGAGGGAATAGGCGATGGTCTCGATCGACTTGCCCAAATCGCTGTCCCAGAACATCTGCGTCGTCCCCAGCCAGTTCAGGATGGGAATGACGATGCCGGGGCTGGGCACGTCCGGATCGATCTGCTCGAGCATGCGCGCCTCCACGCACCGGTCGAGCAGAATCCTGGCCGTATGGTCGCAGACCGCATCCTGCCAATGCCCCCAATAGCCCCCCACCTTGACCGAAGGCACGGGAAGCGGGCGAAACTGGCGGCTGGTCGAACTGGTCATGATCTTTCCATTGTCATTAGCTGGCGCCGGCTGAGCCCGCGCTTGTGGTGGTGCAGCGGCAGGAGGACGAGGCAGCTCACCACCGCCCCGACCCCGAAACGCTTCACGCCTTCGATGCGGCGACCGGGATGCGGATCGCCCTGGCGTCGGCGGCGCCATAATCCGGTATTGTCCGCTAGACTTTGCGCCGCCGCAGCCAGGTGTCCAGGAATTCCTGCTCGCGGGTCAGCACGTCGAGATTGATCAATCCCCGTTCCAGGGCGACGGTGACGGCGCGGGTCCGGGAATTGTACCGGGGCGGGTGGCTCGTTTCGCCCGCGGGTATCTCGAGCTTCTCGTAGAGGTGCCGAAGGCGATTCTGGACGCCGCGCAAGGATAGCCGCCGGCGCTGCGCGATGATCTTGTCGGTCAGCCCGAGCGCGATGTCGATCAGCCCTTCATATTCGGTGTCGGACAGCCCGCCGAGCCGGTTTGAAATCCGGTCCTGCACGATGCGCACTTCCCGGTCGAGCACGCGCCGGTCCTTGAAGAAGACAGCTTCGAGCGCCGCCCGCATCTCCTGCTCGGAAGCGGATTTGAGCAGGTAGCCATAGCTCGCGCGATCCGGGACGATGCGGCCGAGGCTGCGGACATAGGCTTCATCGGCGAAGTTCGACCAGAACAGAACCTGCGTGTCCTGGCGTCTTGCCCAGAGTGCCCGCGCGACGTCCACGCCCGAGCCGTCCGGCAATTGCAGGTCGAGAATGGCGCGGCGAACCTCGTGCGTCTGGGCCAGCCGGATGGCTTCCTGCCGATTGGCCGCCTCATAGACCTCACCGTCATCGGACCAGATTTCGCCCAGGATACGCCGGGCGAAGACCCGGTGAAGTTGATCGTCTTCCGCGATCAGCACAGCCACTTAGTTGAGCTCCCTTGCCCGGATCTGATGATCCCCGCCCTCGAGACTGGCATCGATCTCCACCACCACCTGGGTGCCTCGGCCATCCAGTCCGGCTTCGAAGCTGAGGCTTGCCCCGATAAGGGTTGCGCGCGTCTGCATATGGCTCAGCCCGCCGATCCGCTGCTTCCGGCGCAATCCTATGCCCTTGCCATTGTCCGAGACGCTGACGCGAAAGCCGCCTTGCTTCTGGTCGATGAGCACCGTGACATTGGTGGCATCGGCGTGGCGCGC
The DNA here is from genome assembly GCF_001650025.1 of Devosia elaeis. GTDB lineage: Bacteria > Pseudomonadota > Alphaproteobacteria > Rhizobiales > Devosiaceae > Devosia > Devosia elaeis. Next base: position 70,696 of record NZ_LVVY01000062.1, on the reverse strand, counting down.
GGCATTGTTGATGGCCTCCTGCGCAATTCGGTAAAGCGCGGTCCGGAGCCTATCGTCGATCGTGTCGATCAGCCCCGCGGTCCGATCGGTGACGCTGATCGACACCGGCGGGGTCGCATAGCGAACGCTGCGGAAAAGATGGGCGTCCAGCGCATCGGCGAGGCCGAACAATCGCAACATGTTCGGCTGCATGTCGTCGATGATCTGGCGGAGTTCGGTCAGGCAGCCGCCCACCAATTGTTCCAGTTCGCCCAGGGCGGCAGGATCGGCGCGGTTCTCGCAGCGCATGCTGCTCACATAGCGGGCGATACGCGCCAGGTCGGCAAGGGTCTGGTCGTGCAGGTCCATGGCCAGGCGCCGGCTTTCCTTGTCCATGGTTTCCGTCAACTGGGAGGCCCCGCGCCGCAATTGCAGTTCACGGCGCCTTGCCTTGCGTTCGGCCAGCATGGCGCGCCGCGCCTCCTGGGCGTGCAGCAGCGCCGAAATATAGGGCGTCAGGAAATCGGCGCAGACCTGGGCGATCTCGACATCGTCCAGGGTATAGCAGCCCGGCACCTGGCGGCTGATATTGAGGCTGCCGATAATGTCGCCGCGTATGCGCATCGGCACGATGATCCTGCTGCGCAATTGCGCGGCATAGATCGGTTCATCAAGGGCACCCAGGAAGTGGAACCGCTCGTCCAGAAGCGCGTCCACCGCGAGCAGGAACGGCTGCTGGCGCTGCATCACCAGCCGTGCGGGACTGCAATCGGTCGGCAGGGGATGCTTTGCCAGATTGCTCCAGCTGGTGCGCGGCCCGACCTCATGCACCACATGCATGTTATCGGGAAGCATCAGCGCGATATCGATATGATCGTAGGAAATGAGCTGGCGGATTTCCTCGGCCGTGGCCCGAAAGGCCTCGCCGGGATCGGTGTGACCCGCAAGCGCATGGGAGACGCCGATGAGGCTCTCCATCGCGCGCTGGGAATAATGCATGCTGGGCTCCTCCGAAACGGGCCGTCTTGCAATGATGGCGCCTGTTTCACCGGCCTATGAGGCCACGAGTTCGGCGCCCCGTCAACGCATAGCGCCTGCAAGGACCCGGCGCGGCCTTGTGTGGAAAGCCGCATTCAGACCTGTGGGTTGTCACGTATCGACGCCCGTGACCGCGTGGAAAGCTGGCTCATCATCAGATCAGAGGAGGACACGATGATGATCTCGCGCGCAGCCCTGGCGGCGGCTGTCTTGCTGACGGCGTCGGCACAGGGAGCCCAGGCCCAGAACATGGTTCCCGCACCGCTTGCGGATCGTGTGGCCATTACCAATCCCGACAATTACACCGATCTGGAAAGCGTGCATGGCGGCGCCGGCCCCATGGCCTTTGCGTCCCTCTATGACGCCCGGCGCGATGACAGCGTGCGCTTCGATCTCGGGACCAATTTCCTGTTCCTGCATCGCGGCGTGATCTATCCCGGCGGCGGCATCGGCGCGCATTACCACAATGCGGTGGAGGAGATGTTCGTCATCCTGTCCGGCGAAGCCGAGTTCACCGTCGACAGCCGGACATCGCTGCTGCAGGCGCCTGTCGGTGCTCCGGCCAGGCTGGGCAGCAACCACGCCATCGTCAATCCCACCGACGAGCCGATCGAATGGCTGAACATCAATGTCAGCACCATACCCGGCTATTACGATGCCTATGACCTTGGCGATGCCCGCGTCGACGCGGAGCTCGACGACATCCCGCAATTCATCGTCGCCGACCTGTCCGGCAAGAAATTGCGCGATGTCGAGAACTATGATGGCGGCACCGGCCCGGTAAGGGTGCACAGGGCCTTGCAGCCCTCGGTGTTCTTCACCCCCTGGACCTATTTTGACCATGTGGTCATTCCCAATGGCTCATCCATCGGCCCGATAGCCAAGCCGGGCCTCAGCGAGGTCTTCTACGTGCTGTCCGGCACGGGCGAGGCCACCATCTCGGGCGAAACCGTCAGCATCGAGGAAGGCCACGTGATCCCCGCAGGGCTCGGCGAAACGCGCAGCTTCGTCAGCACCGGCGACGAGCCTCTGGAGCTGATGGTCATCGGCGTCGCCCGCGATATGGAAACCAAGCGCGAATACATGGTCTCCGACGACGCCAAAATCCGGCGCTAGACCGCCACCATGCTCAAACAGAAGCCGTCGCGCCGAGGCGCGACGGCTTCTTGTCACTGCAATCGGGGTCTAGCGAGCCGCTTCCGCATCCTCGGGCGAAACGAAGCCATATTCGTTGCCCCAGCTATTGCGGATATAGGTGGCGATGGCGGCCACCTGCGCATCCGTCAGCACGTCTCCGAACGGCGGCATGTAGCTATAGCCATGGATGATGGTCTCGGTGACCACATTCACCTTGGCCAGAAGCGCATTGCCCACCAGGGAGGGGCCGGCATCGCCTTCGCCATTGGCGCCATGGCAACTGGCGCAGTTCGAACTGAAGCTGCTCCGCCCCAGATTGTACGCCGCGTCAAAAACCTCCTGCGACGGCGCCTCGCCGGCCATGGCCGCCGCGCCGGGCCAGACTGCATGCAGCGGCAACATCGCCGCCGCCAATGCCAGCGCCATTGCACTGGCCCACACTCCTGCATTCCGCACAATAATCTCCTTGGATTGGTCCGCCGTCACCCGGCGCGACGCGCAGGTGGCCGGCCGGAGCTTGAGAGCCCCGGCCGGCAGGGATTACTCGCCGCCCTGATAGGTGAAGATCAGGATCGCGCCGGGATTGTGATTGATATTGGTGGTCAGCTGGTCGCCATAGAGAGGCGTGGTGGCCCCGCCCGAATCGGTCACGATATAGACACTCCGATTGTCGGGTCCGACGACGAGATCACGATAGCGGTTCTGGCTGGGCAGCCATTGCGTGGGCAGCCCTTCGGCCTTGGTTCCATCCTCCGAAAGCGGCTGGGAATAGATCACGCCATGCTTCAGCGTGGCGATGAGGACCGAGTTTTCCCATTCGGGAATGCCGCCGTCTTCGGCGCCGTAATAATAGACGGAGGTTGGCGCGATGGTCGGATCGCAGACGATGCCGCATTGCTCGTTGAACGGGAACCCGTCCTCCACCACCCAATAGGAAGCCAGCGGCTCGGTGATCTCGCCGGGGAACTCCGCTTCGGTGGTCATGGGCACGTCGTCGGGCGCCAGAAGCGGATTGATCTCCCATTCGAGATCGGTCGGGGCCTCGCTCCAGTTCACGTAGCGATAGCCTTGGTCGTCGCGGAAGCCGGAGACGTTCGGCCAGCCGTAATTGGCGCCAGGCGTCAGCAGGTTCAGCTCGTCGTCGCTGCTGGGCCCATGCTCCACCTCGTAGAGCTGGCCGCTGTCCGAAAAGGCAATGCCCTGCGGATTACGGTGCCCATAGGTGTAGATGTGGCTGCGCACCCCTTCGATCTCGGGATTGTCCTCGGGGATGGAGCCGTCGAGGGCGATACGGAGGACCTTGCCGGTATAGGAGACCCAGTCCTCGGCCGCGACCTGTTCGGCCGTCGGCAGCAATTGCGACAGGATCGGGTTCTGGTAATTGCGGAACTGGTTCTGCCCCTGGTCACCGGCGGAATAATAGAGCATCCCGTCCGGACCAAACTGCATGCGGCCGGCATTGTGGTCGGTGCCGGCGGGAATGCCACTCAGCAATTCGACAGGATCGACCAATTGGTCGGTCGCCTGGTCGTAGGTGAAGCGGACGATCTTGCCCTTCCTGTCGAGCTCGCCCTGCCCGCCGCTGGCATCGTAGGTGTGGGACACATAGACATAGTCATTGCCGGTGCCTTGGAGCAGTTCCGGATGCAGAACAAGGCCGAGCAGGCCCTGCTGGGGGCCGGTGACCACGCCCTCGAGCGTCAGGACCACCATCTTCGCCCCGGTGACCGGATGGACACGCGCCACGCGGCCTTCGGTGCGCTCGGTGACCCAGAGATGGTCATCGGGACCCCAGCGAACGCTCCAGGGATTGCCGAGGCCGGTCGTCAGCACCCGCATTGAAAACAGCGACGGATCGCCCTGCTCCACCGCGACCGGGCTCATCGGCCGGCCCGGAATCTTCTCCAGTTGGGCCAGAACCGGGCTGGCGCCGAGCATCAGCGCCGCAAGCGCCGCCCCGGCGACCACAGGCCCGTAACCGTTCCGCATATTGGTTCGTAGTGCCACCATTTCCTCCTCGTTTGGCATGGTTCGTGCCAACGATAGGAGAATTGGCCGGAGGCCCGACAGTGGGATGGCACCATTGGAGAGTGCGGGTTCCCGCAGTGCCGCACGGGGTTAGGACTACAGCATCAGGTAGCGGGTAAGCAGCGTCTCGTCGGCGCGGACCTCTTCCGGTGTCAGCGTGGCCCGGATCTGCCCCTTCTCCATCACATGCATGCGGTCGCTCAGGGCCAGGATCATGTCCGTGCTCTGCTCGGCAAGCACCATGGCCAGCCCTTCGGCCTTGAGCACGCCGATGCGGTCCACCATCCGCTCCACCGCCAGGGGCGCGAGCCCCTCGGTTGGCTCGTCGAGGAGCAGGAGCTTGGGGTCGGTCATCAGGGTCCGGGCGATGGTCAGCATCTGCTGCTGCCCGCCGGAGAGATAACCGCCATTGCGGTCGCGCAATTTGGCCAGGTCGGGGAAGATGTCGAAGATGCGCTCCTCGGTCCATTTGGAATCGGCGGGCCGCCATACCACGTCGAGATTCTCCCACACCGTCAGGTCCGGAAAGATGCGCCGGTCTTCGGGAACATAGCCAATGCCGGCGCGGCAGACCTGATGGGGCGGCACGCCCTTCATGTCCCTGCCGTTCCAGATCACCTTGCCCGCCCTGGGCGGGGTCAGGCCCGCGATCGAACGCATGGTCGTGGTCTTGCCGACGCCGTTGCGTCCCACCAGGGCCACCACCTCGCCGGGGCCGACCGAGAAGGATACGTCGAACAGGATCTGGCTGAGGCCGTAATAGGTGGCGATGGATTCGACTTTGAGATCAACGGGCTGGTCGGCCAAGATAGACCTCCTGAACTGAAGTGTTGGCACGCACCTCTTCGGGCGCGCCCGAAGCGATGATCTCGCCGTGATGGAGGACCGAGATGCGATCGGCGATGCCGAAAACGATATTCATGTCATGCTCGGTGAAGAGCAGCGTCATGCCCCGCTCCTTGACCACCCGCATGACGAGCTCGATGCACTCGTCGGTCTCGCGGGGCGACATGCCGGCGGTGGGTTCGTCGAGAAGCAGGATGCGCGGCTGCCCGGCCAGCGCCAGGGCGAGCTCGAGCTGCTTTTGCTTTCCATACGACATCTGGCCGGCCGTCGCGTTCTGCTCATCGATCAGGCCGACCGTCTCGAGCAATTCGTCGGTATCGCGCCGGCGATCCCGCAGCGGCCGCCAGAAGCACAATTCCTCGCGTTCGCGCGCCACGAGTCCGATCTGGATGTTTTCGCGGACGCTCATCTTGGAGAAGACGCTGATCCGCTGGAACGATCGGCCGAGCCCGCTGCGCACCACCGCATGGGGCGGCAGGCCGGTCAGCCGCTTGCCTTCCAGGCGCACCTCGCCGGCATCGGCGGTCAGGTGACCCGTGATCAGGTTGAACAGCGTGGATTTCCCCGCGCCGTTCGGCCCGATCACCGCATGGACCTGCCCCACACCGACCGTCAGCGTTGCCTTGTTGACGGCGGTGAAGCCGGCAAAGCTCTTGGTGATCCCATCGACTTCAAGCATCGCTCTTCTCCCCCCGCTCGTCCCTCAGGCCCGGTGCCGGGCGCGAGCCGAACAGGCCGGCAATGCCATTGGGGAAGAAGAACAGCGTCACGATCAGGATGATGGCCAGCAGCGCCGGCCAATATTCGGTCAATTGCAAGGTCAGCCGGTTGAGCAGGATAAGCGCCAGCGCCCCGACCATCGGGCCGAAAAAGCTGCCTATGCCGCCCAGGACGACCATGATGAGGACTTCGGCCGATTGCAGCCACCAGGCCGAATTGGGGAAGAGCGACCGGTTGAACATCGAGAACAATCCGCCGGCCAGGCCCGCAAACGTGCCGGCAATGGTGAAGGTGATCAACTGGACGAGCCGGGTATTGACGCCCAGGAAGCCCGCCCGGGTCTCGTTTTCCCGGATGGCCATCATGGTTCGGCCGAGGGGCGAATGGGCCACGACCCACAGCACCGCCACCGCCAGCGCCACGACCAGTAGCGAGAAGAGATAGAAGCTCGAAGGGGTGGCGAGCCATTCGGGCACAGCCACGCGCAGGAAGCCGTCGTCGCCGCCGGTCACCGCCCGCCACTTGAACGCGACGGCCCAGACCAATTGCCCGAAGGCAAGCGTGAGCATGGAGAAGTAATATGCCGTCAACCGGACGCAGAAGAAGCCGATGATCGCCGACAATATCGCGGTGACGACCATGGCCCCCGGCAGGGCGAGCAGGACCGGGACGCCATAGGTGGTGAGCAGGATGGCATTGCTGTATCCGCCGATGGCAAAAAACGCCGCATGCCCGAAGGAGATCAGCCCCCCATAACCCACCAGCAGATTGAGGCTGGTGGCGAACAGGATGAAGATGAGGATCTGCGTCGCCAGGTAGACGAGATAGGTGCTGCCGCTGAGGGGGACGAGCGCCAGCCCCAGGCAAAGCGCGGCCAGGAGAGCAATTTGCATATTGGCTTTCATGTCAGCTGCCCGCCTGTTTCTTGCCGAACAGACCCCAGGGCCTGAAAACGAGCACGACGATCATCAAGAGGTAGATCAGGACGATTTCCCATTCCGGTACGAAGGTGATGCCGATGGCGCGCAACTGCCCGATGAGCAGCGCGCCGATAAAGGCGCCCCACAGGCTGCCCAGGCCGCCGATGATCACGACGATGAAGCATTCCACGATAATCTCGGCATCCATGCCTCCGCGCAGCGCCAGCGCCGGCGCCGCCAGGGCGCCGCTGATCCCGGCAAGGGCGCCGCCGCCCGCGAAGACGGCGAGGTAGACCATGGGGACATTGACCCCGAGCGAGGAGAGCATTTCGCGATCCTGGGTCGCGGCGCGGATGATGCGGCCCCAGCGGGTCCGCTGGAACAGCAGCCACAGGCCCACGGCCGCCACGACACCCACGACGCACAGGAACAGGCGATAGCGCGGATAGATGGTGAAGCCGAGATTCTGCGCGCCGCGCAATTCGGGCGGAAAGGATACGGACAGGGCCGTGGTGCTCCAGAAGATGCGCACCACGTCGCCGATCAGCAGCACGAGCGCAAAGGTGAAGAGCAATTGGTAGATCTGGTCGCGGTTATAGAGCTGCCGCAGCATGAACCGCTCGATGCCGGCCGCCACGAGAGCCAGGACCAGCCCGGCGACGATCACCGCCACCCAGAACAGTCCATGTTCCATGCCGATGCGCCGGACCACCTCATAGGCGACATAGCCCCCCAGCATGTAGAAGCCGCCATGGGCGAAATTGAGCACCCGCAGCACGCCGAAGATGATGCTCAACCCGGCGGCCACGAGAAAAAGGCTCAGCCCGTGGGACAGGCCGTTTAGGAATTGAATAGCGCCGAACAATGTGGCTCCCTCGCTGGGCCTGCATGGACAATAGCCCGTGGCGCCACGGCCCGGGGCGCCACGGACGTCATGCGGTCAGATCAATGCATGATGTCGTCGGCAGGGACGTAGCGCACCTCGTCAAGCACCTTGAACGGATGCTCGCTATCGGCGGTGACGCCCCAGTACTGGCCGCGATTGGCCTGGTGGTCGCCCTCGCCGCCGATCGTCAGCTCTCCGACCAGGGAGGCGAAGGACAGCCCTTCCATCGCCGCGATCACGGCGTCGGTTTCGGTGCTGCCGGCAGCCTCGATGCCGGCGGCCAGCGCCTGCATGCCGATATAGCCCACGCTCGGCCAGGGATTGGGATGCTCGCTCCCGGTCAGCTCGCGCACCTTTTCGAGGTAGGCATTGTGCTCGGGCGTATCGGGATAGTACCAGACCTCGTAGGAATTGGTCCAAATGCCGTTCGGCATGTCGGCGCCAAGCTGTTCCATGATGTCCTGGGAGCCCACCTCGCCGGCCGCCGCCCAATGCTTGCCCATGTCGAACAGGCCGAACGAGGAGGCCTGCTTGGCGAAGGCCAGGAACTCGCCGCTCCAGATGCCCGAGAACACCCCGTCGCAATCGGAATTGAGCACTTCCCCGATATAGGGCGTGTAGTCGGAGACGCCGAGCGCCGGCCAGACCTGGGTAACGATCTCGGCGTCGGAGCCAGCGCTTTCCAGCGCCTTCTCGAAGCCCTTGAGCAGGTCGTGCCCATAGGCATAGTCGAACAGGATGGTGCAGATTTTCTGCGCCCCCAATTCCTCGAGGATAAGAGCCGCCGAACCGCCTTCGGTATTCGTATTGGCGGCGATCCGGAACTGGTAGGGGTGATAATTGTCGGTCAGCTGGATGGTCTTGCCGACCGGGGCGACGTAGATCACCTCTTCCTGCAGCGCGACTTCCGACATGGCCAGCGTCTCGCCGGAATTGTAGCCGCCGAGGAAAAAGTCGACATTGTCCAGCGTGATCAGATCCCGCGCGGCGATGGTCGCATCGGCCGGCGTGCCCTTGGAATCACGCCAGAACATTTCCACCGGACGACCGAGCAGGCCGCCATTGGCATTGATCTCGTCGATGGCCATCTCGATGCCCAGCGCCGTGTCGGAGCCCTGGGAGGCGCCGGCGCCGGTTTGCGGGAAGGCCACGCCGACCCTGATCGGCTCTCCCTCCTGCGCCAGGGCCGATCCGGCCACGGTGCTCGCCAGAAGCGTCACGCCCAAAAGCAGCAATGCATTATAAGATTTGGTCACGATGTATCCTCCCTATGACCTGTTCTAAGCTTGGAAGACGGCTCGCCCCGGCACGCGCACTTCGACCGCATAGAGCGAAGTGCTGGCAGTGACGAAAAGCGTCTGCAGCGCGGGACCTCCCCATGTGAAATTCGCGCAGACTTCCGGTATGCGAATGACGCCGAGCCATTCTCCGCCGGGGGCGAAGACGTGTATGCCGCCTGGCCCGCAGGAATAGAGATTGCCCTGGCTGTCGATCTTCATGCCGTCTGGCGCGCCGGGCTCGTCGCCGCGCGTGCTGGCAAAGAGCCGGCCATTGCCCATCGTGCCGTCAGCCATCACGTCGAAGACGCGAATGTGCCCGCGCTCGGTGTCGTTGACATAGAGCAATTGCTCGTCGAGCGAGAAGCAGAGGCCGTTGGGCTGGCTGAAATCATCGGCCAGAAGCGTCAGCTCGCCATCCGGACCGAGGCGGAACACGCCGCGGAAATCCAGCTCCTGCTCGCGCGGGACGCCATAGAATTCCATGCGTCCGAAACTGGGATCGGAAAAATAGATGCTGCCATCGCTCTTCACGACGATGTCGTTGGGGCTGTTGAGCGCGCGCCCCCCGTAATGGGTGGCCAGCGTCGTGATGGTGCCATCGGCTTCCGTGCGCGTGACGCTTGAGGTCGCGTGATGGCAGGCCAGCAGGCGCCCCTGCCGATCATAGGTCAGGCCGTTGGACATCTGGCTGGGCCGGCGGAACACCTGGACACCGTTTTTCTCGTCCCAGCGGCGGATGACATCCCCGGGCATGTCCGAGAACAACAGGAACTGCTCGCGAGGGTGCCAGAGGGCACCCTCGGTGAACAGAAAGCCGGTGGCCACTTGCACCACCTCCGCTTCTGCGGAAACGATCCGCTCCATGCCGGCATCGCGGACGATAATGCTCATCCGGTCTTCCCCGCGCGCCTGTCGGCCACGGAGCGGTCACCGACATACCACTCCTTCGCTTCGATATCCCGGAACACCACCCAGATGTCCGTCAGCGCGATACCGGTAATTTCATTGACGGCGTGGGTCACGCGCTTGGCCACTTCGTCGCGACGCTCATCGCCCTGCCCCGAGACCCAGTCGATATGTATGTATGGCATTTCGATCTTTCCTCCAGTTACAGGGGAGGATAGGCAGGCGCCCCCGCTGCAAAGAAGCGCAGTGGCGCGGTCTGGAAGTGCGGGTTTCCACAGTATGGGTCATGGCTCGGCGCCAGCCGCTTCCTGCTGACGCAGCCGGCCGATCAGTTCGGCATTGATGATGCCGCGGAGCACGGCCACGCAGACGGCCCTGGACCTGGGATTGAAGATGGCGTCCCCGCCCCCCGTTTCCGGGATATTGACGCCCAGCTTGGTATAGAGCTTTTGCAGCCGGCTCTGGACGCCTCGGGTGGAAAGGCCGTGCCGCCCGGCGATGGCCAGGTCGGTCAGGCCGAGCGAAATGTCCACGAGCATGTCATATTCGGCATTGCTCAATGTCTCGTTCCACTTCTCCGCCCGCGCCTGGATGCCCCGGATTTCCCGGTCGATTATGCATTGGCCGTCGAGAAAGACGCCTTCCAGGGCTCCGCGAAGGCGCGAGGAAAACGACGACTTGAGCAGGTAACCATAGCTCGCCTCGGTCGGCACGATCCGCGCCAGGCCCCGGACATAGGATTCGTCGGCGAAATTGGACCAGAACAGGATGCTGGTGCGCGGCTCGAAGGACCAGATTTGCCGGGCGGCCTCCACGCCGGACAGAACCGGCATCTGCAGGTCCAGGACGACGAACTTGGCCCGCAATTGCTTGGCCAGCCGCACCGCCGCACCGCCATCGGTCGCCTCTTCGACATTGAGCCCGCAGAGGTCGCTCTCCGCGATCGCCTGCCTGATGAAGGAGCGATAGACGGGATCATCCTCGGCGATAAGTATGGTGTCAGACACGTTCGTCATGGAACCGGCTTACCAAGGCGTCGCCTCTGAGGTCTCTTTTGCCGTTGACGCCACGGACAAAGGGTGAGGACATGGGACAATGTGCAGCCCCTTAGATCAGATGTAAAGATCGACAATGAACGATGCGAGCCCATCGCGGCCCAGGACGCCGGCTCTGGCGCTTCCGGCCAATCTCGGCGCCGCCCTGCCGGCAGGCGCCACCAGGATCGCGGTGGACGTTCTCGGCCGCCGCATCGCCAATGACACCTATCGCCCCGAAACGGTGATGCCAACGGAACCGGAACTGGCCTGTTCCCTGGGGGTCAGCCGGGCCACGGTTCGCGATGCCATCAAGGTGTTGTCGGGCAAGGGCATGGTGCGCACGGCCCGCCGCTACGGGACCCGGGTGCGGCCGGTGGAGGAATGGAACCTGCTCGATGCGGATGTCGCCGCCTGGCACGATCCGAGCCATCCCCGATTGCAGCTCATGTTCGCCGAAACCACGGAACTGCGCAGCATCATCGAGCCGAAAGCCGCCGCCCTGGCGGCGGAGCGGGCGACCGGCGAACAGGTCGCGGCCATCCTGGAGGCGGCCTATGCCATGCATCCGGAAGATGGCGCGGTGGACGATCTTTTCGCAGCCGATTGCGCCTTCCACGCCACCATATTGGACGCCACCGGAAATCTGTTGATGCGCCAATTGCGCCCGATATTCCTGACCATGCTGAGGATTTCGTACGAATACGGCGTTCTGTTCAAGAATCAGGGGCCGGTCAGCCGCGCCGGCCATATCGGCGTGGCGGAGGCGATCAAGCGGCGCGACCCCGTGGCTGCGGAAGCCGAAATGACCAATATGCTCGAGCTCAATCGCCGCGCCGCGCAAGGGCCGGGCCATGGATAGGCCGCCGAGGGGAGCCATGGCGGACGCCACCATCCTCAGTACACCGGGGTCAGGGCGCGCCCCGTCTCGAACCAGGTGATGAGGTTGCGGGCCACCAGGTCGCCCATCGCCCGGCGCGTGTGCTGCGAAGCCGAACCGACATGCGGCAGCACGGTGAGGTTCGGGAGCGCGAGCAGTTCCTTGTCGATATGAGGTTCGTTTGCGAAGACGTCGAGACCGGCCGCCGCGATCGTGCCGGACCGGAGCGCGGCGAGCAGCGCCGCTTCGTCCACGACGCTGCCGCGGCCCATATTGATGAAGACCCCATCCGGGCCCAGCGCCGCGAGCACCGCGCCGTTGATGGTCAAGGCGGTGGACGGCGTGCCGGGCACGATGGAAATGAGCGTATCCACATGCGCCGCCATTTCCATCAGCGAGGCCAAATAGCGATAGGGCAGGTCGGGGGCCTCTTGTCTGTTGTGATAGCAGATGCCCACACCAAAGGCCTCGAGCCGCCGGGCGATGCATTGGCCGATGCGGCCCATGCCGTAAATGCCGACCACACGCTCCCGCAGGGTGAGGCGGGACAGCGGATAGTCCGCATGCTCCCACTGGCCGGCGCGGACATAGGCCTCCGCACGGGACAGGTCCCGGACGACGTTCAGCAGCAAGCCCACGCTTGTGTCGGCAACTTCCTCGTTCAGCACGTCCGGCGTATTGGTGACAACAACACCCCGCGCCCGCGCGCCTGCGATGTCGATCATGTCATAGCCGACGCCGAAACTCGCAATGATCTGCAGATTGGGCAAAGCCTGCATCGTTTCCGCGCTGATGCCGGCCCGGCATGCAATGCCCAGGATGGCGCGCCTCTGGTCTTCGGCAAGCGCCGGCACGGCATCGGCCTGGTCGATTTCGATCAGCTTGAAGCGGCGGGAGAGCACATCGCGAGCGTGCTCATGCATCCATCCGGGAATGAGTATGGTGCTCAAAATCGCCTCCCCCTATATCATTGAACAGCGACGCCGCATCGGTGGATCGATGATCGAGATCGATCGACCACCATATGGGCATATTGCCTATATAGTGGATAACGTAGTTTGAACGGCCGGCAGCGTCAACCCGCTCTTGACAGCTATGGCCTACGCTGACACGCTCCACCAAACTTGGGCATATTGTCCACTATTTGGGCATTCGGCTTGTGGGAGCTGGCATTAGAAGGGGGAGCCGATGGATATAATCAGCTACTTGTCGACGGTTTACTTTGGGGCAGGCGCCATCGGGTCTCTGAAGGAAATATTGTCGCAACTGGGCATTTCGCGCCCCCTGCTCGTCAGCGATCACGGCATCAAGGCGGCGGGCCTTCTGGAGCGGCCGGGCCTCGAAATCCTGGCCGGGGCGCCGACCTTCCTCGACGTGCCGACAAACCCTACCGAAAGTGCCGTATTGGCCGGTTTGAGCCTCTATCGCCAGCATGGATGCGACGGCGTGGTGGCCATTGGCGGCGGCTCGCCGCTGGATTTGGCCAAGGGGATTACGCTTCTTGCCACCCATGACGGGCCGCTGGAGCAATATGCGGCCATAGAGGGCGGCATCGCCCGCATCACGCAGAACGTGGCGCCTCTCGTCGCCGTCCCCACCACTGCGGGCACGGGCTCGGAGGTCGGCCGCGCGGCCCTGCTCACCCTCGAAGATGGGCGCAAGCTTGGCTTCATCAGTCCGCATCTCATTCCCAGGCGCGCGATCTGCGACCCCGAGCTGACGACCGGCCTGCCGCCGGCCCTGACCGCCGCAACGGGTCTCGATGCCCTGTCGCATTGCATCGAGAGCCTGCTGTCGCCGCGCTACAATCCGCCGGCAGAGGCGATTGCCCGGGACGGGTTCCAGCGCATCTGGGCGGCATTGCCCGTCGCTTTCGAGGAGCCCGCCAACCTCCTGGCAAGAACCGAACTGATGATGGGCGCCCTGGAAGGCGGCATGACCTTTCAGAAGGGATTGGGTGCCGTCCACGCCCTCAGCCACGCGCTTGGCGGCCTGAAGGAGCTGAAGCTCCACCACGGCATGCTGAACGCCATTCTCATGCCGGTAGTGCTCCGCTGGAACTGCGAGATAGAATCCGCCGCCCGCAAGGTCGCGCAATTGGAGGATCTGGTCGGCCTGCCCAGGGGCTCCCTGGCCGACAACCTCGAAAACCTGAACGCCAGGCTCGGCATCGGCGCCAGATTGTCCGAGCTCGGCGTGACGCGGGACATCATCCCCTGGATCTGCGAGCGGGCGATTGCGGACCACAGCCACGCGACCAATCCGCGGGCGCTATCGGCCGCCGAATACGCCCAGATCATCGAAGCAGTCTATTAGGGGACGAGCATTGAGGCCCATCTGCATTGTTACCGGCGCCAGCCACGGCATTGGCGCCGCAACCGCCAGGCTCTTTTCGGCCCAAGGCTATGACATATGCATCAATTACCTGTCCGATCACGCGGCGGCCGCCGGGGTCGTCGCCGCCTGTGAGGCCAATGGAGCCCGGGCCATCGCCGTTCAGGGCGATGTGGGCGACCGCGCCGACGTGCAGGGATTGTTTGAACAATGCGACACCGGGCTTGGGCGCGTGTCCTGCCTGATCAACAATGCCGGCCTGATCGGCAAGGCCGGCAAGCTGGTCGATCTCGATCCCGCCACGCTTGAAAAGACATTCCAGGTCAATGTCTTCGGGCTGGTCTATTGCATCCAGCAGGCGGCCGTGAGGATGTCCACGAAGAGTGGTGGTACGGGCGGATCGATCGTGAACATGTCGTCCCTGGCCGCCGCGCTCGGCAGCCCCAACGAATATATTCACTACGCCGCCACCAAGGGCGCCGTTGAATCGATAACCTTCGGCACAGGCAAGGAGCTCGCGCCGGAAGGCATCCGGGTCAACGCCATTCGCGTGGGCACCACCAATACGCGCATACATAGCCAAGGCGGCAATCCGGATCGCCCGGCCCGGATCGCGGCGATCACCCCCATGGGGCGGATCGCCGAGCCGGACGACATCGCAAGGGCGGCCCTATGGCTGGCCTCGCCCGGCTCCGGCTTTGTCACGGGCACATTGCTCACCGTTTCAGGCGGTCTCTAGCGCATCATCCGCCCGGCCGGGCAATGCCAGCCGGGCGGTTTTTAGGAGGCCGCAGGATCAGAGCTGCCGGATGCCGCCCGGGCTGGTCCGGGTTTCCACCAATCGCACCGTGTTTGTCAGCGGCCGGCCGAAAAGCGGGATGTCGATCTCGAAGACATCCCCCGGCTGGGTCTTCACGCCATCAGCGAAGGACGCGACCGAGGTGCCCATGAAGATGACATGCACGTCGCCGGCGCGCAGGAAATGATTGTACTTGAAATGGTGGAACTCGATATTGGCGATCGAGTGGGACATGTTCTCTTCGCCGGTGGGAAAGGGCTTTTCCCAGATCGTTTCTCCCGCGCGGAGGATGCGCGCCCGCCCCTCCACGCTGGCCGGCAAATCGCCGAGAAAGAGCTCGGGGCCGAATGAGCATTGGCGCAGTTTGGCATGCGCCAGATAGAGATAGTTCTGCTTCTCCATCACGTGGTCGGTCACTTCGTTCCCGATCGCGTAGCCCAGCCTATAGGGGCGATTGTCCTTGCCGATCATGTAGAGGCCGACGATCTCGGGCTCCTCGCCCACATCGATGCTGAAGTCCGGCGCCAGCAAATCGGCACCCGGCGAGGCCACCATCGATCCATCGCCCTTGTAGAACCATTCCGGCTGCACCCCGGCGCGCCCCTCGGCAGGGCGTCCGCCGTCCAGGCCCCATTTGAACATGCGCATGGTGTCGTTCATGTCCGTCTCCGCCGCGTTCTGGGCGGTGTCGTGCATGGCCGAGCGGGAAGCCGCGCTGCCGATATGGGTCAGGCCGGTGCCGGCAATGATCGTGTGCGCGGCGTCCGGATGGTCGATCGGCGGCAAGACCTTCCCCGTCGCGAGCAGCGTCGCATAATCGTGGCTTTGGCCCGATCCCAGGCGCAGGATTTCGTCTTCGATCTTCGTCCCCCGGGCCACGGCCATCAGGGCCACCTCCCGGACGCTTTCCACCTCCCGAACCTGATGGATTTGGTCACCGTCGACGATGCCGACATGGCGCGACCCGCCGGGGGCGCTAAACTGGATCAACCGCATGAGAAACTCTTTAAAAAATGGCTGTAGCCAGGCGCGCCCGGCTACAGCATGACCTGTCTATTTAGTCGGCAACCGCGTCCATGGCGGCGCGTGCCTGTTGCACGAGGTCGGTGCCGATCTCCTCGCTGAACCGCTCGACGACCGGGGCAACGCGTTCGCGCAGCTTGGCCATCTCTTCCTCGGTAAGGCGGGTAACCTGCATGCCCTCTTCCTCGAGCAGGCCCGTCAGGCGGTCGGCATCGGACCGCGAGAGATCCCGCTGGTAGACGGCGGCTTCCTGTGCCGCTTCGAGCACCGCGGCGCGGTCCTCGTCGCTGAGGCCGTCGAACCAGCGCTTGCTGGCGAGCAGCACGAACGGGGTATAGACGTGGCCCGTCAGCGCCAGATGGTCCTGCACTTCATAGAAGCGGCTGGAATGGATCAGGCCCACCGGGGTCTCCTGGGCCTCCACCGCCCCGCTTTCCAGGGCATTGTAGAGTTCGGGATAGGGCAACGGCACCGGATTGGTACCGAGCGTCTCGAACGTGGAAAGGAACAGCGGATTGGGGATCACGCGGATCTTGAGCCCGCTCAGGTCCTCGATAGTGTTGATCGGGCGAACCGCATTGGTGATGTGGCGGAAGCCATTGTCCCAATAGGCCAGGCCGACAATGCCCATCTCCGTGTCGAGACGTTCGAAGAGGAACTTGCCGACATCGCCGTCCATCACGGCGTCAACCGCCTCGAAGTCCGGATAGAAGAAGGGAAGGTCGAAGATCAGGTATTCGGGGACCGTGCCCACAAGGTTGGAGGTGGGTCCCACCATCACGTCCAGGAAACCGCCCTGGATGGACGATTGCAATTGCGGCTCGCTGCCGAGCACGCCATTGCCGAACGTCTCGATAGTGATCCGGCCATCCGTCTTCTCCTTCACCTTTTCGGCGAAGAACACGGATGCCATGCCGACCGGATGGTCTTCCGTCGGCACATAGCCGAGCCGGGCGGTTTGGGCATGGGCCGGCACTGACACGGCCAGCAGGCCGACCAGCGCCGCAAGGGGCACTAAATTCTTCATTTCTACTCCTCCTCTAATTATCTGAACCAGGACATCGGGACCAGGACCAGGTCCGGGAAAATGATCAGAAGGACCACGACGAGTACTTCCGCCAAAAGGAACGGCCAGACCCCTTTGACCACTGCGGCCATGGAAATCTTGCTGATCCCGCATACTGTATTGAGCACCGCCCCCACGGGCGGCGTGATCATGCCTATTGCGGCGACCATCAGGAAAATGACGCCGAAATAGATCGGGTCGATTCCGGCGGTCTTCACCACAGGCATGAATACCGGCACCAGGATCGCGATCGCCGGCGCGAAATCGAGCACCATGCCGATGATGAACACCATCAGCGCAATCGCTGCCATCAGCATGGTCGGCGAGTCCATGAACGGGCTGAGCATGCTAATGAGCGCGCCCGGCAGATTGGCGATCGCGATCATGAAGGCCGTGACCATCGAGGCCGCAACCAGCAGCATGATCACCGCAGTCATGCGCCCCGCCGCCAGCAAGGCCTCATAGAGCTTTGCCGGCGTCAGTTCGCGATAAACGAAGAGACCGACAAAGAGCGCATAGGCCGCCGCGATCACGCCGGCTTCGGTTGGCGTGAACACGCCGAAGCGCAGGCCGACCAGGATGATCACCGGCAGGAACAGGGCCCATACCGCCGAAACCAGGCTCTTGAGCACTTCCGACAGCGGCTGGCGCGGCAGGACATTTGCCGTATCCTTGCGCGACAGGAGCCACCAGGTAATTGTCAGGCTGGCCGCCATCAGCAGGCCGGGCACAATGCCGGCCAGGAACAGGCTGACGATGGAAATATTGGCGGTAACGCCAAGGATGACGAACCCCACCGACGGCGGAATGATGGGCGCGATGATGCCCGTGGCCGCCATGAGGCCGCTGGAGCGGGGAATGTCATAGCCCGCCTGCCGCATGAGCGGGATCAGCATCACGGCCAGGGTCGCCGTATCGGCAATGGCCGAACCCGACAAACTGGCAAGGATGAGGCCGGTGCCGATAACGACATAGCCGAGCCCGCCGCGTAGGTGCCCGAACAGGGCCAGCGCGAACGCCACGATGCGGCGCGAAAGCCCGCCCGCGTTCATCAGTTCACCGGCGATCAGGAAGAACGGGATGGCCATCAGCGGATAGGAGTCGGCGCCGTCGATGAGCTTTTGCGCCAGGATTTGCGCGTCGAGATTGCCGAACAACAGCATCAGCGCCACGCCGGCGACCATCAAGGCAAAGCTGATCGGCACGCCGATGCCGATGGCGCCCAGCAGGGAGCCCAGAAAGACGACCACCGTCATTTGGCCTGCTCCTTGATGGCGGCCGCGGCAGCGATGGCCTCGGCAGGCGGGCTGTTTTCGGTGACGCCCGACCAGGTGGGCGGCAGTTCTCCGCGCAGCGACTTATAAAGATTGATCACCAGCAGCATGCCCATCAGCAATGCCGCCACCAGGCCCGACGCATAGACGTAGCCGACCGAGAGCCCCGAAAGCGCGGCGTGGTTGTTCCAGTTCAGCATCGTCTGGGTCCAGCTGCCCTGCCACAGGAGCCAGCAGCACCAGAGCATCAGCGCGTGGGCGACGAGGAAGCAGATATATCGCCCCTTGGGCGGCAGCCTGGCCACGAATGCATCGACCGCCAGATGCGCGCCATTGGCCAGCGCGACGATCGATCCGAGCATGACGACCCAGACGAAGATGATCCGGGACAGCTCGACGGAGATGGGGATGCCGGAATTGAAGCCATAGCGGAGCACGACGTTCAGGAAGACCATCGCGCTCATTACGGCCATTCCGGCCACGACCAGGATGTCGATGATCTTGTTGAGACTTTGCAATGGCCTAGGCATTTCGGCTCCCGGACGTCAGGGCCGTCCCCGCCGGGCGGGCGCTTGGCGCAGAGGAGAGCGTTCGGCCGTGTTTTGCCGCGGGGCGGTCAGCGCATTCCCGGCTCATCACACACCTTCCACGACGGCGAAATGAGCCTTGGAATATTTCTCGCGGACGCGCAGCGCCGTCTGGTATTCGGGAGAATTGTAGCATGCCAGGGCCGTATCGAAGTCGGCGAACTCAATGACCGCCAAGCGATTGGCGGAAGCGCCTTCCATGATTTCGCTCTTGCCGGCCCGCACGATGAACTTGGCGCCGAACTTGTCGAAGGCCGCCTTGTTGAGTGCGATATATTCCTTGTAGCCCTCCTGGTCCGCGATATCGACCATCGCGACCCAATAGCCCTTCTTGCTCATGATTTCCTCCTCCGGCAATTCGCGGTTCAAGTGTCTGGACGCGTCAGGTTACGCACAGGATCTCCGCGACTACGGCTTGCTACCAGCGGGCCTGGCGGCTGATATGCAGTAGTCGGCCTGTCTCCCCCCAGGACGACACGAGAAGGCGATGTCTATATTGTGGACATAGTGCCCATAATTGAGTACCGATGAGCATCGGGGATGTCAAGTTCCGATATGGAGGACCGCGCAATGCAGGATGACGAGAACGCCCGGACCGGCAACCAGGTGCAGGGTGCGGCGTCCTTTTCCAAGTTTATGACGGTCCTGCAGTCCATTGCCGACGCGCCGCGAGGCCTGGACATTGGACAGCTCACCAAGAGCGTCCCCTTCCCGCGCGGCACCGTATACCGGCTGGTCGCGGCCCTGGTGGCCGAGCAACTCGTCGTGCATCACCGCGAGGACGGCACCTATCGGCTGGGCCCCCGCTTGCTGCAACTCGCCGCCAAGACCTGGGAAAGCTCGGATTTGCGCACCGTTGCGCGCGAATTCCTCGTCTCGCTGCGCGATGCCACCGACGAGGTGGTGCATCTGGCGGTCCCGAGCTCCAATCGCATGGTCTATATCGACAAGATCGAGGGCTCGAACACGGTCCAGATGAAGACCAGCATCGGCGGACAGGTGGAACTGCACTCGACCTCGGTGGGCAAGGCCTGGCTCTCCGGCCTGTCCGACGACCGTCTGAACGAGGTGCTCGGCCAGCTCACGCTCCGCCGGCATACGGAGAAAACCTATACCGATCCCGACAGGCTGCGGAAGGAACTGATCAAGTCACGCGAGCGCGGCTATGCCTTCGATGACGAGGAAAACGAGCCCGATATCCGCTGCGTCGGCAGCCCGATCTTCGATCGATCGGGGGAGCCGGTTGGCGCCATCAGCGTCAGCATGCCGGTCTATCGCCATGATCCCGAACGTCATGCGAAGATCGCCAGCCTGGTGTTCAAGACCGCAAAAGACATCACCGCAAAGCTCGCCGTGATCATCTAGGCCAGACCGGCCCATTCTCGCGCGTTTCCCGCCATTGCGGTCTTCGACCTGGACGGGGCGTGATCGCGCGCGCCCGCTAGATCGGCTCGCTCTTGGCTGAAATCGTGGCCTTTTGCTCCCTCCCCCTTGAGGGGAGGGGTTGGGGGTGGGGGTCCCATCGTTGGCAGCCAAACCACCCCCTCCCCGTCCCTCCCCGCAAGGGGGAGGGGGCGATGGAGCCGCTTCCGTCAGAACCTGAACCGCTCCAATGCGCTGCTGCACGGAACGACTTCTGGCCCCCCGCGGGCTTGACAACCTGCGCCGCCATCCCTCACCATTCTATGGACAGTTCGCCCATATCGTGGACAGTCAGTGTTCGCAGCGGCTGGACCGGCTTGTGGTTCCGCTGTTGCCGCGCACGCATACATCTTTGTTCTTGCGGAAGAAAAAGGAGGAGGCCGTGAGTAGATCAAGGTTAGCAGGGCTTGGGATCGCCGTTCTGGGCGCCCTGTCGTTGAATATGGGCCTGGGCGGCATTGCCATGGCCCAGAGCGCCGACGCCCCGCCCCCCGTGCTCGCCTGGACTCCGAAGCCGGTCGAGCCTGCGCCCTATACCGGCGTGCACCAGATGCACACCAGGCTTTCCGAGGTCCTGGCCAGCCATGAAGGCGAGGACAGCTGGCATCACCAGGTCGTTGACGACAAGCATTTGAGGGCCGCCTATGTGCAAATGGCGGCGGGGGAAACATCCCCCACCCTGCTGCTCGCCGATCACCGGACCAGCTTCATCGTCTGGGACGGCGAAGTCGAGGTCACCATTGGCGACCAGGACCCCTTCGTCGCCACCAAGGGCTTCATGGTTCAGGTACCGTTCCGCACGCCCTTCACCCTGGCCAATGTGGGCGACGGTCCCTCATTGCATTTCGAGATCTTCAACGCCAATGCCACCCTGCTCTATCCCGAAGCGGCCGAGGCCGACCTGCCGGAAGCTCCGGAGGGGCACGAATGGTATCTGAGCCGCCTGGACAAGCCCGATACCTATGAGCGCCAGGACAGCAAGCCCTATCTGGACTTCTTCTGGGAAGTCGAGAACACCGAAAAGGGACCGAACGGCCCCCTCACCAGGGACGATCGCAGCTTCGTCAACATCATACGCGGCACCGCCAATGGCGTCCCCTCTCCGACCAATATCGGCCATTTCCACGTGGACTACGCCGAGTTCTGGTTCGTGATGGAAGGCCAGATCAGCTACCTGATCGAAGGCGCGGATTTCTTCGTCGCCGATGCCGGCGATGTGGTCTATGTGCCGCCCGGCCGGTTCCATCGGGCCGCCTTCCATGGGGACACGCCCTCGACGCGCATCGCGATCAACGGCTACCCCTTCGGATCGCACCACTGGCCCACGCCACACTGATCCTTACCCCCAGCAGCCCACCCTCCCGTGGGCTGCGCCTCTCGGGTACGACACCAGCCCATGGCGCCGGCGGCGTGACGATCTCGCTCTTCCGGCTGGCCTAGCCTCGTCGGGCCGAGAGCGATGCAGCGGAGGACCATGTCCGAGCCATGGCCCTCCGCAACGTGCTACCCTGCGTTCCGTAGCGCAGCGAGCAGGGCGTCATATGTAGGGCCAAGCTGCCTGAGCGTGGTGGCCGCCTCGTCATCCAGCCCCAGAGTCAGGGGATATTGCAGCGACCCGACGAGTTGGGCCTGTTTTGAAGCGATCTGCGCGGCGTCGGCATGGCCGATCCGCGCCAGGCAGGTTGCAGCATCGGCAAGCCGCCTGGCGCCGACGCGTATCGCGAAATGGATCAGGTGGCCGCGAAGATTATCGCCGCACCCGCCCTCAATCATGGCTGCAAGAGCCTCGGCCGCCTCGGCATTGCCGAGCGTGCCATCGGGCAGGTGTTGCGTACACTGCATGGACAACAACCGGACCGCCTCGGGCAATGAGGCCCTGATGATGTCCTCCTCGGCGACCTCTCGCACACCCCGGAAACCGGTCCGCATCGTATAGGGCTGGCCATGGTCCAGGGTTTCCGCCTGCCAGGCGGCCATGAAATCGTCGAGCGGCAGGGACGCGAAGGGGTGTCCTTCGGGATCATGCATCGTCACCCGGCCATTCTCGACCGCGAGCACAACGATATAATGGTCCGCAGCCATGGGGCCGTCCTTCCCGGGCTGGTGCCTCAGCCACCCCATCTCCACCGGGCCGACCCAGACCGGACCTGTGGCAAGAGCGGCCTTGAGCCGGTCCAGCGCCTCTTGCGGCGTCCCCCCACTTTCCGAGGTTGAAAGCCAGCCCATGGCCTCGAGTGCGCCGTCGAAACCGGCCTCGGGCGTCCACCCATAAGGATCGAAAAAGGGCAAGGTGCCGCCGACGAGTTGCATGCCGAACGGGCTGCCCGTCGCGAATTCGATGACCGCAATATCGGGAGCATCCCGGCCAAACATCATGGAAAATGAATTTGAATAACAATAAGGGCCTGCGCCAATGTAATTGAAATGCTTCATGAATTAAAACCCCTTCAATAGTCGAGAGGCGGAACAAGAAGGGCAATTTGAAAAATTTTGTCAACCCAGCCCTTAAATACATTTTTCAGTCCGCACCGGATTCATCCCGAAATGATTTGAGGAATCGTCGCCCGGAATTTCGGAACCCTGTTCAACGAAACGACGACGATTTCGCGCGCGAATGCATGCGCCGAAAAGTTCACGGATGAGCAAGACCCAGCAAGCCGGCAAATACCGGCTCAGAACCGGGTGAACGCGCCGTAGCGCGTAATCGGCGGCAGCAATGAAGGGTCCCCGCGGACCGGCAAGGGGTGCGATCTGACTTTCCAATCAGAGAGGCATTCGGCCCTCAACGAGCTTTCGAAAATACGCGATTCCAAATGGGATAGCCTGGTCGTTGAAGTCAAACGTGGCCTCATGAAGACCTGCGCCGCCCCCATTGCCGATTTGCATCATGTTGCCCGGCCGCGCTTCAAGCATGAATGCGAAGTCCTCCGATCCCATGACCGGTTCAACAGCATCGTTGACGTTGTTTTCGCCGACCAGTAATCGGGCGGTTCGAACGGCAAAGGCCGTCTCCAGAGCAGGATTGACCAACGGCGGGAACATGCGCTTGTAACTGACAGTCGCTTTGGCTCCATATGCTTCCGCCATCTTCTCAGCGATAGCCAGCACGCGCTCTTCGATCACATCTCGAACAGCAGGATCAAAAGTCCTGGTCGTGCCGCCCATCTCGGCAAATTGCGGGATGACATTGCCAGCTTTCCCCGCGTTCAGCCACCCGACGGTCACCACGGCACTTTGGCGAGGATGAATGTTACGCGACACGATTGTTTGCAGCGCCAGTAGAATGTTTGCGCCCACCACAAGAGGGTCAATTCCATCCTGTGGTTCCGCACCATGGGCGCCCTTGCCGTCGATCCTAATCCTGAACGCGTCTGCCGATGCGCCAAACGGGCCATATGTGGTTGCGAAACGTCCAATCGCCAGAGCCGGCTCTGTGTGCATGGCGTAGATTTCGTTAATCCCGAACCGATCCATCAGGCCATCATCTACCATCGCCTTTCCGCCGCCCCCGCCCTCCTCGGCGGGTTGGAAAACAACAGCCACCGTTCCGTTGAACGCGCGTCCCTGCGCCAGTTCTCGGGCCGCCCCCAGCAACATCGCGGTGTGGCCATCATGACCACAGGCGTGCATCACGCCTTTTGTCCTCGACGCCCAAGGCATTCCAGTCTCTTCTTCGATGGGTAAAGCGTCCATATCGGCGCGTAGGCCGATAACTTTGCCGCTGCCGTTAGCATTGCCGTGGATGACGTCAACAACACCTGTTCGACCGATACCAGTCACCACCTCATCGCAGCCAAACTCCCGAAGCTTGGAGGCCACCAGTGAAGCAGTTCTATCAACCTCGAACTGAAGTTCGGGATGCGCATGAATGTCTCGCCGCCATTCAACTACGTCAGCGTATCTCGGATCGACAGCACGCATTAGGCCCCCCTAAAGCGATGATCCTACCGGCCGCTTCCGGGAATGCAACTTGGATCAGCAACGTCCGAAATGGCGTCGGTTCCAGCCATCTCTGGCTTTCACGACATATCGGGCGATAGCGTAGAACTTGGCTGTGCCGCTTGGTGAACGTGCGGCGATCGGCGGCAATAACGAGCCCTAGAGGCCAATCTGCGAGAATGGCGGAGAGAGAGGGACTCTCCCCGAAACTCCGTGTAAACCTTTGAAATCACGTAAGATAGACGACTAGGCGGGTATACTGCTGGGTACGCCGCCTGATCGTATGAGTCAACAGGACGGGGGCATGCCGATTCGGAACGGGACCTGACGTTGGCGCTTCGGGGATCAGCGCGTAGGATGCACCATCTACACGGAGGTGGAAGTTGGGCAGGAGACGTGGCGACTACAATGGTGGATCAACCATTATCAGGCTGAAAAGCAAGGGCCCTAAGCTTGAGAGGGACCGGCTTCCACCACCAATGTCGGCAGAAGAACAGGCCGAGACAGACCGCATCCGTGCCGATCTCCTGAAGCTTCCTGCCCCTCGATTGATAACGAAGGAGGCGATGGCGGCCATGAAGAGGCACAAGAGGACGCGACCCCACCCAAAATAGCTTGGGCGCGCTTCAGGGCTCAGAAACGCAAAGGTCGGGCATGCTCTGCCATACCTTCATTTCGAAGGGGTCAAAAGTCGCATAGGTAAATGTCTGGTCCTTCCAGTCCACCCAATAGGTGTAGGGAACGCCGCGGAACGTTTCGATGGTCGAAACCACCTCTTTCGTCGGCACCGCCTCCAGAGCGCGAACAGAATAGAATGGGCTAACCTGGGCTTCGGGAATCAAAAACCTGTCGTCCAATTCCTGTTTTCCCTCACCTCGAACGGTCCAGATCGAAATTTCTCGACCTGCTTCCGTCCGCTCATACAGGATGGTTCGCTGTGGCTTGGCATCGATAGTGCCAAAGTGGCAGCGAATGCCCTCGGCGTTGGCCGGTGCCAGCCAGAGCGCCGACGCCATGGCAGCAATGACCACTGTCGCGCCCGCCTTGCAGCGAATGCTGCTGAACGTATTCTCGATTAACAAGGGAAGGTCTCCATCAGGGCGTGCAGCAGCGCGAGCTCAACCTCTCCATCGCCGTAGTCAGTGTTGTCATGTACGAAATCTGTCATGATCTGATCGTAGTTGGACTCGTTGAGGACCACATTCTCAGGGGGGCAGTAAAGCTGCTTGCCGAGCGTTACACCCGCCTGGACATTCGCCCACTCAATCCCGCTGCCTATGGAGCGCAGAACGACTTTGCCTAATTCATCCTCGCGGCTTGCGACATAGGTAGAGTAGGACAACGCGTGTGCCTCGTTGGCCGTGATGGCCACCATACTCATTGCGATCAACAGCAACCTCACGACCTGTCCCCCTTCGGAATGGCTGCTCATCCTCTCTCATGAGCCGGTGCCGCGATCAAGCAGACGGTAGACGCTGGACCGGCTGATACGCAGTTCCTGTGCGATATTGGCCGGTTTGGCACCAGCGGCGGCAAGCTCCTTGACCTTCGCAGCATGGCGTTGGGCGGTTTTCTGTCTCCCGGCATATCGACCTTCACGCTTCGCCTTCGCGATGCCTTCCCGCTGGCGTTCCAACATGATCTGCCTTTCGAACTGTGCGATTGCGGCCAACAGGTTCAGCATGAGTTGCCCCATCGGCGTCGAGGTATCGATATCGGGGGACAGGATACGGAGCGCCACGCCCTTGGCCCTCAGGACGTCAGCGATGGCGACGAGATCGGAAACGGAACGCGCCAGCCTGTCCAGCTTCGTGACGACGAAGCTGTCGCCTTCGCGGGCATAGGCCATGGCGGCGTCAAGCTGGGCGCGCTCGGCAACGCTGCTCACCTGTTCGGTGAAGAGCCGGTCAACGCCTGCGGCAGTCAGTTCGGTTACCTGGGCTTCGAGACCGGCAATCTGATCGACGGTCGAGGTGCGGGCGTAGCCAATGGTCTGGCCGGTGGCGGTCTTGGTCATGGGTAAGGTCCTTGGTTCGCACTAGGGTCTAGGCATGTTGAGAAATCGGTGACTTTTGTCCCACATGGTCGGGAACGGACCCGTGTGGGACGCCTGCGGCCGCAGGCGGGTTGGCGCACTCGGGCAGGGTCGTGTGAGACGCGGCATCGCGGCGACGGCGAGCGATCTTGCTGGCGTTGACCTCCAGCACCGAGGTCCACCAGTCCACGTCCTTCTCGTTGACCGTCATGTGGCGTTGGTTGGCGGCAACGTATTCCATGGTGGCGGCGACGAGGTCGGCCCCGTGACTCTCGGTCCAGTCGCACTGGAGGATGCCCAGCTGGTTCTGTGCCAGTTCCTTCGCGGTGGGGTCGTCCAGGCAATTCTGGGCGCGAATGAGTTGGGCAATCTCATTCGCCAGTTCGACGGAATACTCTGGAGCCTCACCGGTCTGTTCCAAGGCCCACCAGCGGACGGCGAGCCAATGTTCACGCCCAGCCGATTCCACCCGGCTCAGGAAGGTCGTGGCAAGGTTCTCGTCAAGGAGTTTGGTCCAGACTTTGCCGGGAATGGAGCCAAGGCGAGTCTGCTCGGTATAGGCTGGTGGCTCTTCACCCTGGCTCTCGATATCGAGAGCCGTTGCCATGGCCGGGGTGACGACGACGCTACGGGTCTTCCTGATGGCCGCCGAAAACTCCATGAACAGGGCAGCGGCCTGTTCGTCGCCTTGGGCCGCCATTTCGGCCAATTGCATGGGCGACAAGCTTTCGTCTTCGCCGTGATCGGCAGCCGTGATCTCCATGTCGTCGTCGCCATCGGCAGGATTGTGGTCGGCGGGATATGTATATGCTTCCCCCTCGGGGTGTTCACGCAGCACCTTCACATGCTGCCGGTCGGCGGTGGCGCGATACCCCTGGCGGGCTAAGAGCCGCAGGTAGCGTTGGACCAGCGCATCGATGGCGGCCATGACGGCCTGCTCGTCGCGGTTGAGGCAGAAAATCGTGAGGTGCTGGTGATAGTGCCATCCGTACCGCTCACCGTAACGAACGTGATGATCGACCAGGACGCCGAGAGCTCCCAGCGCGGCCTTGATCTTGCGATGCCAAGGTCCTCCGGCCCGTGCGCCGGTAGACGCTTTCTTCACCGCAGTCATCAAGTCGGCCAACCGGTCTTCAAGGCCATGCGAGACCGACAAGACAACGCTCACCAGAATGCCGCCCTTCTCGATGGTGGCATCGCCAACGCGGGCATAAGCGCTCCGGCGGCGGGCCGTGGCGGCCTCAACGCAAAGAGGGCAGGTCTCCCCGTTCCGGCACCGCCAAATACCAGACACCCCGGCCTTCTTTTTGCCGGTGCCGTCTTCACGCAGGTGAACATCGACCTCCTTCAACCGAGGAGCCCCGCAGTAGCAGATTGGCGGCCTCTTGGTTCCGTCGCCGGGTTCGTGAAGGGCTTGCACCGTCCGCAAGACCGATGGAGCCGAGGCGGGGGCGGCATCTTCTTTTTGGAAATCTACGGTCTTTGAACCCAAGGATAGAGAGAGGGCTTCATCGACCCGATCCACGGGGTCGCTGCTCTCGTCGGTCGTGGAAGGGTCATGACCATCGACATGGCTCAGTCCGGCAACCGACTGGTCACCCTGATCCTCTTGGCTAGGCAGGGGGGTGGCAGGCACGTCGATAGGGGGAAAATCCGGAACCGTGACCGGAGCAGGCTGGTGCGGCTCAATAGCCTCCTTGTCGGCCAATTCGGCCTCACGGATGAAGGCCAGAAGGGGTGGTAGTTCGTCCATAGCGAAACCTCGTTGGGGACTGGAGGACGTGCCTCCGACGCCAACGAGGGTCGCAGAATTGCCTGCAAGTTCAATGCGTTGAGGTTAAGAGCGGGTTCGGCTGCCGGTCCGATCCGGTATCGACATTTTCCAGAACGAGAGGGACACCACCCGACGTAATCGACCGTGACGCCGATCTGGACGAACTTGGGTGCCACCCTTGGAGGGGTGGGCGTACAGGGGGACGCAGAAACCAAAGATGCGTTGTACGGGCGTCATGCCGCCTCTCAGCCCCATGTGTCCGTACCGCAACAGTAGGCGCGGAATCCGTATCTGCCGGGTGCGTAAGGTGCGTTTCCAGCTTGGTGACCGGCTGGAAACGCATCTCGCACGAATCGAAAGTGACACCAACCCAACGCTTGGGCACGGCCCATCACGCTTCCACGGTAATCTTGATACTGGCTTCGGAAACGCCGAACGTCTGGGCAAGGCGGCGCTTGGCCTCAGCAATGGTCAACGGCGCCTCACCGTCAACGTTGCCACTGCTCGGCGCTGACGCCTGCGAGTCATCGTCCTGCTCATCGACCGATGACAGCATGTCGGGCGAAAGGGCGACTGTGGCTATGGGCTTGTGTTTGAGGCCTGCACCTGCCCCAACATGGGTTGGTGGGTCAATGGCGTCTTCGAGATAGAGCGACACCCAAACACCGCGCCCCACGGGGATGGAATGCCCTGCCTTCTTCCTGGCGTCATAGGCCCGGTTGAAGCGGTCGCGCATTTCATCGCCATCGACCAGATGCACCTTGGCGAAGCGGGGATTGTCCCGATCATCCACCGACACAGGCACCACTGCGTCCACCTCATCCAGCGTGCGCCAACCGGTGTCACCATCGAGACGTGGAAACGCAATCCACGTGTCCTGAGTCGTTCGGATCGAAACTACCTTGCTTTCCTGACCACGGGTGATGCGACGCACGCTGGACTTGCCACTGCCGGGCACGCGCTCGACGCGCCAACCGTCCGATTCCAAGGCCTCCACGGCAATCTTGAACAGGTAGGCCTTCATGGTGATTTTCTCGGGTGTTGCGTAAACGTTTGTCATTTAGTCCTCCATCAAGGGTTTGTCCTCACTGACAACCTGTCTAAATGACATTTATTCCTGAATCAACGTTTGTTTTGGAGTTTGTTCCTGAGTTGTCAGCCGAAATCTAGAGGCAAACCCCAGATGTTCCGCGCCCACGGGTCCCTCAATCCCCGCCTACGTTTCCGCTCGATCTTACCAGCAGACCACGCCGTGAAGCTCGGGCCGGTATAGGCAAGGGCGGGAAATGCCCGCACCATCCTCTGGGCCATGACAACTTCGGCAAGCATTTCCATGGCCGCCCGGCGTTGCGTTTCCATCTGTGCCATATGCTGGGAGCGCTCGGCCTTTTCTGTCCTCTCCACCCTCGCCAGATGCCCGTCAGCACCTGCCGCTGCCTTCTCGGCAGCGATCAGGTCGGCGCGGGCGGCAGCCACATCTCGCTCCAATGCCTCCATGCCGGTACTAACCGGCTGCCGCCCCAATAACCGATCCGTAAGGGTGCGGCGCGGGTCGGGCTGGGCGGCAAGCCTCTCCTGTGCGATGCGGTAGCCTTTGAGTATTTCGGCATGGCGGGCATGCGTACCGTCTCGATAGAGGCGGGCCGCATGCAGCCGGTTCGACACTGAGGCTTCTGGCTTGGCGTCGGTGGCGGCGATCTTTGCCCGCGCCTGCGTTTCCAACGCTGCCAGATGCTGCACTGTTCGCTCGGTCTGGGATTGGCCGATGCTGGTCTTCGACAGGGCCAAGACCGCCGCACCCGCCTCGGCCACAGCAGCGATCAGTCCGCGTCGATCATGCGCCGCAAGGTCTGGGCGATCCCCGGCTCGTCCAGACGCTGGTGCAGAACCTCGATGGCCTGCCGGTTCTGCTCGACCCCGTTCACGATCATCTGCAACAGGTTCACCATTGAGGTGAGTACCGACGCCTGCTCTCCCTCCATTGGCAATGCCGTGGCCTTCGCCAACTCCAGAATGATGGTCAGGTCGCGCTTGAGGATGGCCGTGTCCTGCAGGATCATCTGGGCGGCATTCGGTGCGGTCGGCAGGCTGCTGGTGGTCATGATGTTTCCTTTCGAGGAGAGTGTTGAGCTCGGCGCGACGAACTCCGGCCAAGCGATTGGCGGCACCGAGAACGCTGCCAGTTGCGGTGTCACGGATGATGGCGACACCGGCCTTGTAACCTGCCGCCAGTTCAAGGCCATGACCGGCGAGGCGGGCGCGGAAGTCGTCACCATTGGCGCTGGACGCCCATGCCAACCGGATATGTTGGCGGGCCAAAGCCAGATCGATGCCGTTGCGTTTCCCAGCTTGGTGAGCCTCAACGCTATAGGCCGCAACGGGCTTCGACCCGTGCCCAAGAGCGCCTGCCAAACGGCCCGCAAGTTCGTCGTGGCCCTCGCCTCTCAAAGCGGCGAGAACGGCCATGTCATGTGCGCCAGCGACGATGGGATGGCCGAACTCGAGTTCGAGCAGTCGGGCAATTTTCTCATGCCGTGCACGGTCGAAACGGGATGATAAGACATGCCCGGTGGCCGGGTCGGTCTCGGGCACAACGATATGCCAATGCCGGTCAGTCGCCCCTTCGACGGCGCGGGCCTTCTGATGCTCCACCACCAGTGCCATGGTCGGGTCGAATCCGAATTCATTGCCCAGCGCCCGTGAGGCCCGTTCGAATTGCTGGCGGTTCATCGCCACCTGGGGCGCGATGACGAAATGGCGCAAAGCGTATACCCGGTTGAATCGCTTCGCGTCGGAAACGGCGTCGTGCAGGTCCGCAATGGTGCCACGCAGCACCGTAATGCTCTCATTGTCCTCGCCCTGCGTGAGGTGTAGGGCCAAAGCCTTGGCCCCTGTCGTTGCTCTGATGCGGGTTGCCTTGATGAGCATGCTTATTGCCGCCCCAACAATGCCTGGGCGTCCTCGTGGGCTTGCCGGAGACCAGCAGCGACACCCATAAGGTCGCCACTCTCCAGCTGGGCCTCCAGCGCATTCACGCGGTGGCGCAAGGCGGCAACGCAAGAGCGGTTTTCCTCATTCAAGGGCTGGGGGAGGCCACCGTAGGCACGCAAGGCTCTGCGAATGAGTTCGGAAACCGTGACACCTCGGCTTTCGGCCATGGTCTCAGCGGCATACTTCTCCTGTTCGGGAAGCCGCATCTCAAGCCGTTTGTCGCACCTGCGCATGATCTGCCTCTTTTCTCGGGGGGTGCACGGGGGCTAAGCCCCCTGCCAGTTGTCCGTGCAGCGGACATGGCTGGCTCCCTCTCCATCGGGTAGACCCTATATTGGATGTGGTATTATATTACCGCAATAGGGCTGTACGGACAAATCGACATGACCTGTGCGCCAGCACGCCTTGCGGCAGATCGTCTGCCGGCGGGACGAGGGCCGGGAGCAGCCATCAAGCGGACGGACAGCGGCCCGCTGGATGTGGCGACGATCATGGAAGTCGCCCCTTAAGATTGACGGTCAGGCCGTCGACAGCATAATGCCCGCATTGTTTGGGGGTATTCATGTCTACTGCTGCCATGTTCGCGTTTCTCGCGGCGTCCGTTTTTGCGCTCTGGTCGCTCGCTGTCGCCATCTTCTCGAAGGCCAAGCGTCGGCGGGCGTTTCGTAATTTCGGCTTCGCAATGATCGCCGTGGTGGTCGCGCCCATTGTCGGGGTCATCTTCCAGGGCCAGGAGGATGCGGCCTTGGGGTGGCGTTCTTCAACCGACAAGCGCTTAGCCGCTGAGGCGGGCGTAACCAGCGCCGCAATCTGGTACCAAGAGCAGGACGCAGTTGAACGGGAGCGCGCAGCGGCTGCCGCACAGGCGGCTGAAGTCCAAGCTGCCGCACAAGCTGCGGCTGCTGAAGAAAAGGCAAGGGTGGAAGAGGAGCAGCGTCTCGCCGCCGCCGCAGAAGCAGAACGCGTCGCCGCAGCAGAAGCAGCGGCCAAGGAGGCCGAACAGGCAGAATGTCGAGAGGAATTATCGTGCTGGGCAGAGGAGCACCTTCTGGCCGCGTCATTCGCCTGCGACAGCGAGGTGGAACGTCTTGCACGATATGACTTCGAATGGACCGATGGGTTCCTGGGTATGAAGTTCACCCACTACCGCTGGCGAAATCAGGACAGCGGCATCGTCACTTACATCGGTGATCAGATTCAGTTCCAGAACGGGTTCGGTGCCATGCAGCGGCATATCTATGAATGCGATTACGACACGGTAGCGGAACGACCCGTAGAGGTGCGTGCGGAGCCGGGAAGGTTATGAGCCCACGCCGACTCCACCGTCCTAAGATACGACCGCTCCTGCACCTTATGTCAGTCTGGGCTTCGGCTTGGTGATATAGGGCGACAGGTCCAGCCCCTCCGGCAGCTTCAATGCAACCAGCACCTCGACCTCCTCGACTAGCAAGGTCTTCTTGCCATAGTTATCGCCTGCTGATTTCATGGCATGACCGGTCTGGCGATCAGCGGTGCGGGGGTCAATCTTGGCGACCCGCATGATGTCCTTGGCGGTGTGTCGGCTCGAATGGAAGGTGGTTTCATAGGGTCGATGGATGCCCAGCTTCTCTAACCGGCCATTGAGACGCTTGGAGGCGGCATCGGCGGGGTCTTTCACCAGTTCCTTGCCGTGCTTGAAGGCATGGGGGAAGAGCCAATCGTCGGCTCTACGCTTGGCACAGTGGTCATAGAATGCGGTCTGCTCCAGCACCTCATGCAGCGCGAACAGGCGGCGGCTGGTTTCGTTCTTGATCTGCCGCTCCGTCTCTTCACCCTCGATGATGAGGTCTGTGGTCAAGTCTGCCACCCAGAGCGTGTCCGTGATCTTGCGAACGTCCTTGCCCTGCAAATAGATCAGTTCGCCCACGCGGGCACCCGTCAGCGTCGCCAAGAGAGGCAGCCACTTGAGGTCCGGCCGTTTCTCCTGCGCCGCCGCCTTGAACCAGATGTTCAGTTCCTCGACGGTGAAGGGCACACGGACCACGGAATCTCGGGCCGTATTCGGAATGGTCGGACTCATGTCTGCCAATGGGGAGCGGAAGTCATGTTCTGCCGCCATCGTCTTGAAGAACATGCGAAGCGGGCTGAGATAGTTTGTTTCGATGGCCTTGCCGGTGAGCGTGGGAAAGCGTTCTTTCAGGGTGTCATTATGATCAGCAGCCTGAGCACGCGTCATGCCGCGAAACGTCCGTTCCTTAGTCATGTTGGCCGGTGATCTCGCCAGCACGTTGGTGAAGCTCTGGAAATCAGAGAACCGATAGCGGTTGACCGGCTTATCGCCGGCATATTCGACGAAATCGCGAATGCGGTTCGCGTCGGTCTTTACCTTCTTGTCCTGCGCGTGGTCCTTGCGAAGACCGGTCCAAACCTCAAGCTGGTCCAATAGCATGGGCTTGTCGGGGCCACCGGCCAAGACCTGCTGAACCTGTGCCGACAATGCCGCGATCTGGGCAGCAATATCGTCGCGCTGGCTCTTCGGGAGGCTTTCCGCAGTCTTGGCGAGGCCGTCGATAGCGCCGCCCAGCAGCTTCAACCGGTCCTGCATATCCAACTGGTCGCGGTATCGTTCCGTCTGCAAGCGCAAGGTGACGGTCCTTACCTCCATCTCGCGTTGCCGACGAAGGCTCTCGATGGTGGCTTCGGCATCGGCCAGCACCTGCACCAGCAGTTCCTGCAATTCTTCGACCAGTTCGTCGCGGCTCATATCGGTCATGGTGTTCCCCGTTTCGGCGGCACGGAATAGCCGCTCGGCATGACCGGCCAGTAAACGCGCCACACGCAATGCCGGGCGTTTTGGTAATGGTCCGAGGTTGAGCCTGACCGGCACGGTGCCGAAACAGGGCTCAAGGGAACGCGGAATTCTGATCTGGAATCGCCAGCCGCTGGAACGCGCTGTGAGGTGCATACGACCGCCTCGGGTACATTGCTGGGTACAAAGCCCGCCCGAGACGTCAAATATTCAATGAAATCAGTAGGTTAAGAATGGCGGAGAGAGAGGGATTCGAACCCCCGATAGAGTTGCCCCTATGCCGCATTTCGAGTGCGGTGCATTCAACCGCTCTGCCATCTCTCCGCGAGATCGAAAGCGTCCGATGGGGACGCGGCTGGTCGATACGGGGCGGCTTATGACATAGCATCGGGGCGGCTGCAACTCCCCTTCTGCGCCCCGACCGGGGGAAAATTCTCCGGCGGCGCCATGCCCGGCCCCGGGTCGCGCCGGGGCAAAACCGCCTTGCCGGGCCGGCGGCGGACAGCGCGGCCGCTCTTTCGCCGCCGTCACAAGCCTGCCATTGTGCCGGAGAACATTATGGCCGGCCCCTGGTCCCGCCGTTCCGCGCCCGGCGCATGGTCACAATCGCGTGCGGGCCCGATCCCGCCCGGGGTCCGGCGCATTGATGCAGAGCAGCAGCATTCGAGGGAGAATTGCACCATGGTCACCCGTCGCACTATCGTTGCCGGCATGGCGAGCCTGCCATTGGCCGGCCTGGCCGCCGGCCCCTTCATCCGCGCCCAGGAAGCCCCCATGTCCGATGCCATGTCCGATACCATTCCCACCCAGGCCGGCGACCTCGTCATCCATCCGGTGGATCATGCCAGCCTCGTGCTGGAATGGGACGGCAAGGCCATCTATGTCGATCCGGTCGGCGGCGCCGATCTCTATGCGGCCCTGCCCGCGCCTTCGGCGATCCTCATCACCCACGGCCATGGCGACCATTTCGATGTGCCCACGCTCGAGGCCATTGCCGGCGACGTGCCGCTGATCGTCAATAGGGATGTCTTCGACAAGCTGCCCGAAGCGCTCAAGGCCAATGCGACGGCTCTGGCCAATGGCGAGGACGGCACCCTGGCCGATATCCCGCTGCGCGCCATCGCCGCCCACAACACCACCGAAGACCGCATGCAATATCACCCCGTGGGCGTGGGCAATGGCTATGTCCTCACCTTCGGCGATGTGCAGGTCTATGTCGCCGGCGATACCGAGCCCACTGACGACATGCTGGCCCTCATCGATATCGATGTCGCCTTCCTGCCGATGAACCTGCCCTATACCATGACCCCCGACCAGGCCGTGGAAGCGATCAACACCTTCAGGCCCGCCATAATCTATCCCTACCATTACGGGGACAGCGACCTCGCCCCGCTCGAAACCGATGTCGACGAGGGCATCGAGGTGCGGCTGCGCAATTGGTATCCCAATGGCGGCTGAGAGGCCTGCGCCAGGGGGCGGATGCCTGCGCTTCCGCCCTTGACTCTTGGGGCTTTTCCCCCGATAAGCCCATCCATCCTGCGCACTGGTCCGTCCGGTGCGCTGGTTTTGTTTGAAAACGCTGCTCGAGGCTGCCGGCTGAATTCTTCGGCCCCATCTCTTCGAAAAGCCCGCGGACAGGCACGAAAGCCGCGGCGCCACAGAGCGCGACAGATAGGGACCGGTTGGACAAACCAGCCGGCTGACATATGACTTTCGCCGTTATCAAGACGGGCGGGAAGCAGTACAAGGTTGCTGCCAACGACGTCATCAAGATCGAGAAGCTCGAGGCCGAGGCCGGTGACATCGTCACCTTCGACCAGGTTCTCATGGTTGGCGACACCATCGGCGCTCCGCTGGTGGAAGGCGCCCTGGTTGCTGCCGAACTGGTCGAGACCAAGAAGCAGAAGACCGTCATCATCTTCAAGAAGCGTCGCCGCCACAATTCGCGTCGCCGCAACGGCCACCGCCAGCTGCTCTCCACGGTCCGCATCACCGAGATCCTGACCGGCGGCGCCAAGCCGACGATCAAGGCCGCGGCCAAGGCCAAAAAGACCGAAGCGGTGACCGAGAAGGCTCCGGCCAAGAAGACTGAGACCAAGGCTGCCGCGCCCAAGGCCGAAAAGGCCGAGGCTCCGGCCAAGAAGCCGGCCACCAAGAAGGCCGCTGCCGCCAAGGACGAATCCGCCGCTGAAAAGCCGGCGAAGAAGGCCCCGGCCAAGAAGGCCGATAAGGCCGACAAGGAATAAGGAGACAGGACCATGGCACATAAGAAAGCAGGCGGCTCGTCCCGCAACGGTCGTGATACCGCTGGCCGTCGTCTTGGCGTGAAGAAGTTCGGTGGCGAAGCTGTCATCGCCGGCAACATCCTCGTGCGTCAGCGCGGCACCAAGTGGGCGCCGGGCACCGGCGTCGGCCTGGGCAAGGACCACACCATCTATGCGCTGGTGGACGGCACCGTGTCGTTCCGCACCCGCGCGAACTCCAAAGTACACGTGTCTGTCATCCCGGCAGAGGCCGCCGAATAACCCGGCAGGCCTGACCAACCCGCCGGAGACCTGTTCCCCGGCGCTGTTTGGCAGAAACAATGCAAAGCAAAGGGGAACCGGTCCGCCGGTTCCCCTTTTCGCATTTCGGAGTTTCGTGCCATGATCGCCCTGAAGCATCGCCTGCCCGCCACGCTGTCCACCGCGCGCCTCGTGCTGGCCGCGCCGACCCTGGCCCATGCTTCGGCCATCGCCCGGCTCTGCAACAATATCAATGTCCACAAATGGATGGCGCGGCTGCCCTTCCCCTATACGGAAGACGATGCCCGCTTCTTCATCGAGCAGATCGTGCCCAGCGCGGAAGAGGCCTGCTATGGCCTCTTGCACGAGGGCGAACTGATCGGCGTGGTTGGCCTGCATTTCGCCGAGGGCCAGGCGCCCGAGCTCGGCTATTGGCTGGGCGAGCCCTATTGGGGCCATGGCTATGCCACCGAGGCGGCCCTGGCCCTGGTGGCGGCGGCCCGGGCGGCGGGGGCAAGGGCCCTGCGCTCGCGCGCGCTGGTCGACAATGCCGGCTCCCGCAATGTGCTGCGCAAGGCCGGCTTCCGCGAAACCGGCACCAGGATCGAGGCGGACGGCAATCTCGCCGGGCGGGAAATGGTGCTCATGGCGCTGGATTTCGAATCATGACCGAGCTGCGCACCCCCCGCCTGCTGCTGCGGCCGCCCCGTCCCGACGACGCGCCCTGCTATGCCCTGGGCATCGGCGAATTCGCCGTGGCCCGCTGGCTCACCCATCTGCCCTGGCCCTATACGCTCTCCATGGCCAGCGACTGGCTGCGCCAGGCGCCCGAAAATTGCCCCGAGCAATGCCTGTTCATCATCGACCTGCCCGGCAAGGGGCTGATCGGCTGCATCTCGCTGATCGGCGAGCTCGGCTTCTGGATCGCTCGCCCCCATTGGGGTCGCGGCTATCTCAGCGAGGCGGCCATCGCCCTGCTCGATTGGCACTTCGCCGGATGCGGACGCGATGCCGTCACCTGCAGCGCCCAGCACGACAACAGGCCCTCCCTGCGCGTCCAGGCCAAGCTGGGCTTCCGCGAACAGGGCCGCGAAATGCGCTTTTCCCAGGCCTTGCAGCACAATGTGCCCCATGTCGTCACCAGCCTGGCGCGCAGCCAATGGCTGGCGCGGGAAGGCCGCCAATGCGCCTGAAGAACACGCTTCTGACGCCGCGCCTGCTGCTGCGCCCGCCGCAATGGGGCGATGCCGAAGCCATCGCGCTCTATCTCGACGATTTCGCCGTGGCCGGCAATCTCGCCCGCGTGCCCCATCCCTATCGGCTGGCCGATGCCCAGGCCTGGCTGCGCAGCCGCCGCCCGGTCCATCCCCCCGAACAGACCAATTTCGCCATCGAGATGGATGGCGCCTATATCGGCCAGGTGGGCTTCCATTCCGGGGCCCAGGGCCCGATCGTCGGCTATTGGCTGGGCCGGCCTTTCTGGGGCCGCGGCATCATGAGCGAGGCCCTGGCGGCGAGCCTGGGCTGGTTCTTCGCCGCCAGCGCCGCGCCCATCCTTTATTCCGGCGTCTTCCATTTCAACGCCGCCTCGCTCGCCATCCAGCGCAAGCTCGGATTCACCGAGACCGGCCGTTCCACCCTGCTCTGCCTTGCGCGCGGGGCCGAGGTGGAGCATATCGACACTCAATTGACGCGCGCGCGTTTCCAGCAGAGCCGCCCTTCCGGCGCCCGGCTTGGCGAACGCGACGCGATGGACACCTGGAAAGACCGAAAACAATGAAATTCCTCGACCAGGCCAAGGTCTATATCAAGTCCGGTTCCGGCGGCGGCGGCGCCGTCAGCTTCCACCGCGAGAAATTCATCGAATTCGGCGGTCCCGATGGCGGCAATGGCGGCCGCGGCGGCGATGTGATCGCAATCTGCGCCGAAGGGCTCAACACGCTGATCGATTTCCGCTACCAGCAGCATTTCCGCGCCGGCACGGGCGTGCATGGCATGGGCAAGAACCGCACCGGCGCCGATGGCGAGGATATCGTGCTGCGCGTGCCCAAGGGCACGCAGATCTTCGAGGAAGACCAGGAAACCCTGATCGCCGATTTCACCGAAGTGGGCCAGCGCGTCGTGCTGCTCAAGGGCGGCAATGGCGGCTTCGGCAATGCCTATTTCAAGACCTCGTCCAACCAGGCCCCCCGCCGCGCCAATCCCGGCCAGGAGGGCGTGGAAAAGGGCATCTGGCTGCGCCTCAAGCTCATCGCCGATGCCGGCCTGGTCGGCCAGCCCAATGCCGGCAAGTCCACTTTCCTGGCCGCCGTATCGGCCGCCAAGCCCAAGATCGCCGATTATCCCTTCACCACGCTCCATCCCAATCTGGGCGTGGTGCGCATCGGCGAGCGCGAATTCGTCCTGGCCGACATTCCCGGCCTCATCGAGGGCGCCAGCGAGGGCGTGGGCATCGGCGACCGGTTCCTGGGTCATATCGAGCGCTGCAATATCCTGATCCATCTGATCGACGGCACCAATGAAGACGTGGTCCATGTCTATAAGGCCGTCCGCCACGAGCTGGCCGCCTATGCCGACGTGCTGGCCGACAAGGCCGAGATCGTCGTCCTCAACAAGGTCGATGCGCTGACCGACGAGGAGATCGAGGACAAGGTCAAGGCGCTGAAAAAGGCGTCCAAGGCCGAAGTGCGCCTCGTCTCCGGCGTCACCGGCGCCGGCGTCGAGCAGGTGCTCTGGGACGTGCTCAATTTCCTCGACGCCGAAAAAGCCGAGGCGGCGGAACTGGAAAAGCGAGCCACGGAAACAAAATGGACGCCGTGAGCTTCTCGATGCTCTCTGGCCCCTCCCCCTTGAGGGGAGGGGTTGGGGTGGGGGTTCCGGCCTCTCACCCACCTCGGAGTGCTTTGACAGTCCCGAACCCCCTCCCTCGATCCCTCCCCTCAAGGGGGAGGGAAGCGCCGGAGCCGATGCGTCAGCTCGAGATCGCAAAATGACCCCCCTCGCCCCCTATCGCCGCATCACCATCAAGATCGGCTCGGCCCTGCTCGTCGACAAGGCCGGCAGGCTGCGCGCCGATTGGCTCGCCGATCTGGCCGAGGACATCGCCGCCCTCAAGGCGGAAAGCCGCGATATCGTCATCGTCTCCTCCGGGGCCATTGCGCTGGGCCGGGGCCTGCTTGGCCTGGCCGCGCCCGCCCTCACGCTCGAACAGAGCCAGGCCGCCGCCAGCGCCGGGCAGATCGCGCTCAGCCAGGCCTGGGCCGAGGCGCTGGGCCGCCATGGCATCGTCACCGGGCAGATCCTCATCACCCCCAATATCACCGAGGAACGCCGTTATTTCCTCAATGCCCGCACCACGATCCAGACCCTGCTGGGCCTGGGCGCCGTGCCCATCATCAACGAGAACGACAGCGTCGCCACCGCCGAAATCCGCTATGGCGACAATGACCGGCTCTCGGCCCGCGTCGCCACCATGATCGAGGCTGACCTTTTGGTCCTGCTCTCCGATATCGACGGGCTCTATACCGCGCCCCCCGCCAGGGATCCCGGCGCCGCCCATATTCCGCTGGTCGAAACCATCACACCCGCCATCGAGGCCATGGCCGGGGGCGCGGCCAGCCATCTCTCGCGCGGCGGCATGACCACCAAGATCGAGGCCGGCAAGATCGCCACCCTGGCCGGCACCGCCATGATCATCGCCAAGGGCACCGAAGCCCATCCGCTGCGGAAGCTGGCTTCAGGCGGCCTCCACACCCTCTTCCTTGCCGCCACCTCGCGCGCCCAGTCCAGAAAACGCTGGATCATGGGCACTTTGGCCGTCGCCGGCAGCGTGCAGGTCGATGCCGGCGCCGCCGGCGCGCTCAAGCAGGGCCGCTCCCTGCTCCCGGTCGGCGTCACCCGGATCACCGGCGCCTTCGAACGCGGCGACACCATTGCCGTGCTCGATCCGGACGGCCGCGAAATCGCCCGGGGCCTGTCCGGCCTCGACAGCGACGATGCGCGCCTGGTCATGGGCAAGAAAACCGATGCCATCGTCGAATTGCTCGGCGCCGGCAATCGCGCTGAAATGGTGCACCGCGACAATCTGGTCCTCACCGGCTCCAAGGAGGAAACGACCGCATGAGCGCCGTTCAAGCCAAGCAAACCATCGCCGAGACCATGCGCGAGATCGGCCGCAATGCCCGGATCGGCGCCAACGCCCTCAAGGTCGCCACGCCGGAACAGAAGCGCACCGCTTTGCTCACCGCCGCCGGCGCCCTCAACGCGCACCGCAAGCAGATTCTCGCCGCCAATGCGCTCGACATGGCCGCCG
The DNA here is from genome assembly GCF_001650025.1 of Devosia elaeis. Taxonomy (GTDB): domain Bacteria; phylum Pseudomonadota; class Alphaproteobacteria; order Rhizobiales; family Devosiaceae; genus Devosia; species Devosia elaeis. Next base: position 30,194 of record NZ_LVVY01000062.1, on the reverse strand, counting down.
CGCGGGAAAAGGGCATATCCGGCGCCTTTCTCGACCGGCTCCTCCTCACCGATGCCCGGATCGACGGCATTATCGAGGCGGTGAAGACCATTGCCGAATTGCCCGATCCCGTCGGCACCGTCATTGCCGAATGGGACCGGCCCAATGGCCTTCATATCGAGCGCGTCCGCACCCCGCTCGGCGTCATCGGCGTCATTTTCGAGAGCCGCCCCAATGTCACCGCCGATGCCGGCGCGCTCTGCATCAAATCGGGCAATGCCGTCATCCTGCGCGGCGGCAGCGACAGCTTCCATTCCTCCCGCGCCATTGTCGATTGCCTGCTCGATGGCCTGCATCTGGCCGGCCTGCCGGTGGAATGCGTCCAGCTCGTGCCCACGACCGACCGGGAAGCGGTGGGCGAAATGCTCAAGGGTCTCGACGGCAATATCGACGTCATCGTGCCCCGGGGCGGCAAGTCGCTGGTCGCCCGGGTCCAGTCCGAGGCCCGCGTGCCGGTCTTCGCCCATCTCGAGGGCCTGGTCCATGTCTATATCGACAGGAGCGCCGATCTCGACAAGGCCGTCGCCGTCACCCTCAATGCCAAGATGCGCCGCACCGGCATTTGCGGCGCGGCCGAAACCCTGCTCGTCCACCAGGACGTGGCCGGCACCCATCTCCAGCCCATCATCGCGGCCCTCGTGGCCAAAGGCTGCGAGATTCGCGGCGACGCCACCGTCATGGGCCTGGTGCCCGAGGCCGTCGCGGCCACCGAACAGGATTGGCGCACCGAATACGAAGACGCCATCATCTCGGTGAAGATCGTCGAGAGCCTCGAAGCGGCCATTGCCCATATCGAGCATTATTCGAGCCACCACACCGAAGCCATCATCGCCGAGGATGCCGAGGCGGTCGAAAAATTCTTCAATGGCATCGACAGCGCCATCCTGGTCCACAACGCCTCCACCCAATTCGCCGATGGCGGCGAATTCGGCTTCGGCGGCGAAATCGGCATCGCCACCGGCAAGATGCATGCCCGCGGCCCGGTCGGCGTCGAACAGCTCACCAGCTTCAAATACCGCGTCCGCGGCAACGGGCAGACAAGGCCTTGATGTTCGCCACAAACTCAGTTCCTCCCCTCGCCCCTTGTGGGAGAGGGACAGGATTTTTGCGTTCAGCAAAAATCCAGGGTGAGGGGTTCTCTCCACACGTTCGGGGCCTGTGTGTAACGCCGCCCCCCTCATCCGCCCCTCCGGGGCACCTTCTCCCACCAGGGGAGAAGGACGAGACCCAACACCATCGGCCCCTTCCCACCCTCCCCCTTGAGGGGAGGGTAGCGCAGCTTAGCCGCAGGCTTAGCAAAGCTGGGGTGGGGGTCCCTCTGTTTTCCACTGATGGACCCCCTCCCTCGTTCCCTCCCCTCAAGGGGGAGGGATGCACAAGAACCGATAGAGTCGCGCCGACCGCTTCCCCAAGGGAAGGCCGCCCATGACCCTGCGCCCACCCCTGCGCATACCCGGCATCACCACCTTGCCGCCTTCCGCTCCCGGCATGCGCATCGGCCTTTTCGGCGGCTCCTTCAATCCCATTCATGACGGGCATCTGCTGGTCATGGAGGAAACCATGCGCCGGCTGGAACTCGATGCGCTCTGGGTCCTGGTCACGCCCGGCAATCCGCTCAAGAACAATTCCGGCCTGCCGCCGCTGGCCGAGCGCGTGCGCGCCGCCCGGGCCCGCATTCGCCATCCGCGCGTCCGCGTCACCGGTTTCGAGGCGGAAAAGGGCTTCGCCTATACCTGGCAGACCATCCGTTTTCTCACCCGGACCCTGCCCGACCGGCGCTTCGTCTGGATCATGGGCGCCGACAGCCTGGCCGATTTCCATCGCTGGGAGCGCTGGCGCGATATCGCCGCCATGGTGCCCATCGCCGTCTATGTCCGCCCCGGCGCCGGCCGCCGGGCCCTGGCCTCCCGCGCCGCCGCCACGCTCGATCACGCCCAGCACGACGAGCGGACCGCGCCCCTGCTCGCCTATGCCCGGCCGCCCGCCTGGATTTATCTCCAGGGCCGCCAATCGACCCTTTCCTCCTCCTCCATCCGCAACGGCGCCCCCCCCAGGCAAGCGTGATCGCGGCCTCATCTTGCGAAATCGGCCCCGAAAGCGCATATTGGTGCTCAAGTGTGATCATTGTCACCGGAACAGGAACAGACGGCTTGCCGTTGTCACGACGCCGCTATATTCCGATCAACAACCAAGGATGCTTGACTTACGCATGACCCATGCCCGCGCATGGGCGGAAGGCCGTTTCTGATGGCCGCGCTGCCCGAAAACACCGCTTCCGCCGCTCCGGCGCCCGCCGCCGCGACCCAGAAGCCCCTCATCGACCTCATCCTCGACACGCTCGACGACGCCAAGGCCGAAGAGACGGTCGCGGTCGATATCACCGGCAAATCCTCGCTGGCCGATCATATGGTGGTCACCTCCGGCCGCTCGCACCGCCATGTCGCCGCTGTCGCCGATCAGGTCATCACCGCCCTGCGCGAAAACGGCTATGGCAAGCCGCGCGTCGAGGGTCTGACCCATGCCGATTGGGTCCTGGTCGATGCCGGCGACGTCATCCTCCACGTCTTCCGCCCCGAAGTGCGCGAATTCTACAACATCGAAAAGATGTGGCAGGCCGATTTCGCCGCCGACCAGCACTGAAGCATCGGCGGTCGCCCCCTTGCCCCTCCGGGGAGAGGGCTGGGGTGAGGGGCTTCGAGCCATCCCGAAGGGCAATTCGGTCCAGTGGACCGAATTGAGGCGAGAAGGTCATGAGAGCTAAGCTCGAATGGCCGGGCCACTTAAGGACCGATCCATGCGCATTTCCATCGCCGCCATCGGCCGCATGAAGACCGGGCCGGAGCGCGAGCTCGTGGCCCGCTATCTCGAGCGCGCGCAGGGCGCCGGCAAGCCCCTGGCGCTCACCGGCTTCGACGTCTTCGAACTCTCCGAATCCCGCGCCGGCTCCGCTGCCGCCCGCAAGACCGAGGAAGCCAAAGCCATCCGCGCCGCCCTGCCCGATGGCCTGGTCGTGGCCTTGGACGAACGCGGCAAGAGCCTCGCCTCGGAAGCCTTCGCCAATCAGCTCGCCCGCTGGCGCGACGATGGGCGCGCCGCCATCGGCTTCGTCATCGGCGGCGCCGACGGCATCGATCCGGACCTGGTCCGGGCCGCCGATCTCACGCTCAGTTTCTCCCCCATGGTCTGGCCGCATCAGCTCGTGCGCATCATGCTCGCCGAGCAGCTTTACCGCGCCACCACCATCCTCTCGGGCCATCCCTATCATCGCGGTGACTGAACGCTGTCCTTTGCCAGGAAAGATCCGATTTTCGCGGCGCTCGACGTCAACAGTCTGTTACCCCGATCCCGCCTATGGTTAAGCAATGTTAACCGGCTCTTTGCCGCCGGCTTGCTAAGGTGCGGCCACTGATTCGGGGAGAGCCCATGCCCTTGCCGCCGGCAAGCGTGACCAAGATTCTGCTGGCCAGCCTGCTGCTTTGCGGGCTCGCCGGCGCGCCGTCCCTTGGCCAGACCGAGCCCGCGCCGGCCGAAACGCTGGAGACCCAATTGCGGCCCGGCCTTTCGCTCGACACCAATCAAAGCCCTGAAAATCCAGAGGAAATTACCGGGGACGAGGAAGAGCCCGGTCCCGAGGCGGCCAGCGCCACCGACCTTGCCGAGGTCGAGGCCTCCCTCTCGCTCAGCCGCGAGCGCATCGACGAGCTCAAGGCCGAAATCGCCGCCATGGAAGGCGACAATGTCCAGCAGAACGCCGCCCTCATCGCCGCCGGCCAGCGCGTCAAGCTCGCCGAGATCGAGGTCACCGATATCGAGGAACGGCTCTCCGATCTCATCGTCCGCGAGTTCGAAGTCCGGGGCCGCCTCGATGGCGCCGACGCCGAAATCGCCAATGTTCTCGCGGCCTTGCAGCGGATTTCCCTCAATCCGCCGCCCGCCCTCATCGTCGATCCGGACGATGCCTTGGGCTCGGCCCGCGGCGCCATGCTGATCGCCGCCATCGTCCCGCAATTGCGCGCCAAGGCCGACAGCGTCGCCGCCGATCTCAAGAGCCTCAACGAGATCAAGGCCGCCGCCCTCGCCGAGGAGGCCATGCTCAAGGCCAATCACGAAGTCCTTGAAGAAGAACAGCTTCGCATCGCCACCCTGATCGCCGCCCGCAAGCAGGGCATTGCCCATATGGGCGCCGAGCTCGAAGCCGAGGAACAAGCCGCCATCGAACTGGCCGAGCGCGCCGCGACCCTGCGCGAATTGATCGGCGCCCTGTCCGAACGCGCCGCGTCCGGTGCCAATGCCGGGCCCGCCACCGATCCGGACCTGCCCCGGCTGTCGCCCGAAGCCATTCAGCTGGCCTTTGCCGATGCCGCGCGCACCCAGCCGGCCGTGCCCTTCCCGCTGGCGCGCGGCTATCTGGTCCAGCCCGCCAACGGCACCCTGGCCATGGCTTTCGGCGCCAATGACGGGAGGGGCGGCATCGCCCAGGGCCAGTCCGTCCTCACCCGCCCGGAGGCCCAGGTGCTGGCGCCGGCCGATGGCTGGGTACTCTATAAGGGCCCTTACCTCAATTATGGCCAGATCGTCATTCTCAATACCGGCGGGGGCTATACGGCCCTGCTGGCGGGCCTCGATTCGATCATGGTCGAGATCGGCCAGTTCGTGCAGATGGGTGAGCCGCTGGGCCTTATGGGATCACGGACAATTGGACGGACCGTAACCACCAGTGCTGGTAACGCCCAGCCAACCCTCTATATTGAACTTCGACAGAACAACGAGCCCTTCGACCCCGCGGGTTGGTGGGCCGCCAACGAACAGACGGGATAATCTCTTCATGCGTTTCCCAATCCTTGGTGCCGCCGCCATTTGCGCGGCATTGCTGGTGCCGGCCTCTGTGCTGATCGCCCAGGACCAGGCGCCCGCTCCGGCCCCCAGTGAAGAAATGCCGCTGGACGAAGCCCCGTCCGAGCAGGAATCGCCTGCGCCCAATCCCATGGGCGAGCAGCCCGAGCCGACCGAGGCCGAGAAGGCCGCCGCCCCGCGCGACCCCATGGAGGTCTATGCCGATCTCAATCTCTTCGGCGAGATTTTCGACCGCATCCGCGCCGAATATGTCGATCCGCCCGACGAGAAGGAGCTGATCCGCGCCGCCATCCAGGGCATGCTGACCTCGCTCGATCCCCATTCGGGCTATCTGCCGCCCACCGATTACGACGAGACGCGCGAAGACATTTCCGGCCAGTTCGGCGGCCTGGGCGTCGAGATCATCATGGAAGACCAGCTGATCAAGGTGGTCTCGCCCATCGACGACACCCCCGCGGCCCGCGCCGGCATCCTGTCCAACGACCTGATCGTTGAGATCGATGGTCAGCAGGTCCAGGGCATGACCCAGGACGAGGCCGTCGAGAAGATGCGCGGCCCGGTCGGCACCAAGGTGACCATCACCATCGTGCGCGAAGGCGTGGCCGATCCGCTCGAATTCGAGCTGACCCGCGGCATCATTTCGCTGCGCGCCGTGCGCTGGTCCATGGAAGGCGATGTCGCCCTGCTGCGGCTTTCCCGCTTCTCCGAACAGGCCTTTGTCGGCATCGAACGGGCCATCGAGGCCATCTATGCCGAGCGCGACGACGTGGCGCCCAAGGGCATCATCCTCGACCTGCGCAACAATCCGGGCGGGCTGGTGGACCAGTCCGTCTATGTCGCCGACGCTTTCCTCAATCGCGGCGCCGTGGTGCTGACCCGGGGCCGCACTGAAGGCGAGAGCGCCCGCTACGACGCCATGCCCGACGCGCTGGACGAAAAGCTGGCCGACGTGCCCATGGTGGTCCTCATCAATGGCGGCTCGGCCTCGGCCTCCGAAATCGTGGCCGGCGCCCTGCAGGACCACAAGCGGGCCACCCTGGTGGGCACCCGTTCCTTCGGCAAGGGCTCGGTGCAGTCCATCATCTCGCTGGGGCCGGACGGCGCCATGCGGTTGACCACGGCGCGCTATTACACGCCCAACAACCGCTCGATCCAGGCCCTGGGCATCACCCCCGACATCGAGATCAAGCAGGTCGTGCCCGAGGAATTCCAGGGCCGCGACGAGATCATCGGCGAGGCGGGCCTGGAAGGCCACATCACCATCGATGGCCAGGAAGAATCCACGGTGGGCTCCTCCGTCTATGTCCCGCTGGAAAAGGCAGAGGACGCGCAATTGCAATATGCCATCCGCCTGATCAATGGCGAGGAAACCAACCCGGCCTTTCCGCCCGTCGCGGAATGAGCCGCCGGGCCGCTGATCCTGCCCGGGGACCGACCGGCCCCCGGCTCCTGTCGAACCGCCTCGCAAGGGCACGCGCGGAACGCCCATGGCCAATGACCTCTCGACGCCCCTGACCGGGCGCAAGCGCCGGACGAGGGAACGCAGCGGACCGTTTCACTTTCCGCTGGCCCGGCTGCTCTTTGCCCTCATCGTCCTGGTCCTGGGCGGCGTCGTGCTGCGGGTCGTCCTGGTCGACGATCCCGATGGCGGCCGGCCCAGCGCGGAAGTCGCCATCACCTCGACCCGCGACGGCAACAGCGTCGCCAATGCGGTCGCCAGCCGCCCCGCCACCATCATTGCCGATCCCCAGCAATTCCCCGCCGGCGCCACGCCGGAAGTGGGCATGGACCCCGCGGCGTTCGCCGATACCAGCGATGCCGGTCGCCCGGCCATATTGCCCGATCTCAGCGAGGAAACCGCCAACGGCCCCATTCCCCGCATGTCCAGCACCGGCCTGACGCCTTATCTGGCCTATCGCCGGCCGGCGCCGCCCCTGGGCGGGAACGCCCCGCGCATCGCCCTCATCGTCACCGGGCTCGGCATCAACGAGCAGGGCTCGCTCGATGCCGTCGATGCCCTGCCCGCGGACGTGACCCTGGCCTTTGCCCCCTATGGCCGCTCGCTCGCCAACGGCGTCGCCGCCGCCCGCGCCGCCGGCCACGAGGTCATGCTCGAAGTGCCCATGGAGCCCTTCGACTACCCGCAGAACGATCCGGGCCCGCACACCATCCTCACCGGCGACAGCCCGCGCGCCAATCTCGACAAGCTGTTCTGGCTCATGGCCCGTTTCGGCGGCTATTTCGGGGTGATCAACAATATGGGCGCCCGCTTCACCGCCTCGGCCGCCGATATGGGCCCCATCCTGGAAGAGTTCGGCGCCCGCGGCCTGGGCTATATCGACGATGGCGGCTCCAACCGCTCGGTCGCCGCGCAACTGGCCGAGGCCAACAAGGTGCCCTTCGCCCGCGCCAGCCTCATGGTCGATGCCAATCCGGCACGCGCATCCATTCTCGCCGCGCTTGCCAGCCTTGAAGCCCGGGCGCTGGAATCGGGCAGCGCCATTGGTATAGTCAGCGCCCTGCCCATATCGGTGCAGGCCGTGTCCGACTGGACGCGCGAACTTGACGCCAAGGGCATCGCATTGGTGCCCGCCAGCGCCCTGATGAATTAGAGAATTTGCCATGACCAGCCGGCCCGACCGTGAAGCCATGCCCTATCGCGACTGCGTCGGCATTGCCCTGTTCAACGCCCAGGGCAAGGTCTTTATCGGCCGCCGCAAGGCCGATAGCGATCCCGAACAATCCGAAGAGCGCGGCGCGCCCTGGCAGATGCCGCAGGGCGGGATCGACCGGGGCGAGGACCCGCTGCGCGCCGCCCTGCGCGAATTGCACGAGGAAACCAATGTCGCCTCGGTGAGCCTGCTCGCCGAAGCGCCCGAATGGATCTACTACGATCTCCCCGACGATGCCCTGGGCATCGCGCTCAAGGGCAAATATCGCGGCCAGCGCCAGCGCTGGTTCGCCTTCGCCTTTACCGGCGCAGAGGGCGAGATCGACGTGGTCGCGCCGGGTGGTGGCAAGTTCGAGGCCGAATTCGACGCCTGGCGCTGGGAAAAGCTCAGCCGCACCCCGTCCCTGATCGTCCCCTTCAAGCGCCAGGCCTATGAAAAGGTCGTCGCCGCCTTCGCCGATATCCCCGAGCGTTTCTCCCATGGCTGAGACGGCGATGAAGGCCATCGGCCTCATCGGCGGCATGAGCTGGGAATCCACCGCCCATTATTACCGCATCCTCAACCAGGAGACCGCGACCCGGCGTGGCGGCCTGCATTCGGCGCCGCTGATCGTTCATTCGCTGGACTTTGCCCCCATCGCGGCCATGCAATCGGCCGGCCAATGGGACGAGGCCGGCGCGGCGCTCAACGCCGCGGCGCGCGGCCTCCAGCAGGCCGGCGCCCAGGTCCTGGGCCTTGCCACCAACACCATGCATGTCGTGGCCGACCAGGTCACCCAGGACATCGCCATCCCCTTCATCCACATCGCCGACCCCACCGCGGACGCCCTCCTGGCCGACGGCTATGACAGAATCGGCCTTCTGGGCACCCGCTTCACCATGGAAATGAGCTTCTACAAGGACCGGCTGACCGCGCGCGGCCTCGATGTCCTCGTGCCCGAGGTGGACCGCACCAATCTCAACGGCATCATTTATGAAGAATTGTGCAAGGGCATCGTTCGTGAGCCGTCCCGCCTTATCTATATCGAGGCCATCGAACGCCTCGCCGCCCGCGGCGCCCAGGCGGTCATCCTGGGCTGCACCGAGATCGGCATGCTGGTCGACGACAGCACCAGCCCCCTGCCCTGCTACGACACCACCGATCTCCACGCCCGCGCCCTGGTCGACGCGGCCATAAACTAGAGCAGTCCACATTTGCCTGGACTCGCGGCTCCATCGCCTCCCTCCCCCTTGAGGGGAAGCAATGAGGGTGGGGGTCCATCAGCGGATCACTGCACCACCCTCACCCACCGCTCGTCACCCTCGGGCTCGACCCGATAGCCTGCAGCGGCAGGGGGCGAGCCCGAGGGCAGCACGGATCAGGACGTCCAAAGACCCGTCCGGACGGGCTAAGCCGCCCGGCTTTCCCCGCGCCCGGCACCGGCCATGTCCCCATCGACGCGGAACACATCGACCAGCCGGTCCAGGGTCAGGGTCTGGCCCTCGGTCTGTTCGATCACCGCATTGGTCTGTTCCACCAGGGCAGCATTGTGCTGGGTCATCTGGTCCAGTTGCCGCATCGCTTCATTGACCTCCTCGATCGAGCCGGCCTGGTCGCGGCTGGCCCGCGCAATGGCATTGACCAGTTCCGCACTCTCGCGCATCGCCTCCAGCATGGCCTCGAGCTTTTCTCCCGCCGCGCCGACCAGCCCGGCCCCGGCCTTGACCTCGAGCCCGCTCTGGTCGACCAGGGCCTTGACCTCGGCCGAGGCTCCGGCGGCGCTCTGCGCCAGCCGCCGCACTTCCACCGCCACGACGGCGAAGCCCTTGCCGGCATCCCCCGCCCGCGCCGCCTCCACCGAGGCGTTCAGCGCCAGGAGGTTGGTCTGGAAGGCGATGTCGTCGATCAGCCCGATAATATTGGAGATCCTGCCCGAGGATTGGGTGATGCGCGCCATGGCGTCATTGGCTTCCGACATCGCCGCGCCGCTTTCCGCCGCTGCCCGGGAGACCGTTGCGGTCTTGTCCGCGGCGTCGCCCGCCATGCCGGCATTTTTGGCCACCGTGCCCGCCAATTGCTCCATGGCCGCCGAGATTTCCTCGATCGTGGCGGCCTGTCGCGTGGTGCGTTCGGACAGGTCATTGGCGCCCGACAGCAATTCGCCGCTGGCAATGCGCAAGGCCCGCGTGGTCGTGCGCAATTGCCCCACCATGTCGGCGAAGCGCGCCATCGTGCCGTTGAGCGCCAGGCGCAGATCCTCGAATTCGGGCGGGAACGGGCTGTCGATGCGGCCGGTCAGGTCGCCCTCGGCCAGATGCTTGAGACCATTGCCGATCGCCGCCACCGATTGCCGGCGCGCCGTGACGTCGATGGCGAATTGCACCACCTTGTAGGCGACCCCGTCCGCGTCGCAGATCGGCGTGAAGGTGATCTGGATCCACACTTCCGCGCCCTTGCCGGTGCGGCGGCGATATTCCCCGCTCTTGAACGCACCCGCCGCCAGCTCCGCCCAGAATTGCCGATAGGCCGGATCGGCCGGGTCGGCATCGAACAACAGCACCGCATTGGGCTGGCCCGCCACCTCGTCCAGCCGCCGCTCCAGCAGGGTGAGAAAATTGTCATTGGCCGTGATCAGGGTGCCGTCGAGATTAAACTCGGCCACCAATTGCGCCCGCGAGATCGCCTGCAATTGCCCCTTGTGGTCGGCCGCCTCCTGCATGTGCCGGCGGGCCTGGGCATCGAGCGCCGCCTTCTCCGCGCCATTGGCCCGGAACACTTCCACCGCCCGCGCCATGGCGCCGATTTCGTTGCCGCGCGTCGTATAGGGCACGGCGCTATCCAGGTCGCCATCGGCTATGGCGCTCATCACCCCGGCCAGCTTGGGAATCGGTCTTGTCAGCAGCCGCGACAGCACCAAGGCGACGATGATCGTGAGAACGAGCACGACCAGCCCCACGGCCAGCAACACGCCCATCGACTGTGTCAGCACCGCCTCGAGCGGCGCGCGGTCGACGGCCACCATCAAGGCGCCGATCACCCGCCCGTCGGCATTGGCGATCGGCTGGTAGCGCACCACATAGCGGGCGCCCAGGATCGTCATCTCCGCCTCCGCCGCTCCATTGGCCGTCAGCGTCTCGAACAGGGCGCTCCCCGCCGGGATCGGCATGTCCATGAGCCGCTCCTCGCCGGCGACGAAACTGGTGCTGCCCAGGGTGAAGTCGGGGCCCGCCTCGGCGTCGAAGACATAGATGGCCGCCTCCGCCCCAGCGACATTGCTCACCGTGTCGATCACGTCATGGCTGCGGAAGCGCGGCATGGAGCGGGCCTGCAGCGCCGTCACATTGCCGCTCTCGTCGACCGCCACTTCCAGGCTGGGCAGGTTGACCTGCAGGATTTGCGCGGCGATCCGCGTGCCGGCATTCAGCGCCTTTTCGCCGTCCCGCTCCACCGAAAAACTGAGGCTCACGAAGAGCCCGCCCAGCACGGCCAGGATGGCGATGGAAATGGCGCCGATCGCCATGGCGGCGATGGCGAAGGTCAGGCGCAGATTACCCAGAAATGCGGCCATGCTTTCAGTCCCCCTTCGTCCGGCCATGGCCGGACGCGCTTCTCTGGGGTCAAAGAGTGAACCGCAAGTCTTAAGCGATCTTGAATTTCGCTATTTTTGCAGCAACATCAATAGTTTGCTCAAATATTGAGCATATTGCCCGCGCCGGAAGCAAAAAGGCCGCCTCCCGAGGGAAGCGGCCTGACATTATTTGCCGGTACCGGCGATCAGTGGATATGGGCGCCGTCGATATGCTGGGCCTCGATGGCCAGGTTGAGCAGGCCCGACACGACTTCCTGCGCATAGGACTTGTCTTCCGGCGTCGCCGCGCGGTTGAGCTCTTCCTCGGCCGCCTTGATCTGGGTCTGCAGGTCGCCGTGGTCGAATTCGGCGAAGGGCACGGATTGCTCGGCCAGAATGGTCAGCCCTTCCGGGGAAACGTCGGCAAAGCCGCCCTTGACGAAATAGACGTCGGCGCCGCCATCCTTGGTCACGGTGATGAAGCCGGGCCGCAGCGTCGTCATGAACGGCGCATGGTCGTCCATCACGGTGAAATAGCCTTCCGTGCCGGGCACGGTCACCGATTGCACCACTTCGCTCAGCACCAGCCGCTCGGGCGAAACGATCTCGATCTTGAGGCCTTCAGCCATTCTCTTGGTCCTTTGGCAACGAGGCCCGAATGCTCATTCGGGCCCCATGACGAGAGGGATGCGGGCGGGGCCCGCAACCGGACTTACGCTGCCTGCGCGGCCAGCTTCTGCGCCTTGGCGACGGCGTCTTCGATGGTGCCGACCATGTAGAAGGCCGCTTCGGGCAGATGGTCGTAATCGCCGTTGACCAGGCCCTTGAAGCCCTTGATCGTGTCTTCGAGCTGCACGAACACGCCGGGCGAGCCGGTGAACACTTCGGCCACGTCGAAGGGCTGGCTCATGAAGCGCTCGATCTTGCGGGCGCGGGCCACGGTCAGCTTGTCTTCTTCGGAGAGCTCGTCCATGCCCAAGATGGCGATGATGTCCTGCAGCGCCTTGTACTTCTGCAGGATCGCCTGCACCTGGCGGGCGGTCTCGTAATGCTCTTCGCCCACGACATTGGCGTCGAGAATGCGCGAGTTGGAGGCCAGCGGATCCACGGCCGGGTAGATGCCCTTTTCCGAGATGGCGCGGTTCAGCACGGTCGTCGCGTCAAGGTGTGCGAAGGTGGTGGCCGGGGCCGGGTCGGTCAAGTCGTCGGCCGGCACGTAGACGGCCTGCACCGAGGTGATCGAGCCCTTGGTCGTGGTGGTGATGCGTTCCTGCATCGCGCCCATGTCGGTGGACAGCGTCGGCTGGTAACCCACCGCGGAGGGGATGCGGCCCAGCAGAGCCGACATTTCGGCGCCGGCCTGGGTGAAGCGGAAGATGTTGTCCACGAAGAACAGCACGTCCTGGCCCTGGTCGCGGAAATTCTCGGCGACGGTCAGGCCGGTCAGGGCCACGCGGGCACGGGCGCCGGGGGGCTCGTTCATCTGGCCGAACACCAGGGCGCACTTGGAGCCGGCGGCCGAACCACCATGTTCCTTGGGGTCCTTGTTCACGCCCGATTCGATCATTTCGTGGTAGAGGTCGTTGCCTTCGCGGGTGCGTTCACCCACGCCGGCGAACACCGAATAACCACCATGGGCCTTGGCGACGTTGTTGATCAGTTCCTGGATCAGCACGGTCTTGCCCACGCCGGCGCCGCCGAACAGGCCGATCTTGCCGCCGCGGGCATAGGGAGCGATCAGGTCCACGACCTTGATGCCGGTGACCAGAACCTGGCTTTCCGGGGACTGCTCGACGAATTCGGGCGCGTCCTGGTGGATTTCGCGGCGGGCGCTGGCCGGGATCGGGCCGGCTTCGTCGATGGGCTCGCCGATCACGTTCATGATGCGGCCAAGGGTTTCGTCGCCGACGGGCACCGAGATCGAGGCGCCGGTATCGCTCACTTCGGTGCCGCGGACCAGACCTTCGGTCGTGTCCATGGCGATGGTGCGCACGGCGTTCTCGCCCAGGTGCTGGGCAACTTCCAGCACCAGGCGCTGACCGTTATTGGTGGTTTCAAGCGCGTTCAGGATGGCGGGCAGGTGATCGTCGAACACCACGTCAACGACGGCGCCAATGACCTGCGAAACGCGACCGGCCTTCTTTTCTGCCATTTGTTCGTCCTCGCTGATGGGTTAGAGCGCTTCGGCGCCCGAGATGATTTCGATGAGTTCTTTGGTGATCTGGGCCTGGCGCTGGCGGTTGAAGCTCAGCTGCAGCTTGTTGATCATTTCGCCGGCATTGCGGGTCGCATTGTCCATGGCGGACATCTGCGCACCGTAGAACGAGGCGGAGTTTTCGAGCAGCGCCCGCAGGATCTGCACGCTGATATTGCGCGGCAGCAGGTCCTCGACGATCGCTTCCTCGCTCGGCTCGTATTCATAGGGCACGGCGGGAGCGGCGGCCTGGCCTTCGCCCTCGACGCGGTCCAGCTTGGCCGGGATGATCTGCTGGGCCGTCGGCACCTGGCTGATCACGCTGCCGAACTTGGCGAAATAGAGCGTGGCCACGTCGAATTCACCGGCGGCGAACATCGAGAGCACCTTGTCGGCGACCAGCTGGGCCTGGGTGAACCCGACCTGCTTGATATCGCGGAAATTGAAGGTGTCCACGATCAGCTCCGGATATTGCCGGCGCAGGATATCGTGGCCCTTGCGGCCCACCGTCAGGATTTTGACCGTCTTGCCCTGGCTGATGAGCTTCTGGGCATGGTCGCGCGCCAGGCGGGCGATCGAGGAATTGAAGCCGCCGGCCAGGCCGCGCTCGCCGGTGGCGACCACCAGCAGATGCACCTGGTCCTTGCCCGTGCCGCCGAGCAGCACGGGGGCGTTTTCCTGCCCGTCATAGACCGCGCCGAGCGCGGCCAGCACCTTGCCCATGCGTTCGGCATAGGGACGGGCGGCCTCGGCGGCTTCCTGGGCGCGACGGAGCTTGGCCGCCGCGACCATCTGCATGGCCTTGGTGATCTTCTGGGTCGATTTGACCGAGTCGATCCGGTTCTTGAGGTCCTTTAGCGACGGCATTGCCTGTCGTCTCCTTCAGGGCTTAAGCCGCGTAGGTCTTCTTGATCTCGTCCAGAGCCGACTTCAGCTTGGCGCGGGTGTCGTCGCTCAGCGCCTTTTCCGTGGCGATGGTCGCCAGGAGATCGGCATGCTTGGAGCGCAGGTTCGACAGCACGTGCTTCTCGAAATCCTGGACCTTGTTGACCGGAATGCTGTCGAGATAGCCCTGGCCGCCGGCAAAGATCACCGCGACCTGTTCTTCGGTCTTGAGCGGGGAGAATTGCGGCTGCTTCAGCAGCTCGGTGAGGCGGGCGCCGCGGTTGAGCAGGCGCTGCGTGGCCGCGTCGAGGTCCGAACCGAACTGGGCGAAGGCCGCCATTTCGCGGTACTGGGAGAGTTCGCCCTTGAGCGAACCGGCCACCTGCTTCATCGCCTTGACCTGAGCCGAACCACCCACGCGGGAAACGCTGAGACCCACGTTCACGGCCGGGCGGATACCCTGGAAGAACAGGTTGGTCTCGAGGAAGATCTGGCCGTCGGTGATCGAGATCACGTTGGTCGGGATATAGGCCGACACGTCATTGGCCTGGGTCTCGATGACCGGCAGGGCGGTGAGCGAACCAAGACCGTGGTCTTCGTTCATCTTGGCCGCGCGTTCGAGCAGACGGCTGTGGAGGTAGAACACGTCGCCCGGATAGGCTTCGCGGCCCGGCGGACGGCGCAGCAGCAGGCTCATCTGGCGGTAGGCGACGGCCTGCTTGGTCAGATCGTCATAGGCGATCACGGCATGCTTGCCATTGTCGCGGAACCATTCGCCGATGGCGCAGCCGGTGAACGGCGCGATATATTGCAGCGGCGCCGGGTCCGAAGCGGTGGCGGCGATGATGATCGAATAGGGCAGCGCGCCCGATTCCTCGAGCTGCTTGACGAACTGGGCCACGGTCGAGCGCTTCTGGCCGACGGCGACATAGATGCAATAGAGCTTCTCAGTATCGGAAGCATTGGCGTCATGCGCCGGCTTCTGATTGAGGAAGGTATCGAGAATGATGGCGGTCTTGCCGGTCTGGCGGTCGCCGATCACCAGCTCGCGCTGGCCGCGGCCGATCGGGATCAGCGCGTCGATGGCCTTGAGGCCGGTCGACATCGGCTCGTGCACCGACTTGCGCGGCAGGATGCCGGGGGCCTTGACGTCGACGCGGCGGCGTTCGGTGTGCTCGATCGGGCCCTTGCCGTCGATCGGGTTGCCGAGGCCGTCGACCACGCGGCCGAGCAGGCCCGGACCCACCGGGGTGTCCACGATGGCGCCGGTGCGCTTGACGACGTCGCCTTCCTTGATGGAACGGTCATTGCCGAAGATCACGACACCGACATTGTCGGTTTCGAGGTTGAGCGCCATGCCCTTGATGCCGCCCGGGAATTCCACGAGCTCGCCGGCCTGCACATTGTCGAGGCCATAGACGCGGGCGATACCGTCACCGACGGAGAGCACCTGGCCGACTTCGGAAACCTGGGCTTCCTGGCCGAAATTCTTGATCTGGTCCTTGAGGATCGCAGAGATTTCCGCGGCTTTGATGTCCATTTATCCGACCTCTTTCATGGCGATTTTCATCGCAGCGAGTTTTGTCTTGAGCGAAGAGTCGATCATCTGGCTGCCGACCTTCACCTGAAGGCCGCCGATCAGCGAGGGATCAACGAATTGATTGAGCGTGACGGTCTTGCCCAGCTTGGTCTTGAGCGTCTCGCTGAGAGCCTTGGCCTGCGCATCGGTGAGCGGGGCGGCCGAGGTCACATCGGCGGTGGTTTCGCCGCGATCGGCGGCGGCCAGTTCGCGGAAGGCCACGATGATCTGGTCCAGCGCGAACAGGCGTCCATTGCGGGCCACGATGCGCAGGAAATTGCCGACCAGCGGATTGACCTTGGCCTTGCCCAGAAGGGCGTCGAGCGCGGAGGCCTTGACGTCGGCGGGAATGACCGGGGACCGGAGATAGCGGGAGAAGTCTTCGCTTTCCCCGATCAGCCGGGAGATGTCGGAAAGCCCGGTTTCCACCTGGGCCAGCTGGTTTTCGCTTTTGGCGAGATCAAACAGCGCCGACGCATATGGCCGCGCGATCTGGGTAAGCACTGAATTCTGCGCTGCCAATGCCGCTTCACCCTCTTATTGACCGGCCCTTGCAATGGCTCCGTCTGCCGGAACCCGGGCGGGTTTTGAACGCTTGGACGTGCTCGGAAACGGGGTTCGAGCCGGACCCCCTGAAAGTCGGGGCTGCTCTAACACATGAAAAGTCAGCCATGCAAGGCTTGGCGACGTGATTCAACCATGTCGAAAGTGTCGCACTTCGAGCGGTGCCGCAGGCAAATTCGCTCCAGTGGAGCGAATTTAGGCGAGAAGGCCATGAGAGCTACGCTCGAATGGCACGGGCCCCAGGAGAGAATCCCTTCCCCCACCCCAAACCCCGCCCATGCCAAAGCGGCCCGCGTCGTTACGAAGGCTTAAGACTTACGCTCGCATTATGTCGGGGTGATCTTCTGATCGCCGCCGGTCTTCTGACCGGGTAGGGGGCGCAGCGGGCGGTTGGGATGGCTGGGTAAAGCACACCGCCCGCCGCTAGCCTCGGTCATCACTCCGTGGCTGACCCGGAGATTGGGCCCTAAAGGTAAAGAATGCGTTGCGCCCGCAACGCGCGCTCGCCCTACATGAAGGTCATCGGATCGATGTCGATCTGCACCTTGAGGTCGCCCTTGGGCCGTTCGGCGCCGGCGAGCCAGAAGCGCATATAGCCCGACAGGTCGAAATCCTTGCCCGATTGCGCCAGGAGCCGCACCCGATGCCGGCCGCGGATCATGGCGATGGGCGCATCGGCCGGACCATAGAGCCGTACCCCTTCCGCCATCGGCGCCGCCGACAGGAGATGCCGCGCATAGGTCATGGCCGTCTGCTGTTCATTGGCCGAGATGATCAGCGCCGCCAGCCGCCCGAATGGCGGCATGCCGCCGGCCTCGCGTGCCAGCAATTCCTGGGCATAGAAGGCTTCGCGGTCCCCGCTCACCATGGCCTTCATCACCGGATGGTCGGGATGATAGGTCTGCAGGAACGCCTTGCCATGCCGGCTGGCGCGCCCTGCCCGCCCCGCCACCTGGGTCAGGATTTGAAAGGTCTTTTCGGCCGCGCGCGGATCGCCATGCGCCAGGCCTAGATCGGCATCGAGCACGCCCACCACCGAGAGCTTTTCGAAATGGTGGCCCTTGGACACCAATTGCGTGCCGATGATCAGGTCGTATTCGCCCCGTTCGATCTCGCCGAAGCGCTCGCGCAATTGGGCATGGCTGCCCATGTCGGTGGAGAGCAGCACCCGCCGCGCATCGGGAAAGCGCGCCGCCGCTTCCTCGGCCACCCGCTCCACGCCCGGCCCCACGGCAACCAGGCTCTCGGCTTCCCCGCATTCCCCGCACACCTTGGGCGTGCGCATCTCGTGCCCGCAATGATGGCACATCAAGACGCCGCGGAACCGATGCTCCACCATCCAGGCCGAGCAATCGGGACATTGATATTGATGCCCGCAGGAGCGGCACAAGGTCAGCGGCGCATAGCCGCGCCGGTTGAGGAACAAGAGCGCCTGCTCGCCCCGGTCCAGGGCCGCGAAGATTTCCCGCGCCAGAGCTGGGGCGATCCATTCGCCTTTTTCCGGCCCGTCCACCCGCATGTCGATGGCGGTGACGTCGGGCATGGCCGCTTCGGCGAAACGGCTTTCCAGCCGCACATGGCCATAGCGCCCCACATTGGCATTGTTGCGCGATTCCACCGAGGGCGTGGCCGAGGACAGGATCACCCGCGCCCTGGCCAGGTTGGCCCGCACGATGGCCATGTCGCGCGCGTGATAGGTGAAGCCGTCCGATTGCTTATAGGCTCCGTCATGCTCCTCATCGAGCACCAGGAGGCCCAGTTCGCGGAAGGGCAGGAACAGCGCCGAGCGCGCCCCCACCACGGCCCGCACCGTGCCGTCCAGCACACCGCGCCACACCTTGGCCCGCTGCGCCGGCGTCATGTCCGAATGCCATTCGGCCGGCCGGGCGCCGAATCTTTTGGTGAACCGGTCGATGAACGTATTGGTCAGCGCGATTTCCGGCAGCAGCACCAGGGCCTGCCGCCCGGCGCGCAGCGTATCGGCCACCGCCTCGAAGAACACTTCCGTCTTGCCGCCGCCCGTGACGCCGTCCAGCAGCGCCACCCCGAAATCGTTGACGTCCAGCGCCAGGATTTGCGCCAGGGCCCGCTGCTGCTCCGCATTGAGTTGCGCCGGATTGCCGTCCGGATCGGGCGGCAGCACCACGGGGGGCGGCGCGGTTTCGAGCTTTTCCAGCGCCCCGGCCCGTTCCAGCCCCTCGATCACCGAAGCCGACACGCCCGCCGCCCCCATCAGGGCGGGCCGGGGCCAGGCCATGTCGTCCATCAGCGTATCGAGCACCCGCAGCCGCGCCGGCGTCAGCTTTTCCGGTTCGTGCCCGGTGCGCCGATAGGCGATGACGGGCTTGGGCGCATCCAGCGCCTCGGGCGAACGCAGCACGCCGCGCAACACCTGCCCCGGCGCCGCCAGCGTATAACGCGCCACCCATTCCACCAGCGCCAGCAATTCCTCCGACAGCGCCGGCACCTCATAGGCATGGGCGATGTCGCGCAGACGATTATGGGCGATATTGTCCTTGGGCTCGCCCCAGACCACGCCCAGGATCAGCCGCGGTCCCAGCGGCACCGCCACGATCGAGCCGCGCGTGACCGTCATGCCTTCGGGCACGCGATAGGAATAGGGGCCGTCCACGGCCACCCCCACCATCACTGCCACGATGTCCGGACTGATCTGCATGATTATCCGTTCTGCTCGCATCCGCGCCGGACCATTGCAAGCGATTCCCTACCGCTTCCATCCTGACAGGACCTGTCAGCCTGTTCATCTAATGTTCTGTTTCTCGCATGGGAAGAGGAGGTTTCGATGAAACTGGAATATGGCCGCAACGAGAGGGGCGATCTGGTCGCCATTGCGCGCGAGGCCAGCCTCTATGACTGGCTGATCGGCCTCACCCGCCGCCGGGCCCATCCCCAGAGCCTGCCCCGGCATCTGCACACCGATCTGGGCCTGCCCCCGCCGTCCTGCCGCCAGGCCTGGCCCGACTGGCGCTAGGGATTGTTCACCCAATCGCGCTAAGCTGCCCGCATGACCGACAGCGCCTTTGCCACCGACGACTTCATCCGCGAGCGCATCGCCGCCTGGCTGCGCGATCTGGGCTCGGTCAAGCGCCTGGCGCCCAAGACGCTAGAAGCCTATGGCCGCGATCTCGGCCAGTTCATGAATTTCCTCGCCGGCCATATGGGCGGGCCGGTCGGCCTCGAATCACTGCGGCAATTGCGCGGCGCCGATATCCGCGCCTTCATGGCCCAGCGCCGCACGGAAAGCCTGGGCTCCCGCTCGCTGGCCCGCGTCCTCTCCGCCCTCAAGAGCTTTTTCGCCTTCCTCGAACGCGAAGGCATCCTGGCCAGCGAAGCGCTCAACGTCATCCGCACCCCCAAAGTGCCGCGCGCCCTGCCCAAGGCGCTGACGATCATCGAGGCGCGCCAGACCATTTCCAGCACCGACGAAGTGGAAGACCGGCCCTGGGTCGCCGCCCGCGACATGGCGGTGATCGCGCTCTGCTACGGCGCCGGCCTGCGTATTTCCGAAGCCCTGGCGCTGACCCGCGCCGATCTCGAGGCGGAAACCCTGCGCGTCACCGGCAAGGGCGGACGGGTCCGCATGGTGCCGCTGATCGCCCCGGTGCGGCAGGCCATCGACACCTATCTCGGCCTCTCCCCCTTCAAGCTCTGGCCCGAGGAGCCGCTGTTCCGCGGCGTGCGCGGCGGCGTGCTCTCGCCAAGGCTCATTCAATTGCGCATGCAGCAATTGCGCTCCGCCCTCGGCCTGCCGCCCTCGGCCACGCCCCATGCGCTGCGCCATTCCTTCGCCACCCATCTGCTGGGCCGGGGCGGCGACCTGCGCTCCATCCAGGAATTGCTGGGCCATGCCAGCCTCTCCACCACCCAGATCTATACCGCGGTCGATACCGAGCGGCTCCTCGAAAGCTACGCCAAGGCCCATCCCCGCGGCTAGCGCATCGCTGCACCCACGCAGAGCCATCGGCACCATCGCCCCCTCGCCCCTCCGGGGAGAGGGTCGGGGTGAGGGGAAAGCGTTTCCGCCTGCGGACAGGGATGGACGGATTTGCCCATATCGGCCTTTGAACCCGCGCCCTGACGCTCTATTGCTGGGCGCGAAAGAAGACGATCCATGGCCTCCCCCACCACCCAGCCCGCCCCGCCAGCCATCGACATGATCGGCTATGGCCTGGCCATTGGCGGCGCCGCCCTGTTCTCCACCAAGGGCATCTTCATCAAGCTCGCTTTCGCCGAGGGCGTCTCCACCGAGGCGACCCTGGCCTTGCGCATGCTGGTGGCCCTGCCGGTCTATCTCGTCATCCTGCTCGGCCTGCTCCGGCGCCATCCGGCCGCCATGGCCCTGCTGACACCGCGGCGCCTGTTCGCCTGCATGGCCGTCGGCGCGCTGGGCTATTACGTGTCGAGCTATCTCGATTTCGCCGGCCTGGCCTTCGTCTCCGCCCAATATGAGCGGCTGGTCCTGTTCACCTATCCCTTTTTCGTGTTGCTCTTCGGCGTCTGGTTCTTCGGCGACCGCATGAACTGGAAATTGCTGCCCGCCATGCTGATCACCTATGCGGGCCTCATGGTCATCTTCGCCTGGAACCTGGCGGTGCAGCCCGAAGGCCTGCTCATCGGCACGCTGCTGGTGCTGGGCTCGGCCCTGACCTTCGCCTTTTACCAGCACCTGGCGCGCCGGCAGATGCTGGTGGTCGGCGCCGGCCTCTTCACCTGTATCGGCATGTCCACCGCCGCCGTGCTGGCCATCGGACAGAGCCTCCTCGTCGATGGCCCGGCCACCTATGCCGGCTTCGACGCCCGGGTCTGGATGCTCGGCCTGATGCTGGGCATTTTCGGCACGGTCCTGCCCTCCTTCCTGCTCAATGCCGGCATTGCCCGCATCGGCGCCCGCGCCACCTCCTCCACCGCCTCGTTCGGGCCGATCGTCACAATTGTGCTCGCCGTCTTCATTCTCGGCGAAGATTTCACCCTCTTTCATGCCATCGGCACCGCCCTGGTCCTGTTCGGCTCCTCGCTTTTCGCGCGGATCGAAAACCGGGCGGCGGCGCGTGGAAAATAGTTTGCCGTTTCCGGCTGCCCCAATGCGGCTATAAAGGGAACGCAGGAATAGGACCGAGGGCCATGAGCCGCCGGGACGGAACCATCGTTCTGTCGGGCCGCATGCTGGCACCAACCAGGAGGGACACTTCATGCCGATCACCAATAAGCGCCTCACCGGCGCCGTCCTGACTCTGGCCTTGCTGTCAGGCCTGTCCGCGCCGGCCCTGGCCCAGGCCAGCGCCGCCGATATCGACTTCGGCGACGACAGTTCCGAATGGGCCAATGACGGCGAATGCGACGATCCGCGCTTCGAAGGCGCGGCCATGGCCGCCGAGCTCGAAGATGTCGACATTGCCCGCGACGCCACCGATTGCAAGACCGCCTTCGAGGCCGGCGAGATCACCCTGCGCGCACCCGCCGAGGCGACAGAAGCCGAAGCGGCTCCCGCCCCCACGCCGCAGCGCGAAGCCGAGATCGATTTCGGCGATGACAGCTCCGAATGGGCCAATGACGGGGAATGCGACGACCCGCGCTTCCAGGGCTCGGCCATGGCCACCACGCTCGAAGACGCCGATATCGGCCGCGACGCCACCGATTGCCGCACCGCCTTCGAGGCCGGCACCATCACCCTGGCCGACACCGGTGATGCCGATAGCGACGCCATCGATTTCGGCGACGACAGCAGCGAATGGGCCAATGACCAGGAATGCGACGATCCGCGCTTCGTCGGCCCGGGCATGGCCTCCAATCCCAGCGACAGCGATATCCGCCGCGATGCCACCGATTGCCGCAATGCCTATGAGGACGGCACCATCACCCTGGCCAGCGCGGATGCCCCGGCCGGCTCCAGCACCTCGACGGCCTGGCTGGCCGTGCTCGCCAATCGCATCGATTTCGGCGACGACAGCGGCGACTGGCCCAAGGACGGGGAATGCGACGATCCCGATTTCGTCGGCCCCGGCGCCGTGACCGATCCCTATGATGCCAATCGCCTGGGCGACGCCACCGATTGCCGCGCCGCCTTCATCGCCGGCACCGTCACCCTGCGCGCCCCCGACGGCACCAGTCCCGGCGGCTTCGATTACGGCAACGACACCTCGCGCTGGGCCAATGACGGCCAATGCGACGACATGCGCTTCACCGGCGCCGGCATGGCCAAGAAGCTCGATTACGACGACATGCGCGCCGACGCCACCGATTGCCGGACCCTCGAGGAAGCCGGCGAGATTTCGATCCGGCCGGTCTATACGCCCGATTACGTCCTGGGCGCGCCCTATGACAGCTCGGCCATCGATTTCGGCGACGATTCGTCCACCTATGCCAATGACAATCAGTGCGACGATCCGCGCTTCGAAGGCCCCGGCGTCGCCATGACCCTGCTCGAAAGCGATCGCCGCGCAGATGCCAGCGATTGCCGCGCCGCCTTCGAGGCCGGCACCATCACCCTGCGCGACGGCGAAAGCTGAGCCCGGCCACAGCGCCAAATGCAGAACGGCGGGGCCAGACCCCGCCGTTTCCCTATTCTTGAAGACCTCATGGTGAGCCTGTCGAACCACGAGGCCGGGAATGCCAAAATCCACCCCGCCATCGTCACCACCGGGCTTGTCCCGGTGGTCCATGCTCGCGGCAAGATGGATTGCCGGGACAAGCCCGGCAATGACGACAACGTCGAGCGTGAGCGGCCGCTGTTTCAGCCAATGGACTGAAGCGCTCTAAAGGCGTTTCAGCTCAAAAGCGAACTCACGCCGCGACCTTGCGATCCACCATCATCTTCTTGATCTGCGCGATGGCCTTGGCCGGGTTCAGCCCCTTGGGGCAGACCTGGGCGCAGTTCATGATCGTGTGGCAGCGATAGAGCTTGAACGGGTCTTCGAGATTGTCGAGCCGCTCGGGCTGGGTCTCGTCACGGCTGTCGATCAGCCAGCGATAGGCCTGCAGCAGGGCCGCCGGGCCCAGATATTTCTCGCCATTCCACCAATAGGACGGGCAGGAGGTCGAGCAGCAGGCGCACAGGATGCATTCATAGAGCCCGTCCAGCTTGGCGCGATTCTCCACCGATTGCGTCCATTCCTTTTCCGGCGTCGGCGAGGTGGTCTTGAGCCAGGGCTCGATGGCGCGGTGCTGGGCGTAGAAATTGGAGAGGTCCGGCACCAGGTCCTTGACCACCGGCATATGCGGCAGGGGATAGATCTTGATCGGCCCCGAGCTGTCATCCATGCCCTTGGTACAGGCCAGGGTATTGAGCCCGTTGATATTCATCGAGCAGGAGCCGCAAATGCCCTCGCGGCAGGAACGGCGCAGCGTCAGCGTCGGGTCGGTTCTGTTCTTGATATAGAGCAGCGCGTCCAGGATC
Source organism: Devosia elaeis (assembly GCF_001650025.1). GTDB lineage: Bacteria > Pseudomonadota > Alphaproteobacteria > Rhizobiales > Devosiaceae > Devosia > Devosia elaeis. The sequence continues at coordinate 6,446 of NZ_LVVY01000062.1, read as the reverse complement.
ATCGGGCCGCAATCGTCCAGGTCGACGAAATAGGTATCGATGCGCGGGTTGTCCGCCTTGTCCGGATCGTAGCGATAGATATGGAATTCGCGCAGGCGCGTCGCGCCCTCCGGCTTGGGCCAGGTCTTGCCCTTTTGCGGCTGATCGGCCTTGCGCAACGTCAGTTCGGCCATTTTCTCGCTCTTCCTTCTCAACAAGCCGGGGCCGGCTCAGGAATTTCGTCTCTTCATCCGGGTCATTCCCGCGCAGGCGGGAACCCCTGTTGTTCTTTGACCGGAGATTCCCTTTCGCAGGAATCACTCCGAATATCGTCGGCGCCGCCTAGTAATTCGGCTTGCACACCTGGTTCGACTTGGCGACATAGGCATTATAGGCCCGGAAATCCTCGGCCGCCGGCGATCCGCCCTTCATCGAGGCGATCACCACGCCCATGAAGCGCTCGTCGATCAGGCTCATCGCCGCATCGGCCTTGCAGCCACACAGGGCCGCATCCTGCGAAATGCCCATGCAGACCGAATAGAATTCATCCTTCTGCGCGGCGGTCGGGGCCGCCAGGACCGGCAGGCTGCTCAGTGCCAGCAGGGGCAGCGCCAGGAGAATTTTCCGCATCGTCGGCTCCGACTTTCCGTTCATCTTGCCTGTCCTGGCCGGGCGCCGCGCAGGGCGCCGGCCGGAAATCGTCATAGCTGCGCTCTTCGCACAGATGGCACAAATCAATAGACCCGCGCCTTGGGGGCGATCTTCTTGAGATCGATCCCGCCCTGGTCCTCTGGCGTCAGCGGCTCGGTGATCACCGGCCGATAGCCCAGCGTCACCGCCCCGCTCTCGACATCGACATGGGCCAGCGTATGCTTGCGCCATTCCACGTCGTCGCGATTGGGGAAATCCTCATGCGCATGGGCGCCGCGGCTTTCGTGCCGCGCCTCGGCCGACACCACCGTGGCGATGGCGCAGGTCATCAGGTTTTCGAGTTCCAGCGTTTCCACCAGGTCCGAATTCCAGATCAGCGAGCGGTCCGAAACCTTCACGTCCGGCAGGCGCTTGTAGATTTCGCTCATCGCGGCCACGCCCTGCTTCAGCGAGGCGTCGGTGCGGAACACCGCCGCATCCTTCTGCATGGTCTGCTGCATCTCGTCGCGCAGCTTGGCCGTCGGCTGGCTGCCATCGGCATGGCGCAACCGGTCGAAGCGGGCGAGGATTTTTTCGTCCTGCGCCTTGTTGATGCCGGGCACCGGCGCCGCCTTGTCCAGCACCTTGCCGGCGCGCAAGGCCGCCGCGCGGCCGAACACCACGAGGTCGGTCAGCGAATTCGAGCCCAGCCGGTTCGCCCCGTGGACCGAGGCACAGGCCGCTTCGCCCACCGCCATCAGGCCTGGTACGATGCGGTTGGGATCGTCCGCCGTCGGGTTCAGCACTTCGCCGTGATAATTGGCCGGGATGCCGCCCATATTGTAATGCACCGTCGGCAGCACCGGGATCGGCTCGCGCGTCAGGTCGACACCCGCGAAGATTTTGGCGCTCTCGGTAATGCCCGGCAGCCGCTCATGCAGCACCTTGGGATCGAGATGGTCGAGATGGAGGTAAATGTGGTCCTTCTTCGGACCCACGCCACGACCTTCACGGATTTCGAGCGTCATGCAGCGCGAGACCACGTCGCGGCTGGCCAGGTCCTTGGCATTGGGCGCATAGCGCTCCATGAAGCGCTCGCCTTCCGAATTGGTGAGATATCCGCCCTCGCCCCGCGCGCCTTCGGTGATCAGAACGCCCGCGCCATAAATGCCGGTCGGGTGGAATTGCACGAATTCCATATCCTGCAAGGGAAGCCCGGCCCGCGCCACCATGCCATTGCCGTCGCCGGTGCAGGTATGGGCCGAGGTGGCCGAGAAATAGGAGCGGCCATAGCCGCCAGTGGCCAAGACGACCAGCTTGGCGCGGAAGCGATGCAGCGTGCCGTCGTCCAGCTTCCAGGCGATCACGCCCTGGCAGGAGCCGTCATCGCCCATGATCAGGTCGAGCGCGAAATATTCGATGAAGAATTGCGCGTCATTGCGCAGCGATTGCCCATAGAGCGTGTGGAGGATCGCGTGCCCGGTGCGGTCGGCGGCGGCGCAGGTGCGCTGCACCGGCGGGCCGTCGCCGAATTCGGTCATGTGCCCGCCGAAAGGCCGCTGGTAGATCTTACCCTCGGTCGTGCGCGAAAAGGGCACGCCGTAATGCTCCAGCTCATAGATCGCCGCCGGGGCCTCGCGCGCCAGATATTCCATGGCGTCGTTGTCGCCCAGCCAGTCCGACCCCTTGACGGTGTCGTACATGTGCCATTGCCAGCTATCAGGGCCCATATTCTGCAGCGAGGCCGCGATGCCGCCCTGCGCCGCCACCGTATGCGAGCGCGTCGGGAACACCTTGGTGATGCAGGCGGTATTGAAACCCTGCTCGGCCATGCCGAGCGTGGCGCGCAGACCCGCGCCGCCGGCGCCGACCACCACCACGTCGAATTCGTGGTCGATCAATTCGTAAGCGGCCATGAGATCAACCCCAGAAGACGATTTTCGCGACGGCGCCGATACCGGCCAGCGCCACGACAAGACAGAAGAAAGTGTTGAGGCCCATCACCAGCCGATACATGCGGCCGGCGAAATAATCCTCGAGCGTATCGCGCATGCCATTGCGCATATGCACCGCCACGATGGCGATCAGCACCATCAGCGGCAGGCCCACGACCATATTGCCGATGACGGCCACGAGATCGGTCCGGTCCTGCCCGGCCAGCCGCACCACCAGGAACAGCAGGAGCCCCAGGAAGACGACATTGACCAGCCCGGTGACCCGCTGGGTGATGAAATGGCGCGTCGAGGCCGGGCCATTGCCGTAATGGCTGCGCGGATCGGCGATGATGGTCTTGGTGATCGGGGTTTCACGCATATCAGGCAGCCCACACGAAAACGGTCCAGATGAGGAGGGTGAGGATCACCGAGCCGGCCAGCGTCGCCCAGGCCAGGGCCTCGCGCTGCCCCGGCTCCATCATCACCGCGAAATCCCAGACCCAGTGGCGCAAGCCCCCCAGCATGTGATGCACCAGGCTCCAGGTGAAGCCGAACAGCGCCACCTGGCCCAGCCAGCTGCCATAGATGAAATTGACGGCGGTCAGCGCCTCCTGCCCCATCGCCGCCGCGACCAGCCAGATCGCGAACAGCGCCATGCCGGCATAATTGGCGATGCCGGTGGCGCGATGGAGGATCGACATGGCCATGGTGATGGTCCAGCGGTAGATCTGCAAATGCGGGGATGTGGGGCGGGCTCTGACAGACATGGGGCGATCCGGGGCCTCGGGCGCGACATGAGACCGCGCTCAGTTTGGAATGGTTCGAGGTTTCTAACGCCCAATCCGTCCGAAATCAAAGCCCCGAAACCGCCACGAATTGCAACTTTCGGCGCATTCCGCACTTTGTTCGCATAGCGCACGACCTGTTCGGATTGCGGCTTGCTGCGGGCGGAATGTTCGCCTTGGGCGCGCTTTCCTCACCCACGGCGTCGTTCCCGCGGCTCACCCACGGCGTCATTCTCGCCTCTTACCCACGGCGTCATTCCCGCGAAAGCGGGAACCTCTGTTTGCGACTGTATGAATAACGGAGGTCCCCGCTTTCGCGGGGATGACATCGTGAAAAGTCACGGACCAAGCGCCACGCCCCGGCCTTCCCCCTTCCCCCCGGCCCCGCCGCTCGCTATTGCACCGCCATGACCGAACGTATCACCATCATCGCCGCCGACACCCTGGCCAAGAACTGGGGCAGCCTCACCAATTTCACCCTGGATTACCGCCGCCGCGACGGCCAGGTGCAGCGCCTGCAGCGCGAGATTTACGACCATGGCAGCGCTGCGGCCATGCTGCTCTTCGATCCGGCCCGCGAGACGGTGCTGCTGGTCCGCCAGTTCCGCGTGCCCGTCCATCTCAATGGCGACGATCCCGACCTGCTCGAGGTCTGCGCCGGCCTGCTCGATGGCGAGGCCCCCGAAATCGCCGCCGCCCGCGAGGCGCTGGAGGAAACCGGGCACGCGCCCGTCTCCGTCACCCATGTCTGCAATTGCTATGCCAGCCCCGGCTCGCTGACCGAAAAAGTCAGCCTCTTTCTCGGCCATTACAATGCCGGCACCCTGCGCCATGCCGGCGGCGGCCTGGTCGAGGAGGGCGAAGAGATCGAGCTGGTCGAACTGCCCCTGGCCGAGGCCCTCGACATGATCGCCACCGGCCGCATCATCGACGCCAAGACCATCATCCTGCTCCAGCATCTGGCCCTCAGCCGCCGCTGAACGTTGCGCTTGACTCATTCATAGCTCGATAGCTATAAGTCAACCCATAGCCAAACAGCTATGGGTTTTCGCAATGCAATCCGCGCCCGATCTTCTGTTCCGCGCCCTGGCCGATCCCACGCGGCGCGCCCTGTTCGAACGGCTCTGCCGGGAGGGCGAGCACAGCGTGGGCGCGCTCACGGCCGGCTCGGGCGTTTCCCAGCCCGTCGTCTCCAAGCACCTGGCCGTGCTGCGGCGGGCCGGTCTCGTGCGCGATCGCCCCGCCGGCCGCCAGACCCATTATCGCGCCGATCTCGCGGCGCTCGCCCCGCTCGATGACTGGACCCAGGACATGCGCGCCTTCTGGGACCGGCGCCTGGACCAGCTCGACGACCTGCTCACAAGGATGGACCAATGAACTGGAACGCTTTCCTGCGCCAGAGCCACCGCTGGCTCTCGCTCGTCTTCACCCTCACCGTCATCGCCAATTTCGCGGCCATCTTCATGGGCCTTGCGGTGGAATGGCTCTATTACCTGCCCCTGCCGCCGCTCTTTCTTTTGATGTTCACCGGGCTTTATATGTTCTTCCGGCCCTATTTTTCACGCCGCCGCACAGCAGGTTGAGGCGCCTCATGGCAGAGAAGCAGCAAAAGGACGTCGTCCTGCTTTCGGGCGGCAATCCCCAGATCGCCAAGGGCGATGGCCCCGAAGTGGTGGAGCTTTATCTTTCCGCCATGCCCGGCTGGAAACAGGATATGGGCCGCCGCCTCGATGCCGTCATCACCGAGGCCGTCCCCGGCCTCTGCAAGATGGTGAAGTGGAACAGCCCCTTTTATGGCCATTCCTACAAGGACTGGTTCGTCTCCTTCCATTGCATGACCAGATATATCAAGGTCGCCTTCCCCTCCGGCGCCCTGATGGAGCCCCTGCCCCCCGGCACCTCCAAGCAGCCCAATGTCCGCTATCTCGACGTCTACGAGGACAAGGGCTTCGACCCCATCCAGTTCGCCGATTGGGTGAAGCAGGCCAGTCTCCTGCCGCCCGAGAAATTCTGAGGTCCCCATGCCCAAAGCCACAGCCCATCTCGACCAGTCCCAGGCACCCGCCATGATCGACCAGCGCATCGCCGAGCTGGGCGGCTGGCGCGGCGACATGCTGGCCCGCCTCCGCCGGCTGATCCTCTCGGCCGATCCGGACATCGTCGAGGAATTCAAGTGGAACCAGCCCGTCTGGTCGCGCGACGGCATCATCTGCACCGGCGAGGCCTATAAGGCCGCCATCAAGACCACCTTTCCCAAGGGCGCCGCGCTGCCCGACCCCGCCGGGCTGTTCAATTCCAGCCTCGAGGGCAATGCCCGCCGCGCCATCGATTTCCGCGAGGGCGAAAACATCGATGAGGCGGCCTTCGTCGCGCTGATCCGCGCCGCCATCGCCGCCAACAGCGCCGGGAAAGCCAAATGACCGACACCGACCTGCGCACCATGACCATCGAGCGCGACTTTGCCCACCAGCCCGAAAAGCTCTGGCGCGCCCTGACCCAGCCCCATCTCATCGCCGACTGGCTGATGCAGAACGATTTCGTGCCGGCCCTTGGCCACAAGTTCCAGCTGCGCGGCGAATGGGGCGGCGTGCTCGATTGCGAAGTGCGCGCCATCGAGCCCCAGCGCCGCCTCTCCTATACCTGGACCTTCGCCAATGACGACCCGGCCTATGCCCTCGACAGCGTCGTCACCTTCACCCTGACCCCCAGTGCGACCGGCACCCGCCTGCGCGTCGAGCAATCCGGCTTCCGCCCCGATCAGAAACAGGCCTATGGCGGCGCCCATGCCGGCTGGAAGGAATTTCTGGGCAAACTCGACACCCTCCTCACCAACCTCTGAACCGACGCCGCCGACAACGCGCTCCGGCACCCCACGCACCGCTCGTCACCCACCACTGCTCGTCATCCTCGGGCCGCCCCCACCCCACCGCGCGTCACCCTCGTCACCCCATTCGCCGCTCGTCACCCTCGGGCTCCACCCGAGGGCGTTCAAAGGGCTTGAGCCGATGCCATGATGCCTGTGTTCACCGGTCCTTGGGTCAGGCCCGAGAGCAACGCGGCGGGCGGAAAGGCCGGCAAGGAAGAACCCTCGGGTCGAGCAACCGTGGATGGTTAGGCG
>NZ_LVVY01000061.1 GCF_001650025.1 Devosia elaeis | reverse complement strand
TCCGGCGGCCAGCGCCAGCGCGTCGCCATGGGCCGCGCCATCGTGCGCAATCCGCAGGTCTTCCTCTTCGATGAGCCGCTTTCCAATCTCGACGCCAAGCTCCGCGTCGTCATGCGCGGCGAGATCAAGGGCCTGCATCAGCGCCTCGGCGTCACCACAATCTACGTCACCCACGACCAGGTCGAAGCCATGACCATGGCCGACCGCATCGTGGTCATGAATGGCGGCAAGGTGGAACAGGTCGGCGCCCCGCTCGATCTCTACGATCGCCCCGCCAATCTCTTCGTCGCCGGCTTCATCGGCTCGCCCGCGATGAACTTTATCGAAGGCACTGTCACAAGCGAGGGTTTCGCGGCGCTCGATGTTACCCTTCCGCTAACCAATTCGCCTCCATCGGGTACAAAAGCAGTCTACGGAATCCGCCCCGAAAACCTCTCCCTGGCCGATGATGGCCTGCCCGCCAAAATCGCCCTCATCGAACCCATGGGCCCGGAAACCCAGGTCACCATGACCCTCGGCGGCCACACCATCACCGGCGTCTTCCGCGAGCGCATCGCCGCCCGCCCCGGCGATATTATTCACGTCCGCCCGGGCCTCGACACCATCCACCTCTTCGACGCCGCAACCGGCCTCCGCATCGAATGACCTACAAACAAACCAAGTTCTATCAAGCTCTTACGAGTGGCGACTATCCCATCATCGTCTCGCTGGCGCGGCATGATCTCGACCTCGCCAAGGCCGCCCTCGACGGCGGCGCCTTCGCTCTCAAGACCCATCTCAACGCTTATCACCGCGCCACCGGCACCACCTTCGGCACGTTCGAGCAGGAACGCCCCTTCTTCGAACAACTCGCCAAACTCGGCTGCCCCCTCCTTGTCATGGCCGGCCAGGAAACCGTTCCCACTGCTGAAGAAATGGACGCCCTGGCCGATCTCGGCTTCGAGGGTTTCAACGTCTATGTCGACCATATGCAGCCCCATCTGCTGCAATCACGCCTGCGCCCCATGCCGGCTCTCTCCTCGACCAGTAAAGCTGAGGATATCCAAGGCATTGCCGCAATCCCCGGCTGCATCATCGAGGCCTCGATCATGCCATTCGAGCGCTATCGCACCGCGATGACCGATGCGGACCTGGCGCGCTATGGCGCCGTAGTGCAGGCCGCGAATGTTCCGGTAATCGTGCCCAGCCAGCTCGCCCTCACGCCCGAAAACGCCACGCAGCTGCGCAATGCCGGCATCGCCGCGCCGTTGCTCGGCGCCATCGTTACCGGCGACACCAGCCAGTCCATGCACCGCGCCGTGAAATCGTTCGCCGGATGACACATCTGCAACGGCGCGAGGCCGCCTGAGGCAACGGAGCGGCCAAAGCGACTGATCGGTTTCCGCCCCAAGGCTGATTTGCGTCCGATGGCTTGCCGGAGATTGACATCATAGGCGGCAGCTCGCATTTTTGCGGCTTCACCAGGGGTGTCCCGACAAGGGGCTGAGATACTGCTGAGCCGAAAGGCAGCGCAGGGACCCTACGAACCTGATCCAGTTCACACTGGCGTAGGGACGGTGCGGATGCCTTTCGGTCGCACGACCGATCTGTCCAAAGGCCTCCTTTCTCCTTCCCGTCAGAGCTGGGTCTCCATTGCTTGCGAAGCGAGGAGCCTCGATCATGACATCCATTCCCACCCCGACCGTTACCGCCGGGCCGCTGCCGGCATCGGCCAAGATTTTCAAGCCCGGCATGGCGGCGATGACGGAAAAATACCGTCAGGGCGGAGACCTCTATAGGCCCGTGAACGAGGAGGCTCGAGCCATGGCCGCGCCGTCCATCCTGTTCACCCGCATGCGCGAAACATCGCCCCTCGTCCAATGCATCACTAATTATGTGGCCATGAACGTGGCCGCCAACGTGTTGCTGGCGGCGGGGGCTTCTCCCGCCATGGTTCATGCCGAAGAGGAAGCCGGCGAATTCGCCGCGATCGCGGGCGCGCTGACCGTCAATATCGGTACGCTGTCCCCCACCTGGGTCGCCGGCATGAAGACGGCCATCGCCGGCGCGCGGGCGGCGGGAAAACCCTGGGTGCTCGACCCGGTCGCCCATTTCGCAACCACCTTTCGCAGCCAAACGGTGGCTGCGCTCCTCGACCTGCGCCCGGCCATCATTCGTGGCAACGCCTCGGAGATCATCGCGCTAGGCGGTGGCCAAAGTGCAGGGCAGGGGGTCGATAGCGGCGATCCGGTCAGTGACGCCGAGGATGCCGCGCGGCAGCTCGCCTTCTCGACGGGCGCGGTCGTGGCCGTAACCGGTGCGGTTGACTTCGTGACGGACGGCGAGCGGTCGGTCCGCATATCGGGCGGCTCGTCCTTGATGCCCAAGGTCACGGCACTGGGCTGTTCGCTGACCGCGCTTGTCGGCGCCTTCGTCGCCGTCGCCCCGAAACAGCCATTCGAGGCGACAATGGCTGCCCTGGCGACCTTCGCCGCTGCCGGCGAGATCGCGGAGCGGGGCGCACAAGGGCCGGGAAGCTTCGCCATCCGGTTCCTGGATAGCCTGCACGGGTTCAGATCCGAAAGCCTCGAAGCGGACGGTCGGATCGTTGCGGTATGAAGCGGTTCGACCTCTCGCTCTATCTCGTCCTCGATCCCGGCCTGTGCCGGGTCCGCACGATGGTCGAAACGGCGCGGCTTGCCGTGGCCGGCGGCGCGACCATGGTGCAATTGCGCGACAAGGAGGCCGGCACCTCCGGCCTCGTTGCCACCGGCCGCGCCTTGATGGATGTCCTAGCGGGTACCGGCGTGAAGCTCATCGTCAATGATGATGTGGAAGCTGCCGCCGCGATCGACGCCCACGGTGTTCATGTCGGGCAGGACGACATGCCGGCCATCGAAGTGCGGTCGAGGGTCGGGCCGGACATGATCCTGGGCCTCTCGGCAGAAAACGAAGCTGCGGTTCGCGCGGCCGACCCTGCCATGGTCGACTATCTCGGGCTCGGTCCGGTCTTTGCCACACCAACCAAGCCGGATCACAAGCCCCCCATCGGCTTTGACGGACTGGCGCAGCTCGCCAGATTGAGCCCCGTGCCGACCGTCGCCATAGGTGGCTTGAAGGCCGAGCATGTGCGCTCACTCTTTTCGACCGGCGTGGATGGCATGGCCGTTGTCTCGGCCATATGCAGCCACCGCGCGCCTGACATCGCCGCGCGAAAACTGATGGCGATGATTGAGAGCGAGCGGCGCCGTCGAGACCCCTGACGAGGGCGCCGACGGAAATGCGATGCGGCGTTCAGGTGGTCTCCGCCGCGCTCTGTAGGAGCCCGCCGTCTGAAGTTTGTTCCCAAATCCTGTAGAAGTGATGGAGCGGGCCATGGCCATGGCCGACATCCAGCTCCGCGCTCGCGGCGAGTGCGCCGTGCATGTAGGTCTTGGCCGCGCGTACGCTGTCCTCCATTGAATGCCTGGGCAGGAGCGCCGCGATAGCGGCTGATAGCGTGCAGCCGGTGCCGTGGTCGTTGCGCGTCCGGATCCGGGGCGCTGAAAGCTCGATCGTTCCGGACGGCCCATGCAGCAGGTCGATGCTGTCCGCCGATCCATCGAGATGCCCACCCTTGAGCAACACCCATTGCGAGCCAAGCCGATGCAGGTCTTCCACCCGTGCCCGCATCTCGGCCAGCGTCCATTCCGGCTGGGCGTCGAGCAGAACGCCGGCCTCCGGCAGATTCGGCGTGATGATTGTTGCAAGGGGCACAAGCAATTCGCGGATGGCGGAGACCGTTTCGGGCTCCAGCAGGCGATCGCCGCTCTTGGCTACCATGACGGGATCAAGCACGATGTTCCGCGCGCTGTGGTGGCGAAGGCGTTCCGCGATCACCGCGGCTATGCCCGCATTCGCCACCATGCCGATCTTGACGGCGTCCACCCGAACATCCTCGAAAACGGCATCGATCTGCTGGCCGACAAAGCCCGGTTCGAGGGCGACGAATGCTCGCACCCCCTGGGTGTTCTGCGCCACCACGGCGGTAATCGCGGCCATGGCATAAGCCCCGTTTGCCGAGATGGTCTTGATGTCCGCGTGTATGCCCGCTCCGCCCGTAGGGTCGGTGCCGGCGATGCTGAGAACGTTGGCAATCATTGGCGGCCTCGTTCGAGAGGCCGGCAAAGGATAAGGCGCATCGACCTGTCCCTTCGCCGGCATGATCCGGATCAGGTTCAAAGGGTCACTGCGCTGCCTCGCGGCCAGCAGAATCTCAGCCCCTTGTCGGGACACCCCTCGGTAGCGACGACACTAGCACAGCTCTGCGGAACGTCCATCGTCGTCACCCGACAATGGACCGCAAGCTGAGGTTCGAGCGCCGAATCTATGGGGTGATGCAGCCCATTCTCACCAATTGGGCGGCGACCCAGCTGCGATCGTTGCGGCCTTCGTGAATAGCCTCCATCTGGCGCGTCTCGGCCTCATGCTTTGCCTTTGCGGCCTCGTAAAGGCGTTCAAGGTCATCGAAAGGCACCGATACGACCCCGTCTGCATCGCCACAGATGAGGTCTCCCGGGGAGATGACCATGCCTTCGAGGGCGATGGGCGCGTTGACCTCGCCCGGCCCGTCCTTATAGGGCCCGCGATGGGTGACGCCAGAGGCAAAGACCGGGAAGCTGCCGGCGCTGAGTTCGGCGCTGTCGCGAATGGCGCCATAAATGACAATGCCGCCCAGCTTCTTGTGCGCGGCATAGGCGACCATGAGTTCGCCGATAATGGCATTGGTCAGGTCACCCCCGGCATCGACCACGATGACATCGCCCGGCTGGGCAAGGTCGAGTGCGGCGTGAACCATGAGGTTGTCCCCGGGGCGGGACTTGACGGTGATTGCGGGTCCGCAGAGACGCTCGCCGGTATAATAGGGGCGCAGGCTGGGTCCACCGGCCACCAGACGTTGCATCACATCGCTGATGTTGGCGACTGGCAAGGCGCGGAAGCGCTCTACCCATTCCGAAGAGGCCTGGCGGGTGCGGTTGAGAACGCGAAACTGGGTCATGACTGTCTTTCGGGGTTGAGGTCAGGCGTTGATCGACATGCCGGCAAGCGATGGCTTGGCCTGCGCGGCGCTGTCGAAGGTGCCGTGTTCGAGAAAGGTGAGGATGTTGGTGGCGCTCTGGACCGCCATGTTGCGCAGCGCCGACCGGCTGGCGCCGCCGACATGGGGCGTAGCGATAAGGTTATCGAGACCGAACAGGTGATGGTCTGGCGCCGGAGGCTCCTGTGAAAAGCTGTCGAGAGCCGCACCGGCTATATGCCCGTTGGCGAGGGCGTGTTGCAGGGCCGTTTCGTCGATCAGCCCCCCGCGAGCGGTGTTCACCAGGAAGCTCGCCGGGCCCATCAGCGTCAGTTCCCTTGCACCGATGAGGTCGCGCGTGCGCTCGGTGAGTGGGCAATGGAGGCTGATGACATCGGCGCGTTCGAGCAGCGCGTCCAGGGTTTCCACCCGTTCAATGCCATCATCGGCTGCCGCGGCGCCGGGGTCGAAAGCCAGGGCACTCATGCCGAGGGCCCTGGCCAGGCTCGCCGCCCGTCGGCCGATATCGCCATAGCCGATGACGCCGAAAGAGGTGCCGGCGATATCGCGCCCAACATAGCTGGTCTTGGGCCAGCTACCGCTCTTCACCGCGCGGTCGAGAACAGTCACGTCCTTGAGCAGGGACAATGTCAGCGTGAGGGCGAGTTCGGCCACCGATTGCGCATTGGCCGAGAGGGCGCGCAGGACGGGAATCGATCTATCGCCGGCAGCCGCCAGATCGATATTGTCGACCCCCGAGCCATGCTTGGCGATAACCTTGAGTCGATCGGAGGCCTCGATAACGCTGCGGTCGATCTTGCCCTGACGCACGAGAATGGCGTCGACGCAATGGGTCCGTGCCGCGTCGCGCAGCGCCTCCGGGCCGGCATAGCCATCGACATAGATCGTTGCGCAACCCTTTGCCGATAATAGATTTTCAGCCTCCTCGACCAGCTTTGCACCGGTGACCATAACCGTCCATCGCGTGCCGCTCTGCGGCTGCTTTTCCGCCACGCCGTCCTCCTGTCGATGCCCTCGTGTTGACGGGCATCGTCTAGCGTGTATTGTACTATATGAAAAGTGATTGTACTAAGTACAACAACGACACTTTTCTGGAGGACGACAAATGCCTGGCAATTCCACTGCGGTAGCGGCCGTTGATCGCGCCGTTGCTCTGCTCAGTGCATTCGGAGAGGAAGACGCAACCTTGAGCCTGACCGAATTGGCGCGGCGCACATCGCTGGACAAGTCGACTGCCCTGCGGATCGCCCGCACGCTGGCCGGCAATCGCATGCTCGTGCAGTGCGAGGACTCGACCTGGCGCCTGGGCCCCAAGCTGGCCCAGCTCGGTGCGCGCTATACGGCCTCCTTCGTCCCGGAGAAATTCATCGCGCCCGAACTGATCAAGCTCAGCGATGATACCGGCGAAAGCGCCGCAATCTATGTCCGCGAAGGCGACACCCGCGTGTGTCTTGTGCGTAAGGACTCGGCCCAGTCGATCCGCCACAGCGCCCGGCCCGGCGACGCCATGTCCCTGGACAAGGGTGCTGCCGGTTGGGTGATCCTGGCCTTCGGTGGACATGTGGGCGAGCTGTGCCAATCCATTCGCGAGCGCGGCTACCACCTGACGCGGGGCGAACGCACGCCCGACGTGGCCAGCCTTGCCGTGCCGCTGTTCGGTGCCGGCAATACCCTGTTCGGATCGTTGGCGCTGACGGGTCCGCTCGTTCGCTTCACCGACGAAGCTGCGGAATCCCATCTGCCGCGCCTATTCGCGGCGGCCGATGCGATTTCGAAAATTCTCGGCTCCGAAACGCAGCCGGTCCGGTCCTGAGGCCAAAAACCAAAACACCAAGCAACCAGGAGGAAGACGATATGAACCTGTTTTCAAAACCGACTTTGGCATGCATTGCCCTGGCAGGCGCGCTGGCGCTACCCGGAATTGCACTGGCCCAGGATTACACCAAGGACACCATCACCTTCACCGTGCCGTTTCCGCCGGGCGGGGGCACTGACATCCTAGCGCGCCAGGTCGTCGACAAGATCGTCTCTGCCACCGGCTGGTCGATCATCGTGCAGAACCAGCCAGGCGCCGGCGGCAATATCGGCATGGCGCAATTGGCGCGCACCGCGCCCGATGGCCTGAACATCGGCATGGGTCAGACCTCGAACCTGGCGGTCAATCCCTCGCTTTACAGCGATATCCCCTATGATGCGCTGAACGATTTCTCGCATATCGGCCTGGTCACGACTCAGCCGATGGCCATCGTGACCTTCCCGGATTCCCTCTATCAGGACCTGGCTGAAGTCATCGCCGCTGCCAAGGAAAATCCGGGCGCCATCCTCTATGGCACGCCGGGCTCGGGCACCGTTGCTCACCTCTCGCTTGAGCTGCTGGCCACCCAGGGCGAGCTCGAACTCACACACGTTCCCTATCCGGGTATCGCCCAGGCGATTTCGGACGTGATGAGCGGCGTCGTCGACATCTATATCGGCAGCGTGCCGAGCGTGTTGCCGCATGTTCGTGCCGGCAGCGTTCGTCCGCTGGCCGTCACCTCGGCCGAGCCGAACCCGGTGCTGCCCGATACCCCCACTGTCGCTTCCTTTGGTTTCGACGGCTACAACGCCGCCGACTGGAAAGCCATCGTTGGCCCCGCCGGCATGCCCGAAGACATGGTTGCCGCCTTCAATGCAGCCCTCAACGAGGCCTTGCAGGACGAAGCGCTACGCGCCCTGCTGATCGCTGACGGCAGCACGCCGCTGGGCGGCGCAAGCGACGAGTTCGCGCAATATCACGCCACTGAACTCGACACCTGGGCTGCGGTAATCGAAGCCTCAGGCGCCACGGTCGACTGATCCAGCCATTGCAGGGCCGCGCTGCATGGCGCGGCTTTGCACGTCCAGCATTTTCTCAGGAGAGCGGCATGATAGACCGCAATTATTCGGAAATCGTGCCCGGTCTTCTGATCGCGATCTTCGGTGCGATCGTGGCCTTCTATGCCGCCCAGAATTATACCATCGGCACGCTGCAACGCATGGGCCCGGGCATGTTCCCGATGGCGCTCGGCGTTCTGATCGCCGGCCTCGGCATCACCCAGGCGCTGACCGGCTGGTTCAAGTCGGATCTGCCGCGCATCGATCCGGCCTCGATCCAGTGGCGCGCCGCCATCCTCATCCTTCTGTCTGTGATCGTTTTCTCGCTGCTGATCCGCACTGCCGGTTTTATTCCCGCCGTCTTCGGCGTCGTCGGTATTTCGGCCTTCGCCGACAAAGGCGCGCGGCCTGTCACCGCCATCGTGCTCAGCATCGTCTTTTGCGCCATTGCCTTTCTGATCTTCCGGATCGGCCTGGGCATGCATTTCAAGCTGATCGGCTGGCCATTCTGATGTCCTATTTCGACAATCTCATCCTCGGGCTGCAAACCGCGCTCTCCTGGTACAATCTGCTCTGGTGCTTTGTCGGGGTATTCCTCGGCACGCTTCTGGGCGTCATTCCGGGCATTGGCGTGGTCGCCGCCATTTCCATGCTGTTCCCGCTGACCTTCCAGCTGGAACCGACCGCCGCGCTGATCATGCTGGCCGGCATCTGGTACGGCACCTCTTATGGCGGCAGCACGGCCTCGATCCTGCTCAACGTTCCGGGCTCGGCCACCAATGCCGTTACCTGCCTCGATGGTTATCCGATGACTCAGCAGGGCCGCGGCGGCATTGCACTGTTGATGACGACGGTCGCCTCCTTCTTCGGTGGTTCGTTCGGCATCATCCTGCTCATGGGCTTTGCCGGCACAATCAGCGCCTATGCACTCAGCTTTTCGTCGGCCGAGTACTTCTCCCTGATGCTGCTCGGGCTCATCGCCGCCTGTAACGTGTCCAGCGGCTCGATCCTCAAGGGGTTGATCATGGTGGCGCTGGGCATCCTGTTCGGCCTTGTCGGCAGCGATATCTATACCGGCACGCGGCGGTTCGATTTCGGCATTCTCGACCTCGCCGACGGCATCAATCTCGTGGCGCTGGCCATGGGCCTGTTCGGCGTCTCCGAAGTGATCGCCAGCGTCGGCAAGGTCGATGGCAAGAAGGTCGATCCCAATTCGGTAAAGCTTTCGGCCATGAAGCCGACCAGGGACGACGTTCGTCGGTCCTGGTTGCCGATGATCCGTGGCTCCTCCATCGGCGCCTTCTTCGGCACGCTGCCGGGCACCGGCTCGTCCATCGCCGCCTTCATGGCGTATGCGGTTGAAAAACGCGTCTCCAGGGCACCCGAAAAATTCGGCAGCGGTCAGATCGAGGGCATCATGGCGCCCGAGGCCGCCAACAATGCCGCCGACCAGACCTCGTTCATTCCCACGCTGGCACTCGGTATTCCGGGCAGCGCCACCATGGCGCTGATGCTGGGCGCGCTGATGATCCATGGCATTGCGCCCGGACCGCAACTGATGACCGAACAGCCCTCCCTGTTCTGGGGCCTGGTCATGAGCTTCTGGATTGGCAATGTTCTGCTGGTCATCCTCAACGTGCCGCTGGTCGGGGTCTGGGTGCGCCTGCTCATGGTGCCTTATAATTGGTTGTTCCCCGCTGTGCTGATGTTCATCTGCATCGGCACTTATAGCGTCAGCAACAGCGCCTTCGATGTCATGCTCGTCGTCCTGTTTGGTGCCTTGGGTTACGCCCTGCGCGTCGGCGGCTATCCGGCCGCCCCCATGCTGCTCGGTTTTGTCCTGGGCCCGATGATGGAAGAGCATTTCCGTCGCGCCATGCTGCTGTCGCGGGGCGATTTCGGCACCTTCCTGAGCCGCCCGATCAGCGCCACGGTCCTGGCCATTGCCCTGCTGGTCCTGCTCTGGGGCCTCAAGCCGCTGATCTTCAACCGCAAGCCGGCCTGACGGCCACGCCGACAGGCCCGTCGTCGTGGTGGTAGGCGGAGCACTTTCATCTTTCGCTCCGGCCTGAGGAACGATCACGCACTGACGCAGATCGTCCTCCGCAAGGCCGGGGCGCTTGATTCAGACCGGATGCAGGAGCTGCTATAGCTTGTCCATCGCTGTCTCTCGCGTTCCCCACAGCCGGTCTATGATCGAGGACCAACGCTGCAGCTGTCAGCTGTCCAACTTCGAGCCTGCGCGCTGAGACTGAAGCCCAGGCCCGGCCGTGCGGGAACGATCATAGTGCCCTCGCTGGTCTCCAGCTGCTCATTGAACAGGGGAGACAGCCAGTCGAAATGCTCCACCCAGGATTCGTGGGCGTAGGCCGCGGCCAGGTGGATGTGGATTTCCATGGCAAAGTGCGGCGCGAGCTTGAGATATTTCTGCTCCGCGGCGCTCGCGATCTTGAGGAACTGAGTGATGCCGCCGACGCGCCCAGCATCGGGCTGGATGAAGTCGACCGCGTTCGCTTCGATCAGCGCACGATGTTCGGCAACGCTTGTCAGCATTTCGCCTGAAGCGATGGGCGTGTCCAACTGGGCTGCGAGCATGGCATGCCCTTCCACATCGTACGCGTCGAGCGGCTCTTCGATCCACACGAGATTGAGCCGTTCCAGCACCCGCCCAATGCGTTGCGCGGTGGTGCGATCCCATTGCTGGTTGGCGTCGATCATCAAGGAGACCTGATCACCGAGGTGGTTGCGCACGGCTTCGAGGCGCGCCAGATCTATCATCGGGTCGGTCTGGCCCACCTTGATCTTGATGCCGCCAATGCCGTTGGCCACCGACGACGAGCAGTTTTCGAGCAGCTTTTCGAGCGGCGTCGAAAGAAAGCCACCCGAGGTGTTGTAGCAGGGAACGGCATCGCGACGGGCGCCGAGCAGCTTCGCCAGGGGAAGGCCTGCGCGCTTGGCTTTCATGTCCCACAAGGCATTGTCGAAGGCGGCGATCGCCTGCGTTGCAAGTCCGCTCCGGCCTACCGAGGCGCCGGCCCAAACCAGCTTGTCCCAGAGGCGGGAGATATCGTTGGGGTCTTCGCCCAACAGCGCGCCGGCAATCTCCCGCGCATGGGCATAAAGACCGCGTCCGCCGGCGCGTTTGGAATAGCTGAACCCCAGCCCCGTATGTCCTTCACGGCTGGTGATTTCGGCAAAGAGCATGGCGACTTCGGTCAGCGGCTTCTGGCGCCCCATCAGCACCTTGGCGTCGCTGATCGCTTCGCTGAGCGGCAGCATCACCAGCGAAAGCTCGATCGTGGCGATACTGTCCTGCGTCGCGGGTCCGGGCGCCAGCCCGGCCAGCTGACGATTGTGGGGAAGACTGACGTTTTCCGTGAGCGAGATCTTCATGCAAAACCTTCCGGGGAACGAGAAGCCGCTTCGGCCTGAGCCACGTTAGCGCTTGTAGGAGCCGATCAGTGTTTCGAGCATTTCCTCTTCCGCCTTCGTTAGATCCGAAAGCGGTGCACGAACCGGACCGGCGTCGAAGCCCTGGAGGCGTACCCCGGCCTTGATGGCGGCGACCGCATAGCCCTTCCGCCGATTGCGGATTTCCATGAACGGGTAGAAGAAGTCCCGGAGGATGCGCTCGCAGGTGGCGCGATGCCCGCTGCGCAGCGCCTTGTAGAATTCCACAGCAAGACCCGGCACGAAATTGAAGACGGCGGACGAATAGGTGGTAAATCCTGCTGCAAGATACGCTTCGGCGAAAAGCTCGGCAGTGGGCATGCCGCCAAGATAGGTCAGGCGGTCACCCAAGGTCGCCGTGATCCGGCGCACAAGACCGATATCGCCCGTTCCGTCCTTGAAGCCAATGAGGTTGGGGCACACCTCGCACAGACGCGCCAAGGTTTCCGGCGTGAGCACCGAATTGTCCCGGTTATAGACCATGACGCCGATACCCACGGAGTGGCATACGGCGCGCACATGCTCGAAGAGCCCCTCCTGGGGTGCATCGATCAGATAATGGGGAAGCAGCAAGATGCCGTCGGCGCCGGCCTTCTCGGCGTTCCGGGCGATGGAAACCGCCAGTTCCGTGCCATAGCCGCAGCCGGAAACGATCGACGTCTTGCCCTCGGAAGCTTCCTTCGCTGCTGCGACGATCTCCGGAATTTCGTCTGGCAGAAGCGAAAAGAGTTCGCCGGTGCCGCCTGCGGCGAAGAGGGTCGTGGCCCCGAAGTTCGAAAGCCAGCCGACATGTTCCATGTAGGACGAGCGATTAAAACGCCCTTCGCTGTCGAAGTGCGTGACGGGAAACGAAAGGAGGCCAGCACCCAGAGCCTGCTTTACCTGTTGCGGATCCATGGAATTCTCCTTGCGCAAAGTAATCACACAAGAGGTAAATTTCTGACTGATCAAAGTCAAGAAGCTGTATGATAGGATGTCACCTGTTTTGCAGCAACGACCGGTAGCGGCGCTGGCTGCCTTGCAGGTGCTCCCGCATGGCATCGCGCGCCAAAGTCGCATCACCATTGGAAATTGCTGCGACTATGTTGGCGTGTTCGCTGTGCAGCTGTTCGAGGTACGGCTTGGCAGTGCCCTTATCACCGGGGTCGAGGGAGGCGCGGGGGATGGCATTCTGCCCGATCATGGTCAGGAATTCGGGAAAGCGCGGATTGTTGCTGGCTTCGGCAATGGCCATGTGAAGCTCGAAGTCGGCGGTGCTCGTGGACTGGCCGGCGGCGATGCACTGGCCGACTTTGCGGTGCGCGTCGAAAATGGCTTCTTCCTGCGCCGGCGAACGGCGATTGGCAGCAAGCCCGGCAGCTTCGACCTCCACCGCAGTCCGCAGTTCCAGAAGTGCGATGATGGAGGAAAGCCGCCCAGGATCAATGTTTTGAAACGGTGGTGGCACCGGTTCTGCAGGCTCCAGCACGAACACTCCGGCGCCGCGGCGCGGCTCGACCAGGCCGTCCGATCGCAGCGACGCGATGGCCTCGCGCACGACGGTTCGGCTGACCCCGTGCTGTTCGGCAATACGTGCTTCGCTGGGCAGTTTGTCACCGGGCTTGTAGGGGCCGGTGGCGATGGCATCGCGTAAGGCCTCGGCGACCTGTCCAACTAATGTGCCAGTGCCGCGCATCGAGCTGCTGCGCCTCGTGTCCATCTGCTGCCTTTTTGATGTCCATCGTCGGGAGAACCACACTGACAAAGCCTTCTGGGGTCCATTCTGTCAAGCGCGCCGATGAAAACACGCCATGATCAATCCGTGGTCTGCTAAGGCTGGCGAAGCCCGCATTCGACCCTGGAGCTCAAGGCGTTCGCAAAAATCTGTATGACAACTATTGACATTTGGCCAATGGTGGCGCGACAACCGGCAATAATCGAAGCTGGCAAACAGCTGCCTGTCCTGATCGTCGTGCCTTGGGCGCGACGGCCACCCAGAGGAGGAAGCCCATGACGATTTCGACTGGAAACGCCAGCCCGCGCCCGGTCGGCCTGGGCTCGTTTCTGCGCCCGGGGGGCAGAGTGCGTTCGCTGGGCGGCCAGGTCGTGTCCATTCTTGTCACGCTGTTCGGCCTTCTGGTGCTGACCTTCGTCATCGGCCGGATGATGCCTGCCGACCCGGTGCGCGCCATTGTCGGCGAGGACGCCACCCAGGACACCTATCGCATGGTCTATGAGCGCCTCGGGCTCGACCGTCCGATCTGGGAGCAGTTCTTCCGTTATCTCGGTGACGTAGTGACCGGTAATTTCGGCGTAGCGATCCGCACCGGCCAGCCGGTGATCAGCGACATTCTCCATGTTATGCCGGCCACCATTGAGCTTGCGACATTTGCCATCGTGATCGGCGCCGGTCTTGGCATACCGCTCGGCGTCATCGCCGCCGTCAACAGGGACAAATGGGCCGATAACGTCATTCGCGTGTTCAGCCTTCTCGGTCATTCGATGCCCATCTTCTGGACCGGCATGATCGGGCTCATCATCTTCTATGCCAGCCTCGGCTGGGTTGGCGGCAGCGGTCGCATGAGCAGTTTCTATATCGGTCTCGTTCGTGGGCCGACCGGCTTTCTGCTGATCGACAGCCTGATCGCCGGGGATTGGAATGTCTTCTGGTCGGCGCTCAACCATCTGATCTTGCCGGCAAGCCTGCTGGGATATTCCTCGTCCGCCTACATCACCCGCATGACGCGCAGCTTCATGCTCGATCAGCTCAACCAGGAATATGTCACCACGGCCCGCGTGAAGGGCCTTTCGCGCCATGACACCATCTGGAAGCACGCCTTCGTCAATATAAGGGTGCAGCTCGTGACCATCGTGGCGCTCTCCTATGGCGGGCTTCTGGAAGGCGCCGTGCTGATCGAAACGGTCTTCGCCTGGCCTGGCTTCGGCCAGTATCTCACCAACAATCTTCTCATTGGCGACATGAACGCCGTGATGACCTGCGTCCTCATTGTCGGCGTCATCTTCATCGGCCTCAACGTGCTTTCCGATGTGCTGTACCGCGTCTTTGATCCGAGGACCCGATGACCGATATCGTCAACGCCCCCAAGCCCGCGTCCCGGCGCCGATCGGCGATAGCGCCGCTCCTTAATGTCCTGCGCTTTTTGCTGCGCAGCCCCACCTCCGCGTTTGGCCTGGCCGTCATAGCGCTGCTGGTGCTGCTGGCGATCTTTGCGCCGCTCCTGGCAACGCATGACCCCAATGTGCAGAACCTCAACAACGTTCTGCAGCCGCCCGGAGGCAACCACCTCTTCGGAACCGACGAGCTGGGCCGCGATATCTTTTCGCGCCTCCTCCATGGCACGCGCATCACGCTCAACATCATTTTCCTCGTGACCATCACGGTCGGGCCGATCGGGCTCGCCGTGGGTACCATCGCCGGCTATCTGGGTGGAATCTTCGACACCATATTGATGCGGATCACCGACATCTTCCTCTCGTTTCCCGGCCTCATCCTGGCGCTGGCCTTCGTTGCCGCTCTGGGCCCAAGCCTCAACAATGCGATCATCGCCATAGCGTTGACCTCGTGGCCCCCGATCGCGCGCCTCGCCCGCGCCGAAACGCTGACCTTTCGCTCATCCGACTATATCGCGGCAGCCCGGCTGCAGGGCGCTTCGCCATTCCGCATCATCATGCACTCCATCGTGCCGATGTGCCTGCCATCGGTGATGATCCGCCTGACGCTCAACATGGCAACGGTGATCCTGACCGCTGCAGGATTGGGCTTTCTTGGCCTCGGCGCACAGCCGCCGATGCCCGAATGGGGCGCCATGATCGCGACGGGCCGGCGCTACATGCTCGATAGCTGGTGGCTGGTGACCTTCCCCGGCGTTTCCATCCTTCTGGTCAGCCTCGCCTTCAACCTTCTGGGCGATGGACTGCGCGATGCGCTCGATCCCAAGCAGATGAACCGGAGGTAGACATGGTTTTGCCCCACGACACCATTCTCGATGTCGGCAAGCTCTCGGTCAGCTATCGCAGCGACACCGGATATGTGGATGCCGTCCGCAACATCTCGTTCTCGCTGGGCCGGGAAAAGCTCGGCATTGTCGGCGAGAGCGGATCGGGTAAATCGACGGTCGGGCGTGCTTTGCTGCGCCTCCTGCCTACCGCCCGCATCACCGCCGACCGCCTCGACTTTCAGGGCCAGCCACTCCTCGAGCTTAGCGAAAAGCAAATGCTCGATATTCGCGGTCGCCGCATGTCGATGATCCTGCAGGATCCCAAATTCTCTCTCAACCCGATCCGCCGTGTCGGCGACCAGGTGGCCGAAGCCTACCTCATTCACTTCAAGTGCTCGAAGGCCGAGGCCAGGGCCAAGGCCATGTCGATGCTCGAAGCGGTCCAGATCCGCGATCCGCAACGGGTCTATGATCTCTACCCGCACGAAGTCTCTGGGGGCATGGGCCAGCGCATCATGATTGCCATGATGTTGCTGACCGATCCCGACGTCGTTATCGCCGACGAGCCGACATCGGCGCTCGATGTCACGGTTCGCCTGCAGGTTCTGGGAATCCTCGATGACCTCGTCAGCCAGCGCGGCATCGGCCTCATCATGATCAGCCACGACCTCAACCTGGTTCGCAATTTCTGCGACCGGGTCTTGATCATGTATGCCGGCCAGGTGGTCGAAAGCCTCAAGGCCTCGGAAATGGAAAGTGCCCGGCACCCCTATACCCAGGGCTTGCTGGCGGCACAGCCGCGCATTGGCGGCAGCCGTGCGCCCTTGAGCGTGCTCGATCGCAAGCCGGAATGGGAAATTCCGCTGGAGGGCGCCGCATGAAATCGGTCGAAGTCACTAATCTGGGCATTGCCCTCGGCCATGGCGCCAAGGCGGTCAATATCCTTCCTGACGTGAGCTTCACGGTGGAGCAGGGCGAGTGTTTCGGTCTGGTCGGCGAAAGCGGCTCGGGCAAGTCCACCGTTCTGCGCTGCATTTCGCTGTTGCTTGAGCATTGGCGCGGCACGGTCAAGATCGGAGGCGCCTCGGTGCGCGACATGGGTGTGATCGAGCGGTGCCGCACCGTGCAGATGGTGTTTCAGGACCCCTATGGCTCCCTGCATCCGCGCCATTCGGTCCGCACCGTCCTTTATGAGCCGTTGCGCATTCACAACCTCGATCGCCGGCAGGAACGCATGGAACAGGCTCTGCGTGATGTGGGGCTGCCGATATCGTTCCTCGATCGCTTTCCTCACCAGCTATCCGGCGGCCAGCGCCAGCGCGTGGCCATTGCCCGCGCGCTGATCCTCGAGCCCGATGTCCTGCTTCTCGACGAGCCGACTTCGGCGCTCGACGTTTCCGTGCAGGCGGAAATCCTGAATCTCCTGTCGGACCTGCGGGCCCGGCGCGGCTACACCTATATCCTGGTGAGCCACGACCTTGCCGTGGTCGACTATATGTGCGACCGCTTTGCGGTCATGCGCAGCGGGGAGATTGTCGAAGTGCTCGACCGCGCTGCGCTTGAAAACAACTCGGCCACGCATGACTATGCGCGCGAGCTGATCTCGGCATCCATCGCCTATGACCGAGCATCCTGACGATCTGCTGCCGTTCCTGGCGCGCCGTCGGGATGCGCTTGCGTTCGACCTCGCCTACCGCGCGCCGTTCGCTTCCTGGCAACATGAACTGCGCAGTGCCTGGCAGGCGAGCCTCCCGTTCGGTGATGCTCCCCTGGTCATGGAGGCGAAGGAGCAATCGGTTTCCGGCAGCCTCGAATTTCGGTGCTACCGCTTCCGCTACGCCACGGGCGACGCGGGAGAGGCCGCACTGTTGCTGCCCAGGGGCGCCAGCGAGCCTCTGCCCGCCGTGGTTCTGCTACACGACCATGGCGGCTCATTTGACGCCGGCTGGCGCAAGATGATCGCCGATGGCGTTGCCCCCGCCGCCTTTTATGAAGGCAGGCACCTCGGCAACGGACTGGCGGAAGCAGGCTATGCCGTGCTTTGCATCGATGCCCTTGGTTGGGGCTCCCGGTTTTATGGTGGCTACGAGCGGCAGCAGGCGGTGGCTTACCATGCGCTGCAACTGGGCTGGTCATTGGCCGGCATCGTGGCCGTCGACGATCTTCAATCGATCGCCTGGCTGTCCCAGCAGCCTGAGATTGACGCCGGCCGCATCGCCGTCATGGGCTTTTCCTTCGGTGGTGCGCGCGCCTGGCAGGCTGCGGCGCTTTGTCAGAAGGTCAAGGCGGCGGTCTCGCTGTCTTGGATCGGCTGCCGCAAGGACATGTTAAGCCATGCCAATCCGCTGCTGCGCGGGCATTCGGCGAACTACTTTCTCCATCCGGCCATGGCGTTGCGCGCCGACTACCCGGATCTCGCCGGCCTCGCCGCCGATCGGCCTCTCTTCATCCGCGCGGGCGATCAGGATCGTCACATGCCGCGGGAAACGGTAGAGCGGGCGATCGCGCAGCTCAGCACGATTGCCGGCGATGCTGGCGGCAGGCTGGATGCGGCGATCTTTGCAGGGGCACACCACTGTCCGCGATCGGTGCAGGACGAGGCGTTCGCATTTCTCGCCCGCTATCTTTGAGGGCCCGCGCGCTGGTGAATCGCGCGGGTTGATCCCTATTCGACCCGATTGTTCTCGATGAACTCGAAGTTGATGGCTTCGCCAATGCCGGGGCGATCCGGGACGTGAACATAGCCGTCCTGGTCCATGGGATCGGAAAGCGCGGTCAGGTAGTCGAAGCCATCGTCATATTCGAGGAATGGGTGCAGCAGGCCGCGCTCGTACCAACGGCAATTCTTGGAAGTCGCCGCGACGACAAGGTTCATCGAGCCATTGCCATGAATCTCGCAGTCCATGCCGAAGCATTCGGCGAGCCGCATGGTCTTGAGCGCGGGGGTGATGCCTCCGACGTCACTGACGCCGGTCCGCAAGATGTCGACCGCGCCGCTCTTGACCCATTCGGCACGATGCCAGTGCTTGCCGCTGGCGCTTTCCGGTCCGAGGACGGGAATGTCGAGATTGTCGGAAAGCCATTTGTAGGAGCTCATGGACTGCTCATCCATGCTTTCCTCGATCCAGTCGAAGCCGAGCTTTTCGAGCCCGCGGCCGAGTTCGAGCGAATCGACGCGGCTATACCAATGGAAGGCGTCGATCATCAGGTGGATGTCCGGGCCCACCGCTTCGCGAACCGCGGCACAGGCCTTTAGGTCCATCTTGACGTCCGGTGCCCAGGACACCGGCGGCATCCAGGTATGAAGCTTGATGCCCTTGTAGCCGCGCTTCACCAGCTTTTCGGCGAAGCGACCGTAGTCTTCCGGCGTTGCCAGACCGCCTTCGAGTTCATCGCCACACATGATCGAGCCATAGGCGCGAACCTTGTTCCGGTACGCTCCGATGAGTTTGTGCACCGGCTGGTTCAGCGCACGGCCGGCAAGGTCCCAGAGAGCGACATCGACGGCGGCGAGAGTGCGATCGGTCAATTGGGCGGCCGAACCCCGCTGCCAATGCGCCAGCTCATGCCACAAACGCTCACGATCGCGGTGGTCCTGGCCGATCAACACCTTCTTGACGAACTTGTCGATCACATGCGGGCGCACGATTTCAGGGGCGCCGAAACTATAGCCTTCATGCCCATCTTCGGTGCGGATGATCAGCATGGCCTGCTTGACCTTGTGCTCCGGGCCCGGATGCGCGTGGCCGGCAGTGTCGGCGTGGCGCCTTGTGGTGGTCAGGAAGGTTTTCACCGAAACGTCTGTGATGATCATTGCTGGTCCTAAGGGGCGAACAGCCGGGAAAGGCTGGATGGAAGGCGAGAAGCCCGGTTGGACCGGGCTTCTCTGGGAGGGACGAGGTTGTCAGCGGTTCTTGGAGACGTCGCCGAAATCGGTACGCCACGGGTCGACGGTCAGGCCCTCCACATCCTCCCGGAATGCGGCAGTGACCACCACCTCAGAGAACGGCTGGATGGCCGGGATCATGTCGGCGTAATAGTTCTGGATCTCTTCATAAGCGGCAACCTGCTCGGTGCGGTCGGCGATCAGCAGAGCGTCCTCGATCATTCGGTTGAGCTCTTCGTCATAAAAGCTCGTGCGCCAGCCCTGGTAATTGGTGAGCTTGGCTTCATCCGAATTGTCCGGGTTGAACGCTGTGGCGCGCAGGTTGGAGTCCGGATGCGGATGCTGGCCGCCACCGCCACGACCGACGATGAGCTGGAAGTTGCGTTCGCGCATGGCGCCGTAGACCTGGTCGCCATTGCCGGTGATGAGGTTGGCACGGATGCCCGCCTGCCCCAGCGTCGCCTGGATCGCCGTTGCCGCGTCGAGGAATGGCGGCTCGTTCAAGGCATGCAGCGTGACCTCGAACCCATCGGCAAAGCCGGCCTCTGCCAGAAGGTTCTTGGCGCGCTCGACATCGAGGGTATAGCCGGGGCTGGGCAAGATGCCCATGGCCGTCGAGTTAAGCGGACGCTGATGCGGCGTGCCATAGAACCGCATGACCGAATTGTTGAGGCCTTCGTAGTCGATCAGGTAGCGCAAGGCTTCGCGCACCTTTGGATTTGCGAGGCGCTCATCCTTCATCGATACGGCAAGATAGTAGAAGCCGGCGCTGGGCACGGTTTCGATTTCAATGCCCTCGGCGTTCTGAAGGGCTGCAAGGTCCGCTGCCAGCAGCGAATAGGCGATATCGATATCGCCGCGCTCGAGTTGCAGGCGCTGGGACTGCGATTCCGGCAGGTGGCGGATCAGCACGCGCCGCATGGCCGCCGCCTCGTCCCAGTGGCTGTCGCTGCGATCAAGGATGACGTGTTCGTTGGAGCGCCACTCGGTCAGCGTGAAGGCTCCCGAACCCGCAGAATTGGTGCGCAGCCAGTTTTCGCCCAGGTCGCCATCGGTTTCGTTGGCCAGAACGGTCTGGCTGTCGAGGATCGAGCCGGGGCCGGGCAGGGCGATGACCATCATCACCATGCGCGGATCGTCCGCCTGCGGCAGGTTGATCTGCACGGTGTCTTCATCGACCGCGACGAAGCTGGCTTCTGCGTTTTCGGCCGAGAAACCCCGGGTCTTGAGGAAGGAGGAATTGGCGAGGTTGAGCGTCATCAGGCGCGTCAGCGACCAGACGACGTCCTGCGCGGTCACCTTGTTGCCCGAGGCGAACTGCGCATCGCGCAGGTTGAAGGTGATCGCGGTGTTGTCTTCGTTGATCTCCCAGGTCTCTGCCAGCGCTGGCAGGAACTCGCCGGGATTGTCATCGTCGAGCTTGATCAGCGTGTCATAGACCGCGGACAGCACCTGCGCGGTTTCGCGGCTGCCCGTGGATGCCGGATCGAGCGTCAGCACATTGCTCAGCGACATGGCGACGACCAGCTGGTCATTGGGCGTTGCGGCGTTGGCGGCGGTCAGGGCCGAGCCTGCCATCAGCGCCGCGATCGCCACCGTAGAGACGATTTTCTTCATTGGTTTCCTCCCAGAAGTCTGATGGCGTCGAGCATTTGCTATAGTACAGCTTTTGTCAATAGTCAGACAACTCGGCAAGCTTGTTACGTAGATGCACGGAAAGGGTTTGGCCCAGAGCTTGCGTCTGCTCCCTGTCGAGGTGCACTCCGTCTGCCATCGACGGGATGGACGATGTTCCGGCATCGAAGAACCAGACGGCCTCGGTTTCGGCCACCGAACGGTAAAGCGGCGCCAGGAGCCGCGACTGGTTGAGCGTCTCTTCGCTGACCTCGGGGCGGGCGGGCGTTGGGATGCGCGGCGGCGGGGCAACGATCAGGATCTTGGGAACGGCGCCATCGATATAGGGGTGCGTCCGCACCAATTGCACCAGCCGTCTCAACCCAGCCTGCGCCCCTTGCGCTAAACCGCATAAATGGGGCTTCAAATCGTTGGTGCCGAGCATGATAATGACGAGGCTGAGCGGCTGGTGCGAACTCAGGAGCATGGGGAGCGAGCGCGCAGCGTTGCGCTCTTCCAGAACGGCGTGATCGTCAAAACTCGTGGTCCGCCCGCAAAGGGCTTCCGTCACGACCTCGGCGCCCTCGCCGAGACCTGTCTGCATGACATGGGGCCACTGAAATGCCCGCGGGTGTCGGCGCTTGGTCGCGGGGTCGGCGCCCCAGGTGAGGCTGTCGCCGACCACAAGAATGGTCTTCGTCACTGATCGAGCAGCTCTTTGACCACGGGCAACAGCGCTTTGCCAAGCGCCACGGTGTCTTCGGCGCTTAGGTGGACGCCATCGATGGGCGATGCGGAACAGATCTGCCCTGCGTCAAAGAAGGCGACGTTCTCGGCCTGGGCAAGGGCGCGGTAGGCGGGGGCCAGCGCCTGCGATTCACTGATGGACCGGTTTTGTGCCGGGGCGCCGCCTGGCCCGGCTACGCAGGGCGGTGGCGCGATGACGAGAATTTTGGGGATATTCCCGCTCTTGTAGGGGAAGTATTTGACGATCTGGATCAGTCGCTTCATGCCTGCGGCAGCACCCGAAGCCAGGCCGCAGATATAGGGCTTGAGGTCGTTGGTGCCCAACATGATCACCACGAGATCGAGCGGCTGGTGCGTTCCGAGCAGGACGGGCAATGTCCGCGCCGCGTTGCGATCGCAGGGGCCGGAGAAATCGTCGAAGCTGGTGTTCCGTCCGCCAAGGCCGTCAGCCACGATGTAGACTTTGTCGCCCAGCTCCTTACTCAAGATGGATGGAAAGCGGATAGGGTATGGATGGCGGGCTCCTGTTTGAGGATCCGCGCCCCAAGTTAAACTATCACCAAAAACGAGGACTTCCTGCATGCGTCACCTCCAACTGGCATCTCGCTACCAAACTAACACATTGCGGTCGACTGAATTATAGATCTATCAGACAACTAAGTGTTGGAAGGGTTGGCGCGATTGCGCGCTTGGTGCGCCCCGATAGCGCCCGGGCCCGTACGCGTTGCGCGTCTGACTATTGTGGAGAGTCGGTCAGCCCCAAGCTGGTGATCGCGGAATTGGGGCCGACAGAGCGGACCGTTCCGTCCTGGTCGTCAGAGCAATCGAACGGACATACCGCCGTCCACCACCATCGGGGAGCCGGTCATAAAGCCAGCGCGATCGGAAAGCATGAACAACGCCGCCTGAGCTATCTCTGTCGGTTCAGCCATGCGCTTTATCGGGTGTAGGCCTGACACAAAGGCAAGCACTTCCCTGTTCCCTTCGCCTCCGGCAGGGGTGATGGTGCCGCCGGGGAGAAGTGAGTTGACCCGGATGCCTTCGGCGGCATGCTCCGCGGCGAGAGACTGCACAAATCCGTTCATGCCGGCCTTGGTCGCCGCATAGGCGCTCATGCCGGGCAGGCCGCCATTGCTGAAGCCGACGAAAGACGATGTGAACACGATCGCGCCACCACCGCGCTTCTGGAGTGCCGGTATCTGTGCCTGGGCGGCGTGGAATGCGGCTGTAAGATTCACGGCGACAACCGAGTTCCAATTCTCGATCGTCATCGAGGTGACCGGCGTCATTTGGCCGACTATGCCGGCATTGTTGAACGCGCCATCCAGCCCGCCGAATTCTTGCTCGGCCAGCTCGACCAGGGACGAAGCATAAGACGGGTCGGAGACATCGCCGCTCAATAGGGCGGCGCGCCCACCATTGTCCTGATTGATTTCATCGGCGAGGATCGTGAGTTCATGCCGCCGCCGCGCTCCCAGGATGACATTGGCGCCTTCGCGGGCGAAAAGCCGTGCCGCCGCCGCCCCGATACCGCTGCTCGCGCCCGTGATGATGATGTTTTTCTTTTCAAGTTCCATGCCAGGCTCCCTGCTATTGGCCATGCCGATCTATGGGCCCCTTCGCCAATTGGCGACCCGGTTTTGGCTGAACTCGAATTCGGTGGCGCCTGACATCACCATGAACATGCGGTCGGCCTGGACCTCGTCTTCAACAGCGGATCGTCGATGGGAAGGATTGGCGCCTCGCGTATGGTGGGTCTCCAATAGCCCAAACTAATCCGCGCCTTGTGGGGCGACAAAACGCGGGTCTGGGTATTTCAGAGCTTTCCAGGCGCTGCGGCGTCGCGAAACAGATACAGGATTAGAGCGTTGAGTGATCGAGAGGCAATGAAGCGGCTTGTCTCCGCAGGAAATGTGAAGGGTTAGCCCTTGCCCGTGCTATTGTCTGTCAGCGTTGCGGCGCGCGATAATATCGTGAAGCGCATTTGAAGTTATATGAGAGGATTTTGAGATGGTGCTTTTGACAAGCTCCGATCTCGTCGCTGCTCGCCTGGCAGCCATCGTCGACAATTCCTTCGATGCGATTGTCAGCAAGGATTTGAACAGCGTTATCCAGACTTGGAATGCGGGTGCCGAGCGCTTGTTCGGGTACACCGCTGAGGAGGCGATAGGCCAATCCATCCGGATGCTGATACCGCCGCATCTGGCGAGCGAGGAAGAAGACATCATAGCTCGCATCCGCGCCGGCGAGCGCATCGATAGTTACGATACCATTCGCCTCAAAAAGGACGGCACTCAGATCGCTGTATCGCTGACGGTCTCACCGATCAGGGACAATGACGGGGAGATAGTCGGGGCGTCCAAAATCGCCCGGGATATCAGCGCTGCCCGCGATGCGGAACAGCGAATCCGTTTGTTACTCCGGGAAGTCAATCATCGGGTGAAGAACCAGTTCGCGGTGATCCTCTCGATCATCCGCGAGACGAGCAATCGAGCGCGATCCACCGAGGAGTTCGAAGCGCATGTCCGAGACCGTATCATGGCGCTCTCGCGCTCACACGATTTGCTGGTGAACACGGATTGGACGGGTGCCGGCTTGTTCGAAGTCGTTCAGGAGCACCTGAGCATCTTCGGCAATCCCGAACAGATCAATCTGTCCGGTCCCCTCGTCATGTTGCAGCCCAATGCCGTCCAGAACCTCGGCATGGCGATGCATGAGCTCGGAACGAATGCGACAAAGTATGGCGCGCTCTCGGCGCAAGGTGGGCGGGTGAACGTGCATTGGGAAACGCGACCCGATGAAGCCGGTAGCAAGAACCTTGTGCTGACCTGGGAAGAAATCTTTCCCGAGATTGTGGGCGCGAATGAAAAGGAGGCGCCGCCGCGTCGCGGATTTGGCAGCGTTGTTCTAGAGCGGGTCGTGCCATTAAGTCTGAACGGCAAGGCCACGCTCGTGCGCGAGAACGGCCGCCTGGCTTGGACCCTGACCGCTCCCGCTTCTGAGGTTTTTGGCCAAGGCGGCCCGGTCGGTGCGACGGAGCCTTCCCCATGGAGTCTGGGAAAAATCGGTTAGGTGGGCGGGAAGCGCCGGCCGGACCGATCGACACGTTCGACGCTAGACGTTCCTGGTGATCTTGGGTGGATCGCTGGCAGGAAAAGTCTGCTCCAGCTGCTTATCCAGTTCCGCATCGGCCGCCCGTGATCGCAGGAGCTCCAGGCCGGACGAGGTGAGTTCAGGTCCGTCCTCCTTCTGCTCGACAAGAGCCAGTGAAAGCAGCTTTGCGAAATGCCGGGGGTCCACCTCCTCGGGCTGATCCAGGGACTGGAAGCGAGCCAAGGTCTCCATCTCGTCTACAGTCAAATCCAGATCGGTCATATCTGCCTCCTCTGAAGCGCCCTCCGGTAAACTGTCGAGCCGATGGTCCGTTGCAATCGGCAATCCAGGATGTGGTTGAGTGGGCGTGGCTTGGTTGCGTCGCCAGTGAACGCCACCTCGCGAGAAGTGGCCGGTTGCGCCGACCCCGACATTGTTGCCCCAGACGTCAAAAGCACCGCACATATCGGCGGGCGGAATCCTGTGACGGAATCCGCTGTTCGATCATGCCTTAGAAATTTCAATGGCTTGGGAATGGCGGAGAGAGAGGGATTCGAACCCTCGAGACGGTTCCCCGCCTACACACTTTCCAGGCGTGCGCCTTCGACCACTCGGCCATCTCTCCGCATCGCGCCTGTCCAGCATATAATACCGGAACCGCAACCCGTTCGGGCCGTTGCGAGCGAGGCGCAATATACCCATGATCGTTGCGGGCGCAAGGGATCACTTTGGCGACAGCGCAATTGTTTTTCCCGCCTGCAAATCCCATCTTGTGGGGCATGGTTTGGGCGTGGCAGAAGGGCGGGGTGCCGGGGGGCTTTGCATTGGTTCTGACAAGCACAGGGAAAGTTCATGCGGCTTGTCTTTAGACTATTGGGCACCTGGCTGATCGGCATTGCGCTGGTTTTTCTTGTCGTGGACGGCACCAAGTCCTTGGCGGCCAATGCCCTGGTCTTTACCGGCTTCGGACAAGCCTGGACTCAATTGCATCCGGCCAGTCTCGAGGCCGTCGATGCCTTTTTCGAAAGCCGGTTCTTCGCCGATCTGCTGCATGTGGTGCTCCAGGCCGTGCTGACCTATCCGGCCTTCGCCGTCTTCGCCGTGCCGGGCGTGATCCTGGCGCTGGCGGGCCGCCGGCCGCGCCGCGAGCGCTTCCTGCGGCACGAACAGATCTAGCCACCTGCAAAAAGGCCGGCTGCATCCCCATATAGGGATCGAAAGGAGCATCAGATGTTCTTCCGTCAAAAGCCGATGACCCTCCCCGATGCCGCCGAGGCGCTGCCCGGCCGCGCCGAGGAAATGTCCATTGCGCCCAATCACTTCGTCAATGGCGCCCCGCTCAAGGGCCCTTATCCCGAAGGGGCCGAGACTATCTATTTCGGCCTCGGCTGCTTCTGGGGCGCCGAACGGCTGTTCTGGCAATTGCCGGGGGTGATCGTCACCGCGGTGGGCTATCAGGGCGGGCACACGCCCAATCCCAGCTATGAGGAAACCTGTTCTGGCCTCACCGGGCATACCGAGGCGGTCAAGGTGGTCTACGACCCGGCCAAGGTCAGCCTCGAAACCCTGCTCAAGACCTTCTGGGAGGAGCACGACCCCACCCAGGGCATGCGGCAGGGCAATGATATGGGCACGCAATATCGCTCGGCCATCTATACGACCACGCCGCAACAGGCTGAAATCGTTGAGAAAAGCCGCGAGGCCTATGGCGCGGCCCTGCGCCAGCGGGGCCTGGGTCCGATCACCACCGAGATCGCGCCGGCCGGCCCCTTCTATTATGCCGAGACCTATCACCAGCAATATCTGGCCAAGAACCCCAATGGCTATTGCGGGCTGGCGGGCACCGGGGTGAGCTGCCCGATCGGGCTGGGCGTCGCCGCCGGCTAGACAATATTGGCCGCTGGCCCGGCAAGTAAAACAATGTCAACAAAGGCGTCGCGGATCGTCACCCGCGGCGCCTTTTCGTCAGCAGACTGTTAACCTTGACCATGCCCCATCTGCCCATAATGCATCGTCCGGCCTTCGAGGCCTTCGTGCTCGGCCTGCCGGCCGCGACCCTGGTGCGGCAATGGCGCGATGATTCGGTGGCCAAGGTCGGCGGCCGGATCTTCTGCCTGCTCGATCGCGATCCCGGCGAGGTCTGGCTCAAGGTGTCGGACATGGCGTTCGAGCTGATGACGGATGTGCCCGGCATCCGGCCCGCGCCCTATTTCGCCCGCGCCGGCTGGGTGGCGATTTCCCATCTGAGCCCGCTCGATGATGCCGAGGTTCGTGCCTATATCGTGGCCGCCCATGGCCTCGTGGCGCAAAGGCTGAGCCGCAAGGCCCGGACGGCGCTGGGCCTGGACTAGGGCGCGAGGTTCGGGGGCAGGACGGCATAGATTTTGAGCGGGCCGTCCAGGGAAACGTCGGCCAGCCAGTCGGGCGGATCGCCTTCGGCCAGGAGATTGAGCAGCGTGCCCGGCTCGGCGCGGGCCGGGCCCTGCATTTCCGGCAAGGCCGGGCAGGTGACCACGAGGCCCAGCCCCCGCGCGGCGGCGATGGCGCGGGCCCCCTCGGCGGGGCGGTTGAAGAAGCGGAACGTGTCGAGCAGGCCCGCCTCGTTGCGATGATAGGGCGCCGAGACCACGGCATGGCCGGTTTCGAGCAGGATATGCGAGCCCAGGTCGATCGGCGCCATGATGCGCTCGGGCGGCAGGCCGCGCAAATCCACATAGGCAGCAGGGGCAAGGCAGGCGGCGCGCCCGCTCGATATATCGGCGGCGCGGGCGCCGGTGGCCGATGGCTGGGGCAGCAGCGCCAGGACCGCGCCGGTGCCCAGCATGAGCACGATGCCCGCCGAGGCGAGCCAGGCCCCGAGCAGGGCGGCGATCTCCCCGGCCCCGCGGCGCGCGAGATAGGCCTGCCGGGCCCGGGCGATGAGCCAGGCGGCGGCGGGCACGGCGGGCAGCACGGCCAGCCGCGCCCCGCGCACCTGCGCCAGCATGATCAGCGCCGTGGCGGCGATGAAGACCAGGAGGATCAGCCATTCGAGCCGGCTTTGCCGTTCCAGGCGGAGCGCGGCGAGGCCGGCGAAAAGCCCGATCAGCACCGGCACGCCCACGCCCACGGCATAGGCGGGAATTTCGCCCAGCGAGCGGTGCCAGGGCTTGGCCTCGACGATGGCGGCGATCCAATTGTCGATCAGCCAGGGATCGAGCTCGGCATAGGGGCCGGCCAGGCATTGCGGATAGGCCAGGACGACAACGGCGATGGCGGCCAGCCCCAGGATCGCGAGCAGGGCCAGGCGTTGCCAGGCCAGGCGCGGCGCGGGCAGGAGCGAAGCCAATAGATAGGCCGCGCCCACCATGAGGCCGGCCAGCACATAGACCGGCGAGATCATGTCGCAGGCGGCCTCGAACCAGAGCGCGAGAGGGCGCGCCAGCATGAGATGGCCCACCATGCCAAAAGCGAAGCCGAGCCCGAAGCGGCGCAGATTGGCGGCCCGGGCCGGATCGGCGACGTAGGCCAGGCCGAAGGCCAGGATGGCGGCGACGATGCCGGGCAGGGCCTCGATGGCGATGGCCAGGGCCGTCGCGGCGATGAGCCCGCCCAGCCAGGCCCAGAGCGGCTGCCGGAGCGCGCGCAGGGCCGCCAGTAGCCCCGCCATGGTCAAGAGCACGATGACATTGTGATGGTCGAGCCGGCCGGGCATGAATTCGGCCAGGATGGCGGGAGCGAGAATGGGCAGGACCAGAGCGGCCACCAGGCCCTCGCGGCCCACCAGGTCCAGCGTCACCCGCGCCGACAGATAGAGCATGACGGCCAGGAGCAGCAGCGGCCAGAGCGTGCCGGTCACCGCGATGGCGGCGGGGCCGAAGACCAGGCCCGACAGGGCGAGGAGGCCCGCCAGCGGCACATCGATCAGCCGCGACCAGTGGATTTCCACGCCATAGGGCGTGTTGAGCCGGTGCTGGACCAGGTCATGCCAGCCCTGCCCGGCGAGGAAATCGCGCACCACCACCATGCGCATGGCGTCGTCGGTATCCCCGAACAGCGGCCCATCGGCGCCGGCATTGGCGCCGCGTAGCAGCAGCGCCCCGGCCGCAAGGCCCCAGACGAGCAGCAGGGAAAGCCAGTCGCGGCGGGCGAGGGGAGGGAATTGGGCGGACACGCGGAGCCTCTGGAGGATGAGCGGCGCGCCAGCATGACCGGGCCGGGTTAATGGCGGGTGTGCTGGGCGGGGATGGCCGGGGCGGGTGGGGGAGGGAAATTCGCGGAAAAGGTCCGGAGACCTCATGGTGAGCTTGTCGAACCACGGGGGCGGGAACGCGGGAAGATGAGTGCCACGACCTCGTCCTTCGACAGGCTCAGGATGAGGTCTATTGCTGCTGCGGTGATGGAAGCAGGGGCGACGCTCCGCCATTCGCGCATAGCGCTCATGGCCTTCTCGCCTCAAACCTCTCCACCGGAGAGATTTGCCCTGCGGGGCGGCTCGAAGCCCCTCATCCGCCCTTCGGGCACCCTCGGGTCAAGCCCGGGGGCAGGCTCTTCTCTCGCGAGGGGAGAAGGGGCTTCGGTTTGCTCGGTAAGTTTGGTGCTTTCGCCGCCTCCCCCTTGAGAGAGGGATATCGCATATGGGCCGATAGGATCGAGGGGGGCGCCCCCCACCCCATCCCTCCCCGCAAGGGTGCCGGGCCGGCGTATGAGACGCAAATACTGCCCCGCACTGGATGCGGCACCTCCCCCTTGACGGGGGAGGATGGGAGGGGGTGCCGGCAGGCGGGAGACATTTGGCTATAGGCGATAGACCTGCCCTTGCGGAGGGCTGGGGAGGGCTGGCTTTTGTGGAATACTGATGGACCCCCACCCTCATTCCCTCCCCTCATGGGGGGAGTCGATAGAGGCTCCATCAGCTTGCGCGATGTCATCCCCGCGCAAGCGGGACCTCCGTTTTGAATAACAGGGGTTCCCGCTTTCGCGGGAATGACGCCGCGGGTGGCGCCTCATGCGCGGGCGTCAGGCCGTTTTCGTGCCCTGCCGCTGCCTGGGGGTCAGGCCGTGCATGAAGAGCTGTTCGAGATAGCGGGCGGCGTCGTCGAAGCGGCCTTCGCCATTGCGGTCCTTGCCCAGCACGGCGCGCACCTGCACGTCGAAATCGGCGTAGTGCTGGGTGGTGGCCCAGATGGAAAAGATCAGGTGATAGGGATCGGTGCGGGCGAGCTTGCCCTGGTCCATCCAGACCTGCATGACGCGGGCCTTTTCGTCCACCAGGTTCTTGAGGTCGATCTCGATCATGTCGATGACATGTTCGGCGCCGCGCAGCATTTCATTGGCGAAGAGCCGGCTTTCGCGGGGAAAGTCGCGGGCCATTTCCAGCTTGCGGCGGATATAGGAGCGGATTTCGGCGAAGGGATCGCCGTCCTCGTCCATCTCGCGCAACGGCGCCAGCCAGGTGTCGAGCAGGGTGGAGATCAGGCGCCGGTGGATTTCTTCCTTCTTGGGAAAATAATAGAGCAGGTTGGGTTTGCTCATCCCCGCCACCTCGGCGATCTGGTCGATGGTGGCGCCGCGGAAGCCGTGGACCGAGAACACTTCCAGAGCCGCTTCCAGGATGATGTCCTGCTTTTCCCTCTGGATGCGGGTCTGCGGCCGGCTGCGGGGCATGCGGCCGCCCGGCAGACCGTCGCTCCGCTTCTGGTCGGCCGCCTTCACTTTTCTCGGTGCCATTTTCGCCTTGCGGGAATGTGTAGGGATGCTAACATTTTTCCAACTGGTCAAAATTTCTTGGGTTCGCGTCCGCGCGTCAAGGCCCAAAACGACGGCCGGGCCAATTCATCGGGAGCGAGAGTTTCGTGTCCACTTCATCCAATATTGCGCCGAACGACCTCAGCGCCTTCTGGATGCCCTTTACGGCAAACCGGCAGTTCAAGAAATCCCCGCGCATGTTCGTGGCCGCCAAGGACATGCATTACACGACCAGCGATGGCCGCCAGGTGCTGGACGGCACGGCGGGCCTATGGTGCGTCAATGCCGGCCATGCCCGGCCGAGGATCGTCGAAGCCATCGCCAGCCAGGCGGCCGAGCTCGATTATGCCCCCGCCTTCCAGATGGGCCATCCCAAGGCGTTCGAACTGGCCAATCGGCTGGTGGACCTGGCGCCCGAGGGGCTGGACCATGTGCTGTTCACCAATTCCGGCTCGGAATCGGTGGAGACGGCGCTCAAGGTGGCCTTGGCCTATCACCGGGTGAAGGGCGAGGGCAGCCGCTTCCGGCTGATCGGGCGCGAGCGCGGCTATCACGGCGTCAATTTCGGCGGTATTTCGGTGGGCGGCATCGTGCCCAATCGCAAGATGTTCGGCACCCTGCTCACCGGCGTCGATCACCTGCCGCACACGCATAACCTTGCCAAGAACGCCTTTTCGCGCGGCGAGCCGGCGCATGGCGCCGACCTGGCGGATGAGCTGGAACGCATCGTTGGCCTGCATGATGCCTCGACCATCGCCGCGGTCATCGTCGAGCCGGTGGCCGGCTCGACCGGGGTGCTCATTCCGCCGCCGGGCTATTTGAAGCGCCTGCGCGAGATCACCAAAAAGCACGGCATATTGCTGATCTTCGACGAGGTGATCACCGGCTATGGGCGGCTGGGCACGCCCTTCGCGGCCGATTATTTCGGCGTCACCCCCGATATCATGGTCACCGCCAAGGGCCTGACCAATGGCGTCATTCCGATGGGCGCGGTCATGGTGTCCAGGGAGATCCACGACGCCTTCATGACCGGGCCGGAACACGTCATCGAGTTCTTCCACGGCTATACCTATTCGGGCAATCCGATCGCCTCGGCGGCGGCTTTGGCGACGCTCGAAACCTATAAGGACGAGGGCCTTCTCACGCGCGGGGCGGCGCTCGCCAAGGTGTGGGAAGACGGGCTGCACAGCCTCAAGGGCCTGCCGCATATCATCGATATCCGCAATATCGGGCTGGTCGGCGCGATCGAATTGCAGCCCATCGAGGGGGCACCGACCAAGCGCGCCTTTGCCGCCTTCCTCAAGGCGTTCGAGCAGGGCCTGCTGATCCGCACCACCGGCGACATCATCGCGCTGTCGCCGCCGCTGATCGTCTCGGAAAACCAGATCGACCAGATCGTTTCGACGCTCTCGGGCATCCTCAAGACGCTTGAGTAAAATGGAACATACATTCTATAGATGGAAATATAGAATTTTTGTTCCCGCCAAGGAGAGGAACCTCTGATGCAGATCATCGAGAACGCCGTCGCCGGAAAGCGCTATGTGTCGTCTTCGACCCGGCGCGTGCCCGTGTTCAATCCCGCCACCGGCGAGCAGAGCGCCGAATTGCCGCTCTCGACCCTCTCCGAACTGGACGCGGCCGTCGCCTCGGCCAAGAAGGCGCAGGTGGCCTGGGGCCATACCCCGCCGATGAAGCGCGCCCGGGTGCTGTTCAAGTTCAAGGCATTGCTCGATCAATATGCCGACGATATCGCCCGCGAGATTTCGAAAGAGCACGGCAAGGTGCATGACGATGCGCTGGGGGAAGTGGCGCGCGGCATCGATTGCGTGGATTTCGCCTGCGGCATCCCGCATCTGCTCAAGGGCGAATTCTCCCGCAATGTTGGGCCGAACATCGACACCTATTCGGATCGCCAGCCGCTGGGCGTGGTGGCCGGCATCACCCCGTTCAACTTCCCGGCCATGGTGCCGATGTGGATGTATCCGGCGGCCATTGCCTGCGGCAATGCCTTCATCCTGAAACCCTCCGAGCGCGACCCCTCCGCCCCCATGCTGGCCTGGAACCTGTTCATGGAAGCCGGCCTGCCCGAGGGGATCCTCAATATCGTCCATGGCGACAAGGAAATGGTCGACGGCATTCTCGACCATCCCGATATCGCGGCGGTGTCTTTCGTGGGCTCCACCCCGATCGCCGAATATGTCTATCAGCGCGGCACCAGGGCCGGTAAGCGCGTCCAGGCCCTGGGCGGCGCCAAGAACCACATGATCATCATGCCCGATGCCGATCTCGACCAGGCGGCGGATGCCTTGATGGGCGCCGGCTATGGCTCGGCCGGCGAACGCTGCATGGCCATTTCGGTCGCCGTGCCGGTGGGCAAGGACACGGCCGATGCGCTGGTGGCCAAGCTCAAGCCGCGCGTCGAAAGCCTCAAGATCGGCCCCGCCACCGACAAGGACGCCGAAATGGGTCCGGTGGTGACGAAAATGCACCGCGACAAGATACTCTCCTATATCGACAAGGGCGAGGAACAGGGCGCCAAGCTGGTGGTCGATGGCCGCGGCTTCACCCTGCAGGGCTATGAAAACGGCTATTATGTCGGCGGCACTTTGTTCGACAATGTCGAGCCGCATATGGACATCTATAGAGACGAAATCTTCGGCCCGGTCCTCTCCGTGGTGCGCCGCGACAGCTTCAAGGACGCGGTCGATCTGATCCATGGCCACGAATATGCCAATGGCACGGCGATCTTCACCCGCGACGGCGACGCCGCCCGCGACTTCGCCGACAGGATCGAAGTGGGCATGGTCGGCATCAACGTGCCGATCCCGGTGCCGGTGGCCTATCACTCCTTCGGCGGCTGGAAGCGAAGCCTGTTCGGCGATCATTCCATCTACGGGCCCGAAGGCATCCACTTCTATACAAGGCTCAAAACCGTCACCACCCGCTGGCCCGCCGGCATCAAGGGCGGCGCGGAATTTTCGTTTCCGAGTGTGAAGTAGGCAATATGGTCAGCGTCAAACATCCATCGCTGACCTGCCGCCTCCACTCCCACGGGAGCGAGCCATGCCCGCTCTCTCCAATGTCGTCCCGGCCCCGCCGTTCGCTCATTCGCGACGACGGGGCTTTTGGTTTCGATTTACCTCGCGAGCACACAGCATGACCTCTCCCGGCGAAAACCTTCGGATCAATGGCGACCGGCTCTGGGAGAGCCTGATGGAGATGGCCAAGGTCGGGCCGGGCATTGCCGGGGGCAATAACCGGCAGACGCTGACCGATGCGGACAAGGAGGGCAGGGAGCTGTTCCGGAGCTGGTGCGAAGAGGCCGGGCTTTCCATGGGCGTCGACAAGATGGGCACCATGTTCATGACCCGGCCCGGCAACGATCCCGAGGCGCTGCCGGTCTATATCGGCTCCCATCTCGATACCCAGCCCACCGGCGGCAAATATGACGGCGTGCTGGGGGTGCTGGCGGGGCTCGAAGTCGTGCGCTCGCTCAATGATCTGGGCATCAGGACGCGCCATCCCATCGTCGTCACCAATTGGACCAATGAGGAGGGCGCGCGCTTCGCCCCGGCCATGCTGGCCTCGGGCGTCTTCGCCGGCGTCATTCCCATCGCGCATGCCTATGCCCGCACCGATCTCGAGGGCAAAAGGTTCGGCGACGAGCTGGAGCGCATCGGCTGGGTGGGCGAGGAAGAGGTGGGCGCGCGGAAAATGCACGCCTATTTCGAATATCACATCGAGCAGGGCCCGATCCTCGAAGCCGAAGACAAGCAGATCGGCGTCGTCACCCATTGCCAGGGCTTGTGGTGGCTCGAATTCACCCTGACCGGCAAGGAGGCCCATACCGGCTCGACGCCGATGAACATGCGCGTCAATGCCGGGCTGGCCATGGCCCGCATCTTCGAGATGGTGCAGGACGTGGCCATGGGCGAGCAGCCCGGCGCCGTGGGCGGGGTGGGGCAGGTGAAATTCGCCCCCAATTCGCGCAATGTGCTGCCGGGGCAGGTGGTGTTCACCGTCGATATCCGCTCGCCCGACCAGGCCAAGCTCGACCGGATGCGGGCGGCCATCGAGGCCGGGGCCGCCGAAATCTGCGCCGAACTGGGCGTCGGCTGCGCGGTGGAAGCGGTGGGCCATTTCGATCCGGTCACCTTCGATCCGACATTGGTGAGCCGGGTGCGCGCGGCAGCCGAAAAGCTCGGCTACAGCCATATGAACATCATTTCCGGCGCCGGGCACGACGCCTGCTGGGCGGCCAAGGTGGCGCCGGCCACCATGATCATGTGCCCCTGTGTGGATGGGCTGAGCCATAACGAGGCTGAAGACATCTCCAAGGACTGGGCGACGGCCGGCGCCGATGTGCTGTTCCACGCCGTAGTGGAAACGGCGGGGGTGGTGGAGTGAGATTCGGATGATGCGCAAGGCCCCCTCACCCGCTGCTGCGCAGCGACCTCTCCCCCCAGGGAGAGGTAGGAGGAGGCCGTGCGTCGCGCAGCGACACCTCTCCCTTTGGGGGAGAGGTCGGCCCGCAGGGCCGGGTGAGGGGGCCTTATGAGCAATCTCAAAACCCGCTTCGCCCAGAAGGCCGCCAGGGTGCTCCGCATCAATATGACCGACGCCGAGCGCAAATTGTGGTCGCGGTTGCGCAATCGGCAATTGCTGGGCTTCAAGTTCGTGCGGCAGGAACCGGTGGGGCGATTCATTGCCGATTTTGCCTGCCGGGAGGCCGACCTGCTCGTCGAGCTTGATGGCGGGCAACACGCAGAGAGTAGCCGGGACGATCAAAGGACACTGGAGCTGATGGGACATGGCTATGCCGTGCTCCGCTTCTGGAACAATGATGTCCTCAGCAATATCGATGGGGTGCTTCAGGCGATCGCGATGCATCTCGAAAAGGCCCCCTCACCCGGTCTTCGCTTCGCGAAGCCCGACCTCTCCCCCCGGGGAGAGGTGAAGAGGGGCCAGCAATAAACCAAGGGAACACAGCATGAGCACGATCATCAAGAACGGCACCATTGTCACCGCCGATCTCTCCTACCAGGCCGATGTGAAGATCGAGGGCGAGACCATTGTCGAGATCGGCAGGAACCTCTCCGGCGACGACATTCTCGACGCCACCGGCTGCTATGTCATGCCCGGCGGCATCGATCCGCATACCCATCTCGAAATGCCCTTCATGGGCACCTATTCGGCCGATGATTTCGAGAGCGGCACGCGGGCGGGGCTGGCGGGCGGCACGACCATGGTGGTGGATTTCTGCCTGCCCAACCCCGGCCAGAGCCTGCTCGAGGCGCTGCAGATGTGGGACAACAAGACCGGCAAGGCCTCGGCCGATTATTCCTTCCACATGGCCATCACCTGGTGGGGCGAGCAGGTCTTCGAGGAAATGGCCGAGGTGGTGGATCGGGGCATCACCAGCTTCAAGCATTTCATGGCCTATAAGGGCTCCCTGATGGTGAACGACGACGAGATGTTCGCCTCCTTCCAGCGCTGCGCCGCGCTGGGCGCGCTGCCCCTGGTCCATGCCGAGAATGGCGACGTGGTGGCGGCCATGACGGCCAAGCTCCTGGCCGAGGGCAATAGTGGGCCGGAGGGGCATGCCTATAGCCGGCCGCCGGAAGTGGAGGGCGAGGCCACCAATCGCGCCATCATGCTGGCCGACATGGCCGGTGTGCCGCTCTATGTGGTGCATGTCTCCTGCGAGCAGGCCCATGAAGCCATCCGCCGCGCCCGGCAGAAGGGCATGCGCGTCTATGGCGAGCCGCTGATCCAGCACCTGACGCTGGACGAAAGCGAATATTTCAATCCCGATTGGGACCATGCGGCGCGCCGGGTCATGTCGCCGCCCTTCCGCAACAAGGCGCACCAGGATTCGCTCTGGGCCGGGCTGCAATCGGGCTCGCTGTCCTGTGTGGCCACCGACCATTGCGCCTTCACCACCGCGCAGAAGCGCAATGGCGTCGGCAATTTCGCCAAGATCCCGAACGGCACGGGCGGGCTGGAGGACCGGCTGCCGGTGCTCTGGACGGCTGGCGTCAATACCGGCC
This sequence comes from Devosia elaeis, assembly GCF_001650025.1. GTDB lineage: Bacteria > Pseudomonadota > Alphaproteobacteria > Rhizobiales > Devosiaceae > Devosia > Devosia elaeis. The sequence continues at coordinate 26,055 of NZ_LVVY01000061.1, read as the reverse complement.
GGCTGACGCCCAACGAATTCGTGGCGGTGACCTCGACCAATATCGCCAAAATCCTCAATCTCTATCCGAAGAAGGGCGCCGTCATGGTCGGTGCCGATGCCGATCTCCTGGTCTGGGACCCCAAGCGGAAAAAGACCATTTCGGCCAAGAGCCAGCAATCGGTGATCGACTACAATGTCTTCGAAGGCTTCGAGGTGACGGGCCTGCCGCGCTTCGTGCTGAGCCGGGGCAAGGTGGCAATGGTCGAGAACGAGATGAAGGCCGAGCCCGGCCATGGCAAATTCGTGGGCCGGGAAGCGAAGAACCCTGTGAACAGGGCGCTCAGCCAGTGGAAAGAGATCGTCGCACCGCGCAAGGTGGAACGGTCCGGCATTCCGGCGACGGGGGTTTGATGCGGAATTTGGTTAGCGTGATGCTGAAGGCCCCCTCACCCGGCCCTGCGGGCCGACCTCTCCCCCAGAGGGAGAGGTGTCGCTGCGCGACATCGGTGCTTTCCTCACCTCTCCCTTGGGGGAGAGGTCGCCGCGAAGCGGCGGGTGAGGGGGCCTTGCCATGAGCGTGGTTCAGGCAATGGATCTCGGCCTCACCTTCCCCGCCGGCGATGGCGACGTGGTGGCGCTCAAGGATGTGAACCTGACCATCGGCAAGGGGGAATTCGTTTCCTTCATCGGCCCTTCGGGCTGCGGCAAGACCACGTTCCTGCGCGCTATTGCCGATCTGGAAAAACCCACATCGGGCACGCTCAGCGTCAATGGGCAGACGCCCGAAGAGGCCCGCCGGGCGCGGGCCTATGGCTATGTGTTCCAGGCGGCGGCGCTCTATCCCTGGCGGACCATCGAGAAGAACGTCGCCCTGCCGCTCGAGATCATGGGATATGGCCAGGCCCAGCAACATGAACGGGTCAGGGCGACCCTGGAGCTGGTCAATCTCACCGGCTTCGAGAAGAAATATCCCTGGCAGCTTTCGGGCGGCATGCAGCAGCGCGCTTCGATTGCCCGGGCGCTGAGTTTCGATGCCGATCTGCTGCTGATGGACGAACCCTTCGGCGCGCTGGACGAGATCGTGCGCGACCATCTCAATTCCGAATTGCTGAAACTCTGGGACCGGACGGGCAAGACCATCTGCTTCGTCACCCATTCCATCCCCGAGGCGGTCTATCTGTCGACGCGCATCGTGGTCATGTCGCCGCGCCCGGGCCGGGTGACCGATGTGATCGAGAGCACCCTGCCGCGCGAACGGCCGCTCGATATCCGCGAGACGCCGGAATTTTTGGAGATTGCCGCGCGGGTGCGCGACGGGCTGCGGGCCGGGCACAGCTATGAGGAGGAGCATGTGTGATGGGGGCTGCCATCCCATTCACCGACCACCCTTCTCCCCTTGTGGGAGAAGGTGCCCCAAAGGGGCGGATGAGGGGTGTGCGGGCTCACCGCCCGCTCCTCTGCGGAGGAGAGAACCCCTCACCCTGGATTTTTGCTGAACGCAAAAATCCTGTCCCTCTCCCACAAGGGGCGAGGGGAGGCCTGGTGTGCGGGGATGCAGGGATGACATCATGACCCGCATCCTCCCCGTCCTCACCATTCTCCTCGCCCTCCTGCTGTTCTGGTACGCCATGGCCGTTCACATGAACGCGCCCTGGCAGAACACGCTCAACAATCGCGCCGGGCTCGAAAACGTGCCCTTCATGGATTTCGCGCAGCAGGCCTGGGCGCAGGACAAGCCGGTGCTGCCGGCGCCGCATCAGGTGGTGAGCGAAATCTGGAACGCCACCATCGCGCTCGACATCACCTCGCGCCGCTCGCTCGCCTATCACGGCTGGATCACGCTTTCGGCGACGTTGCTGGGCTTCGCCTTCGGCACAATGCTCGGCATCGTCCTGGCGGTGGCCATCATCCACAACGATGCCTCGGACCGCTCGCTCATGCCCTGGATCATCGCCAGCCAAACCATTCCCATCCTGGCCGTGGCGCCCATGGTGGTGGTGGGGCTGGGCGCGGTGGGGTTGACGGGGCTCGTGCCCAAGGCGCTGATCTCGATGTATCTGAGTTTCTTCCCGGTCGTGGTCGGCATGGTCAAGGGCCTGCGCTCGCCCGAAGCCATCCAGCTCGACCTGCTGCGCACCTATGATGCCAGTCCGGTGCAGGTATTCTGGAAATTGCGCTGGCCGGCCGCCATGCCCTTCCTCTTCGCCTCGATGAAGGTGGGCATCGCCATTTCGCTGATCGGGGCGGTGGTGGCCGAGCTCTCCAACGCCTCGGGCGGGGGCCTGGGCGTGCGCCTGCTCACCGGCTCCTACAATGGCCAGACCATCCAGATCTGGGCGGCGCTGTTCATCGCGGCGGGCCTCGCCGCCGTGCTGGTCGCCATTGTCGGCGGCGCCGAAAAATGGGTGAACGGCCGGATGGGGGCGCGGGCATGAGACGCGACCTTTCCTTCTTCCAGCTCTATCTCGGCCTGGTGGCGGGCGGCCTGGCCCTGCTGGGCCTGCTCATGAGCCTCCCCACTTTCGGCAATGCGCCGCTCCTGGCCCTGTTCTTCGCGCTGGGCGGGGCGAGCCTCATGCGGCTCCTCGCGCCGTTCAGCCTCTGGCTCGACGGGCTCCTGGCGGTGCTGGGCGCCATGGGTCTGCTCCTGGCCCTGCCGGTCGGCCAGGCCATGCCGCTGCATCACTGGCTGGCGCTGATCGCCGCCTGGGCCTTTGCCTGGCTGTTCGTCGAACGGCTCTCGGCCGCCATCCGCGCCGGCAGCTTGCCCGAGACCGGCACCGGCCTCGTCATCCCCGTCACCTTCGGACTGGCCTTGCTGGTCATCTGGGAAGTGGTGACGCGCGGCGCCAATGTGCCGCCGGTCCTGCTGCCGCCGCCCTCGGCCATCGGGGCGAGGCTCATGGCCGAGACCAATATCCTCTGGGCCGATTTCGTCCAAACCTTCATCAAGTCGGTGCTGCCCGGCTATGCCATCGGCTGTCTTGCGGGGCTGGCCGTGGCGATCCTGGTCGATCGCTCGCCCTTCCTCAAGGCCGGCATCATGCCCATCGGCAATTTCATGTCGGCCCTGCCGATCATCGGCATCGCGCCGATCATGGTCATGTGGTTCGGCTTTGACTGGCAGAGCAAGGCGGCCGTGGTCGTCGCCATGACCTTCTTTCCCATGCTGGTCAACACGGTGGCCGGGCTCAATGCCGCCTCGGCCATCGAGCGCGACCTCATGCGCACCTATGCCGCCAATTACTGGCAGACCCTTATGAAGCTCAGGCTTCCCGCTGCGGGCCCCTTCATATTCAACGCCCTCAAGATCAACTCGACTCTGGCCTTGATCGGCGCAATCGTAGCGGAATTCTTCGGGACGCCCGTCGTGGGAATGGGCTTCCGGATATCGACCGGGGTGGGGCGTCTCGCCATCGACCTGGTCTGGGCGGAGATCGCCGTTGCGGCGGTCGCGGGGTCCGCCTTCTACGGGGTGATCGCCCTCATCGAAAGGGGCGTCACCTTCTGGCATCCGTCCGTCCGTGGTGGACGGGCGTAAAGGGAAAAGGGAACGACAAATGAACAAGATCATCACCGGGTTGATGGCCGGCGCCCTGGCGCTGTCCGCCGCTCCGGCCGTGCTGGCCGCCGATGCGCTGACCCTGCAATTGAAATGGGTCACCCAGGCGCAGTTCGCCGGCTATCTGGTCGCCGAGGCCAAGGGCTTCTATGACGAGGAAGACCTCGACATCACCATCCTGCCCGGCGGCCCCAATATCGCCCCCGAACAGGTGATCGCCGGCGGCGGCGCCGATATCATCGTCACCTGGATGGCCGCCGGCATGGCGGCCCGGGAATCGGGCGTGCCGCTGGTCAATATCGCCCAGCCCTTCAAGCGTTCTGGCCTGATGATGATCTGCCCCACCGAAACCGGCATCACCACCGAAGCCGATTTCCCCGGCCATACGCTGGGCGTCTGGTTCTTCGGCAACGAATATCCGTTCTTTGCGTGGATGAACAAGCTGGGCCTGGCCACCGACGGCTCGGATGGCGGCGTCACCGTGCTGCAGCAGAGCTTCGACATCCAGCCCATGATCCAGGGCCAGGCCGATTGCATCTCGGTGATGACCTATAACGAATATGGCCAGGCGCTCGATGCCGGCTATGGCCCGGATAATTTGACCATCTTCAACTATACCGAAATGGGCAATGACCTGCTCGAGGACGGTCTCTATGTGATGGAAGACAGCCTCGACGATCCCGCCAAGGTCGATGCCTATACCCGCTTCGTGCGCGCCTCGATGAAGGGCTGGGCCTATGCGCTGGAAAACCCCGAAGAGGCGGCCGAGATCGTGGTCGAGGCCGACGATACCGGCGCGGCCGAATATGACCACCAGTTCTACATGGTCAACGAGGTGACCAAGCTGGTCGATCCCGACGATCCGGCGCTGGACATGGCCACCTATGAGCGCACCGTGCAGGCCCTGCTCGACCAGGGCATCATCAAGGCGACGCCGGAAGGCGCCTATACCAGCGTGGTGACCGACGGCCTGAAATAAACTTCGATCATTGATCGAGGATGCAGGCGGGGCATCAGCCCCGCCTGTTTTGTTTCTGAATAGGGCTCAGGCGGGCACCCATTTGCCTCGCTCACCGCTCGTCACCCTCGGGTCAAGCCCAAGGGTGACGATCCCGGAAGGCTGGGATCACGGAACAAGTGAGCGAAGGCCGCAGCGATCACGCTCGATAGCCTGTGCCGCAATCGGAACAAAATCCGCCCTCGTGCCGTTGCCTGACCACGAGCGTCACAACAAGAGGGCTTTCTCATGAACAGCATTATCTACCTGGTCGGCCTGGTCGTTATCGTCATGGCCATCCTGTCCTTTATCGGCCTCGCCTGAGCATCGTGAACCCGGGAGGACAGAACATGACCATTGAATCCCCATCCGGCATCGCCGTCGTCGAAACCGGCCCCGTCAGCGGCCGCGAGGACGCCAGCTATGTCGATTGGCCGGCCATTTTCGCCGGCATCGTCTTCGCCTCGGCCGTCTCGCTGGTGCTGATCAGCTTCGGCTCGGCCATCGGCCTCAACTTCGTCGATTTCAATGCCCGCGACGGCGCCCCCACCGTGCTGATCGGCATCGCCGCGGCGAGCTGGTTCCTCTGGGTGCAGATCTCGAGCTTCATGGCCGGCGGCTATCTCACCGGCCGCCTGCGCCGGCGCCATTTCGACGCCAGCGAGGATGAAAGCGACATGCGCGACGGCGCCCATGGCCTGCTGGTCTGGGGCGGAGCGCTGATCGTGGGCGCGGTGCTGGCCGTGGGCGGCATCGGCGCCTTCGCCAATGCCGCCGGCAATGCCGCGGCCACGGCCACCATCGCCGCCTCCAACATGGCCGAGGGCGAAGCCGACATGGCCGATCCCAATGCCTATTTCATCGACACCCTGTTCCGCGCCAATAACCCGGTCGATCCGGGCGTGGCGCGCGACGAGGCCGGGCGCATCTTCGCCCAGGCGGCCCTGGGCGACGGCACGCTGGCTGCCGAGGACCGCACCTATCTGGCCAATGTGGTGACGGCCAATACCGGCCTGACCCCCGACGAGGCCCAGGCCCGCGTCGACCAGGTGGCCGCCAATGTCGAGGCGGCGCGCCAGGAGGCCATCGAGGCGGCCCGCATCGCCCGCAACACCGCCATCATCGCGGCCTTCCTGCTCGCGGCGTCCTCGCTGATCTCGGCCATCGGCGCCTATTGGGCGGCCCAGAAGGGCGGCAATCACCGCGACCATAACAGCGTGTTCAGCGACGTCTTCCGTCGCTTCTAAAAGGCCAGGAGAGGAGAAAAACAATGTTCAAAGGTCTCGCACTCTGGCTGCTCGGCGTGCCGATCTGGCTGATCATCATCATTTTCCTGGTCACCTGACCGGGAAGGAAAGGCGGGGCGAAAGCCCCGCTTTTTTATGAGCTCAAGGCCCCCTCACCCGCCGCTGTGCGGCGACCTCTCCCCCAAAGGGAGAGGTGGGAGATTGTCGATGTCGCGGAGCGACACCTCTCCCTTGGGGGAGAGGTCGGCCGCAGGCCGGGTGAGGGGGCCTTAGGCTTTCCGCAAACCCCGAATGACAGCTTCCATCGCCGCCCGATAGGCCGGGATGTCGGCTTCCGGCGCCAGGGCGGCGCGGTCGAACAGGGCGCCGAGCAATTGCGCCACCGGCTCCACCGGCACATCGGCCAGCACGCCGGCATCCCGGGCGCATTGCACGCCCTCCACCAGGGTGCGCTGGCCATATTTCTGGTTGATGGCGTCGAGCGCCTCCGGCCCCAGCACGGCCGGCGCGTCGATCAGCATGATGCGGCGGCGGCCGGGATCCTGCATGGCGGCGAGAAAGGCGTCCCCGCCGGCCACCAGGGCATCGATCATGTCGGCCGGCGCCCCCTCGCCATCGGCCATTGCGGTGATGGCTGCGGCCACCGCCGCATGCTCGTCCTCCACCACGGCGGCGAACAGGGCCAGCTTGTCGGCGAAATGATGATAGAGCGCGCCCCGCGTCACCCCCGCCGCCGCCACGATTTCCGGCGTGCCGGTGGCCGCATAGCCCTTGTCGGCGAACAGGTCCCGCGCCGCCTGCAACAAAGCCTGGCGGGTGGCGGCGCGGCGCTCATCCTGGCTGCGTCTTTCCACTTGCATACATACTGCCTGTATGTTATTCAAATCTATATACATGCAGTCTGTATCTAATTTACCCACAAGGCAAGGAGAGAAGAGATGAAATTCAACAGCCTGTTTCCCCTGCTGCAAGTGCGCGATCTTGCCGCCAGCAGCGATTTCTATCGCCGCCATTTCGGCTTTACGCCGGTGTTCGAAAGCGATTGGTACATGCATCTGAAGGGCGAGAGCGAGGGCCTGTTCGAGCTGGCGCTGATTCACTACCAGCACGATTCGATCCCCAAGGCCGGCCAGGTGCCGAGCAGCGGCGTGATCCTGAGCTTTTACGTCGATGATGCCGCCGCCGAAGCCGCGCGGCTGGAAGGCGAGGGCGTCGCCATCGCCCAGCCGCTGCGCGACGAGGTCTTCGGCCAGCGCCATGTCATCGTCGCCGACCCCAATGGCATCCTCATCGACGTCATCACCCCCATCGAGCCCGACCCGGACTGGCTCAAGACGCAGATGGGCTAGGGTGCTGGGCCTGTCTTCCACCATGTGCCGTCATTGCCCGGCTTGTCCGGGCAATCCAGCGCGTCGCCATGGACCACCGGGACAGGCCCGGTGGTGACGATAGGGGGATGGTCTCCGCGCTGGATCGTTTCACGTTTCGCTGCACACACCAGTAGACCTCATCCTGAGCTTGTCGAAGGGCGAGGTCGTGGCGCTCGGGCTCTCTTACGCCCGACCTCATGGTTCGACAGGCTCACCATGAGGTCTTCGAGGAGCGCGCAAGCATGTCCTTCCGGGACTTAAAAATCACACAAATCCCCTTCCGACTCCGCCCGCGTCAGGCTAGGCTGATGCACGTACATCTGGGAGGAAACAGCATGTCTGCCAAGCGGCTCGGGATCGGTCTCATCGGCACCGGCAATATCTCGTCGGCCTATCTCAAGGCCATTCTGGGCAAGGACGGCATGCCCGGCTTTCCCGTGCTCGATATCAAGGGCCTGGCCGATATGCGGCCCGAGGCGGCCGCAGCCCGCGCCGCCGAATTCGGCCTCAAGGCCATGAGCATCGACGAGCTTCTCGCCGATCCCGAAATCGCGCTGGTGATCAACCTCACCATTCCGCGCGCCCATGTCGAAGTGGGGCTCAAATGTCTCGCCGCCGGCAAGCATGTCTATTCCGAAAAGCCGCTCGGGGTCACCTATGCCGAGGGGCGCAAGCTGCTCGATGCCGCCAATGCGGCCGGCCTCCGCATCGGTTCGGCGCCCGACACCTTCCTGGGCGGCGCGCATCAGCAGGCCCGCGCCGTGGTCGATAGCGGCGTCCTGGGCCAATTGGTGGGCGGCACCGCCTTCATGCTCAGCCCCGGCCACGAAAGCTGGCATCCCGATCCGGCCTTCTATTACGATCTGGGTGGCGGGCCCATGCTCGACATGGGGCCCTATTACATCACCGACCTGGTCAATCTGCTGGGGCCGGTGGCCAGCGTCTCGGCCATGTCCTCGCGCCTGCGCACCGAACGCACCATCACCTCCGAGCCCAAGAGGGGCCAGACCATGCCGGTGCGGATCGACACTCATGTCACCGGCGCGCTGGGCTTTGCCAATGGCGCCATCGTGCAGATCGGCATGAGCTTCGACGTGGCCGGCCACAAGCATGTGCCGCTCGAGATCTACGGCACGGAGCAGAGCCTGATCGTGCCCGATCCCAATTTCTTCGGCGGGGCGGTGGAAACCCGCAAGCGCGGCCGCGAGGAGCAATGGCAACCCGTGCCGGTCGCCCAGCCCTATGCCGATGGCAATTACCGCTCGCTGGGCGTGGCCGACATGGCCCTGGCCATTCTCGAAAACCGCCCGCATCGCGCCAATGGCGACCTGGCCTTGCATGTGCTCGAGGTCATGGAAGCCTTCGAACATGCCGCAAGCCAGGGCCGCACCGTGGAGATCAAAACCCCGGTCGAGCGCCCCGCGCCCCTGGCCGAGAGCCTGCGCGACGGCCGGCTGGGCTAGGGGTTTCGCCCTTATCTCGCTTCGCCCAACTCCCGTCGCCCCCCCAATCTCTCGTCATTGCCGGGCTTGTCCCGGCAATCCAGAATTCGCCGTGGCATCGATTGGACCACCGGGACAGGCGCCCGGTGGTGACGATGGCGGGGAGGGGCGTGTGTCGTCCTATTCAGGGGGGCGGAAGGAGCACCCCGCTCTCACCAATACCAGCCGAGATTGTCGGCGTTCGCCTTGTCGAAATGCAGCGTCACCTCGGCATCCCGCGCCGGCTGGTGGGTGCCGTCCACATATTGGCGCTGCGTCAGAGTGATGGTCTGCGCCTCTTCATCGTGGCCGCCATAGAGATAGTCGAAGCAATCGCCGGCCTGGCTGGTGTCGATGTGCGCGGCGATTTCCTGTTTCAGCGCGTCCAGTTCCCGCCCCTCGATGGCCTGGCCGTCGGGACGCTCATAGGCGCGCACCGAGGGCACCCAGTCGAAGCCCGTATCGCAGATATAGCGGCCGTCGCGAAACACGCCCTCGGCGACGAAGCTGATATCGATTGCCGCGCTCCAGGGATTGGACAATTCGTAGCGCACCATGTCGCCATCGATCTCGAGATAGATGTCCGACCAGCCGCATTCCTCGCCCCTCTGGTCATAGCACCAGCGCTCCGCGCCCAGCATCAGGCCCCCGACCGCCTCGATCGGCACCAGCTTGCCCGGCTTGAACCGGTCGATCACGTCCTGGCTCGCCGCGTCATAGGCCAGGGCCGTGCCGGAGCAGGTCACGAGGGCGGCGAGGGCGATGGCGAAGCGGCGCATGAAATGTCTCCCGTGTTTGGAACCGATCCTAGCGCAGTGCTCTATCCCTCGAAACCGGAGACTTGACTTCAGCCTTAACGTGTAACAAAAGAAGTTACATGAAGGGCCCGCGCCGATCCGGCCGCCCGTGCGCGCCGCCCGGCCCGGCTTTCGACAGGAGTTTTCATGCAGGACATCGTCATCATCGGCGGCTCTTTCGCCGGCCTCACCGCCGCCATGCAACTGGGCCGCGCCCGGCGCAAGGTGAGCGTGCTCGATACCGGCCTCAACCGCAATCGCTATGCCGAAGCGGCCCATAACATCTTCGCCCAGGACGGCACGCCGCCCGGCGATATCCTGGCCCGCGCCCGGGCCCAGGTGGGATCCTATCCCAGCGTCGACCTGGTCGCCGGCCAGGCCGTCCAGGTCGAGGGCGAGCCCGATGGCTTCGTGGTCAGGACCGCCGCGGGCGAGCTCATCGAGGCGCGCCGGCTGATCCTCAGCTATGGCATCGTCGATGAATTTCCCGCCATTCCCGGCTTCGCCGAAAGCTGGGGCAAGACGGTGATCCATTGCCCCTTCTGCCATGGCTATGAAGTGGCGGGAAAACCCTGGGGCCTGCTCTATTCCTCGCCCATGTCCCTGCATGGGCCCGCGCTCTACGCCAATTGGACCGACGACATCACCCTGATCCTCGATGGCCAGGAGATCATCGAGGAGGAGCGGCGCAAACTCGAAAAGCGCGGCGTGCATATCGAGAACGGCCGGCTGGCCGCGATCCGGCACGACAGCGGCATTCTCGACGGCGTCGTGCTGGAAGACGGCCGCGAACTGGCCCTGACCGCGCTCTATGCCCATCCCCGCAATCGCCCCTCGGCCGATCTGCACGTGCAACTGGGCCTCGAGACCAAGGAAACGCCCACCGGCATCATGGTGGCAACCGGGGAGCTGCAGGCCACTTCCCGCCCCGGCATCTTCGCTGCCGGCGACCTGGCCACCGGCATGCATTCCATCACCTTCGCCAATTATGCCGGCTCCATGGCCGCCATGGGCGCGCTGAATTCGCTGCTGGATTAGGCAGGATCGCTCCCCCGCACAGGCCGACACCTTCCCCTTGACGGGGAGGATGGGTGGGGGAGGGCGAGGGCCCGATTTCCGAGCGTGTGAACACCCCTCCCCGTCAAGGGGAGGGTGCTATATCGTGCTCGTGACTGGAGGAAATTACCGCAGCCAGCCCTGCGGCCGGGGATGGAGCTCCATCTGCCCCTCCCTGGTCGCCGCATCGATGGCCGCGACCTCTTCGTCCGACAGCGCCAGATTGTTGAGCACGCCCAGATTGTCCTTGAGCTGCTCCAGCGTGCGCACCCCGATCAGCGCCGAGGTCATTTCCGCGCGGCGCAGCACCCAGGCCAGCGCCAGCTGCACCATGGTCTGCCCCCGCGCCCGGGCGATCGCGCCCACCTTGTCCACGGCGGCGAGCACGCGTGGCTCGATATGGCTGGCGCGCAGTGTGCCATTGGGATTGTCGCCCCGCGTGCCGGCCATATTGCCCGAATTGTACTTGCCCGACAGCACGCCCTGGGCCAGCGGCGAAAAGGCGATCATGCCGATGCCCAATTCCCCGCAGGCCTCGATGGTGCTGTCCTTTTCGATCCAGCGGTTGATCATCGAATAGGAGGGCTGGTGGATGGTCAGCGCCACGCCCATCTCCTTGAGGATGCGATGGGCTTCCCGCGTCTCCTGCTCCGGATAGGAGGAAATGCCGACATAGAGCGCCTTGCCCGATGTCACCGCATGGGCCAGCGCCCCCATGGTTTCTTCCAGCGGCGTCTCGGGGTCGTAGCGGTGCGAATAGAAGATATCGACATAATCGAGCCCCATGCGCTGGAGCGACTGGTCGAGGCTGGCCAGCAGATATTTGCGGCTCCCCCATTCGCCATAGGGGCCGGGCCACATATTGTAACCGGCCTTGGTGGAGATGATCATCTCGTCGCGATAGGGGCGGAAATCGCGCGCCAGCACCCGGCCGAAGAGTTCTTCCGAGGACCCCGCCGGCGGGCCGTAATTATTGGCCAGGTCGAAATGGGTGATGCCGTTGTCGAAGGCATAGCCCAATATGTCCATGGCGCCCGGATAGTCGCGGGTGCCCCCGAAATTCTGCCACAGGCCCAGGCTCACCACCGGCAGCTTGAGGCCCGATCGGCCCGAGCGGCGGTATTGCATATTGTCATAGCGCGCGTTGTCCGCCCGGTAAGTCATCTCTCTCTCCCAATTTTGTGGCTGCGGCCGCCCGTGACGCCGGGCGCGACCGATGGTATGAGCGGCGGGAAATGACCGCGCCCCGCTCCATGTCCAGTGCCACTCTGCCCCATGCCCAGCACCCATACAAGGTGATGGCGCTCTATAAATTCGCCGCCCTGCCGGATGCCGAGGCGCTCAAGGCGCCGCTGGCCGAATTCTGCTGCGGCCGGGGCATCAGGGGCACGCTGATCCTGGCGCCCGAAGGCATCAATGGCACCGTGGCGGGCACGCCCGAGGCCATCGACGCGCTGGCCGACTACCTCTTTGCCGCCGGCCCCTTCGGCCTTCGCCTCGCCGGCGCCGAGGTCAAATATTCCTTCGCCGAAACCGCGCCCTTCCTGCGCATGAAGGTGCGCCTCAAACCCGAAATCGTCACCCTGCGTGCGCCGCAGGTCGATCCGAACCGGCAGGCCGGCACCTATGTCGAGCCCGAGGACTGGAACGAGCTGATCGCGCGCAACGACGTGGTGCTGGTCGATACGCGCAACGATTACGAAGTGGGCCTGGGCAGCTTCCGGCGGGCGCTCGATCCCAAGACGCAGAGCTTTGTCGACTTCAAAGATTACGTGGCCAAGAACCTCGATCCGGCCCGCGACAAGAAGGTCGCCATGTTCTGCACCGGCGGCATCCGCTGCGAAAAGGCCTCGTCCTATCTGTTGAGCCAGGGTTTTGAGGAGGTCTTCCACCTCAAGGGCGGGATTCTGAAATATCTCGAAGTGATCCCGCCCGAAGAAAGTCGCTTTACCGGGGAATGCTTCGTCTTCGACGAGCGCGTTTCGGTGGGGCATGGGCTGGAACTGGGCAGCGCCACCTTGTGCCGCGCCTGCCGGCATCCGCTGACCGAGGCCGATCGCCGCCATCCCGATTATCATGACGGCATTTCCTGCCCCCATTGCGCCGGCGACAGTGCCAGGCATGCGGCGGCCGCCGAACGCCAGCGCCAGATGCAATTGGCCGAACGGCGCGGCGACGCCCATCTCGGCGACGCCGCCGCCGAAGCGGCCGCCCAGGCCCGCGCCCGCAAGCAGCACCTGGCCGAACGCTCGCGGCGGGCTAACAAGGCACCTTGAGTTGTACATACAAAAGTATTAACAATTGCCATGGACTTCGAATGGGACGAAGCGAAGAACGAGGCTAATCGGCTAAAGCACGGCATTGACTTTGCCGACGCTGTAGCCATTTTTCAGGGTCCCGTCGTGACATGGCACGACATGCGCATGAGCTATGGCGAGCTGCGCGAAATCTCGATCGGGGCCATGGCGAATGCCGTGATCGTCACATTGGTTCACACGGATCGATCCGGCCGCCGGCGCATCATTTCGGCGCGACGAGCCTCAAGACGAGAAAGGATCGTCTATGAAACCGCCCTATAGCCGGCCTCTGACACAGGAAGAATTGCTGGCGCTGAAGGACGAGGACATCGATTTCAGCGATATCCCCGAACTCGACGAAGAATTCTTCAAGAACGCGCTCCTGGTCTATCCCGACGGGACCACGCCGGTGACCCTTCGCGTGAAGCGATCGGTCCTTGAAGCCTTCAAGGCCGGTGGAAAAGGCTATCAGACGCGGATGAACGCGGTTCTCGAGGCCTATGTGCGGGCGATGAAAAAGGCGGGCTAGGGCCGGCTACGCCAAACGACACATCGACTCCGTCAATGGCTCGGGCAATAAGAGGCGTATTCGCGTCTTCTGCATAAGCCTTTCCTATGGACCTCGACCAGCTCCGCACTTTCGACCGCATCGTCCGCGAGCAGTCCTTCACCCGGGCCGCCGCCTATCTCAACATCACCCAGGCCACCGCCTCCATGCGCATCCGCGCCCTGGAGCAGCTTCTGGGCGTGACGCTCTTCGTGCGCGGTCGCCAGGTGACGCTGACCGACCAGGGCATGACCTTCCTGCCCTATGCCCGCCGCATCATCGGCAGCGCGCAGGAGGGGCGCGAGGCCCTGCGCCGGGTGGAGCGGGGCCGCGTTTCCATCGCCTCGCTGCGCACGCTGGTATCGCCCCTGATCACCGAGAGCCTGCTGCGCTTCCAGGAGAAATATCCGGCGGTGGACGTGGTGGTGCGCGAGGGGCGCCAGGCCCAGATCGCCGCCATGCTGCATGAGCGCGAAGTGGAAATGGGCATCTTGTGCTGGCCCAATATCGATCCCCTGGTGGTCGATCTCGAACCGCTGGTGGTCATGCGCGAGCGCGTGCCGTTGGTCGTGGCCGCCGACGTGGCGGCCCGATTGCCGGCCCGGCCGGGCATCGAGGAGGTGCTGGCGCTGGTGCCGCGCGTCATCGCCCTGCGCTGGTGGCAGGCCGATCCGGAAATCGCGGCGGCCCTGGTGCGGCTGGCCAAGACCAGCGTGGAATTGCCTACCGGCCCGGCGCGGCGGCTGGCCATCAAGGGCGAGGGCCTGGGCTTCTTCGTCAATTCCGCCATTGCCGAGGACGTCAAGGCCGGGCGCCTGGTGGAGATCGCCCCGGTCGATTTCGAGCCCCTGCACCGCGACACCGCCATGGTTGTGCGCGATCTGGCGGCGCTGGAGCGGCCCATGTTGGCCGATTTCGTGCGCGAGATCGCCCACGAATGCGCGCTGATGGGCGAGATCATCGACAATCGCCTAGCGCCGGCCTAGCCGGACGCCGACCAGAACGCGGTGAGCGCCGCGCGCCAGGCATCGGTCGCATCGAGATTGGCGCAATGGCCGCCTTCCGGCAGGTCGGCGATGCACCAATTGGGCAGGGCGCGCAGCGGCGCCAGCTGGCCCAGCAGCTTGCCATTGACCGCCCGGTCGCGCCCACCCACCAGCACCAGGCCTGGCCCCGCCCATGCGGCGGCCTGGCTCTGCAGGTCATAGTGGCGGATATGGTCGACGATATGGGCGACGGCGCGGGCGTCATAGCGTTCGAGCATGGCGGCGACCAGCGCCTGTGCCGCCCGGTTGCGTGTCGTGCTGCGGGCGGTGAGCCAGGCGGCGATCCGCCGCCCCGGAAAGCGGTCCAGCGCCAGAAACGGCCAGCCGGCCACGCCCAGGTCAAGCGCCAGGGCGGTGCCGAAGGTCGCAAGGCTCTTGAGGCGCCGGGGCTGCTCGCCTGTCGCGCCCAGCCCCAATATGCCGCCCAGCGAATTGCCCACCCAATGCACGTCGGCCATGCCGGCATGGTCGAGCATGTCATAGAGATCGGCGCGCAGCCGCGCCGGGGCGAAGGCGGCGGCCGTGATGGCGGGCGGCATGCCGGAATCGCCATGGCCGCGCAGGTCGGGGGTCAGCACGCGGTAGCCACGCGCGGCAAACCATGCCGCATCAGCGGCAAATTGCGCCGCCCCGGCCCCCAGCCCATGGCCGAGCAGCACCGGCTCGCCATCCTCCGGCCCGCTCAGGCGGTAGGAAAGCGGCGTGCCGTCGCTGGCCGATATATCGCGTCGATGATCCATGCTCCCGCTATAGCGGGCACGGCGCGGCGCGGCCAGAGGTCAGGCATTGCCGATCAGGATGCCGGCGGCAAAGACCAGCGAGCCGCCCAGCACCACCTGCAGCACCGCCCGCCAGAACGGGGTCTGCATATAGCGCTGCTGGATGAAGGCGATGGCCCAGAGTTCGATCAGCACCACGAAGGCGGCGACGCCCGTGGCCACCCAGAAATCGGCGATGAGATAGGGCAGGGCATGGCCCAGCCCGCCAATGGCCGTCATGATCCCGGCGGCCAGGCCCCGCTTGATGGGCGAACCGCGCCCGGTCAGCTTGCCGTCATCGGAAGCCGCCTCGGTAAAGCCCATGGAAATGCCCGCGCCCACCGCCGCGGCGAGGCCGACCAGGAAGGTCTGGTGCGTGTCGCCGGTGGCAAAGGCCGCGGCAAAGACCGGCGCCAGGGTGGAGACCGAGCCATCCATCAGCCCGGCCAGGCCCGGCTGCACATAGGTCAGCACGAATTGCCGATGCGCCTCGCTGGTCTCCCGCTCGCGGCCCTCGACGCCCAGCACCTTCTCGTCGATCTGGTCGGCGCGTTTGGCATGGCCCTTTTCGGCGGCGGCCAGGTCGCCCAGGAGCTTGCGGATGCCCGCATCGCTCACCTGCGCGGCGGCGCTGAGATAGAAGCGATAGGCCCCTTCCTCCATTTCCCACACCTGCTGGCGCGCCTGGTCCAGGCTCAGCGTCTTCTGCAGCCAGACCGGTTTGCGGGTGAGAAAGCCCCGCACATGTTCGCGCCGGATCGGCACCAGCCGCATGCCGAATCGGGCGACATAGAGATCGAGCAGGCGCCGGCGATGCTCGTCCTCCTCGGCCGCCATGCCCTCGAACAGGGCGGCGCTGCCCGGATAGAGATCGCCCAGCCGCGCCGCATATTCGGAATAGATGCGCCCGTCCTCCTCCTCGGCCGCAATGGCCAGGGACAGGATTTCGCGTTCGGACAGGCTGGAAAAATCGCGGCGATTGTCGGGCCAGAAGCGGAGCATGGGGGCACTCAAAGTTTAGAATGGTTCCAAACAATGATTAGAACCATTCTAAACTTTGGGCAAGCCCCCTCCCGCTGCGACAATGTGAGTGGCGCCCGCCCGGCCATAAGAGCTTGTGAGCGCCCGCGCTCCGGGCTATTGCCAAGGGGTGAGGAGCCCGATGCATACGAAACGGCGGCAGATGATGGGTGAGATGGGGGCCGCTCTGGCGGTTCTGGCCATCTATGTGCTCACCCTGCTCCTGCCCCTGCATCAGGCCGCCGGATTGCAGCGCGATCTCAACGCCATCGGCTATTCCACCCTCGATTCCTGGTCGGTCTGCCAGCCCATGGCCCAGGACGAGAACGGCGATCCCGCTGCCGCCGCCGCGCTGACCTGTCCGGCCACCGGCGTCGCCAAGCAGCAGGTGGCGGCCATCCTGCCGCCGGTCCTGCATATCGAGCCGCCCGGCCAGGCCGACATCATCCGCTTTGCCCGCGCGCCTGCGCCTCCCGCGCCGCTCCTGCCCGATCATGTGGGCCAATCGCGCGCGCCTCCCGTCACGGTCTGACTGCAAGCCGGCAATTTGCCGCCCCATCAGACCCTATTGACCGGAGATCGTTTCATGATCCGCATGTTCGCTCGCGCGGCCCTTGCCGCCACCCTGCTGGCCATTCCGGCCGCGCCCGTTTTCGCCCATGTCACCCTGGAGGCGCCCGAAGCGGTGATCGGCGCCGGCTACAAGGCCGTGCTCCGCGTGCCCCATGGCTGCGGCACCCAAGCCACCAATCTCGTCCGCGTGCAGATCCCGGAAGGCTTTTTCGCGGTCAAGCCCATGCCCAAGCCGGGCTGGGACCTCGAAATCGTCTCCGGCCCTTACGAGAATGCCTATGACAATCACGGCACCACGCTGACCGAGGGCGTCAAGGAAATCGTCTGGTCGGGCGGCAATCTGCTCAATGAGCATTACGACGAATTCGTCTTCCGCGGCACCTTTGCCGCCGCGCTGGAGCCGGGCAAGTTCTTCTTCCCGGCCATCCAGGAATGCGCCGGCGGCGAGGAAGCCTGGATCGACACCAGCGGCGCCGCAGAGGCCGATATGCCGGCCCCCAGCGTCACCCTGGTCCCGGCCTCGGGCGGCCACGGCCATTAAGGCGCCCGGGCGGGGTCTCGCACCCCGCCCATCGGCCCGCCGACAAGGAGGATCAGGCAATGTTGCATCGCCTTGCCCGCCAATGCGTGCTGCTGCTGGCTTTCATGGCGCTGGCTGCCGGCCAGCCCGCCTTCGCCCATGCGCAATTGCTCTCCACCCAGCCCGTCGCCAATGCCGTTCTGGCCCAGGCGCCGAACGAGCTCGCTTTGCTCTTCAATGAGCCGGTCAGCCCGCTCTCCCTGGCCCTGGTCGCGCCGGACGGCACCGCGACCGATCTCACCGCCGAGGCCATTGGCGGGGAAAACCTGCGCGTGAGCCTGCCGCCCGATCTGGGGCAGGGCACGCATGTCTTGAGCTGGCGCGTGGTCTCGGTCGATGCCCATCCCGTCGCCGGGGCGCTGGTCTTTTCCATCGGCGCCGCCATCGGCGCGCTGCCCGAGATCGCCATCGCCTCGCCCGCCACCGCCCTCTTGCTCTGGGCGGCCAAGGCCGTGCTTTTTGCCGGGCTGTTCTTCGGCCTTGGCGGGGCCATCTTCGCGCTGGTTGCGCCGCTGCCGGCGCGGGGCGGGGGCGTCATTGCCGGCCTGGCCGGGCTCGGCCTCCTCGCCGCGCCGCTGAGCCTGGGCCTGCATGGCGCCGATGCGCTTGGCCGCGATCCCGGCGGCATCTTTGCCGCCTCCACCTGGAGCGCGGGCTATTCGACCAGTTACGGCCTCACCACGCTGCTGCTGGCCGCCGCCTTGGCGCTGGGATTGGTCAGCCTCGTCCGCTTCCGCCTTCTGGCGCTGCTTGCCTGGCCCCTGGCGGCCCTTGCCCTCGCCATCAGCGGCCATGCCGGCGCGGCCGAACCGCAATGGCTCACCCGCAGCGCGGTGATCCTGCATATCGGCGGCATCCTGTTCTGGGCCGGCGCGCTGCTGCCGCTGCTGTTCTGGCTGAAGAGCCGCAGCGATGACGCCGACAGGGCCCTGGCGCAATTTTCCCGCCTCGTGCCCCTGGCCATCGCCCCCATCCTCGTTTCCGGCCTCGTGCTCGGCGTGGTCCAGCTCGGCCCGCCCGGCCCGGCCTGGCTGACGCCTTACGGCTATATCCTCGCCGCCAAGCTGGCCCTGCTCGTCCTGCTTTTCGGGCTCGCCCTCTGGAACCGCTTCCGCCTGACCCGGCCTGCCCTTGGCGGCGAGGCCAAAGCCCGGCTGCTGCTGCGGCGCTCCATCCTGGCCGAAATCGGCCTGGTCCTCGTCATTTTCGGCCTCGCCGCCGGCTGGCGCTTCACCCCGCCGCCCCGCGCCATCGCCCTGGCCCAGGCGGCGGAGGCCGCTCTTGCCGTCCCCGCTTATGCCCATGCCATGGACGACCGCGTCATGGCCGATATCGTGGTGACGCCCGGCCGCGCCGGGCCGGTGGCCATCGATATCGCCGTGGTCGACCTCGCCGGCGCCCCGCTTGTTCCGCTCTCGGTCGACCTCACCCTCGCGGCGCCGGCCCTCAATATCGAGCCCTTCAAGGTCCCTGCAATCCCGGCCGGCGGGCTCTGGCGCGTCGAGGGCCAGTCCATCCCGCTTCCCGGCCTCTGGGAGCTGGTTCTCGATATCCGGCTCGACCGCTTCACCCTGGCGCGGATCGGCGCCGAAATCCAAATTCCCTGAACCCTGAAAGGATCAATCCCATGTCCCTGCGTCTTCCCCTCTTCGCCCTCGCCCTTATGGCGCTGGCTCCGGCCATGCCGGCCCTGGCGCAACACGCCCACGACACGCATGCGCCTGCCGCCGTCACCATCGGCAATATCGAGATCAAAGACGCCTTCACCCGCGCCACCCTGCCCAATGCGCCGGTGGCCGGCGGCTTCATGACCCTCACCAACAAGGGCAGCGAGGACGATCGG
The DNA here is from genome assembly GCF_001650025.1 of Devosia elaeis. Taxonomy (GTDB): domain Bacteria; phylum Pseudomonadota; class Alphaproteobacteria; order Rhizobiales; family Devosiaceae; genus Devosia; species Devosia elaeis. The sequence continues at coordinate 6,900 of NZ_LVVY01000061.1, read as the reverse complement.
CTGGTCTCGGTCGAAACCCCCATCGCCCGCCAGGGTCAGATCCACGAAATGGCCATGGAAGGCGACGTGATGAAGATGCGCCAGCTCGCCGATGGCCTTCTCATCCCGGCCGGCGAAAGCGTCGAACTGGCGCCCGGCTCCTATCACCTGATGTTCATGGGCCTCATCGGATCGGTGGCCGAGGGCGATGCAGTGCCCGTCACCCTCACCTTCGAAAAGGCCGGCACCATCACCATCGACCTGCCCGCCGGCTGCAGCGCCGCCGCGGCTCCGGCCCATGGCGAGGGGCATTGAGCATGAACGCCCTCGCCCATCTGCGCACCATATTGTGGACGCTGGTTGTGGTGGCGGCCGTCGGCGCCACCGGTCTCTATGCCTATGCGACCATGATGCGCCCCGCCCCCGTAGCCGGCCTCGGCCATGGCGATTATCAGCTCTCGACCCATGAAGGCGCGCCCTTCACCCGCGCCAGCTTCAACGGCAATCCTTCCATGCTGTTCTTCGGCTTCACCCATTGCCCCGATGTCTGCCCCACCTCCTTGGCCGAAATGACCAATTGGTATGAGCAGCTCGGCGCCGAAGCCGCCGATCTCAAGGCCTATTTCGTCACCGTCGATCCCGAGCGCGATACCGAGGCCATCATCGGCGACTACGTCGCCTGGACCGGCCGCGTCACCGGCCTCACCGGCACGCCGGAACAGGTGGGCAAGGCGGCAAGGGCCTGGGCCGTGCATTACGAAAAGGTCCCGCTCGACGGCGGCGATTATACCATGGACCACACCGCCTCGATCTTCCTGCTCGACCGCAACGGCGAGTTCCAGGGCACCATCGCCTATCGCGAAAGCAACGACACGGCCCTCGCCAAGCTGCGGCGGCTGATCGGGGGCTAGGGGCCGTCCCACACGCCGGCCCGCCACCCTCCCCTTGGGAGGGTTGGGGAGGGGGTCCATCAGGGAACCACTAGACCACCCCCACCCACCGCTCGTCACCCTCGGGCCTGACCCGAGGGCGTTTGCGATGTCCCTAAAACCAAAGAACCCTCGGGCCAAGCCCGAGGGCGACGATCCGGATTGGGTTAGATGCCCTTGGAGCAATCGACATTGAGCTGAAATCACGATTCTTTGGCCTCCCTCCCCTCATGGGGGGGGCTAAAGAACCGGGCGTGTTGCGCAAGCCGGCACCCCCTCCCACCCTCCCCCGTCAAGGGGGAGGTGCTGCATCGAGTGTGGGGCCGTATTTGCGTCACACGCCAGCCCGGCACCCTCCCCCTTGCGGGGAGGGATGGGGTGGGGGTCCATCAGTGAATAACTGCACCACCCCACCCACGGATCGTCACCCTCGGGCTTGACCCGAGGGCGTTTGCGGATTGAGCCGGGGCCGGCAGGCGTCCGGAATGAACACGCGCCGCTTGGGCACCTCAGCCCCCTAAAAACCGCTCCATCCGGAACGGGCGGATATCGATGGCGGTCTCTTCTCCGGTCATGGTCTGCGCCAGCAATTCGCCCGTCGCCGGGCCCAGCGTGAAGCCGTGATGGGCGTGGCCGATCCCCACATAGAGCCCCTCATGCCGGGGCGCCTTGGAAATGATCGGCATCATGTCGGGCGTGCAGGGCCGGGCGCCCTTCCAGGGCTGGGGATCGAGCCTGTCGCCCAGGGGAAACAGCTCGCGCGCCGCCTGCTCGGCCTTGCCCAGCTGGATCGGGGTGGGGGCGGCGTCGCGCATCGAGAATTCGGCGCCGGTGGTGATGCGGATGCCCGCCGCCATCGGCGCCATGGCATAGCCCACTTCCGGGTCGAGCAGCAGGTGCTTGAGCTCCACGCCCTCGGGCGCGCCATAATGCATGTGATAGCCGCGCTTGACGAAGAGCGGCAGCCGATAGCCCAGGGGCTCCAGCACGTCCGGTGCCCAGGGCCCCAAGGCGATCACCGCCTGCTGCGCCGTCAGCTTGCGTCCCGCCACCATGCTGCTCCAGAAGCCGGCCTCGGGCACCAGCCCTTCGGCCGCACCGCTGACGAAGCGGCCGCCCAGCGTTTCGAACAGGCCGAAATAGGCCGAGACCAACGCGCCGGGATCGCGCACCGTCCAGGGATCGGTCCAGTGGATGGCGCCCACCAGCCCGCCGATCAGGTCCGGCTCGGCGGCCTTCAGCGCCGGCCAGTCCAGCACCTTGTAGCCGATGCCGAATTGCTCGTGGTCGCCCCGCGCCTTGCCGATTTCCTTCTCGAACTTGTCCTGGCTGCGGAAGGCCAGGTGCCAGCCATAGCGCGAGATCAGCTTTTCCGCCTCCGGCCCCGCCGCCAGGATCAGGTCGTTATGGGTGAGGATGGAGCGCCCGATCAGCGGCGCATAGGATTGCACCACCTTGCGATAATGCTCGGGCGAGGATTCCCACCAATATTTCAGCAGCGGCGGCGCCAGTTTGGGCAGCGCCAGCGGCTCGTAGCGTGCCGCCGTGGACAGGTGCAGCCCCACCTGCAGCAGCGTCTGCAGGTCGCGCGGAAAGGCATGCGGGCGCACCCCTTCGCGCTGGATGATGCCGGCATTGCCGAAACTGGTCTCGCGCCCCGGCGCATTCCGGTCCACCAGGGTCACGCTGCGCCCGCGCCGCAACAGGTGGATGCCCGTCGCGATCCCCACGATCCCCGCGCCCAGAATGATGACGTCGCTGTCCATGACGCGCTCCAGGAATTTTGACCATTTGGTCAGAAGCTAAAGCCTTTCCGGCGATTGGGGAAGAGCGGGCGCCGATCATGGCCCGGGCAATGGCGGGGGCAGGCCTATGCCTTGCTGCACATAGCCGCCGGCGCTGGCCGGCACTTCTTCCGCCAGCCAGTCGCGGAACAGTTTGAGCTTTTTCGGCTCGCGCCGCCCCTTGGCCAAAGCCAGGAAATAGCCGCGCCGGCCACGCAGCGGCAATCCGAAGGGCCGCAGCAGCCGCCCGTCGCTGACCGCATCGGCCGTCATCATGTCGGCGGCCAAGAGCACGCCCTGCCCGGAAATGGCGGCGTCGAAGGCCAGCGAGGCATCCGAATAGACCGGGCCCAAAAGCTGCATCTTGGGGTCGAGCCCCGCCGCCGCCAGCCAGGCCGGCCAGTCGAGCATCGAGGTCTGGTCCGCTATGACCGGCACGTTTGCGAGGTCTGCCGGCTGTTTCAGCCGCTCGCGCAGCGCCGGGGCGCAGACCGGCTGGAAATCCTGCCCGCCGATCAGGCTGGCCGTAATCCCCGGCCAGGTGCCGTCGCCATAGCGGATGCCGCAATCGATGTCGGGCCGGCTGAGATCGAGCATGGTCCCGGTCACCGTCAGCCGCATTTCGAGCCCGGGATGGAGCGCGGAGAATCTATGCACCCGCCAGATCAGCCAGCGCGAGGCGAAGACGCTGCCCACCGTGACGTTGAGCACGCCCTCATGCGCCCCGGTCAGGCTCGCCAGCCCCTCCTGCAATTGCGAAAAGCCGGCGGAAAGCTGCGGCAGCACCTGGGCCAGCGCCGGCAGCGGCCTCAATCCCTGCGGCGTGCGGGTGAACAATTCCATGCCCAGCCGCTCCTCGGCCCGCCGCAAATGCTGGCTGACCGCGCCGATCGTCACTCCCAATTCCTCCGCCGCCGGCGCCAATGCCCCGCGCCGCGCCACGATCTCGATGGCGCGCAGGGCATTGAGGGGAATGGGGAAGGGATTGCTCATATAGATTTTCTATATCGGCGCGCAGACCTTGTCCATTGCGCCGCAGGGCTCCCGGGCGCAGGATGGCGACATTCCAAGTTCGACCGGAGACAGAAAATGTCTATCCTGACCCGCCTCGTCGCGTGGCTCGGGCGCCTGTCGCAAGGTGACCGCAAAAGCCCCCATCCCGATCACATGGCCCTGCGCGACTGGGCCGACCTGCCGGCGCATCACCCCGAATGCGGGTGAATGCCAGGGCGCTAAGGCCAATACACACGCGGCGTGCACCTCCTATTCGCAGATCTGCGCCGTGCAGCTCTGCCCATGGCAGCCGAGGTCGAGATGCAGGTGGTCCGCGTGCTCCGCATTGGCGTCCGGCCCCAGCACGGTCGTGAAATGCCCGCAGGCCGCGCCATGCGCCTGCCGCAGCAGTTTCCCTTCCGGCGCGCCCGCCGGCAGCCAATCGGCTTCGACGGCGATGCGGCGTCCATCCGCCAGGGTAAATCCCACCAGGTCCAGCGCATTGGCAAAGCCGTGCTCGGACATGAAGCCCTCCTCGCCCCCATTGCGATTGCGGCACATCATCGAGGTCCCGGTCTCGAGGCTGGCGAGCGGGCTGTCGAGCGCCGCCCGGGCATAGGCATCCACCGCGCCGGCCCAATCGGCCAGCGCCCCGGCCATGGCGCAATTGGCAATGACCGGGCTCGATAGCGCGATCTCCCGGCCATTGGCACGAAGCGCGGTGATGGAGAGCGGCGAACGTTCTCCGCAAGGACCCTCGGCAATGGGCGGCAGCATGTCCCCGATCACCGCGCCACCCAGCAGGGCCGGGCAGGCCGTCTGGTAGACGCGCTCCGGCTGCGGCGCCGCGGCGATTTCCTCCTCTGCCTCCGCGGCACCAGGTTCGTCCGGCGCTGCCGCTTCCTCCGGTCGCGGTCGGGGCAGGGGCGGCGCCGCCTCTTCAGGCTCCGCCTCCGGCCGCTCATCGGCCGGCGTCGGCGTCGGCGCCGGGCGCGGCGCCAGGTCCTCGACCAGGTCTTGCAGGGGCTGGAGAAAATCCTGTGCGGCCAGCGGGGCGGGGGCGAGCAGCAGGGCGGCGAGCGGGAGGAGGATCATGCGCATGAGGCGAGTAACGCGCGCCAGGCCCCCGCCGTTGCCGAAAACCCCCATTAACCGCACGGAAACCATCTTTCTTGGGCTTGTGGCTTCTGCTATCAGCGCCCCATGACCACGCCGCTCAAGAATATCCGCAATTTTTCCATCGTCGCCCATATCGACCATGGCAAGTCCACGCTGGCCGACCGCCTGATCCAGATGACGGGCGGGCTGGATCTGCGCGAGATGAAGGAACAGGTGCTCGATTCGATGGATATCGAGCGCGAGCGCGGCATCACCATCAAGGCGCAGACCGTGCGCCTCAAATACAGGGCCCAGGATGGGGAGGATTATATCCTCAACCTCATCGACACGCCCGGCCATGTCGACTTCGCCTATGAAGTCTCCCGCTCCATGGCCGCCGTCGAGGGGTCGCTGCTCGTCGTCGACGCCTCCCAGGGCGTCGAGGCGCAGACCCTGGCCAATGTCTATCACGCGCTCGACGCCAATCACGAGATCGTGCCGGTCCTCAACAAGGTCGATCTGCCCGCCGCCGATGTCGATCGCGTCAAGACCCAGATCGAAGACGTCATCGGCATCGATGCCTCCGATGCGGTGGAGATTTCCGCCAAGACCGGGCTGGGCATCGACAAGGTGCTCGAAGCCATCGTCACCCGCCTGCCCGCGCCCAGGGGCGAGCTCGATGCCCCGCTCAAGGCGCTGCTGGTCGATTCCTGGTACGATACCTATCTCGGCGTCGTCGTCCTCGTGCGCATCATCGAGGGGGTGATGAAGAAGGGCCAGAAGATCCGCATGATGGCCTCCGGCGCCGTCTACGAGCTGGATCGCGTCGCCGTCACCACGCCCAAGCTGGTCGAGGTCAAGGAACTGGGCCCCGGCGAGCTGGGCGTCTTCACTGCTTCGATCAAGGAAGTGGCCGATACCAATGTCGGCGACACCATCACCGAGGACAAGAAGCCCACCGCCCAGGCGCTGCCCGGCTTCCGCCCGGCGCAACCCGTGGTGTTCTGCGGGCTCTTCCCGGTCGATGCCTCCGATTTCGACGAATTGCGCGCCGCCATGGGCAAGCTGCGCCTCAACGATGCCAGCTTCTCCTTCGAGATGGAAACCTCCGCCGCGCTCGGCTTCGGCTTCCGCTGCGGCTTTTTGGGCCTCCTGCACCTCGAAATCATCCAGGAACGGCTCAGCCGCGAATTCGATCTCGATCTCATCGCCACGGCGCCCAGCGTGGTCTACGAGGTCGAGATGACTTCGGGCGAAACCGTGCAGCTGCACAATCCGGCCGATCTGCCGGACGTGATGAAGATCAGGGAAATCCGCGAGCCCTGGATCAAGGCGACCATCCTCACGCCCGACGAATATCTCGGCGCCATTCTGAAGCTCTGCCAGGATCGGCGCGGCATCCAGAAGAACCTCTCCTATGTCGGCGCCCGCGCCATGGTGGAATACGAATTGCCGCTCAATGAAGTGGTGTTCGATTTCTACGATCGGCTGAAGTCGATTTCCAAGGGCTATGCCAGCTTCGATTACCAGCTTGCCGAGCACCGCGAGGGCGACCTGGTCAAGCTCTCCATCCTGGTCAATGCCGAGCCGGTCGACGCGCTCTCCATGCTGGTGCACCGCTCGGTCGCCGAAAGCCGCGGCCGCATCATGTGCGAAAAGCTCAAGGAGCTGATCCCCCCGCATCTCTTCGTCATTCCCATCCAGGCGGCCATCGGCGGCAAGATCATCGCCCGCGAAACCGTCCGCGCCATGCGCAAGGACGTGACCGCCAAATGCTATGGCGGCGACGCGACCCGCAAGCGCAAGCTGCTGGAAAAGCAGAAAGCCGGCAAGAAGCGCATGCGCCAGTTCGGCAGCGTGGAAATCCCCCAGGAAGCGTTCATCAAGGCGCTGAAGATGGGGGACGATTGATCCGTTCTGCGAACGGATCAGAACAGCACCAAGCCTCCACCCCACCGCGCGTCACCCTCGGCCTTGAGCCGAAGGCTCTTTAGTCATGGGCGGCTGTGAGATGGAGCAGTTGCAATTTGACCGACCTGGGGTGGGTAGCGGACTAGCGGCTTCTGGTTGTTAGGTCGCGAAAGCATAGGTAATCGGGCTCGCTCTGAGCATGAGGC
>NZ_LVVY01000060.1 GCF_001650025.1 Devosia elaeis | reverse complement strand
AGAGCTATGCTCGAATGGCTGGCTGGGGTGGGGGACGGGTGGCAGGGTGCCGAGGCACCGGTGCGTGGGAGCACCCCCTCCTAGCTTCGCTAGGCCTTACGGCCAAGCTGCGCTACCTCCCCCGTCAAGGGGGAGGTGGGGGGCGGTGCCTAGGGCAGCTCCCCGCCATTCGCGCGTTGCGCTCATGGCCTTCTCGCCTCAAATCTCTCCGCCGGAGAGATTTGCCCTGCGGGACGGCTCGAAGCCCGTCAAGGGGGAGGTGAGGGTTCGGCGTTTGCCGTATGATCACGCCACCCATCGCTCGTCACCCTCGGGCTTGACCCGAGGGCGTTCAGGATTTGAACCGGCGCCATGGTGCGTGTGGTGGTTCGGCCCGGGGGCAGCGCGGCGCGTGGGGAAGCTTCGGTGAGACCCCTCGGGTCGGGCCCGAGGGTGACGAATTGTGGGGGTGGAGGTTGGGCGAATATCGTCCGGCAAGCGCGATGTGACACCCCCTGCCGAGATTATGGCCGGGCGAAGCGGGCGATGACGGGGACGTGGTCGCTGGGTTTGTCGGTCCAGCCGCGGGCGGGGCGGATGATTTCGGCGCCGATGGAGCGCTCGGCGATGTCGGCGGTGGACCAGATATGGTCGAGCCGGCGGCCCTTGTCGGAATTGTCCCAATCGGGGCTGCGATAACTCCACCAGGAATAGAGCTTGGTATCGTGGGGCACGTGCTTGCGCACCAGGTCCACCCAGCCATGGCCGCCGGTGAGCAGGGCGTTGAGGGCCTCGGTCTCGACCGGGGTATGGCTGACGACCTTGAGGAGCTGCTTGTGGCTCCAGACGTCGTTCTCATGCGGCGCGATGTTGAAATCGCCGGCAATGAGATGGCCGCGCTGGAAGGCCGGATCGCCGAACCAGGTCTTGAGCTCGTCGAGAAAGCCCAGCTTGTGCTTGAATTTGGGATTGATCAGCGGATCGGGCTCGTCGCCGCCGGCGGGAATGTAGAAATTGTGCAGGGTGAAGGGGCCGTGGCCGAGATCGACCAGGGCCGAGATGTGCCGGGATTCGGGGATTTCGCAGAAGACGCGACTGGAAATGTCGGTCAGCGGGAATTTCGACAGGATGGCGACCCCATGATAGCCCTTCTGCCCATGCACGGCCTGGTGCGGATAGCCGGCCTCGATGAAGGCATTGGTGGGGAATTGGTCATTGGTGCATTTGATCTCCTGCAGCATCAGCACGTCGGGCTGATATTGCGCGAGGAAATCGAGCACCATGCCCAGGCGCAGGCGAACCGAATTGATGTTCCAGGTGACGACGGAAAGGGTCATGGCGTAGTCCGGGTGAATCGCATGGGACGGGCAGGCCTGTTATCGCCAAGGCGGGGCCGGGGGTAAAGCCGGAAATGGCGCCGGTGCGACAGGGCGTGGCAGGAGGCTGGCGCCATGCCGGCGGACCGTTTCACGTGAATCGCTACTGGCGGTCATGGCCAATAAAAAGCCCGGCGCACGGGCCGGGCTTTTCCGATCAATTCTGGCGCCGAGCTTATTCGCTCTTGGCCTCGCCTTCGGCGGCAGCGGCCTGTTCGGCAGCGGCGGCCGCGGCTTCAGCGTCCTTGGCAGCCTGTGCGGCGGCAAAGGCCTCGGCAGCGGCGATCTTTTCGGCTTCGCGGGCTTCGCGCGCGGCCTGGGCGGCTTCGCGCTCGCCGGCCTCGATCTTGCGGGTGCGGGCGCTGGTCGATTCGAAAATACGAGCCGACTTGCCGCGACGATCACGCAGGTAATAGAGCTTGGCGCGACGGACCTTACCGCGCTTGATCACTTCCACCGAAGCGACATTGGGCGAATAGATCGGGAAGACGCGTTCCACGCCTTCGCCATAGGAAATCTTGCGGACGGTGAAGCTTTCCATGATGCCGCCGCCGGAGCGGGCGATCACGACGCCTTCATAGGCCTGCAGGCGTTCCTTGTCGCCTTCGCGGATCTTGACCCAGACCTTGACGGTGTCGCCATGGGTGAATTCGGGGAGTTCGCGCTTTGCGGCCAGCGCGGCGACCTGCTCGGCTTCGAGCTGTTCGATAATATTGCTCATTTTCGATCCGTTCGATCTTTTCGTGGGAGCGACTCTTTTCGGGTCTTTCGACCCCGTCGCCCGGTCTTGGTTGGTAACGGAAGGGCAGTCTTCTTGGTCTTGCCGCGCGCCGGTCCGAAACGCCGGCCACGCGAATGGGCGGCTCATAGGCGAAAACGGGGGAAGAGTCCAGTGTTTTGGGCCGCGAAAGCCCGCGGATTCCGTCAAGACCTCGTGGTGAGCCTGTCGAACCAGGAGGTTGCAGCCCTTGCGGTCCCGACCTCGTCCTTCGACAGGCTCAGGATGAGGTCTTCGGAAGCAGCAGATCCGGCCGGCGCGCCCGGGTCAGGGCCAGCGATTGCTCATGGCGCCACCTGGCGATCCTGGCATGGTCGCCCGAAACCAGCACGGCGGGGATGTCGCGGCCCTCGAAACTCTGCGGGCGGGTGAAATGCGGATATTCGAGCAGGCCGTTCTCGAAGCTTTCCTCGTCGCGGCTGTCCGGCGCGCCGAGGACGCCGGGGATCAGCCGCACCACCGCCTCCAGCAGCACCATGGCGGCGACTTCGCCGCCGGCCAGGACATAATCGCCGATGGAGATTTCCTCGAGCCCGCGGGCATCGATGACGCGCTGGTCCACGCCCTCGAAGCGCCCGCAGACGATGACGGCGCCCGGACCCATGGCCAGCTCGCGCGCCCTGGCCTGGGTCAGCGGCGCGCCGCGCGGCGACATGAGAATGCGGGGCCGGGGATCGCCGGAGGGGGCGATGGCATCGATGGCCCGGGCCAGGATATCGGGCTTGAGCACCATGCCGGCGCCGCCGCCGGCCGGCGTGTCGTCCACGGTGCGGTGCCGGTCCTGGGCGAAATCGCGCAATTGATGGGCGCCCAGGCGCCAGAGCCCGTCATTGAGGCCGCGACCGAGCACCGAGGCGCCGAGCGGGCCGGGAAAGAGTTCGGGAAAGAGGGTGACGATATCGGCGGAAAACATCAATCCGGCTCTTCCTCGCCCGGCTCGGCATCGAGGGGCGGGGCGATGGTGAGATAGCCTTCGTGGACGCGGATTTCCGGCACCACCGCCTTGGTGAAGGGGAAGAGGAAGGTATCGCCGGAGCGGGGATCGCGCACCTCGATGAGATCGCCGGCGCCGTAATTGGGCAGCGCGATCACCGCGCCGATGCTGGCGCCGGTTTCGACCAGGCGGGCATCGAGGCCGATGAGGTCGGCATGGTAGAAATCGTCCTCGTCCCCGGTTTCGGGCAGGCTGTCGCGGGCGACGAACAGGGAGACGCCGTTGAGCGCTTCGGCCTGGTTGCGGTCGCGGATGCCCTTGAGCCGGGCGACGAGCACGTTCTTGTTGAGCCGGGCCGTCTCGATGACGATGGTGAGGCCGGGCCGGTCGGTGGCCAGGGGCCCATAGGTGGCGATGGCTTCGGGGTCCTGGGTATGGGAGGCGATCCGCACTTCGCCCTTGATGCCATGGGCGGCGCCGATCGTGCCGAGAAGGATGAGATTGGTCTTTTCTGTCATGGCCGCTTCCAGACGTGTCCGGCGCTCCTTAGCAGGCCGCGCCGGCAACGCAAATGCTCAGCGTTTCGGAACGAGCTCGATCACGTCGTGATTGGACTCGAAATGGGGCCGGGGCAATTCGAGGCGATAGCGCGGGCCGCTCCCATTATCGGGCACGCCATAGAGGCAGCCGACCTGGTTGCGCTCCGGATCGGCATCATAGGCGAGGGGGGCCTCGTCGTCGTAATTGAGGGCGCCCCGGTAAAAGAGCGCCGTGCCGGCCGGCATAAGGCTGCCCGAAAAGCGCTGCGAGCCGGTCTGCTTGTCGATGCGGGTGCCGTTGCCGGAAATGGTGCAGTCGAAAGCGGAGTAGACGGTCAGCGGCAAGAGGCCGCCCAGCTTGATGGTGCGGCAGCGATAATCGCCGTCGGGAATGGCTTGAAGCGGGGCGTCGCCGGCGGATTCGGCGACCAGGGCTTCGGCCAGGCCCTGGCTGCGCGCGCCCCAGAAATCGCGCATCCGCTCTTGGTCGGCGGGGTTGAGCCCGGCCGTTTTCGGCATGGTGCAGGCCAGGGCCGAGAGCGGCTGCAGGGCGAGCAATCCGGCCAGGGCCAGGGCGGCGAAGGGGCGGGAACGAACGGACATGGATGGCTCCTCGTGGCGGCAACGGAACCTTGCACGGCAATTGTGCTTTCTCAAGGACACGATAACGGAGCCTGCCATGTCCCAGATTCTCACCGACCGCGACGCCATCCGCCAATGGGTCATTGCCCGGGGCGGCAATCCGGTGCTGATGGATGTGCCCGAGGGCAGCAAGACGCGCACGGTGCTGCAATTGTCCTTCGGGCAGGACATCCTCAATGCCGACAATAACGAGGGGCCCGACCGGCTGGGCGGCTTTCAGCTGGTGAGCTGGGAGGAATGGTTCGCCGCGCTCGAAAATGGCGGGCTGGCGCTGATGGTGTCCGACGACCCGGCGGGCGGCAACGAGGCCGAGTTCAGCTTCGTGGACAGGGACTAATGCCCTTCTTCGGCGTCGGCGGCGGCCTCGATGGCCTCCATGTCGTCGTCGGAAAAGCCGAAATGGTGGCCGAGTTCGTGGATCAGCACATGGGTGACGATCTCGCCCAGCGTGTTGTCGTCGTGCTCGGCCCAGTAATCGAGAATGGCGCGGCGATAGAGGAAGACGGTATTGGGCAATTGCCCGGTCTGGGGCACGGCGCCGTCCTCGGTCAGCCCGATGCCGTGGAACAGCCCCATCAATTCGAAGGGGCTTTCCATGCCGAAGCCTTCGAGCACGTCATCCTCGGCGAATTCGGCGACCGAGCAGGTGACATCGGCCGCCAGCGATTTGAAGGGCTCGGGCAGATTGGCCAGGGCGTCGATCGCCATGGCCTCGAAATCGTCGAGACTGGGGGCGTAGCGGTCGTGCCAGCCGTTGTCTGAATGGCCCATCCAAAGCGTCTCCATACCATCGTCATTGCCCGGCTTGTCCGGGCAATCCATGTCTCCGCGAGCGCTGAAGGATGGATCACCGGGTCCTCGGGTCAAGCCCGAGGATGGCCCGGTGATGACGATCAATCCAGGGCAGCCCTCACTGCCACTCGCGGATATCGACGAAATGGCCGGCAATGGCGGCGGCCGCGGCCATGGCGGGGGAGACCAGATGGGTGCGGCCCTTGAAGCCCTGGCGGCCCTCGAAATTGCGGTTGGAGGTCGAGGCGCAGCGTTCCTGCGGCTTGAGCTTGTCCGGGTTCATGGCCAGGCACATCGAGCAGCCGGGCTCGCGCCATTCGAAGCCGGCATCCTTGAAGATGACGTCCAGGCCTTCCTGTTCCGCCTGTGCCTTGACCAGGCCGGAGCCGGGCACGACCATGGCCGAGACATGGCCGGCGACCTTGCGGTCCTTGACGATGGCGGCGGCGGCGCGCAGATCCTCGATGCGGCCATTGGTGCAGGAGCCGATGAAGATCTTGTCGAGCTTGATGTCGGTGATCGGGGTGCCGGGCTTGAGGCCCATATAGTCCAGGGCCCGCCACTTAGAGGCGCGCTTGGTCTCGTCGGCGATCTCGTCGGGATTGGGCACCACGCCCTGCACCGAGATGACGTCCTCGGGCGAGGAGCCCCAGGAGACGATGGGCGGCAGCTTGGCGGCGTCGAGCACAACGACCTTGTCGTAATGAGCGCCCTCATCGGTATGCAGGGTCTTCCAATAATCGAGCGCCATGTCCCAGGCCTGGCCCTTGGGCGCGCGGGGACGATCCTTGACATAGGCGAAGGTCTTTTCGTCCGGGGCGATCAGGCCGGCGCGGGCGCCGCCCTCGATGGTCATGTTGCAGACCGTCATGCGGCCTTCCATGGAGAGCGAGCGGATGGCTTCACCGGCGAATTCGATCACGTGGCCGGTGCCGCCGGCCGTGCCGATCTCCCCGATGATGGCGAGGATGATGTCCTTGGCGGTGACGCCTTCGGGCAATTGGCCATCGACACGCACCAGCATGTTCTTGGCCTTCTGCTGGATCAGCGTCTGGGTCGCCAGGACGTGTTCCACCTCGGAGGTGCCGATGCCGTGGGCCAGCGCGCCGAAGGCGCCGTGGGTCGAGGTATGGCTGTCGCCGCACACGATGGTCATGCCGGGCAGGGTGAAGCCCTGTTCCGGACCCACGATATGCACGATGCCCTGCCGGACGTCGAAGGGGTCGTAATATTCGATGCCGAAATGCTTGGTGTTCTCTGCCAGGGCCGCGATCTGGATGGCGCTTTCCGGATCGGGATTGGGCAGGGAACGGTCGGTCGTAGGGACATTATGGTCCACCACGGCCAGGGTGCGCTCGGGATGGCGGACCTTGCGATTGTTCAGGCGCAGGCCTTCGAAGGCCTGGGGCGAGGTCACTTCGTGCACCAGGTGCCGGTCGATATAGAGAAGGCTCGTCCCGTCCTCGTTGTTCTGGACCAGATGGTCGTCCCAGATCTTGTCGTAGAGCGTGCGGGCCTTGGTCATTTCCATATTTCCGAGCAGGAATGAAGTTTGGATCGGTTCTAATGCGAAGCCGGGCCGGGGGTCAAGCATAACCGTACTCTCGGGTACGGTTATGGCCGGCGCCAAGTCAGCGCAGATCGTCACCACCCGGTTTATCCGGGTGGTCCATACGGGACCAAGCGAAGATGGATTGCCGGGACAAGCCCGGCAATGACGACGGCGGGAAGGATCGAGCAGCAGGATAGAACGGGCTAATGCCGGAAATGGCGCATGCCGGTCATCACCATGGCGATGCCGGCCGCGTCGGCGGCGGCGATCACTTCGTCGTCGCGCACCGAGCCGCCCGGCTGGATCACGGCGGTGGCGCCGGCGGCGACCAGGGCTTCGAGTCCGTCGGCAAAGGGGAAGAAGGCGTCGGAAGCGACGACCGAACCCTGGGTCAGCGCGCCCTCGATCCCGGCGGCCGCGGCGGCGTCGATCGACTTGCGATGGGCGACGCGGGCGGAATCCACGCGCGACATCTGCCCGGCGCCGATACCGGCGGTGGCGCCGTCCTTGACATAGATGATGGCGTTGGACTTGACGTGTTTTGCCACTTTCGCCGCCAGCTTCAGGTCGATCAGTTCCTGTTCGGTGGGCTGGCGTCTGGTGACCACCTTGAGGTCGCAATCATCGACATTGCGATTGTCGCGGCCCTGGACCAGGAGGCCCCCGGCGACCGATTTGACCATGAGGCCGTCGGCCTTGGGATCGGCGACGCCGCCGGTGAGCAAGAGGCGCAGGTTCTTCTTGGCGGCGATGATGTCCTGGGCTTCCGGCGTGGCGGAGGGGGCGACGATCACCTCGGTGAAGACCTTGACGATCTCGGTGGCCGTTGCGGCGTCGATTTCGCGATTGGTGGCGACGATGCCGCCAAAGGCCGAGACCGGATCGGTGCGCAAAGCCTTCAGATAGGCAGTCTTCAAGTCGCCGGCCACGGCGACGCCGCAGGGATTGGCATGCTTGATGATGGCGACGGCGGCCGTTTCGGCGGGGTCGAATTCGCTGACCAGCTCGAAGGCGGCGTCGGTATCGTTGATATTGTTGTAGGAGAGCGTCTTGCCCTGCACCTGGTTGGCGGTGGCGACGCCCGGGCGATCCTCGCCGTTCTTGTAGAAGGCGGCCCATTGATGCGGGTTCTCGCCATAGCGCATGACTTCGCTCAGCGTGCCGGCAAAGCTGCGCCAGGGGACGTCCTGGAAATCGATCTCCCTGGCGAACCAGGCGGAGATAAAGCTGTCATAGGCGGCGGTGCGGGCATAGGCCTTGGCGGCGAGCTTCTGGCGCAGTTCGAAGGGAATGCCGCCGGCCTTGATAGCCTCGAGGATCGCCGGATAATCGGCGGGATCGACCACGATGGTCACGAAAGCATGGTTCTTGGCGGCGGAGCGGACCATGGCGGGGCCGCCGATATCGATATTCTCGATGATCTCGTCATAGGAAGCGCCGGAGGCGACGGTCTTCTCGAAGGGGTAGAGATTGACCGCGACCAGGTCGATAGGGCCGATCCCGTGTTCGTCCATCGACGCCGTGTGGGCGGGATTGTCGCGGACGGCGAGCAGGCCTCCATGGACCTTGGGATGGAGGGTCTTGACCCGGCCATCCATCATTTCGGGAAAGCCGGTGAGGTCGGAAATCTCGCGCACCGGCAGGCCGGCCTCGGAAATCAGCCGATGGGTGCCGCCGGTGGAAACCAGGTCCACGCCGGCTTCGGCGAGCCCCCTGGCGAATTCGGTCATCCCCGATTTGTCGAAAACCGAAAGCAGTGCGCGCCCGACCTGTACCGTCTTGCCCATGGGGAATGTCTCGCCGTCAATTGAGGAGGATTTCGCCGGCTCGCTAACACGAAGCGCCGCAAAGGCCAATCGCTATTGCTGTTCCAGCGTGAAAATCCAGGCGATCTCGGCACCGGGCGTGACCTCGGTTTCGAGCACGAGCTGGCGGGTGCGGTGGAAGCCGAGATAGGAGGATTGGCGCACGCTGTCCTCCTCGTGGAAATCGGCGCCTTCCCAGAGAAAGCTCCAGATCGTGCCATTGGGCAGGATCAGCCGCGCCATGCCCTCGCCGCCGGCATGCCGCACCATGATGCCGGGGGCCAGGTGGAAGCGGATGGCCAGCCGGCCGCTGGGCGCCTCGCCCCGGGCCAGGATGCAATCCTGCCCCACCAGGGTCGTGCCGTCCGAGAGCAGGGTCAGCCGCCGTTCGATCTCGGCCTGGAAGCCACTGGCATAGGCGGCGCTGGTCATGGCCAGCATGTGCTCGGCCCCATCCAGCTCCACCGGCGGCAGGCCCCTGGTCTTCGGCACGGCGTCTTCCGCGTCCAGCGTGGGCGCCGAATGGGCGATGCCCTGGCGGAAGAGCGCGCGGCTTTCCGGCATGTCGGACGGCGCGGGGCCGCAGGAGCCGACGATCAATTCGCTGCCATGGGCGAATTCGAAGGCCAGGGCGCTGGCATGCATCTCGGCCTCGAAGCCGGGCGGCGGGCGCAGGCCGGTATCGGCGATGACGACGCTGTCGCCGGCGCGCACGATGCCATAGCCGCCCAGAAGCCGCGAATGGCGCGAGGCGGTGGGGCCATTGGCCTGGACCGCGACCAGGATATCGTGCGGCACCTGTCCGCAGCCGTTGAAATAGACGGGCTCGCCGCTCGACAGCGTCAGGGCGTCCAGCGCCTCGTGCATGCGGTCGATGCGGTTGGACAATTCCGCCATGACCGGGCTGCCATGCCGGCCCAAAGCGCGCTTGAGGCTGGTCAGTTCGGTCAGAAGCGCCAATTGCAGGCGCGGATTGCGCGACAGGTGCAGCCCGTCATGGTCGAGCTGCCTGGCCAGGACCGCATCGAGTCGGGCCACGGCATTGTCGATATCGGGCAGGTCGGCGACATTGCACAATTCGGCGCCGAGCAGGCCGATGGCGGCGAAAAGCGTTTCCACGGGATCGGCGGCCAGGGCCCCGCGCACGCGCAGGCTCTGCACCTGGGTGCCCAGGCTGCGCTGGATGGTGCGGGCCTGGTCGGGCGTGGCGCCGTCGAGCAGCAGGGCCAGGTGGCGCAGCCAGTTGAGCACGCGCTGCGATGTCAGCGTCAGGGTCCAGCTGTCATGCTCGAACTGGCCTTCGCGGCCGATCCAGTCGAGCACCAGGGTGCGGGCGAAGAGCCGTTCGCCGGGATCGCGGACATCGCGAAAATGCCGGAGCCAGGAAAAGGCATGCAGATTGTTCCACCAATCGGGGTGGTCGGCATCGATGGAGAAGGGCGAGGCGCCGCCGGTCTCGAACAGCTTGGAGGCCAGCAGATAGCGGCCCGACATCATCTCGCGCACCGCCTCGCGGTCGGCGGGGCGGAAATCGGGCAGGTCGCCGGCAAAGGCGATGTCGCCCTGGCCCCGCCAGGTCCAGCGCAGCAGCGGCAGGGTGACCAATTGGTCGGCAAGGCCCAAAGCCAGTTGCCGGCCGGTTTCTAGCAACCGCCCGTTCACTGTCCTTGTCCCGCCTGGCGCGCTGTGTCAGCCAATCTCACTCGTCCTTGCCGCCGGCTTGGGCGACGCACTTCACGCTTTGTTTACCGCGTTCGGCGGAATCGCGCCACGAAGAACCCGTCCATGCCCGCATTTCCCTGGCCGGGGGTGATGCCGGGATGGGTGCGGACCAGGCCGCGCGGGGTCACGATTTCCGGCAAATCGGCCAGTTCTTCGGGCCTTATGGGAAAAAGCTCCAGCCCGGGCAAGGCGTCGAGCGCCCAATCCACCTGCAATTCGCCTTCCTCGGGTTCCAGCGAGCAGGTGCAATAGATCAGCGTCCCGCCCGCCTTCAGGCAGCGGAAGGCATTGGCCAGGAGCGCCTGTTGAAGGCGGACGCGGCCGGCAATGTCGCCGGCCGAGCGGTGCCAGAGCACTTCGGGATGGCGGCGGAACGTGCCGGTGGCCGAGCAGGGCGCATCGAGCAGCACGGCATCGAAAAGGGCGAGCGGCGCATAATTGGCGGCGTCGGCCTCGACCAGTTCGGGATCGTAGCCGAGGCGCTCCATATTGGCGCGCAGCCGGGCCAGCCGGCTGGGGTCATTGTCGAGCGCGGTCACCCGGTGGCCGGCCTTGGTCAATTGCGCCGTCTTGCCGCCGGGGGCGGCGCAGAGATCGAGCACGGCGCCGGCCTCGGGCAGGGCCAGCAGGCGCGCAGGAAGGGCGGAAGCGGCGTCCTGCACCCAGAAACGCCCCTCCGCGTAGCCGGGCAGGGCGTCCACCGGCCGGTCGCGCTGTTCCAGGCGCACCGTATCGGCGATCAGCCTTTCGGCGCCCAGGGCCTCGACCAGGCCGGGATCGTCGTCGCGCAGGGTGAGATCGAGCGGGGCGCCCTCGATCAGGGCATTGGCGAAGCGGGACAGGGCCTCGGCGCCATAGAGATCGCTCCAGCGCTTGCGCACCGGTTCGGGCAGGACCAGGCTCTCATCCATCAGGCCATAGCGGGCGGAATTGGACTGGGCCTTGCGCAGCACGGCGTTCATCAGCCCGGCGAGATGGCGGGCCTTGTTGTCGCGCTTGATGGCCTCGACGGCGAGGAACAGGGCGGAATGGGCGCCCAGATCGGGCAGGAACACCAATTGCGCCAGCGACAGGCGCAGCACGGCCTCGAAGGAACCCGAGCGCGACGGCAGGCCCTTTTCGAGCAATTCGGCCAGTATCACGTCGATCTGGCCATGGCGGCGCAGCGCAGTGTTGATCAGCCGATTGGCCAGGGCCCGGTCGCGGCCATCCGGCAGGTCGGCGGCGTCGAGCGGGACGAAATGGTCGCCGCCCAGCACGGCGCGGAGCCGTTGGGCGGCAATGAGGCGGAGTTTCAGGCCCGCAGGATCGGGTTTATGCGCCACGGTTCGATTCTATCCCCAGGGACCGCGCGCACCGCCATCGTCTTCGGTGCGCCCCACGGTCGGCACGCGCCAGCCGCCGCCGATATCGCGGCCGCTGGAGGCGGGCCGGGGACGGGGCTGGGAATGGCGCTCCTTATCGTCCACGCTCATCTCGGCTGCAAGCCTTTGCAGCGCCGCGATGCGGTTGCCGGTATCGGGATGGGTGGAAAAGAGATTGTCCATCCGGGCGCCGTTGAGGGGATTGACGATATACATATGCGCCATGGCCGGGTTGCGCTCGGCCGCGACATTGACCTGCCGGCCGGCCAGGCTGGCGATCTTGTTGAGCGCCGAGGCCAGGGCCAGCGGATCGCCGGAAATCGCGGCGCCGTCCTTGTCGGCCTCGTATTCGCGGGTGCGGCTCACCGCCATCTGCACGATCATGGCGGCCAGCGGCGCCAGGAACACCATGAGCAGCGCGCCGATGCCGCCCAGCGGATTGTCGCGATTATTGCCGCCGCCGAAGAACAGGCCGAACTGGGCCAGGGCCGAAATGGCGCCGGCCAGCGTTGCGGTGATGGTCATGGTCAGGGTGTCGCGGTTCTTGATATGGGCCAGTTCGTGCGCGACCACGCCCGCCACTTCGCGGGTTTCGAGCTGGCGCAGCAGGCCCGAGGAGACGGCTACGGCGGCATTGTTCGGGTCGCGGCCGGTGGCGAAGGCATTGGGCTGATCGGTCTCGATGACATAGACCGCGGGCGTCGGAATGCCGGCGCGCTGGGCCAGCACGTCCACCATGTCATAGAGCTCGGGTGCGCGGGAGCGCTCCACCGGGACGGCATTCTGCAT
This sequence comes from Devosia elaeis, assembly GCF_001650025.1. Classification (GTDB taxonomy): domain Bacteria; phylum Pseudomonadota; class Alphaproteobacteria; order Rhizobiales; family Devosiaceae; genus Devosia; species Devosia elaeis. The sequence goes on along the minus strand of NZ_LVVY01000060.1, from coordinate 46,686 downwards.
GCGCAGCACCATCTTGTCGGAATTCCAATAGGCGAAGAGATTGGTCATTGCGGCGAAGGCCAGCGCGATCATCATGCCGCCGGTGCCGCCGATGAAATAGCCCACCACCATGAAGAGCGCGGTCATGCCCGCAAGCAGGACAAAGGTGCGGAAGGCATTGAACATGGGTCGAACCCCTTGGGTTGGATCTTTCGAGCAACTATGTTGTGTGTCTGCCGGTTCCGTGCAAGCGGAAGCGCATAATGTCACCCCGGATGTGGAAATGAGCGAGCAGCAGACCGAGAGCGAAACGCGGCCAGCGCGGGTATTGTCGCCCGCAGCACGGCGGGCCCTGGCGGAAGCCGAGGCGCGGCGGCTCGAGATCGACGCCGCCACGGCCATGGCGCCCAAGGAAAAGGGCGGCCGCGGCGGGCTCGAGCCGGGCCGCTACGGCGATTGGGAGATCAAGGGTCTCACCAGCGATTTCTAGATCGTTCATCCAACCCAATCGGGTGGGGATGGTGCGGCTTGCGCGACAGGGCCGGTTCTTTGCCCCCTCCCCCTTGAGGGGAGGGCCGGGGTGGGGGGCGTTCAGTGATCCGCTGATGGACCCCCACCCTCATTCCCTCCCCTCAAGGGGGAGGGAGGCGATGGAGCCGCGATTCCAGCTCAATGGGACCGCCCTAGCGCTGTTCGCCTTCGACATAGCGCGCCAGGTTTTCCAGCGACGAGGCCAGGCCCTCGGCATGATCCGCCGCGCTGATGCCCGCGGGCACGTTTTCGGCGCGGATGGTCACCAGCGTGCCTTCCGGCCGGCTTTCCAGCAGCCAGTTCATCACCATGGTGCCGGAAAAGAGCGGGTCGTCGGAGACGAAATCCACCGCCTGGGAGACCAGGGCGCCGGGCACCAGGTCGAGATAGCGCATTTCGGCGATGTCGGCATTGTCCCCGCTCTTGCCGGCAATGGCCGCGTCCTCATAGCGCAGCATCATCTTGTAATGGCCGCCGGGGCGCGCGTCGAATTCCAGCATCTGTCCGCTCATGCCGGTGGGCGGCAGCCAGGCCACCAGGGCCTCGGCGCTGGTCATGGCGTCATAGACGGCTTCCGGGCTGGCCTCGATGAGGCGGTGGGCTTGATCGATGCGGGCCATGATGATCTCCTTGGCCCCAGCATGAAGCAGAAGCGCCACGGGGCCAAGGCCGGGACGGCGGATCAGCCCAGAATATCGGTGATATTATAGCCGGCGGCGGAGACGGCAAAGGTGGTGGCCACGGTGATGATCGCGGCGATCAGGCCATATTCGACCAGGCTGATCCCGGTTTCGTCGGAGGCGAATTTTTTCAGCAAACGCAACATATAGGCTCTTCTGCACCGCGAATTTGGCGACAAAATGCGCGTCCAAAGCTGAATGAAAGCTGAACGCGGTTCAGGAGCGCAAGGCGGCGATGGCTGGCTTGAGTTCGGTCTCGATGGCGCGGGGGGTGAGCGGGCCCACATGCTTGTAGACGATCACCCCATTGGCATCGACCAGGAAGGTTTCGGGCACGCCATAGACGCCCCAGTCGATGGAGACGCGCCGGTCGCGGTCGGCGCCGATCGCGTCATAGGGATTGCCCAGCTCGGCCAGGAAGGCGCGGGCATTTTCGGGCGCGTCGGAATGATTGATGCCGTACATGCGGATAGCAGTTTCGGCCTTGAGGCTTTCGAGCAGCGGATGCTCGTCCCGGCAGGGAATGCACCAGGAGGCGAAGACATTGACCAGGCTGGGCTCGCCCAGGAGGGCGGCATTGTCGAAGCCGGGCACGTCCATGCCCTCCACCGCGGCAAGGGTGAATTGGGGGGCCGGCTTGTCGATCAGCACCGACCGCACTAGGCCCGCATCGCGATCGATGGAAAAGGCGAAGACGCCGACCAGGGCCGCGAGGAGCACAAGCGGCAGGGCGAAGAACAGATAACGCATCAGCGGCGCCGGTCCCCGAGTTCCTCCAGCCGGCGGGTGGTCCGGCGGCTGTCGAAGACGGCCCAGAGGCTCAGGCCGGCAATGCCGGCAAAGACGCCGATATAGGCGGCGGCGATGAAAGTGGCGTGCTGTCCCAGTTCGATCATGCTCCGGTCTCCCGCGCGGCCTTGCGCTCCAGCGTGATCACCCGGCGCCGGCGCACCTCGGTGCGCATGGTCACCACCTGCAGGGTGATGAACAGGAAGGTGAAGGCGAAGAACATGATAAAAAGCGGGATGAGCAGAGAGGGCGGCATGGTCGGCCCGTCGGCGCGGAAGACGCTGGCCGGCTGGTGCAGGGTCGACCACCAATCCACCGAGAACTTGATGATGGGCACATTGACCGCGCCCACCAGGGTGAAGACGGCGATGACGCGGGCGGCGCGGAGCTGGTCGTCGAAGGCGCGCCAGAGCGCGATGATGCCGAGATAGATGAACAGCAGGACCAGAGTGGAGGTCATGCGCCCATCCCATTCCCAGAACGTGCCCCAGGTGGGCCTTCCCCACATCGAGCCGGTGAACAGGGCCATGGCGGTGAAGGCGGCGCCGAGCGGGGCAGCGGCCTTCATCGACACATCGGCCATGGGATGGCGCCAGACCAGGGTGCCGAGGGCGGAAACGGCCATGGCGCCATAGACGAACTGGCTGAGCCAGGCGCTGGGCACATGCACATACATGATGCGCACCGTATCGCCCATCTGGTAATCGGCCGGCGAATTGAAGAAGGCGAAATAGAGCCCGAGCGCGAAGAGCAGCGCGGTGAGGATGATCAGCGGCCAGACGAGATAGCCGGTCCAGGCCAAGAACTGGCCGGGATGGGCGAGCCGGTCCCACCAGCGCATTTTGGGGGTCGTGTCGATGGTCATGCCGCTCGATAGCTTGTTCTTGTCACAGCTCGATCCTGCATCGCTGTGTCATCCCCGCGCAAGCGGGGACCTCCGTTTCGGCCTGGTCAAACAGGGCTTCCCGCTTGCGCGGGAATGTCCCGGTGAATGGGAATGGGGCTCTACTCTTCTCCCCAGTCTATCGCAAAAGCGGCGGCGAAGGGAGAGAGTGCGCAGGCCATGAGACTGAGTGCCGCAAGCAGGAGCAGCGCCGCCCCCGCCTGGTCGGGACCGCCCAGGGGCGATATGGCCCCCACCCCGAAGATCAGCACCGGCACGCAGAGCGGGGCGATGAGGATGGGGGCGAGCAGCCCGCCCCGCCGGATCGCCACGGTTACGGCGGCGCCGAATGTGCCGAAGGCGGCGAGGGCCGGCGTGCCCAGGAGCAGCGAGAGCAGGGTGCGCCAGAACGTCTGCGGGTCCATGCCCAGGATCAGCGCCAGGAAGGGCGCGGCCAGGATCAGGGGCAGGGCGCTGGTCAGCCAATGGACGATCACTTTGGCGGCCAGGATGGCGGAAAGCGGCAGGTCGGCCAGGCGGTAGAGCGCCAGGGTGCCATCCTCGCGATCGGGCCGGAGCAGGCGATCGAGCCCCATCAGCATGGCGAGGAAAGCGGCGATCCAGACGATGCCGGGCGCGATCCGGGCCAGCAATTCCCTGTCCGGGCCCACGGCGAAGGGCACCAAGGCCCCGGTGATGACGAAGAACAGCACCAGGGTCAGCATGTCGCCGCCTCCCGCCAGGGCCAGGCGCAATTCCCGCCGCAGGATGCCCGAAAAGCCGTTCATGCCGCCTCTCCCAGGGTGAGCACGGACAAATCCGGCACGGCGATGGCGTCATGGGTGGCGATGACGGCCAGGCCGTTCCGGGCGAGATGGTCCGCCAGGAGGCGCGCGAGCAGGGCCTGGCCGGCGGTGTCCAGCGCCGCGCTCGGCTCGTCCAGCAGCCAGAGTGGGCGGCGGGTGACCAGGAGCCGCGCCAGGGCCAGCCGCCTCTGCTGGCCGGCGGAGAGATAGCCGGCATCGAGCCCGGCCGCCCCGGCCAGCCCCACCTCTTCCAAAGCCGCGGCGATGGACAGGCCGGTGCGGCCGTTGAGGCCGGCCCAGAAATCGAGGGTCTGGGCCACGCCCAGCCGGGCGCGCACGCCATTGCGATGGCCGCAATAATGCAGGGCCGGGCCGGCTTCGGCATCGTGTCCGGCATAGCGGATGCTGCCGGCCAGCGGCGGCAGCAGGCCCGCCAGGGTCAGCAGCAGGGTGGACTTGCCGGCGCCATTGGGGCCGCGCAGCAGAAGGCCCTGGCCGGGAGCCAGGGCAATGGCGATATCGGCGGCCAGCGCATGGCCGCCCCGGCCGCAGGCAAGGCCTTCCGCCACGAGGGAAATTTCAGGATAGACTTGCCGTTGCGTCATGGCCCCATCTCGTATTGAACCCATGGTCGTACTGGCAAGGGTGCAAGCGATTGACTATAAGCCGGGGAGATTGGACTCATTCCAGAAAACGCGAATTCCCGGCGGCCCCATCTGCCCGGAAAAACGCGCCAGCAGCAAGAAGGGCGGAGCATCGTGACACAGATAGACAGCTTCAAATCCAAATCGACGCTCAATGTCGGCGGCAAGACCTATACCTATTATTCGATTCCGGAAGCGGAAAAGAATGGCCTGGCCGGCGTTTCCAAGCTCCCCAGCTCCATGAAGGTGGTGCTGGAAAACCTCCTGCGCTTCGAGGACGACCGCACGGTCAAGAAGGAAGACATCAAGGCCATCGCCGAATGGCTGGTGTCCCGCAGCTCGGAATATGAGATCCAGTATCGCCCGGCGCGCGTGTTGATGCAGGACTTTACCGGCGTTCCCGCCGTGGTCGACCTCGCCGCCATGCGCGACGCCACCGCCAAGCTGGGCGCCAATCCGCAGAAGATCAATCCGCTGGTCCCCGTCGACCTGGTCATCGACCATTCGGTGATGGTGGACAGCTTCGGCACGCCGCTGGCCTTCCAGCAGAATGTCGAGCTCGAATATGAGCGCAATGGCGAGCGCTACGAATTCCTGCGCTGGGGCCAGTCGGCCTTCGACAATTTCCGCGTCGTGCCGCCCGGCACCGGCATCTGCCACCAGGTGAACCTCGAATATCTGGCCCAGACCGTCTGGACCAAGGAAGAGAACGGCGAGATCGTCGCCTATCCCGATACGCTGGTGGGTACCGACAGCCACACCACCATGGTCAACGGCATGGCCGTTCTGGGCTGGGGCGTGGGCGGCATCGAGGCCGAGGCGGCCATGCTGGGCCAGCCGGTCACCATGCTGATCCCCGAAGTCGTGGGCTTCAAGCTCACCGGCAAGATCAATGAAGGCATCACCGCCACCGACCTCGTGCTGACCGTCACCGAAATGCTGCGCAAGAAGGGCGTGGTCGGCAAGTTCGTGGAGTTCTACGGGCCGGGCCTGGATTACCTCTCGCTCGAGGACCAGGCGACCATCGCCAATATGGCGCCCGAATATGGCGCCACCTGCGGCTATTTCCCGGTCGATGCCGATACGCTCAAATTCCTGGCCACCACCGGCCGCGATCCCGATCGCGTCGCCCTGGTGGAAGCCTATTCCAAGGCGCAGGGCATGTTCCGCACCTCGGACAGCCCCGATCCGGTCTTCACCGCGACGCTGGAGCTCGACCTCTCTACCGTCGTGCCCTCCCTGTCCGGCCCCAAGCGCCCGCAGGACCGCGTGGCCCTCAAGGACGTCACCCGCGCTTTCGCCGAAGCGCTGCCCGACCTGTCGGGCGGCCGCATCGAGCGCACCCGCCTGCCGGCCGACAAGCAGGAAAGCCGCTATGTGGATGAAGGCGCCACCGGCGTCGACGATATCCCCGAGGAAGCCGCGTTCCCGGTCAATGGCGCCGAATACAAGATCGGCGATGGTTCGGTGGTGATCGCCGCCATCACCTCCTGCACCAATACCTCCAATCCCTCGGTGCTGGTGGCTGCCGGCCTCGTCGCCCGCAAGGCGCGGGCGCTGGGGCTCAATTCCAAGCCCTGGGTCAAGACCTCGCTGGCCCCCGGCTCGCAGGTGGTCACCGATTACCTGACCGCGGCGGGCCTGCAGGACGATCTCGACGCCATCGGCTTCAACCTGGTCGGCTATGGCTGCACCACCTGTATCGGCAATTCCGGCCCCCTGCCGCAGGCCATTTCCGATTGCATCAACGAGAACAAGCTGGTCGCCGCCTCGGTCCTGTCGGGCAACCGCAATTTCGAGGGCCGCGTGAACCCCGACGTGCGCGCCAATTACCTGGCCTCCCCGCCGCTGGTGGTGGCCTATGCGCTGCTCGGTACGCTCAATGTCGATATCACCACCGAGCCGCTGGGCACGGGCAAGGACGGCAAGCCGGTCTATCTCAAGGATATCTGGCCTTCCAATCACGAGATCGCCGAGATCGTACGCAAATATGTCAATGCCGAGATGTTCCGCTCGCGCTATTCGGACGTGTTCAAGGGCGACAAGCACTGGCAGGCCATCGCCGTGGAAGGCGGGGAGACCTATGGGTGGAATTCGTCCTCCACCTATGTGCAGAATCCGCCCTATTTCGAGGACCTGACCATCGAGCCCAAGCCGGTGACCGACGTGGTCTCGGCGCGCGTCCTGGCGCTGTTCCTCGATTCGATCACCACCGACCACATCTCCCCGGCCGGCTCGTTCAAGCCGACCACCCCGGCCGGCCAATATCTCACCGAGCGCCAGGTGGCCCCGAAGGACTTCAATTCCTACGGCGCCCGCCGCGGCAATCACGAGGTGATGATGCGCGGCACCTTCGCCAATATCCGCATCAAGAACATGATGCTGGACGGCGTCGAGGGCGGCTATACCAAGGGGCCCTCGGGCGAGCAGATGCCGATCTATGACGCGGCCATGGCCTATCAGGCCCAGGGCACGCCGCTGGTGATCTTCGCCGGCAAGGAATACGGCACCGGCTCCTCGCGCGACTGGGCGGCCAAGGGCACCAACCTGCTCGGCGTCAAGGCCGTGATCGCGCAGAGCTTCGAGCGCATCCACCGCTCGAACCTGGTCGGCATGGGCGTCGTTCCGCTGCAGTTCAAGGACGGCGACAGCTGGCAGAGCCTGGGCCTGGACGGCACCGAGACCATCGATATTGCCGGCATTGCCGAGATCGAGCCGCGCGCCATGGTCAATGTGAAGATCACCCGCGCCAATGGCGAGGTGCTCGATGTCGAGACCCGCTGCCGCATCGATACCGCCAATGAGCTCGATTATTTCCGCAATGGCGGCATCCTGCATTACGTGCTGCGCAGCCTGGTGGCCGCGTAAGCAGCGTTTACATTGCCGATCTGAGGATGGCGGTCCCGAGGGGCCGCCATTTTCTTTGCGCGCCGGGGCAGAAAATCGGCCTCTCTCACCCGGTTTTGACTAGGCAGGCGGCGGCGCGGCGGCTTAAAACCTTGCCCATGTCCTCCCGCATCGCTCTCGCCTTCATTGCCGGCACTGCCCTTTCCCTTGCTCTGGTGGGGGCGCCCGGTGCCGAGAGCGCGCCGGCCCAGCCGCGCGCGGTGGTGGAGCTCTTTACCAGCCAGGGCTGTTCGCAATGCCCGCCCGCCGATGCGCTGCTGACCAGCCTGGCCGAGCGCGGCGACGTGGTGGCGCTGGCCTATCACGTCGATTACTGGGACTATATCGGCTGGGAAGATACCTTCGCCCATAAGGGCTTTTCCGATCGCCAGCGCGCCTATGCCAAGAGCTGGGGCTCCTCGCGCATCTATACGCCGCAAATGGTGGTGAACGGGGCCGAAGGCGTGGTCGGCTCCAAGCGCGACGCGGTCCAGGATGCGCTGGCCTCGGCGCAATTGCCGCTGGCCGTCGATCTCAGCCCCCAGGGCGACATGCTGGCCGTGCGCGTGCCCGCCGACGAGACCCTGGCCGACGCCAATATCTGGCTGGTGCGCTACATGGTGCGGGCCGATGTCGCGATCGATGCCGGGGAGAATGCCGGCAAGAACATGGTCTATACCCAGGTGGTCACCGACCGGCAGATCCTGGGCATGTGGGAAGCGGAAACCGGCGCCGAGATCAAGCTGCCGCTGGCCGGCCTGCAGGGCGACGCGCCGGGCAATACCGGCCTTGCCGTCCTGGTGCAGAACGAGCGCAACGGCCTGCCCGGGCCGATCCTGGGCGCGGCATTCTACGAATTCTGATCCCCGGACGGCGGATACGAAAAAACCCGCTCCCTGGAGGCAGGAGCGGGTGACTGACTAAGGTCAACTTTTCAGGTCGGGGGCGGCTGGCAATCGGGCGTCATGGTTTGGGGGCTCGGTCGGCCCGATCGCCAGCCACTGGAGGCAATGGTTGAACAATGGCCGGTCAATGGGGCGCCAAAAGGGACAGATAATGGCCGAATTGGGGAATTTCGTCCCCCTTGCCATGCCTGGCGAATGGGCCGATCATGACGGCGCAATGACAAGGCATTGAGGCGGCGTGCAGGGTCCCGCAAACGATCATCGGAAGCTTTCCCTGGTGCATGTGGGCGAACCGCAGGCCCAGCCATCGCGTTCCGCCATGCCCATCGTCGCCTTCGACCGGCGCGAACTGATGCAGATCCTGTCGGTCTATGGCCGCAAGGTGGGGGCAGGGGAATGGCGCGACTACGCCATGGATTTCCTCAAGGACCGGGCGCTGTTCTCCATCTATGCCCGCGTGTCCGAACGCCCGCTTTTCGTGGTGGAGAAGAATCCCAAGCTGCGCAACAAGCAGGGCCAATATATCGTCACCAATCAGCAGGGCCGCATTCTCAAGCGTGGCCATGACCTGGCCCAGGTCCTGCGCGTGCTCGATCCCGACCTTGCCGTCATCGGCTGACCTGACGATACGCCCGGCGCGCAGCTATCTGACTTTTCTGACGCGAACGCTCCCGAAGACCTCATGGTGAGCTTGTCGAACCACGAGGTCGGGCCCGCCGAAGCCCGAGTGCCACGACCTCGCCCTTCGACAGGCTCAGGATGAGGTCTACTGGTGTTTCAGCAGATGCAAAGCGGGTTATCCGATGCGCAAAACGCTCAGGCGGTGAAGCGGCCCGACAATTCCTCTGCATCCGGCGGCTGGAACACTTTTGCCCATTGGCGGAGATTGTCGAGCGGAATGACGAAATGACCGCCGGCGGCGGTGGCATTGCGGGCCGATACGCGCCGCTCGAGCTCGTCGAGCGCGATGTCCTCGTAATGGATTCGGCATTGCGCGCCCATGGCTTCGGCGCGGCGGGCGAAGCTTGCCCGTTCGGCCCGTGTCCAGAAGCCGAAATCGAGGATGACGTCGCCTCCGGCGCCCAGGAAAGCGGTGGCGATTTCCCACATCAGCGCCTCGATTTCACTGTGGCGCCGGTCATGGTCGGGATGATGCATGTCGTCGCTGAACAACCGGTTCTGCCATTCGTCCGGCGTCAGGCGTAGGGCGCCGGTCTCTGCCGCCAGCGCCTTTGCCCGGGTGGTCTTGCCCGAGCCGGGCAGGCCGACCATGAGATGCAGAACGGCCATGTCGCCTAGAGCGTCTTCTGCAGGTGCACGATGTCGTGCCAGCGATCGAACTTGTAGCCGACGCCAGTGTAATAGCCGACCTTGCTGAAGCCGAACTGCTCGTGCAGGCGGATGGAATTGGCGGTGTCGGCGGTGATCACGGCCAGCATCTGGCGGAAGCCGAAGGCCTTGGACTGGAGCAGCAATTCGCTCAGCAGCAGCTTGCCCAGGCCCTTTCCGGTCTCCTCGGGATCGAGATAGATCGAATCCTCGGCCGTGAAGCGATAGGCGGCGCGGGGGCGGTAGAAGCTGGCATAGGCATAGCCCGCCACTTTGCCCGCCCGCTCGGCGATGATCAGCGGATGGCCGAGCTTTTTCAGCCCGGCATATTTTTCGGCGATGGCTTCCTCGCCCGGCGCCTCGGTATCGAAGGTGACGGCACTGTGCTCGACATAATGGCGATAGATCGCGGTGATGGCGGGAATGTCGGACCAGGCAAAGGTGCGGAGCAGGATATCGGACATGGCGTCAGCGCAAAGAAAAGGACCGCAGCTTTGTAGGCTGCGGTCCGGTTTGCCGTCCAACCAAATTGTTTGATCGGACCATCAAGGCTCTTGCTGTTACTCGCGGTTGCCGAACAGGCGCAGCAGCATCATGAAGAGGTTGATGAAGTCGAGATAGAGCGAGAGCGCGCCCATGATGGCGTTCTTGGCCATCACATCGGCACCATAATGCTCGGAATAGCTTTCCTTGATCTTCTGGGTGTCATAGGCGGTCAGGCCCGTGAAGATCAGCACGCCGACCACCGAGATGACGAATTCCATCATCGAGGACTGCATGAAGATGTTCACGATCGAGGCGATGATGATGCCGATCAGGCCCATGAACAGGAAATTGCCCATGCCGGTCAGGTCGCGCTTGGTGGTGTAGCCGTAGAGGCTCATCGCGCCGAACGTGGCGGCGGTGATGAAGAACACCTTGGCGATGGAGGCGCCGGTATAGACCAGGAAGATCGAGGACAGCGACAGGCCCATAATGGCCGCGAAGGCCCAGAACACGCCCTGCGCCGCCGGTACGGACAGCTTGTTGATGCCGAAGCTCAGCACCAGCACGAAGCCGAGCGGCGCCAGCATGACGACCCAGGACAGCGGGCTGCCGAACAGGAGCGTGCCCCACTGGGTGAGGTAGCGGCCGTTCTCGAGCTGGGCCACGGCGGCGGACGGATCGGTGGTGACGGCCGCGGCGGCGGCGAACCAGGCCACCAGGCCGGTGATCACCAGGCCCAGGCCCATGTAATTGTAGACACGCAGCATGTAGCTGCGCAGGCCCTCGTCGATGGCCAAGGCCGAGCCGGCCCGCGCATTGAGGGTCTGACGGTCATATTCAGCCATTCTCAGGTTTCCTTTCCCAATCGAAATTGCGGTCTTGCTACCGCCGGGGGCAATTGGCTCTTGCCACTTGGCACGGAATATGGGGACACAATCATTGATTGACAAGGATAAATGGTCCCCTGCGGCATCGGGACTGGCCCGATAAAATGATTGTGTTAGGGTCGGGGCAGAATCGCGTCGATCATCGCCTCGCCAGGGAGGACGCCATGCCCCGGCTCTTTACCGGCCTTGAAATTCCCCAGGACGTCGCCTTCGCGCTCTCGTTCAAGCGCGGCGGGCTGAGCGGTGCGCGCTGGATCGATCCGGAAAATTATCACATCACGCTGCGCTTCATCGGCGATGTCGATGGGCAGACCGCCGACGAGGTGGCCGACAGCCTCGACCGGCTGGCCAATTCGCTGCGCTTTTCCATCCGCCTCACCCATCTGGGCACCTTTGGCGGCGACAAGCCGCGGGCCCTGTTCGCCGGGGTCGAGCCCTCCGAGGCGCTGAGCCGGCTGCAGGCGGCCCATGAACGGGTGCTGCAACGGGCGGGCCTGCCACCCGAAGGACGCAAATTCGTGCCCCATGTCACCCTGGCGCGGCTGCGCGGCACCGCGGCCGAGGACATGGCCCGCTTCATCGCCGAGGCGGCGCGCTTCGAGCCGCTGACTTTCGTGCCGGCGCGGTTCGTCCTGTTTTCGAGCCGCGATTCGGTCGGCGGCGGGCCCTATCTGGTGGAACAGAGCTATCCGCTGGCGGCGTGAGCGTTAGCGCGGCGTTAACCCTTCGGCCCCAAACGGGGCGCGGAAGCTCCGGCGCCGCCAAATTGCCGCCGCGATTGGCTTCCATTTGAGGCAAATGCTGTCGAATACAGGCGGATTTGACACCTTGGTAACCCTATTCGGGGCATTCTGTGCGGGCAGGACTCCCCCCGAATTGCAGCAAGACAAGAGGAAGAATTGGCGATGACGATGAAAACCGGTGGCCTCTCGATCGGGCTCGCGGTCGCAGCGTTCATGGCTCTGGCGCCGGCCGCGCAGGCGCAGCAGGCCACCGAGCTGGGGACGTTCAATGCCTGGTCGGCCTATACGGCCAGCGATGCCAGTGGACAGCTCTGCTTCATCATCGGTGAACCCACGCGCAGCGAACCCGCGGGGGTCAATCGCGATCCGGTCAAGTTCCTCATCGTGCACCGCAAGGGCATGGGCTCCAAGAACGAGGCCCAGACGCAGATCGGCTATCCCTACAACACCACCGACGCCAAGGCTTCGGTCTCGGTCGATGGCCGCTCCTATACGATGGCGGCGCGCGGCTCGACGGCCTGGCTGGCCTCCTCCGGGGACGAGGCGGGGTTCGTCCAGGCCTTCAAGGCCGGCAACCAGATGGTGGTGCGCGGCACCAGCCAGCGCGGCACCGATACGGTGGATACCTATTCGCTGTCCGGGGCCACCGCGGCCATGAACGCCATCGACGCGGCCTGCCAGTAAAGGCTTGCCCCGCGCGCCGGAAACACCCTAACTGGGCGCCGGGCCTCTGGGTCCGCCGCCCTTTGCTTCTTGAGAGCAGTCCTGCTGATGATCCGAATTTCCGCCCTTGCCGCCGCTTTCGCCGTCGCCCTCGCCACGATCCTGCCGGTCCAGGCGCAATCGGCGCGGGTGCTGGGGGATTTTCGCGACTGGTCCAGCTATGCCGCCGATGACGGCACCGGCACGATCTGCTTCGCCATGACCCGGCCCAAGAGCAGCGAGCCGGCGGCAGAGGTCACCGGCGAGGCCTATGTCTATGTCACCAACCGCCCGGCAGAGGACGTGGTGACCGAATTCAACGTGGTAGCCGGCTATACTTTCCAGACCGGCTCCACCGCCAGCGTGGCGGTGGGCGGGCAGAGCTTCCCGCTCTTCACCCAGGGCGACGCCGCCTGGCTCGACGACAGCGCCCAGGCCGCCAATTTGGCCGCCGCCATCCGCGCCGGCTCGACCCTGGTAGTCACCGGCACCGCCGCCAATGGCAACCAGGTCACCCAATCCTATTCCCTCTCCGGCGCTACCGCCGCCCAGCAGGCCATCGGCGCCGAGTGCTGATGCATGAGCAAGCTGGTTCGCAATGAACAGCGCAAGCTCACCGCGAACTACATGAATGGCCTCGCCATGGCCTTTTTCGGCATCGGCGGCTTTGCCCCGCTGGTCGCCAGTGCCGTATCCGGCCCGGCCTCGCCTTTGATCCCGCTCCTGGTGTTCGGTTGTATTCTGGCGAGCGCGGGCCTACATTTACTGGCGAGAATTGCCCTGAAAGAGTTGGAAGAATGACCGATTTCGGATTTCTGCTCAGCTACGGGATCGTCTTCATCGGCGCGGCCGCGATAGCGGCCTTCGTCCTGACGCTGGACCGGTCGAAAAAGCCGGGCCATCCCGCTCCGGGCGAATAGCGGGCCTGCCCGCGATCAGCCCTTCGTGAGCGCGTCGCGCTTTGATAATTGGCTGCGCCTGTGCTATTGGCGCGCACTTCCCGCATTTGTGAGCCCGCGTGCCCGCCCATGAGCCTTGCGCTGAACCTTGACCATTCGAGTGCCGTCCGCCCCGCGATGGCCAGCCGGCCGTCGCTGATCGGCCTGTCCAAGGCCGGGCTTGCCGCGGCGCTGATCGAGCATGACGTGGTGCCCGAGCGGGAAGGGCGGATGCGGGCCAGCCAGCTCTGGAACTGGCTCTATGTCAACGGCGTCACCGATTTCGACCGCATGACCAATGTGGCCAAGCCGGTGCGCCAGAAGCTCGCCGAGGCCTTCAATCTCGACCGCCCGGAAATCGTCACCGAACAGGTCTCGGTCGATGGCACGCGCAAATGGCTGTTCCGCTTCCGCGATCCGCAGAACCCCAATATGCCGCCGGTCGAGGTGGAAACCGTCTATATCCCCGAAAGCGATCGCGGGACGCTTTGCGTCTCGTCCCAGGTCGGCTGCACGCTGACCTGCTCGTTCTGCCACACCGGCACGCAGAAGCTGGTGCGCAATCTCACGGCGGGGGAAATCCTGGGCCAGGTCCTGATGGCGCGCGAGCGCCTGGGCGATTTTCCCGGCGGTTCGCGCCCCGACGATGGCGGTCTCGTGCCCGGCGGGGAGACCCGCGCCATCACCAATATCGTGATGATGGGCATGGGCGAGCCGCTCTACAATTACGACAATGTCAAACAGGCCCTGCTCATTGCCTCGGCCGGCGACGGCATGTCGATTTCCAAGCGCCGCATCACGCTGTCCACGTCCGGCGTCGTGCCCTATATCGAGCCGACCGGTCGTGAGATCGACGTCATGCTGGCCATTTCGCTCCATGCGGTGCGCGACGACCTGCGCGACGTGCTGGTGCCGATCAACAAGAAATGGCCGCTCAAGGAATTGCTCGAAGCCTGCCGCAATTATCCGGGCCTCTCCAATGCCCGCCGCATCACCTTCGAATATGTGATGCTGGACGGGATCAATGACAGCGATGCGGAAGCGCGCGAGCTGGTGCGCCTCCTGGCCGGCATTCCGGCCAAGATCAACCTCATCCCGTTCAATCCCTGGCCCGGTTCGAACTACGGCACCTCGCCCTCGAGCCGCATCGAGCGCTTCGCCGACATCGTCAACAAGGCCGGCTATGCCAGCCCGGTGCGCACCCCCCGCGGCCGCGACATCTTCGCCGCCTGCGGGCAGCTCAAGAGCGAGAGCGAACGGCTGAGCAAAAAGGATCGGGACGCGCTCCTGGTGCTGTAGTGCCTCCGCTGATCCAGTAGACCTCACCCTGAGCTTGTCGAAGGGCGAGGGCGTGGCACTCAAATTTCAGCGTGCCCGACCTCGTGGTTCGACGGGCTCACCATGAGGTCTTTGGGGGAACGCGCTATTCCCCCGCCACCCAATCCACACTCCACCGTCCGCGCCCCTCAACACCAAGCAAGTCCGCCAAAACCGGCAGCACGTTGCGCATTTCCTGTTCCAGCACATAGGGCGGGTTGACCACGATCATGCCGGTGCCGTGCAGGCGCGGCGGGGTGGCGGGGCTGTCGATGGTCAGTTCGATCCGCAGGATTTTGGCAATGCCGCTGGCCTTGAGCGCCTTTACGTAGGCGTCGACTTCCCGCGGCTCCTTGATCGGATACCAATAGGCATAGGTGCCGCCGGGCCAGCGCTGATGGCCCTGCACCAGGCTCTTGGCCATGCGGGCGAATTCACCCTTTTCCTCGAAGGGCGGATCGACCAGGACCAGGCCGCGCCTTTCCTTGGGCGGCAGATGGGTGCCGAAAATCTTCCAGGCATCGAGCGCGGTGATGCGGGTCTGGACATCGCCGGCGAAATTTTCCCGCAGCGCCTCGGCATCGAGGGGATGGAGCTCGAAGCCCATCAGCCGGTCCTGCGCGCGCAGCATGTGCCGGGTAATGAAGGGCGAACCGGGATAATAGCGCAGCGCGCCATCGGGGTTCTGGGCCCGCACGGCATCGAGATAGGGCGCGAGCAGGGCGGCGATGTCGGGCGGCAATGTGGCCTGGATCAGCCGGCCGATCCCGTCCTGCCATTCGCCGGTGCGCTCGGCTTTGGTGCCGAAGAGATCATAGAGCCCGATGCCGGCATGGGTGTCGATCACCCGGAAGGCGGCATCCTTCTTCATCAGATAGGCGAGGATGCGCGTCAGAATGATGTGCTTGACCACGTCGGCGAAATTGCCGGCGTGAAAGGCGTGGCGGTA
This sequence comes from Devosia elaeis, assembly GCF_001650025.1. Classification (GTDB taxonomy): domain Bacteria; phylum Pseudomonadota; class Alphaproteobacteria; order Rhizobiales; family Devosiaceae; genus Devosia; species Devosia elaeis. Next base: position 31,232 of record NZ_LVVY01000060.1, on the reverse strand, counting down.
GTTCACTTTACTTGCGGCCTTCGGCGAGGAGGATGGTTGCGGCAAAGGCCATGAAGACGGCGGCAAAACTCCAGTTGAGCGCCTTGCCGACCCAGGCATTTTCCTTGAGCGTGCGCGTCAGCCATTCGGCGAAGAGCACGATGGCGATGACCACCGGGATCGAGACGATGACGAATTCCACGCCCAGGAAGATCAGCTTGGCCGCGGCGGCCGGATCGTCGGCCGAAACGAATTGCGGCAGGAAGGTCACGAAGAACAAGGCCACCTTGGGATTGGTAAGGTTGATGCCCAGGCCGGTGAGATAGGACTGGCCCCAGCTCGGCTGCCTGCCGGCGGCTTTCGTCACCAGGATGCCGCCACCATCGCGGATGGCCTGGATGGCCAGCCAGACCAGATAGAGCGCCCCGACGATCTTCAGCACCCAGAAGGCGGCCGGCGCGGTGACGATCAGCATCGAAATGCCGAAGGCTACCAGCATGGTATGCACCCCGATGCCGGTAATGGCGCCGAGCACGGTGGCGAAGCCATGGCTGCGCCCCCAATTCATGGTGCGCGACACGAACAAGGCCATATCCGGTCCCGGCGTCACCGCCAGCACGAAAGCGGCCAGGGCAAAGCCGAGGATGACGGGCAGGTCGGGCAGGAAAGCGGGCATGGCGGGGCTCGGTTGGGTGCGGGGCGCACAATTGCATCAAAGCGTGCCGGTGAACAGGTGGGGCGTGTTTGGGACCAGCGTTGGGCGTTGATTACCTCTCCCCTGAGGGGAGAGGTCGGCGCGTTCGCGCCGGGTGAGGGGTTCAGCGTCGTGGTCCTGCCGCGGGGCCTTCACCCCTCACCCCGCCCTCTCCCCTGAGGGGAGAGGGGGAGATGGAGCCGCCAAATCAATGCAGGGAAACCTCCAGGGCGAACACGCTCCCGTCAAGGGAGAGGTGCCGGCCGGTGGACATGACCGGATCGCGGCAGGTCAGACCGGCAATTCCAGGCTCGCCTTGATCGTTTCCATTGGCACGTCGGTCTTGACGCTCTGCACGCTGGGAATGCGCATCAGGTAATCGGACTGAAAGCGCCAATAGGCATGCAGATCCGTGGTGACGATGCGCAGCAGCGCGTCGCATTCCCCGGTGGTCAGGTAGCATTCGGCCACTTCGGGAAAATTGCGCACCGTCTCGGCGAATTGGTTAGTGGTTTCGGCGTGCTGGGTCTTGAACCAGATGCGGGTGAAGACCGTCAGCCCCAGGCCGATCCTGGGCCCGTTGAGCACGGCGACATAGCGGTCGATGACGCCCTTTTCCTCGAGCAGCTTCACCCGCCGCAGGCAGGGCGAGGGCGACAACCCCACCTCATTGGCCAGTTCCACGTTGGACATGCGGCCATTGCGCTGCAATGCTCGGAGAATGCGGCGGTCGATGGCGTCGAGTTTTTCTGACACGTTCTGCGTTCCATCTGCCAATCATTGGCAGCTTATGCCAATTTCTGCGCGGTTCTTGCGATAATTGCAAGTTTATTGCGCCCATGCTGAATTATCCTGTCACCATCGTTTTTCGGGACATAAAAATGGCGAATGACATCAAGAAGGTCGTGCTGGCCTATTCGGGCGGGCTCGACACCTCCATCATCCTCAAATGGCTCAAGGAAACCTATCAGTGCGAGGTGGTGACCTTCACCGCCGATCTGGGCCAGGGCGAGGAGCTGGAGCCGGCGCGCAAGAAGGCCGAGATGTTCGGCATCAAGGACATCTATATCGAGGATCTGCGCGAGGAATTCGTGTCGGACTTCGTCTTCCCGATGTTCCGCGCCAATGCCATGTATGAGGGGCTCTATCTGCTCGGCACCTCCATTGCCCGTCCGCTCATCGCCAAGCGCCTGGTGGAAATCGCCCATGAAACCGGAGCCGATGCCATTTCCCATGGCGCCACCGGCAAGGGCAATGACCAGGTGCGGTTCGAATTGACCGCCAATGCCCTCGATCCCTCGATCAAGGTCATCGCGCCCTGGCGTGAGTGGGATTTGCGCAGCCGCACCAAGCTGCTCGAATATGCCGAGCGGCACCAGATCCCCATCGCCAAGGACAAGCGCGGCGAGGCGCCCTTCTCGGTCGACGCCAATCTCCTGCACACCTCTTCGGAAGGCCGCGTGCTGGAAGACCCGGCAATGGAAGCGCCCGATTACGTGTTCCAGCGCACGACCGATCCGGAAAAGGCCCCCGATAGTCCCGAATATGTCAAGATCGGCTTCGAGAAGGGCGACGCGGTTTCGGTCAATGGCGTCCGTCTCTCGCCCGCCGCTTTGCTGGAAAAGCTCAACGAACTGGGCGGCAAGCATGGCGTGGGCCGGCTGGACCTGGTCGAAAACCGCTTCGTCGGCATGAAGTCGCGCGGCGTCTATGAAACGCCCGGCGGCACCGTGCTCTGGCATGCCCATCGCGGCATCGAATCGATCACGCTCGATCGCGGCGCGGCCCATCTCAAGGACGAGATCATGCCGAAATATGCCGAGCTCATCTATAACGGCTTCTGGTATTCGCCCGAGCGCGAAATGCTGCAGGCGCTGATCGACAAGAGCCAGGAATTCGTCGCCGGCGAAGTCACGGTCAAGCTCTACAAGGGCTCGGCCAATGTGGTGGCGCGCACCTCGCCCTATAGCCTCTATTCGGAAGACCTCGTCACCTTCGAGGAAGGCGCGGTGGCCTATGACCACAAGGACGCCGAAGGCTTCATCCGCCTCAACGGATTGCGCCTCAAGACCTGGGCGGCCCGCAACAAGAAGGCGCGCGGCGTCTGACCGGCCCCTGCGATGGCAGGGAATGAGGCCGGGCTTTACCCGGTGTCATCCCCGCGAAAGCGGGGACCTCCGTTTTGGTGAACAGGGGTTCCCGCTTTCGCGGGAATGATCCGGTGATGCGCCAAGGCCAAACAGATGGAGACGCCCCATGCCCGGCCGCATTCTCATTCTCAATGGCGCGCCGCGCTCCGGCAAGTCGACGCTGGCCCGGGCGGTGCAGGCCCATGTGCCGGGGCGCTGGATCAATTGGGGGGTCGATGCCTTCAATGGCACGCTGCCGCCGGCGCTGCTGCCGGGGATCGGATTGCGGCCCGGCGGCGAGCGGCCCGATCTCGAGCCGGAGGTGCGGCGGCTCTATACCGGCTTTTTCTCCGCCATGGCCGGCTTTGCCCGGCAGGGTTTCGACGTGGTCGCCGATCTGGGCATGCATTCGGTCTATGCCGCGCCCTTCGATCCGCTGGATGTGCTGCGCCAGGAGCTCAATGGACTGAACCCGATCCTGGTGGGGATCGATTGCCCCATCGAGATCATCATGGCCCGGCGCAATGCCGATCCGCGGGGCTATGTCGCCGGACCCGGCATTCCCGCGCCCGTCGCCCGCTGGCAGGAGGCGGTGCATGAAGGCAAGGATTATGCGCTCCGGCTCGATATGGGCAATCTCGCGCCCGAAGCTGGCGCGGCGCGCCTCGGCGGGATAATGCCGCAATCGATGTAGCTGGCGCTTAATCGGCCGTTAAGCGCGGCTTATTAGCCTTTGCGCCGGTCGGGGAAAGCTGCTGGGGAACAAGGGAACTCGATGCGCTCGGATGAAACCGGCAAGGTGGGCGAAGTTGCCGAGGCGCTGCTCCTGGATGCGGCGCTGGAAAGCATGCCCTATGGGTTCTGCGTCTGGTCGCCGCAATTCCGGCTGCTGATGTGGAACAAGCGTTACCGGGATTTCTACGGCTTTTCCGAAGATGCCATCCATCGCGGCATGACGCTGGAAGATATCGTGCACCTCTCGGCGCGGCTGGGCAATCATGCCGGGCAGAGCCCGGAAGCCTTTTATGAACATTATACCAGCGACCTCCTGGCCAATCGCCATGGGGCGCGCCACAAGAGCCAGGAAGTGGTCGCCGGCGGCCGCATCATCGAGACCGCCCATATCTATTCGGACAAGTTGGGCTGGGTGGTGACCCATGAGGACATCACCGACGAGATCGCGCGGCTGGAAAGCCAGCAGAAGCGCAAGCTGGAGCTGGAGCGGCAGAACATCCGCCTCGATGCGGCGGTCAACAATATTTCCATTGGCCTGTGCATGATGGATGCGCGGGGGCGGCTGGTCATCTGCAACGAGCCCTATGCGCGCATCTACAACCTGCCGGTGACGCTGCTGCGCCCCGGCACCCAGCTCGAGGACATTCTGGGGCATCTGTTCGACATGGGCATGTCGACCAGCGGCAGCAAGGACGAATATATTTCCTGGCGCCGCGACGTCATCGCCAAGCGTGAATATGGCAAGAATATCCACGAGCTCAATGGCCGCACCATATTGATGCAGCATCATCCGATGAAGGATGGCGGCTGGGTCTCCACCCATGAGGACATTACCGAGCAGCGCCAGGCCGAGGCGCGCATCCGGCACCTGGCGCGCCATGACGCGCTGACCGATCTGCCCAATCGCATCGAATTCCTCGAGCAGATGGCCCGCACCGAGGCGGGGCTGAAGCGCGGCGAGATGGCGGCGGTGCTCTATATCGACCTCGATCATTTCAAGGCCGTCAACGACACGCTGGGCCATGCGGTGGGCGACGAGGTGATCAAGCAGGCCGCGGTGCGGCTCTGGGGCACGACGCGGGAAACCGATCTGCTGGCACGGCTGGGCGGGGACGAATTCGCGCTGCTGCTGCGCCCGATCGAAGAGGTCGACCAGGCCGCCAGGGTGGCGGATCGCATCGTCAAGGCCATGCGCACGCCGATGAATATCGGCGGCCAGCAGATCGAGATCGGCGCCTCGGTGGGCATTGCCGTGGGGCCCGGCGACGGCACCTCCACCGATCAATTGGTCAAGAATGCCGACCTGGCGCTCTACAAGGCCAAGTCCGAAGGCCGCTCCACCTATCATTTCTTCGAAACCGGCATGGATGCCGAACTCCAGCAGCGCCGCTCCATCGAGGCGGGCCTGCGCCTGGCCATGCAGCGCAATGAATTGCGGCTCATGTACCAGCCCCTGCTGGGCCTGGGCGAAAACCGGGTGAGCTGCGTCGAGGCCCTGCTGCGCTGGGACCATGACGAGCGCACCATTTCGCCGGCCGAATTCGTGCCGGTGGCCGAGGATACCGGGCTGATCGTGCCGATCGGGGAATGGGTGCTGCACGAGGCCTGCCGGGCGGCCGCCGCCTGGCCCAGCGGGGTGCGCGTCGCCGTCAATCTCTCCCCGGTGCAGTTCCGGCAGAAGGACCTGGTGGGCCAGGTCAAGGCGGCCCTCAGCGAGGCGCGGCTGGAGCCGACCCGGCTGGAGCTGGAAATCACCGAAAGCCTGCTGCTCACCGACAGCGAGGCCACCATCGCCGCCCTCCATGATTTGCGCGCCATGGGCGTGCGCATCTGCATGGACGATTTCGGCACCGGCTATTCCTCGCTCTCCTATCTGCGCAGCTTCCCCTTCGACAAGATCAAGATCGACCGCTCCTTCATGGCCGATCTCACCACCCGCAATGACAGCCGCGCCATCATCAAGGCGGTGATCGGGCTGGGGCAATCGCTGGGCATGGTCACCACGGCCGAGGGCGTCGAGACCGAGGAACAATTGGCCATGGTGCGCGATTTCGGGGTATCGGAAGTGCAGGGCTTCCTGTTCTCCCCGCCGCTGCAGCCCTCGACCCTGGCCAATCTGCTGCATTCGGAAGCGGTCAAGACGCAGGCAAAAAAAGCATCATAGGCTTCGGCCAGCCGGAGGCCGGGACATGCGCAGCCATCTTCATTCCCAGCTTCTGGCCATCGCCCGGCGCGAAGGCGGCCGGCAGGGGGCCGAGGACCTGGTGCAGGAGGCCCTGCTCATCGCGGTCGAGGCCGGCCGCCACGATCTCGCCGATCCGGCCAATGCGGCCTGGCTGCGCGGCGTGGTGCGCAATCGCGCCCGCATGGCCCTGCGCGCCGCGCGGCGGCGGCTGGCGCGGGACAGCGCCTGGCACGATGCCCGCCAGACGCCTGCGCGGGAGCCGGAGCGGGAGCCTGCCGGTCCCGCCGAAATCCTGGCCGGCCTGCCGCCGGCGCTCAAGATTCTCGCCGCCCTGGTGCTGACCGGGCATAATCGGCGCGAAATCGCCTATCTGCTCGATCTGCCGGACAGCGCCCTGCGCCAGCGGGTCAGCGCGCTCAAGCGCATTCTCACCGCGCGGGGCCTGGCCGCGCCGGAGGAATTGAGCGGGCTCGGCCTCGACCTCGCCTATGGCCGCATCCGCGATGCGCTGCTGCCGGCGCTGCGGCGCCATGGCGGGATTTTCGCCAGTCACGATCCGGACGGACACCTTTTCATCGTGCGGCGCTCACAAAAACCGGAGCCGCGGCAATAGACAGACATAACCTTCAAGGAGAACACGCCATGAGCTTCAAGCCGAAAAGCGCCAGCATCGTCTTCTACGTATCCGACATCGCCCGCACCGAGGCCTTCTACAACGAAACGCTGGGCATGGACCTCGAGCGCATGGAGGGGGCCGAGCCCTTCTGGCTGCAGGGGCGCCTGGAAAGCGGGCTGGACCTGGTCTTCTTCCAGATGGAGGGCAAGAGAGGCGATACCCCGGCCCTGGTCTTCGACGTCACCGAAGGCGGCATCGACGATGTCGTCGCCGACCTGGTGGCCAAGGGCGTCACCATCGTCACCCCGGTCTCGGAGGCGCCCGGCGGCTGGAGCGCCGACTTTCTGGACCCCGATGGCTTTGGCCTGGGGCTCTGGCAGGCGGGGGAACTTCCGAGGTCGCTGAAATGACCTTTCGCAATTGGCACCCCCGCGAAGGCGGTCGCTCTAGGCGCTTCCCTGCCTTGATTTGACGGCTCCATCGCCTCCCTCCCCCTTGAGGGGAGGGAATGAGGGTGGGGGTTCAGGTCCATCAGCGATCCCCAAAACCATGTGAGCACGCTGCACCTTCAGAACCCCCACCCCGGCCCTCCCCTCAAGGGGGAGGGTGGAAAAGAGCCGAGCCTGCTGCGAGCCGAGCGCCCAAATAGACACTGCCGGTCAAGGGGGTGCCGCATCCAGTTTGGGGCAGCCTTATACACCGGCCCGGCACCCTCCCCCTTGCGGGGAGGGCTGGGGAGGGGGAATGGCTCATTCAAACCTCCCCCGCCCATCTGCATCCCCCCTTTGCAGATTGAAACCTTGTGAAATCGAGCCTCTTGCTATATGCAGCCCGCGACCCTGCCGGGCCTGTCCCCGATTTTCGGCCCCGGCACCATCATATCGCATGGTTTGTTCTGGCCAGCCCACCCGAGGATCCTCCCGTGGGGCGGTTTTGCGGATCGTGCCAACAAGGCGGACCCTCATGGCCCTGCGCAATATCGCCATCATCGCTCACGTCGACCATGGCAAGACCACGCTGATCGACGTGCTGCTCAAGCAATCCGGCTCCTTCCGGGAGAACGAGCGCGTCGAGGAACGCGCCATGGACAGCAATGATATCGAGCGCGAGCGCGGCATCACCATCCTGGCCAAGGTCACCTCGCTGATGTGGAAGGATACCCGCATCAATATCGTGGACACGCCCGGCCACGCCGATTTCGGCGGCGAGGTGGAGCGCATCCTCTCCATGGTCGACGGCGTGGTGATCCTGGTGGACGCGGCCGAAGGCCCGATGCCGCAGACCAAGTTCGTGCTGTCCAAGGCCCTGGCCAAGGGCCTGCGCCCCATCGTGGCGATCAACAAGATCGACAAGTCCGACGAACGGCACCTGGAAGTGCTGGACGAGGTCTTCGACCTGTTCGTCGCCCTCGATGCCAGCTCCGAACAGCTCGATTTCCCGGTGCTCTACGGTTCGGCCAAGCAGGGCTGGATGGCCGCCGATCCGGCCGGCCCCAAGGAATCGCTGGGCCCGCTGCTCGACAAGGTGGTCGAGCACGTGCCCGAGCCGGACGTGGAGGAAGGCGCCTTCCGCATGCTGGTCACCACCATCGAGCGCAATCCCTTCCTGGGCCGCATCCTCACCGGGCGCATCGCCGCCGGCACGGTCAAGGCCAATGACCCGATCCACACGCTGAACCGGGAAGGCAAGGAAGTCGAAAAGGGCCGCGTGTCCAAGGTCCTGGCGTTCCGCGGGCTCGAGCGCAGCCCCATCGAGATCGGCGAGGCCGGCGATATCGTCGCCATTGCCGGGCTCGAAACCTCCACCGTGGCCGATACGATCTGCTCGCCCTCCATCACCCAGCCGATCGCCGCGCGCCCCATCGATCCGCCGACTCTGTCGGTCACCTTCCGCATCAATGACGGCCCGCTGGCCGGCCGGGAAGGCGACAAGGTGCAGTCCCGCGTCATCCGCGACCGGCTGATGCGCGAGGCCGAGGGCAATGTGGCCATCCGCGTCACCCCCGGCACCGATGGCGACAGCTTCGACGTCGCCGGCCGTGGCGAATTGCAGCTGGCCGTCCTGATCGAGAACATGCGCCGCGAAGGGTTCGAGCTGACCATCGGCCGCCCCAAAGTGCTGTTCAAGGAAGAAGACGGCCAGACCCTGGAGCCGGTCGAGGAAGTCATCATCGACGTCGATGACGAATTTACCGGCACGGTCGTGCAGAAGCTCACCGAGCGCAAGGGCGAATTGACCGATATGCGTCCCTCGGGCGTCGGCCGCACCCGCATCAAGCTGGTCGTGCCCACCCGCGCGCTGATCGGCTACCAGCCCGAATTGCTCTCGGACACCCGCGGCACGGCGATCTTCAACCGCCTGTTCCATTCCTTCGTGCCCTATAAGGGCGATCTGCCGGGGCGGCGCACGGGCGTCCTCATCTCCAACGGCACCGGCCAATCGGTCGCCTATGCCTTGTGGAACCTCGAGGATCGCGGCCCGATGATGATCGATGCCGGCGTCGACGTCTATGAAGGCATGATCATCGGCGAGCATTCCCGGGAAAACGACCTGGAAGTCAACGTGCTCAAGGGCAAGCAGCTCACCAATATCCGCACCACGTCCAAGGACGAGGCGGTGCGCCTGACCACGCCCAAGAAGCTCACCCTCGAGCAATCGCTCGGCTATATCGCCGAGGACGAATATGTCGAGGTGACGCCCAAATCGATCCGGTTGCGCAAGATCTGGCTCGATCCGAACGATCGCAAGCGCATGAGCCGCGCCGCCAAGACGGCCTGATTGTCGCACACACACAGATGTCATCCCGGCGAAGGCCGGGATCCATCTTGAGATAACTCAACGTTCACCGAACCTGCGTAGACCCCCAGGATGGACCCCGGCCTTCGCCGGGGTGACATTGTGTTCGAGGAGTTTCTTGCATGACCGACTGGATCATCCAGACCATAACCGAAATGGGCTATGTCGGGATTTTCCTCGTCATGCTGGCCGAGAGCCTCTTTCCCCCGATACCGTCCGAACTCATCATCCCCTTTGCCGGCTTCGCGGCGGCCAATGGCGATCTCAACCTGGTGGGCGTGCTGGTCACGGCGACCTTGGGCGCGGTCGTGGGCATGCTGCCCTGGTATTTCGCAGGCCGCCTTTTCGGCCTGGCCCGGGTGCGCTGGCTGGCCGATCGCTTCGGGCGCTTCATGGCGATGAATTCGGACGAGATCGACGTCGCCGTCAGCTGGTTCAAGCGCTATGGCCCGATCATCGTGCTGTTCGGGCGCCTGGTGCCGCTGATCCGCACGCTGATCTCCATCCCGGCCGGGCTCTCGCGCATGCCGCTGCCGCTGTTCCTGCTGGCCTCGACGCTGGGCGCGCTGATCTGGAACACCTTCCTCACCATGGCCGGCTTCCTCCTGCACGAGCATTACCACGTCATCGAAGTGGTGCTCGATCCGCTGAGCTATGTGGTGCTGGCCCTGGTGGTGCTGATCTACCTCTTCCGCGTTGTCACCTGGAAGCCCAGCCGCCCCACCGGGGACAAGCCGGCCGAATAGGGCCATTGTCGCAAATTGCGGAATGTCTTGCATTTTGCGAGGCGGTCCCGTGAGGCAAAATGCGAAATTTTACAAGGCGTTAATCTCTGGTCCCGGTTTTCCGGGTGACCCGGAACTGGCACGCTTCGTGCAATGAGGGTGCTGTCCGGATGAAGTGTGCTGCGTACCGGACAAGTCAGTCATTTGGGGTCCTGCATCGCATATCCGGTGTGGGACCCCGAAGCTTTCCGGTCCCGGGCGCGGGAGCGGCGCACTTGCCGCATCGGCCCGCACCCACTAGATAATGCGCCGACCTTTCTCCGGAGACGCCCATGCGCGCCGTGCTCGACATCGTCCTCATCCTGCTGCAGCTCTATTGGTGGGTCCTGCTCATCATGATCATCATGAGCTGGCTGATTTCGTTCAACGTCATCAATACGCGCAATCAGTTCGTCGCCGCCGTGTGGCGGGTGCTCAACCAATTGACCGAGCCGGTCCTGGGGCCGATCCGGCGCTTCATGCCCAATTTCTCCGGGCTGGACCTGTCGCCGCTGGTGGCTTTCCTCCTGATCTTCTTCATCCAGTCGATCATCGGCTATTACATCTATCCGGCAATTGTCCGCGCCGGAATCTAGCTTCTTCCGGGTGCAAGCGAGCGGGCTCATCCTGCATGTCCGCGTCACGCCCAATGCCGGTCGCGACGCCATAATGGGCGTCGAAAGCCGCGACGACGGCACCAGCGTGCTGCGCGTCCGCGTCGCCGCCGTGCCCGACAAGGGCAAGGCCAATGCGGCCCTGATGGCGCTGCTCGCCAGGGCGCTCGACGTGCCGAAATCCAGTCTTTCCCTGGTCAGCGGCGAAACCGGCCGCATCAAGGCGCTGGCCGTGAAGGGGGATGCGGACCTGCTGGCGGCGCGGGCGCGCGCCCTGGCCTAGGGCCGTCCCGCCGCGCCGGCGGCGCGACAAAATAGCGCAATCTCCATTGCTTAAGTCCGCAATCCGGCTAATCTCCCCTGCGGGAGGAGCCCGACGGAGGGCTGGTGCGCACCGGGCAAAAGATCCGGGCGCGGCGGTGCGGGGTCCTCGGAGGAGAAAACTTCAAGGGACTTATCCTATGGATCTGGCACTTTGGCTGATCGTCGCCTGTGGCGGTCTGTCTATCGTTTATGGCGTGGTGACCACCCAGGGCCTGCTCAGGGCCGATGCGGGGTCGGCGCGCATGCAGGAAATTTCCGCGGCGGTGCGCGAGGGCGCCTCGGCCTATCTCAAACGCCAATATACCACCATCGCCATCGTGGGCGTGGTCATCCTGGTCGCCGCCTGGCTGCTGCTGGGCATCTATGCCGCCATCGGCTTCCTGATCGGGGCGGTGCTCTCGGGCGCGGCCGGGTTCATCGGCATGAACGTTTCGGTGCGCGCCAATGTGCGCGTGGCCCAGGCGGCCGTGGGCTCACTCAGCAAGGGGCTGGACCTGGCGTTCAAGTCCGGCGCGGTCACCGGCATGCTGGTGGCGGGGCTGGGCCTGCTCGGCGTCACGCTCTATTTCATGATCCTCACCGGCATGGGCTTCGCGCCCACCAGCCGCATTGTCATCGATGCCCTGGTGGCGCTCAGCTTCGGCGCTTCGCTGATTTCCATCTTCGCGCGCCTGGGCGGCGGCATCTTCACCAAGGGCGCCGATGTGGGCGGCGACATGGTGGGCAAGGTCGAGGCCGGCATTCCCGAGGACGATCCGCGCAATCCGGCCACCATTGCCGACAATGTGGGCGACAATGTCGGCGATTGCGCCGGCATGGCGGCGGACCTGTTCGAGACCTATGTGGTCACCATCGTCGCCACCATGGTGCTGGCCGCCATCATCCTGCCCGAGCAGTTCAAGCTCATCGGCATGGTCCTGCCGCTGGCCATTGGCGGCGCCTGCGTGGTGACCTCGATCATCGGCACCTATTTCGTCAAGCTGGGCGCCGACAACAATATCATGGGCGCGCTCTACAAGGGCGTCATCGCCTCGGGCGTGCTGTCGCTGGTCGCGCTGTTGCCGGTGCTGTGGCTGATGTTCGGCGACATGAACGTGGCCATCGAGACCGCCGACAAGAGCTTCACTCCCTGGCACCTGTTCTGGTGCGGCGTCACCGGCCTGGTGATTACCGGGCTGATCATCGTCATCACCGAATATTATACCGGCACCAATCGCCGCCCGGTCAATTCCATCGCCGAGGCCTCGGTCACCGGCCATGGCACCAATGTCATCCAGGGTCTGGCCGTCTCGCTCGAATCCACGGCCCTGCCGGCCCTGACCATCATTGCCGGCATCATCGTCACCTATAGCCTGGCGGGCCTCTTCGGCATCGCGGTGGCGGTCGCCACCATGCTGGCCATTGCCGGGATGATCGTGGCGCTCGACGCCTTCGGCCCGGTCACCGACAATGCCGGCGGCATTGCCGAAATGGCCGGTCTCGACAAGGAAGTGCGCCACAATACCGACGCGCTCGATGCCGTCGGCAATACCACCAAGGCCGTCACCAAGGGCTATGCCATCGGCTCGGCGGGCCTCGGCGCGCTGGTGCTGTTCGCGGCCTATACCGAGGACCTGAAACATTATTTCACCGATCTGACGGTCAATTTCGATCTCGCCAATCCCTATGTCGTGGTCGGCCTGCTCTTCGGCGGGCTGCTGCCCTTCCTCTTCGGCGGCATGTCGATGACGGCGGTGGGGCGCGCCGCCCAATCGGTGGTGGTGGAGGTGCGCCGCCAGTTCAAGGCCGATCCGGGCATCATGGAAGGCACGTCCAAGCCCGATTACGCCCGGGCGGTCGACATGCTGACCAAGGCGGCGATCAAGGAAATGATCGTCCCCAGCCTGCTGCCGGTCCTCTCCCCGATCGTGGTCTATTTCGCCATTCTGTGGATTGCGGGCCAGGCTAATGCCTTCTCGGCCCTGGGCGCCATGCTGATGGGCGTCATCGTCACCGGCCTCTTCGTCGCCATTTCCATGACGGCCGGCGGCGGCGCCTGGGACAATGCCAAGAAGAGCTTCGAAGACGGCTTTACCGACAGCCATGGCGTCACTCACCACAAGGGCGGGGATGCGCACAAGGCCTCGGTCACCGGCGATACCGTCGGCGATCCCTACAAGGACACGGCGGGCCCCGCCGTCAATCCGATGATCAAGATCACCAATATCGTGGCCCTGCTGCTCCTGGCGGTGCTGGCCAATTGGGCGATGTAGCCGGCCCTTGTCCGGACCGGATCGAAGACGGCCCGGGGCGCATGCTCCGGGCCTTTTGCTTACCGGACATCAGTGGATAACTGAACTCCCCCCACCCCCGGATCGTCACCCTCGGGCCTGACCCGAGGGCGTTTGCGATGCATCCAAAACAAAGAACCCTCGGGTCAAGCCCGAGGGTGACGATTGCGATTGGGTTGGATGCTAAACCTGCCCCGCGCTAGCCTTGCCCATCTCGTCCAGCCGCGCCAGCAGGCGGGTCTTTTCCCGGGTCAGGCCCTTATAGGCGAGCTGTTCGGGGGTCAGGGCCGCCACCTGCTCGCGCAAGGCCGCGGCGATGCGTCCGGCCTGGGGATGGCCTGCCAATGCGTTGAGGTCATGCAGCCCGATGCGGATGGTGAAGGCCATGGCCCCGGTCTGCGGCAATTTTCGCAAGGTCTGCCGTTCCACCCGCAGCACCACCGGGTCGGCGCGCTGCCCGGCGCCAAAGCGCGGCACCTCCGGGCCGAGATTGTCGGGATGGAAGAGCCGCGCATCGCCATAGAGCGAAAAATTCCAGCGCAGCATCGGGGTTTCAGGCCGCGCGGCGTCGAACATGCGGGCCATGATCTGCGCCGCCCGCGTGCCGGGGCCGAAGCCGGGCACCGGATCATGAATGGCGTCGAGCCTCCGGCCCAGCTTTTCCGCCAGCGTCCAGGAGGAGGGAAAGGCCAGGGCCCCGGCGGTCAGCCGCCAGGCCTCGGCGTCGCGCTCGAGCAGCAGGAGATCGTCCTGGATCAGCCGCGCGGCGACACGGAGCGGGCTGTCCGCGCCATCGAGGTCGATGGTCTCGCCGCTCGGCGCGATATGGATGACCCGCCCCTCGCGCCGCCAGAGCTTTGGAAAGCGCCCGGGCAGGTATTGGGCCAGCAGCGCCAGGATTTCGGCCTGGGCGGGGCGGCTCTCCGGCCGTTCGGCGAAGATCGCCTCGGGATGGAGGTGTCGCAGCCGCGCCTTTTCGGCGAGCTGGCCTGCCATGGCCGCGTCCGGCTCCAGCCAGTCCGCCGGATCGATGGGCCGGGTGCCGATCTGGAACAGGCGGGCGGCAAGGTCATAGGGCAGGGGCGTCATGCCGGCATATGAGCGCCCCGCCACGCTCTTGGCAATGGCGCCGGGGGAATGTGCGTCATCCCCCAACCGACCCGCCCCCGCGCGCCGATGTCACCCCGGCGCAGGCCGGGGTCCATCTTCCGCGGCGGAACACCTCAAGGTGGATCCCGGCCTGCGCCGGGAGTGTTCCCTTTGAACGTTTCCTGCATTGATTTGACGGCTCCATCGCCTCCCTCCCCCTTGAGGGGAGGGAATGAGGGTGGGGGTCCATCAGCGGATCACCGCACGACCCCCACCCCAGCCCTGCCCGCAAGGGGGAGGGTGTTGGGCCGGCGTGTGACGCGCAATAGTGCCCCAAACGCGATGCGGCACCTCCCCCTTGACGGGTTCCGACCCGTCCCGCAGGGCAAATCTCTCCTATTCCACCAGTTTCAGCCCCGGCAGGTCCTGGCCGTTCTGGTGCAGCATCAGCGATTTCACGTCGCCCGCATGCACATCGAAGGTGATCTGCGCATCGACGATGCGATAGAAGAATTCGGTCTCGCTTTCGGGGAAGATTTCGAAGCGTTCCTGGCCGGTCAATTGCGCGAAGAGCCGGCCGTTTTCGGCGGTGATGGTGATGACGGCGCCCGGGCCCAGCACATATTCGCCGACATAATCGTCGAGCAGGGCCGGGTCGATCTCCACCTGGGTGCGGATTTGCGGCTGTTCGCGCAGCGGCAGGGCCGGGTCGAGCAGGTGCATGCCGATATCCTCGATGCCGGCCTGGGTCACCATATTGGACAAGACGACCACGCCATTGCCGCTCTGCCGCTCGAAGCCGGCAAAGCTGCGGAAGCCGGCGGTGATGCCGTTGTGCCAGACGATCTCGCCCTGACCCGTATCGGTGAGGAACCAGCCCAGGCCGATGGAATCGCCGCCATCGGCCGGCCGGGTGCGCGCCAGCATGGCGTCGAAGGCCGGCTTCAATTCGCTGTCCGCCGCGCCGCTGGCGGCGGCGATGAATTTGGCCAGGTCCGAACTGGTGCTCAGCAATCCGCCCACCGGGGCGAAGGCGTCGAAATCCCAATAGGGCACGATTTCGCGGGCCGCGTCATGGCCCTGGGCCATGTCGGGCCGCTCCATTCCGGTCAGGGCCAGGCTGGTTTCGTCCATGTCCAGGGGATCGAGGATGTTTCGCTGCAGCAGGTCGACATAGGGTTCGCCGCTGACCTGTTCGATGGCCTGGGCCAGCAGCGCCGTGCCGGCATTGGCATATTCGAAGCTCTCGCCGATGGGCCGGGGCAGGTCGTAATCGGCGAGCCAGGCCATCAGCCCTTCGGCGCCATAGCCGGAATAGGGATTGTCGAGGCCGCGCGCCATCAGGTCCTCGGGCAGGCCCGACAGGCCCGCGCTATGGGTGGCGAGATCGAAGGCGGTGATGGCGCGGCCGCCCTCCCGGGGCAGGATCGTGCCTTCGGGCAGATAGGTGGCGATGGGCGCATCGAGGTCGATCCGTCCCGCTTCCACCAATTGCGCCAGCAGCAGATTGGTGAAGACCTTGGTGATCGAGCCGGCTTCGAAGATTGTGTGCTCGTCCACCGGCACGTCCGAATCGACGCCGATCGTGCCATGGGAGACGAAACGGGTTTGCCCGTTCTCGATCACCGCCACGGCGATGCCGACATTGGCCTGGTCGCGGCCGATCCGGTCGCCGAGGATTTTCGCGATATCGGCATCGGAGGGCATGGCCGCCTCCTGGGCGATCGCGGGCAGGGCAAGCAGGCCTGTGGCGGCGAGGACGGCGAGACGATGCATAGAAAAAGGCCTCCGGCGGGACGAATATGGTCTTCGTACAACGCCGGAAGCCGCGATAGGATCGAAAAATCAGGCCTTTTGCGCCAGGGCGATGGAATCGAGGATCACCTTGCGCGCATCGGCCAGGTTGCCGATCCGGTCGATCTTGGCCCATTTGCCCGGCTCGAGATCCTTGTAATGGGTGAAGAAGTGCTTGACCCGTTCGAGCTGGATTTCCGGCAGGTCGCCGATATCGGTGATCCCGTCATACATGCGGGTCAGCTTGGAGACCGGCACGGCGATGATCTTTTCGTCCTGGCCGCCATCGTCTTCCATGAACAGCACGCCGACCGGGCGCGAGCGCACCACGGCGCCGGGCACCAGGGGGCGCGAATTCATCACGATGACGTCGAGCGGGTCGCCGTCGCCGCACAGGGTATGGGGCACGAAGCCGTAATTGCCCGGATAGCGCATGGGCGTATAGAGGAAGCGGTCGACGAACAGCGCGCCGCTCTCCTTGTCGATTTCGTACTTGATCGGCTCGCCACCGAGCGGGACCTCGATGATGACGTTGAGGTCGTCGGGCGGATTCTTGCCGGTGGGGATCGCGTCGATATTCATGTCTAGCCTTGGCTTGCCGTGCGGGAGGGGACGGAATGGGGGCAGGTTCTGCCCACAAAGCCCGCCAAAGGCAAGTCTCAAATCCGCCGCACCACCCGGCGGTCCGGCCTATTTGACGATCAGCACCGGAATGGGCGAGCGCGCCAGCACTTCGGCCGCCTGGCTGCCCAGGAGCAGCCGTCCCAGCCCGCGCCGTCCATGGGAGCCCATGACTATGGTATCGATGCCCTGCTCCTTGGCGGCGGCCAGAATGGCATCGGCCGGACGCTGGCGCGGCACATGCACTGTCTGGGCGGCGAGCCCGGCGGCTTCGGCGCGGGCGCTGGCCTCGGCAAGCAGCGTCCTGGCCTCGGCGGCGTAATTCTCTTCCAGCCGGGCGACGATATGGCCGGCATCGATGGTGCCGAAGCCGCCCGAGCCGATGCCGGTGCTGACCGGGTCGGTGGCGGTCAGGATCAGCAGCCCGGCCTCATGGGTGCGGGCCAGCGCGATTCCGGCATCCAGCGCCTTGCCGCCCAGCTCGGAACCGTCGATGGCGATCAGCAGATTCTTGAACATTGGATCCTCCGTGTTCGACTGCATTTCCCTTGGCACGGCCATGATGGTGGCACATTGATCTCGATCATGTCGATGCGATAGCGAGGAGACCATTTTGGCGATGCTCAGGGTTAACAGTCTGCTCACCAATTCGGTCCTGGCGTTAGCATTGGCGACGGGCCCCGCTTTGGCCCAGCCGGGGGCGATGAGCGTCTATACCGAGCTCGATCTGGACCAGTGCCTGGTGCTCGATGCCGACGATTTCGGCGCCAGCTGGACCTGTCCGGGCTATCGCGGCTATCCGCTCATGGTGCAGGAGGGGGACCTGCGTTTCTCCCTGCGCTACGGCTTCAATGTCGACAAGAATAATGCGGGATTTCAAACACTTCCGCCGTTCAACGAGCTTGGAAACACGTTGGAATGGCGGCTGTCCAATGCCCAGGGCCGCTGGCTGCCCATCGCCACGATCGTGCGCTATCACACCGCCGATCCGGAAACGGGAATCAACAAGGGCCAGGTCCTGGTGGTCACCCAGCTCCAGGAGGGTAATAGCTGCCACATCGCCTATATCGACGCGCTGGCCAATGAAGACGCCAATGAAAAAGCACGCCAAGCCGCTGATAAAGCTGGAGATTTCAACTGCATGACCGACGAGGTCGAGATCATCGGCGCCTTTTCGGCCTATTGATCCTCGACCGCTTCGGCGGCCCGGCCGCGCATCTGGTTGCGCAGGATTGTGCGGTCGCGGCTGGAGACGCCGATCAGTTCGGCAATGCGCCAGACCATGTTGTCCTCGAGCTCGTGATTGGAGCGGTCGGCAAAGACCACGCGCCACATCATGCGGATGATCTCGATGCGGTCGTCCATGTCCAGCCGGGTCAAGCCGCTGGTAAACTTATAGAAATCCACCGCCTCGGCATCGCGCCTTGCCGCGTCTCGGACCAGCTTGTCCACCGCCGCCTCGTCCAGGTCGTAATGGTCCATCAGCGCGCCGCGAATGGCATTGCGCTCGCTGTCCTGCATCACCCCGTCCACGGCGGCCAGGTGCACGAGCAGGGCGGCGACGGCCAGTTTGGGATCGGAAAGATCGGCGGGCGCCTCGGCCTTGCCGAACAGGCGGGTCAGGGCTTCGAACATATCGGCCTTCCGTGGGAATAATCGCGTGATCAGGCCGGGGGCCAGCGGGGCAAGACTTAGTCATAAGCGGCGCGGGCTCAATGGCCTGGGGCCGCTTTCACGTGCTCTTGACCGGCGCTGATGCAGCCGGGCCACACCGACCGGGGACAAAAAGAGACTCGACTCCGGGAGAATTCGGAGTCTAAATGTTCCTGTTTTGTTCATGTAATTGGTCGCATCATGCAGGCCCCCGATCGCCGACAGCGCCTTGCCGCGCTGCGCAATGTCATTGCCGATATCGAGCGCAAGCCGGCTTTGCTGGAGACGGCGCGCCGGCCCGATATGGCGGGAGGCGAGGCCTTTCCGGAGCTGCCGGGCGGGCTGGTGCAGGAAATCTTCGCCGATGAAATCCGCGATGGCGGCGCCAGCCTGGGCTTTGCCCTGGCGCAGGCGAAGAGCCTGGTGACCGCGCGCCGGCCGACGATTTTCTACCTGCAATTGGGCGAGGATGCGCAGAAACTGGGCCTGCCCTATGGACCTGGTCTCTCCTGGTTCGGGCTCGATCCGGCCCGGCTGGTGCTCGTGCGTGCCGCCGATATGGGGGAATTGCTGTGGGCCGCCGAGGAGGTGGCCGGCTGCCGCGCCGTCGCCGCCATGATCGCCGATGTGCGGGGCGATCCCAAATTGCTCGATTTCACCGCCAGCCGGCGGCTCAGCCTGCGCAGCAGCGGCAGCAAGGTGTCGCTGTTCCTGCTGCGCTACGGGCAGCGGCGCGCCAGCAGCGCCGGGCATCTGCGCTGGCATTTGCGGCCCTTTTCCAGTGGCCGCCCGCTTTACGACGAGCGCGCGCCCGGGCCTGCGCGCTGGCGGCTGCGGCTGGAAAAGGGCCGTATTGCCGGCAATCGCACCGATTGGTTGTTGGAATGGACCAGAAATGGCTTTGCTCTCATATCCCAGCCCGCAATATCGCATCCGGCACGTCCAGCCGCGCCGCTTCCTGGCGCTGTACCTGCCGTTCTGGGCCACCGATTATCTCAAGCGAGCTGATCCGGCGCTGCAGCCGGTCCCGCTGGCCCTCTATGAACGCATCAAGGGCAGGCTGCGGCTGGCCGTGATCGATCCCGATCTCAGCCGCGAGGGGCTGCGCATCGGGCAGAACCTGGCCGATGCCCGGGCGATAAAGCCGGACATGGTGGTGCGTGAAATCGACCGGCCGCTGCTCGAAAGCGCCTTCGAAGGTTTTGCCGACTGGCATTCCAATGCCAGCCCGCTGGTCTCGGTGCTCACCGACATGTCCCGGTTCGGCGATCTGGTGCTCGACATTACCGGGGTGAGCCATCTGTTCGGTGGCGAGGCCGCCATGCTGCGCCAACTGCTCGGGCGGCTGCGGGCCCTAGGCTATGTGGTGTCCGGCGCCATCGCGTCCACGATCGGGGCGGCCTGGGCCGTCAGTCATTTCGCCCGCAGCCAGGTCTTGACGGAGGAGGGCTTCGAGAACGTGCTCGACGCCCTGCCGGTCGCCGCCCTCCGGGTGTCGGAAAGCCAAGTTTCCGGGCTCACGCAAATGGGACTGACCCGGATCGGCCAGGTGCGGCAGCGCCCGCGCAAGCCCTTGCAGGCGCGGTTCGGCGCGCAATTCCTGCTGCGGCTGGATCAGGCCTATGGCGAGATCGAAGAGCGGATGTCCCCGCGGCTGCCGCCGGCCGATCATCATGCCGACAGACGCCTCGCCGAGCCGGTCAGCCTCATGGAAGACGTGTTGCTGATCCTTCATGACCTGGCGGTGCAATTGAGCTGCCGGCTCGCGGAGGCGGGCATGGGCGCGCAGAGCTTCCATCTTTTTCTCTACCGGGTGGATCACAAGGTGATGACGCTGTCGCTCAATGCGGCCCGCCTGACCCGCGATCCAGACCATATCACTGCGCTGTTCCGCCATCGGGCCCAGCGGCTGGCGGGCGAATATGATGCCGGTTTCGGCATCGACATGGTGCGCTTGGCGGCCTCCAGCCTCGAAAGCCTCGATGCGGTCCAGAAAGGGGCCTTTTCGGACGAAAACGGCCTCGAGGATATCGATCGGCTCAATGACCGCCTGGCGAGCCGGCTGGGCCCGGGCGCCGTGCTGAAAACCGAATTGATCGCCTCCCGCCTGCCCGAACGGGCGGCCCGGCTGGTGCCGGCCGTGGCCGTCCGTGCCGAGCCGCTCGCGGCGCCGGTGCTGCAGCGTCCCTTGCGTCTCTTGCCCGAGCCCGAGCGGGTGGCGATCATGGCCGAGGTGCCCGATGGCCTGCCGGCCTCGATGGTCTGGCGACGGGAAAATTACCGCCTGATCAGGGGCGAGGGGCCCGAGCGGCTGGGCGCGGAATGGTGGCGCAGCGGCGCCCAGCTCAAACTGGTCGAACCTCCCACACCCAAGGAGCCGGAACCGGGGGAAGAGCCGGAGCCGCCACCCTATATTCCTCGCCTGCCGTCTTTCGATCCCGATGCGGGAACGCGGGATTATTACGTGGTCGAAGACCAGGACGGCCGCCGTTTCTGGGTGTTCCGCCAGGGTTTTTACAGCGGCGCGGTGCCGCCGGCCTGGTATCTGCATGGATTGTTCGCATGAACGCACCCCTTCCTCCCCAGGACAAGGCGCCCAAGCCGATCGTGCTCGCGCCTCCGTTCTACGCCGAATTGATCAGCACCACGAATTTCTCCTTCCTGCGGGGCGGCTCGCATCCGGAAGAACTGGTGGCCCAGGCCATGGAAATGGGCATGACCGCCCTAGGCGTGTGCGATCGCAATTCCTTTGCCGGGGTGGTTCGCGGCTATGTCACGGCGCGCGACAATAAGAGGCGCAGTCCCGATTTCCGCTATCTGGTCGGCGTGCGGCTGGCCTTTGCCGACGGCACGCCCGACATCATCGCCTATCCCACCGACAGGGCGGCCTATGGACGGCTGTGCAAGCTGCTGACCGTGGGCAATAAAAGGGGCGAGAAGGGCAATCCGCAATTGCTGTTTTCCGATCTCTTCGGTTCGGGCGATCCGGCAGATGCGGTGGAACAGGGCCCGCCGGAGGATTATTCGCAGGGCCAGCTCTTCATCCTCGTGCCCGAGGAGCAGGATTGGGCTCTGACCGAAAAAAACCTCGATCATCTGAGCCGCCAGGCTCCGGGGCGGGTCTGGGTGGCGGGCGTACCACATTTCGATGGCCATGACCGGGTCCGCCTCAACCGCGTCTCCGCCCTGGCCAAGCGGCATGGCGCGGCCATGATCGCCAGCAATGACGCACGCTATCACCAGCCCGAGCGCAGCATGGTGCTCGATGTGGTCACCTGCATCCGCGAGCATGTCACCCTGGAAGAGGCCGGTTTCCGGCTGAGCGCCAATGCCGAACGGCATCTGAAACTGCCCGAGGAAATGGCCCGGCTCTTTGCCGAACATCCCGACGCCATCGCCCAGACCCAGGCCTTCACCGCCCGGATCGGCTTTTCGCTCAGCCAGCTCGAATACAATTACCCCGAGGAGACCACCGGCGAAGGGGAAACGGCGCAACAGACATTGGAGCGACTGACCTGGGAAGGGGCGGCAAAGCGCTTTCCCGAAGGGCTTTCCAAGGATATCGAGCAGACGATCCGCACCGAACTCAAGCTCATTTCCGACAAGCTTTATGCCGCCTATTTCCTGACCGTCTACGACA
Organism: Devosia elaeis; assembly: GCF_001650025.1. Lineage (GTDB taxonomy): Bacteria > Pseudomonadota > Alphaproteobacteria > Rhizobiales > Devosiaceae > Devosia > Devosia elaeis. Next base: position 9,329 of record NZ_LVVY01000060.1, on the reverse strand, counting down.
TCGTCAAATTCGCGCGCGAGGAAAAAGGCATTCTGTGTCAGGGGCGCGGTTCGGCGGCCAATTCCACGGTCTGCTTCTGCCTGGGCATTACCTCCGTCGATCCGCGCAAGGCCAATCTGGTCTTCGGCCGTTTCATCTCCACGGAGCGCGACGAACCGCCCGATATCGACGTCGATTTCGAGCACGAACGGCGTGAGGAGGTGATGCAATATGTCTATCAGAAATATGGCGGGCGCCGGACCGGGCTCACCGCCAATGTCATTTCCTACCGCTCCCGCAGCGCCATCCGGGAGACGGCCAAAGTATTCGGGGTGTCGGACGACACCATAGCCGCCTTCAATCAATTGCATTGGGGCTGGGGCAGCAAGCTCGACCTGCGCGATCTCAGGAGCCTGGGGCTCAATCCCGACGATCCGGTCATGGCGCAGATGTTCGAGGTCGTGAAGGTGCTACGGGGCTTTCCGCGTCATCTGTCCCAGCATGTGGGCGGCTTCGTCATCACAAGGGATTCGCTCGAAAGCCTGGTGCCGATCAGCAAATCGGCGATGGACAGCCGCACCATCATCGAATGGAACAAGGACGACATCGACGCTTTGAAGATTCTCAAGGTCGACGTGCTGGCCCTGGGCATGCTGACCTGCCTGCGGCGCGCCTTCGAGCTCATGGAAACCCATTATGGGCGCAGGGTCGAGCTGACCGAATTGCAGAACGAGGAATATCATCATCCCGAGCGGGCCCGGCCGGTCTATGAAATGACCCATCGCGCCGATACGGTCGGGGTATTCCAGATCGAAAGCCGGGCACAGATGACCATGCTGCCGCGGCTGCGGCCGAAGGAATTCTACGATCTGGTCATCGAGGTCGCCATCGTGCGGCCCGGCCCGATCCAGGGCGGCATGGTGCATCCCTATCTCAAACGGCGGGATGGCATCGAGCCATGGACGGCCGATCCGGACGATCCGGTGGACATGGTGCTCGAAAAAACCCTCGGCATTCCTCTGTTTCAGGAACAGGCCATGCAAATGGCCATCAAGGGTGCCGGCTTCACCGAAGGGGAGGCCGATCAATTGCGCCGGGCCATGGCCTCCTGGCGTCGCACCGGCAAAATCGATGTGTTCAAGCAGCGCTTCATCACCGGAATGGTCGACAATCCCGGTCGGTCCTATGACCGCGCCTTTGCCGAGCGCTGCTTTTCACAGATCGAGGGCTTCGCCGAATATGGCTTCCCCGAAAGCCATGCGGCCAGTTTCGCCCTGCTGGTCTATGCTTCGTGCTGGCTCAAATGCCATTATCCGGATGTGTTTCTCTGCGCGCTGCTCAATTCCCAGCCCATGGGATTCTATGCGCCCAGCCAGCTCGTCCGCGATGCCGTCGAGCATGGGGTGGAGGTCCGGCCGCCGGACGTCAATGAATCGGGCCTGGAATCGGCACTCGAAAGAAACGCGCGCGATCCTCGCGACCATATCTGGTCCAGGCACAGGGACATGGCCGAAGAAATCCGGACCGAGCATGCCGTGCGTCTGGGCCTGCGCCGCGTGGAGGGGCTGGCGGAAAAAGATATCATCCGCATCGTCGAGCATCGTGGCGATGGCTATGGTTCGGTGCGCGAACTCTGGTTGCGCAGCGGCGTGCCCATTGCCAGCCTCGAAAAGCTGGCGCGGGCCGATGCCTTTGCCTCGATGGGGCTCAATCGTCGCGAGGCGCTCTGGGCGGTCAAGGGGTTGATCGGCACTCATGGCGCCGAGACGCTGCCGCTTTTTGCCGCCGCCGCTTCGCCGTCCGATGGCGCAGCGGAGGAACCGGCGGACCTGCCGCTGATGGCGCCGGGCGAGGAGGTCATCCACGATTATTCGACCCTTGCTCTCTCGCTCAAGGGCCATCCGGTGCAATTCCTGCGGCCCATGCTGATGGCGCGCGGCACGACACGGGCGGAAAACCTGGTTTCGGTGCCGTCCGATATCGTGGTGGAGGTCGCGGGCCTGGTGTTGGTGCGGCAGCGCCCGGGCACGGCGAGCGGGGTGATCTTCGCCACGCTCGAGGACGAAACCGGCATCGCCAATGTCGTGGTCTGGCCCAAACTGTTCAAGGACGACCGGCTGCGCAAGATCCTGTTGTCGAGCCGCATGCTGGCGGTGCGCGGCAAGGTGCAATCGAGCCATGGGGTCATCCATATCGTCGCCGAGGACATGACGGACCTGACGCCGTACCTGTTGGATCTCTCACACGGCAAGGATATCGGCGAGCGCATGCTGGCTCGGGCCGATGAAGGCAAATCGGGATCGGATCGGCCGGAAAGCCGCAATCGCGAGGCGTTGCGGGAAATCGAGCTCGCCAGACGCCGGGCCTATGCGGCCTTACCCGGCGGGCGCAATTTTCACTGAGGCAGAATGGAGCGCGTCGATGCGCTCGGCCAGCTCGATATCCTTTCGGCTCAATCCGCCAGCGTCATGGGTGGATAGGGTGATGCGCACCTTGTTGTAGACATTGAACCATTCGGGATGGTGCCCGGCCTTTTCGGCGGCCAGCGCCACCCGCGTCATGAAGGCGAAGGCCGCCGAGAAATCCTCGAAGCGAAATTCCCGCGTGATTGCGTCCGCCGCGGTGTCGTAGGACCAGGAGGTCAGTTTGGCCAAGGCCGCGTCGCGGCTCGTGGCAGAGAGTTTTTCAGCCATGTCCTGCTCCTCAAAAGGCCTTCTTCGTCACCGGCACAAACGCGGGGAAGCGCGAAAGGCTGCTATGTTCGGACCGTATTAACCTGTCGTTCAGCCTGCAGGCCGATTAGGCGCTGGGCCGGGAGGGCGAGCAAGACCTTGTTAAGGGCTTAAGGGCCCAATGGCATAGTAACAGGGAAATTTCCGTGCTGACCCCAGCCCGAAAAACCATGCCGGCTCTGGATTATGTGTCCATCATCCGCTCGGTCTATAGCGACCGGCGGCAAATGCTGCTGGGCGCTTTTTCCAGCGCCGCCGTCGCCGCTCTCTCGGCGTTCAAGGCACAGGCGCCGATCCTGCTGGTAGTGGCTCTTGCCATTCTGGCGGTCGCCTTTGTGCGTTTCCACAATATGGGGGCCTTCTGGCGCGCCGGTATCGGCGACGACGATGCCGAATCGGCCGAGCGCTGGGAAAACAAGGCCATTGTCGGTGGCGTCCTGGTGGCTTTCACCCACGGATTGTGGTGCCTGGTGGCTTTTCTGGTCGTGCGTGATCCCTTCGCGGAACTTGCCAGCTTTACACTCACCATTGCCTCCACCGTGGGATTGGTCGCCCGCAATTTCGGCCTCGACCGATTGCTGACCATCCAGATCATCTCCCTGTCGGTGCCGCTCTGGATCACCATGATTTTCCGGGGCGACTTCTACAATCAATTGCTGGCGGCGATGCTGATCCTGCTGCTGATCAGCTATCGCAAGCACGCGGCGGCCATTCGCTCGCTGCTATTGTCCGCCGTGCATGGGCGCGTCGAGGTCTCGCGGCTGGCCGCCGAATTCGACATCGCCATCACCACGCTCGAGCATGGGTTGTGCATGCTGGACGAAAAGGGCGTGATTACCCTGGCCAATGACCGGGCCGTGCGGATGTTCACCGCCCTCGATATCGGCAAACTGGCCGGCCGACCCTTCGCGCCGATTCTGGAAGGCCTGGGTACGGACGGCAGAATGCCCAGGAATGCAGTGGACCGGTTGCAGGAGATCATCGCGGAGCACAGCTCGGGCAAGGTGCAGCTTTCGATCGACGGGGACCGCATCTTCGAGGTGACGGTCAGTTCCGGCCAGCAGCGCACCGTGCTCCTGTTCGAGGACATTACCGAACGTGTCCTGGCCGATGAGCGCATCAGCTTCATCGCGCGGCACGACGCGCTGACCGGGCTGCCCAATCGCAGCTATTTCGGCATCTTGGCTCTCGAACAATTGCAGGAACGGGCTGCTGCCGGCGATTCCAGCACCCTGATGATCGTAGATATCGACGAGTTCAAGCACGTCAATGACAGCTTCGGCCACGTGGTGGGCGATGAATTGCTGCGCCAGGCCGCCGACCGGCTGCGCGCGGCGCTGCCGGCCAATGCCATGCTGGCCCGCATGGGCGGAGACGAGTTCATCGTCTTGTCCGCCGCCGGCGACGAAACCGATGGTCGGGCCGAGGCCGGACGGGTGCTGGAGGCTTTCGAGCCCCCCTTCATGCTCAACGGGATCGCTTTGCCGGTTCGCGTCAGTGTCGGCGTCGTCCTCAGCCCGGGCAGCCAGAGTGACCTGGAAGAATTGATGACCAAGGCCGACCTGGCGCTTTATGCCGCCAAGGCCGAGGGCAAGGGTCGCAGCCAGATTTTCCATACCCAGATGGATATCGACTATCATTATCGTCAGCGGCTCAAGGCCGATCTGCGTGAGGCGGTGGCGGAGGGGGAGCTGGGCCTGGTGTTCCAGCCGCTCCTCGATATCGCGACGCGCAAGGTGGTGTCCTGCGAGGCCTTGGTGCGCTGGACCCATCCCGAATTCGGGCCGATTCCCCCGGCAACCTTCATTCCCCTGGCTGAGGAAATGGGGATCATTTCCAGCATAACGGCCTGGGTGATCGAAAATGCCACGCATGAATGCCGAAGCTGGTCGAGCCCGGTGGGTGTCGGAGTTAATGTCTCGGCCCGCGATTTTCGCGGTGTCGACCTGCCGGCGCTGATCGACAGGGCGCTGACCCAATCGGGGCTGGCTCCGGGCCGGCTTGAAATTGAAGTCACCGAGACGGCGCTCATCGAAGAACGCGACCTGGCCGGCAGCGTCTTGCAGACCCTCGCCGACAAGGGGATCGCCATCGCGCTTGACGATTTCGGCACCGGCTATTCCTCGCTGAGCTATCTCAGCGCCCTGCCGTTTACAAAGCTCAAGATCGATCGCTCCTTCGTCGTTGATATCGCCGAGGATCCGCGCGCCCTGCGGCTGCTGGCCAATGTGGCGCGCCTGGGCCGGGACCTCGACCTGATGGTCGTCGCCGAGGGCGTGGAAACCGAAGAGCAGCTCAATGTGATGCTGAGCGAGACGAGCGTCCAGCAGGTCCAGGGCTACTTCTTCAGCCGTCCCCTGCCGGCCAAGGATGTTGCCGAACTTATCGAGCGGTTCAACGGCAAGCCCATGGTGTCAACGCGGCCGGAAAACGTTCGCGTGGTTAACTCCCATTAACCTCCTGATCCGGTTTCGAAATTCCGCTTCCAGCCGTTCCCGTCACCGCGGACCTGTCATTTTTCCCAATGCGGTTATCCCTAACAGGCGGTTAATATGCGCTCCGAACAACGGGGGCGATGTTCATGAATGCGGGCAAACCTGCTGGCAATAGTACCAGTTCGCAATTTGCGAATACGCTGATCGATCTTCTCGACCAGGTGCGTTATCGGCGAGTCAGCGTGGACGAGCAATTCGATCCGGTCTATCGGCTGCGCTACGAAGCCTATCGGCGGGAGGATTTCATCCCCGTCAATTCCCAGCAGGTGACACGCGACCAGTTCGACGAATTGCCGAACTGCTATTGTTTCGGCGTCTATATCGGCGGCCGGCTGGCCAGTTCCCTGCGCTTTCACGTGGTGACGCCCGAGCAGCCATATTCGCCCTGCATGTCCGTCTGGCCCGACGTGCTGCAGCCGCTCTTGGACAATGGCAAGTCATTTATCGACCCCGGCCGCTTCACCACCGATTTCGAATTGTCGCTGGCCTATCCGGCTTTGCCCTATCTCACGCTCCGGATCGCAGCCATGGCCTGCGAACATTTTCCGGTTCGCTATTGCATGTCCGCCGTCCGGCCGGAACACACCGCCTTCTACAGGCGAGTCTTCAACGCTCGGCCGCTGGGCGATGAACGCACCTATGCCGATCTGGCCTTCCCCATGCAGCTTTTCACGGCCGACGTACCTGTGATCCGCGACAGGGTGATGGACCGCTATCCGTTCTTCTTGTCGCTGCCTGAGGAACGCGCCGCCCTGTTCGGTTCGTCCCCGACCGATCTCGTCGCCATCGCGCCCTCGGCACGCCAGGCACAGCGGCTCGAACTAATGGAAAAGGTGGGCTGAAGAAAACTGGTGCCGCTTGTCAGACTCGAACTGACGACCCCATCATTACGAATGAGCGTGTAATATCAAGTACTTAATGTACTTGGAAACGCTCAGGAGTACTCCCCGTGGCCAGCATTAGGCAGCTTCCATCCGGCAAATTCAACGCACAGATCAGAATCAAGGGAGCCCCCAGTCGCTCCCGGTCCTTCGGCACGTTGGGCGAGGCTCAGGCTTGGGTCGGCGCACAAACGCCATCTCATAGCCCTGCCTCCCAAAACACGTTGACCATGCATGCGCTCGCTTTGCGGTATTGCTCCACACAGCTCAAAGGCAAGCCGTCCAGGCACATGATGCTAGAGAAGATGGAGCGGGTCGCAAAGTCGTTTCCCCAAGCCCTCATCAGTATCACGCGGTCAGACGTCAATTCATTCCGCCTCAATCGTTTAACGCAGGTTTCGGGGCCAACGGTGAGAGAGGAAATCCAACTGATCAACAAGCTGTTTCGCTGGGCAGAGCGAGAAATGATCTTTGGAGAACGAGACGTTCCGTCACCAGCAAAGAACATCCCTCTGCCGGCCGCGTGCAAGCCCCGATCTAGAGTTATTGAAAGGAACGAGATCGAGCTCTTGATTTCCGCACTCCCGTCTTCGATGAGAGCGTTGGTTGAGCTCGCGTATGAGACGGCAATGCGCCGATCAGAAATCATCAAACTGACTCCACGTGTTTTGCATCTGGATGAACGAGTGCTATCAGTCGTGGACGGGAAAACAGGTGATCGATTTGTTCCGCTCACAACGCGCGCGGTGACGCTGCTCAGGGCGGCTCAGGAGCGCTGCAAATCGCCCGATGATAGGTTGTTCCCGGTAGCCGCCCATAGCGTCTCCACGGCTGTTAGAAGGGCAAGGAGGGCCGTGGGCTTGGATGAGGACGTGCGCCTGCACCAACTGCGGCATACACGCATCACCATGGTGGCCCGAAAGGGATTCAATCAAGCCCAGATTATGATGGTAAGCGGACACAAAGACAGCCGAAGCGTCCAGCGGTACACGCATCTGAACGTTCGGGATGTGATCGGTCTCATGGACCTAAAGGAAGGCGAATGAAGATTGTTAGGTTGACTATTGCTGCGGTTCTGGTTGGCTTGGGGGTGTTTATCTTTGCCTCGGCTTGGCAAAACCGGTTCGATCAAAATTGGGCGGGACAATCGTGCGATTTTTCCACTTGCTTTAGGCCAGAGTGGGTGGGGCTAGGTGCCTCGGTCATTGTCTTAGCAGCGGTTTTCCTTGTCGCCGTACTAAGAAGCGCTCCGTCGCCAACAACCCTCGGCCAGGCAAATGGCGCCAAATTGGCACGATCAATAAAAGCCATACGGGTGCCTCGACATTGGCTGCAGCTCGGCGGGATAGCCTTCATGGTCGCCCTGGTATCAGTGGCCGCGATCCAGCATGTTTGGGTGAACGGGGTCATTGCTCGGCCCAACGGCTGCGACACAGACGACCCTATATTAATTGAGCTCCGTAACTACACTTGGCAAACACTTGACCGGGCAGCAGTCTCTGTCCAAATTTTCAATGCTGCGGGCGAACCGGTCGATGGCGGACAGGTCTTTTACCTTGATGGAAGTCTGCCACCTTTGGGCACGATGATAAAGTGTTTCCGGAGTGCTTATACTATAGAGCGTATTGGCACATCCTCGCCGGTTACTACCTCCGAAGCAGGCATGGTTGGCGGTGAGCAGCTTCGGATCATGATCAGTGAGGGATTCGACCAAGTGGATAGGGCATACGAGTTCGGTCGGTCTCATACCATCAGCGTTACGCTGACGGGGCTAGAATAAGCTATCGACCCCTAGTATGAGAGGAAATTCTTGTCACTCCCAACACCTGTCCGGTCATGTGGCGACGCAGGCACAAACCGCAGTCGACATCGACCGGCAAGTTCGTTAGTCAATCCCGCCTAATCCTCTTACTTCTCTCCATTCGTATTCCCTTCGGATATACATGGAGTGACTGACCATGTGATCTTTCATGGCGTCGTGAAGGTCCTTTCCAAAAACTAGACCCGGATCATCATTGGTGGGGTTGGCGTACAAACTTGTATCAGCATCAACCAATGCATCTATGCCCACTACTTCCCGAAAGGCCTCCTTCATGGCCCTATCGAGCATCGGTTCAGCTCCTCGACGTACGATAAATGAGTCGTGTATCGGCAACGCAGTGACGTTTTCGTCGAGCATCTTGATCATGACTCTCTCCGCTATCTGAGAATCTTGAAACTGCAGCGTCGCCCATGCGCCACTGAAGAATGCGTCGCTAATCGGAGCATGGAATGCCAGCAGGGCCGATAGCATCTGATCGTAATCTCTTTCCAAAACCTCGCTGAAGAGCTTGCGAGTGAACTTGCGCTTCGCATGGGGAGAGGTTGCTTCCCATTCGGGCAACGCCGGTAGTTTCAGTCCGGGAAATTTAAGTTGGGCCTGCTTGAACTGAGATAGTGCTGGAGCAAACCTGTGCCATTGCGCTGGGTCCCGAGATGAGGGTGCGCTGTTGAGCAACTGGTTGAAGGCCTTCTTCATGAAGGGCCGAAACAGTGTTCCCCAGCCCTTGAAAACATAGGCATCGTCGGGAGGCGTCTCGCCTGCCAGTGCGTAAAGAATGCGTGGCTGGATAGACGAAAAGTCCAGCTCCACAGTCATCAGCCCATCCACCTCGATGAACTTTCGAAGCTCGCTTGGAACGCCTTGCCACCATCCCCCATAAAACCGTCCGCCTCGTTCGAACGAGTTTTGGGCAAACAATCGCCTCAGTGACCGATCTGAGAAATCGAGTGGCAGGTCTTCGTCGTCATCATCCTCCGTTGCCTCGTCGGGGTCGCCATGCAAGCGCCTCTGCAACGCCAATGTCTGATCGTCCGAAATGGCTATGTTGAGAAGCGAGGTCTGAAGGTTAGCGTTGATCCGCCGAAGATTTTGGTTGGCTTGCGCAAGATCGAACGGCCCTGGGTCAGGGTAGGGCACGACCTTTTTCTGATCGTCTCGAACAAAGATATGCTGGGCATCCAGGTCTATGGACACCGAAGCCCAGAGGCCTCGAACACCGGCTAGCTTTTCAGCGAGCAGCGGTGTAGCTCGCATGCGGGAGGAGTACCTATTGTTTCCTGCCTTTGCTGTTTGGTGATCAATGAATCCGGATGCGTGGAGGTGGTCCACCACTCCAACGTAGAAGGTGTGACTCACGGTCGAACGGTTGGCAGCTTGATCCTGACCTGAGCCCCTGGATCTCCTCCAGATTTTGGTAGAG
>NZ_LVVY01000059.1 GCF_001650025.1 Devosia elaeis | reverse complement strand
GCCGAATATGGCATGCTGCCCCGCGCCACCGGCTCGCGCACCCGCCGCGAGGCCACGGCTGGCAAGCAATCGGGCCGCACCCAGGAAATCCAGCGCCTGATCGGCCGTAGTTTACGCGCCGTGGTGGATTTGCAGGCCCTGGGCGAGGTGCAGGTGACGCTCGATTGCGACGTGCTCGAGGCCGATGGCGGCACCCGCACCGCCTCGATCACCGGCGCCTATGTCGCCCTGGCCGACGCCGTCAGGTGGATGGAAGAGCGCAAGCTGACCAAGGGCCAGGTGCTCAAGGACAATGTCGCCGCCATTTCCTGCGGCATCTATCGCGGCAATCCGGTGCTCGATCTCGACTATCTCGAGGATGTCGAGGCCGAGACCGATGCCAATTTTGTGATGACCGGCGCCGGCAAGTTCGTGGAGATTCAGGGCACCGCCGAAGGCGCCCCCTTCAGCCGGGAAGAACTCGAAAGCCTCATGGCCCTGGCCGAAAAGGGCATTGGCGAATTGAGCGTGATGCAAAAGGCGGCCTTGGGCGCATGATGTTTTACAGCAAGAAGGCCCCCTCACCCGCCGGCTTCGCCGTCGACCTCTCC
>NZ_LVVY01000058.1 GCF_001650025.1 Devosia elaeis | reverse complement strand
CCCCACCAGCGGCTCGGTGATGAAGGCGATGGAAGCGGGCAGGGCGATGGTCCAGACGTCGCGGCTGCGGACGGCAAAGGCGTGTTGGGGGCGGCTAGTCATGGGAGTCCGAGTCGGTGGGAAAGCCAGATTATCCATCTCCTCTCAACGCGTCACCCTCGGGCTCCAGTCCGACTCGCTGCCAGGCAAGAATGCCCCACCCCCACCCCCACCCCCACCGCTCGTCACCCTCGGGCTTGTATCGGTGAAGTCTGTTTAAATG
>NZ_LVVY01000057.1 GCF_001650025.1 Devosia elaeis | reverse complement strand
TCGGGGCTTCCATCGACGTTTCAAACCCGGAGGTTTTTATGCCGTCCGGCGCAAAGCCACGCATATCGGGAACCCGATTGACATCTTCATATGAATGTATATTCATACATGCATCTGAATAAGGACGCGACAATGCCGGCCCATTCCCATGACCATGCGCATGACCACAATCATGGGCATGACCACGACCATTCCGGGCATAGCCATACGCCCCAGGTGAGCGCCGGCAATGAGCGAGCCGTGTTGATCGGCCTGATGCTCACCGGCACCTTCATGATCGCCGAAGTGATCGGCGGCGTGCTTTCCGGGTCGCTGGCGCTGATTGCCGATGCCGGCCACATGCTGACCGATACCGTCGCTCTGTTCCTCGCCTGGCTCGGCTTCCGGCTCGGCCGGCGGCCCGCCGATGCGCGCCGCTCCTTCGGCTATTCCCGGCTCGAAGTGCTGGCCGGGCTCATCAACGCCCTTACCCTCTTCGCCCTGGTGGGCTGGATCGCCTATGAGGCGGTGCAGCGTTTCCTCGAGCCCCATGAGGTCCTGGCCGGCCCCATGTTCGTGGTGGCGGTGCTGGGTCTCCTGGTCAACCTCACCGTCTTCTGGGTGCTTTCGCGCGCCGATGCGGACCATGTGAACATCAAGGGCGCGCTGCTGCATGTGCTGGGCGACCTGCTCGGATCGGTCGGCGCCATCGCCGCCGCCATCATCATCTGGCTCACCGGCTGGATGCCCATCGATCCGATCCTGTCGGTTCTGGTCAGCCTCCTGATCCTGCGCAGCGCCTGGGCCCTGTTGATGCGCACCTTCAACATCCTCATGGAAGGCGCCCCCGACGGTTTCGAGCCCGACCGCCTGCAGGCCGACCTCGCCGCCGCCATTCCCGGCCTCGCCGGCGTCGGCCACCTGCATGTCTGGTCGCTGTCCTCCGGCCAGACCATGGCCACGCTCGAAATCCGGCTGGAGCCCGGGGCCGATCCGGCGGCCATTACCCAGGCGGTGCGCCGGACCCTGCTGGAGGATCACGGCGTCAACCACGCCACGATCGAGATCGACTGGAACGGCCAGGGCCTGACCTGCCAGGCGAGGCCCTAGATGGCCTGGGCAAAGCGCGCCGCCGCCCGCCCGGCCACCCGCCCGGTGGCGAGGCATGCTGTCAGCAGATAGCCCCCGGTCGGCGCTTCCCAATCCAGCATCTCGCCGGCGACGAACAGGCCCGGGACGGCTTTGAGCATGAAATCCTCATCCACCCCGTCCCAGGTAACGCCGCCGGCGACCGAGATCGCCTCCGCGATCGGCCGCGGGCGCCGGACCGGCAGGCGCAGCGCCTTGATCTGCCGGGCCAGTGTCGCATTGTCGAGCCCGCCCGGCTCGGGCAAGGCCTCCCGCAACAGGCCGAGCTTGACCCCATCGAGCCCCGCCCCCTTGCGCAGCCGGTTGGCGAAGCTCGCCTTGCGCGGCTGCCGCTCCAGGTCCCGGGTCACCCGCTCCAGCGTCCGGCCCGGCGCGAGGTCGAGCACCAGGTCCGCGACGCCATCGCGCTCTAGCGCATCGCGCAAGGCGGCCGCATGGGCATAGACCAGGCTGCCCTCGATGCCCCAGCGGCTGATCACGAATTCGCCCGGCAGCGTCCCCGCCGCACTGGTCGCCGATATGGCCTTGACCGGCATGCCGGCGAAACGCTCGGCAAAGAGCGGGCTCCAATCGGTCTCGAAGCCGCAATTGGCCGGCCGAAACGGCGCCAGATCGACACCCCGCGCCGACAACAGCGGCGCCCAGGCGCCGTCCGAACCCAGGCGCGGCCAACTGGCGCCACCCAGCGCCAGCACCACCGCATCGAAGGCTTCGCTGACCCGGCCCTCGGGCGTCCCGAACAGCAGGCTCTCTCCTCCGAAGCCGGTCCAGCGATGCCGGGTGCGGATATCGACGCCCAATCCGGCCAGCCGCCCCAGCCAGGCGCGCAGCAGGGGCGAGGCCTTCATCGCCTTGGGAAAGACCCGGCCCGAGGAGCCGACAAAGGTTTCGACCCCCAGCCCCGCGCACCAATCGCGCAGCGCCTGGCTGCCAAAGCCGTTCAATGCCGGCGCCAGACGGTCCCGCGCGGCCCCATAACGGCCGAGCAGCGCCGCATGGTCCTCTGCATGGGTGATATTGAGCCCCGACTTGCCCGCCATGAGCAATTTGCGGCCCACGCTGGGCATGGACTCGAAAAGGCTCACCTCGGCGCCGGCCAGGGCCGCCGCTTCGGCGGCCATCAATCCGGCCGGCCCGCCGCCCACAATGCCGATCCTGCCCTTGCCCATGCACGCCGCCCTTTCGATCCGCGCCCCCATACCATGTCGGCGCCGGGAAAGCCCGCCCTCGTTAAGCTCCGCCTAAGACCTCTTGCCTATCCTCCCGGCCGGCAGAGATACGGGGGTTCTCTAGCATGCGCCTGTTGATTGTCGACGATAGCCGGTCAAGCCTGGCCCTGATCGGCACCATCGTCCAACAGACGCTGGCGGGCGAGCTGGAGCTGTGCCTGAGCCCGCTCGAGGCGCTGGAAAAATGCAATTCCAGCCAGTTCGACCTGGTCATCGTCGATCATATCATGCCGGAAATGGACGGCATCGCCTTCACCGCCGCCCTGCGCGCACGTCCCGCCTATCGCATCGTGCCGGTGATCATGGTCACCTCCGATCTGGACAAGAGCGTCCGCATCGAGGCGATCAAGGCCGGCGCCACCGATTTCCTGCACAAGCCGTTCGACCCCACCGAACTCCAGGCCCGCGTCGCCAACCTGCTGGCCCTGCGCCAGGCCCAGGTGGAACTGGCCGACCGCGCCCAATGGCTGACCCGCGAGGTCGAACGCGCCACCGCCCATTTGCTGGCCCGCGAGGAAGAGATCATCTATCGCCTGGCGCGCGCCATCGAATATCGCGACGGCGATACCGGCGAGCACGTTTCCCGCGTCGCTCAGATCAGCCAGCTCATCGCCGAGGGCATCGGCCTGTCCGCCGATCGCCGCCGCATGGTCTACTTGGCCGCGCCCCTGCACGATATCGGCAAGATCGGCATTGCCGATGCCATCCTATCCAAGCCGGGCAAGCTGACGCCCGAGGAAATGGCGATCATGCGCGAGCATGTGACCATTGGCGCCCGCATTCTCGAACGGGGCGGGTCCGACCTGATCCGCACCGCCGAACTCATCGCCCAGAGCCATCATGAGAAATGGGACGGGACCGGCTATCCCGACCAATTGTCCGGCACCGACATTCCCGTCGAAGCGCGCATCGTCGCCATCGCCGATGTCTTCGACGCCCTCTGTTCGGAACGACCCTACAAGGCGGCCTGGCCGATCGAGCAGGCCTATGCCGAAATCGTGAAATGCAGCGGCAGCCATTTCGACCCCACCTGCGTCGCCGCCTTTCGCGCCAAATGGCCGGAAATCTGCGCCATCATGCAGGGCGAACCCGAACCGCGCGCGGTCGGTCTCTGATCGTGCAAGCCAAGCATGCGACGCCCATTACGCATCGCTCGCCCCCTTCTGAAGGCCTGTAGTCGCCCCCTAGCCCGCATCGTCGCACTGAATCGAAATCATGACGCGCGGCTTTCTTGCCGCTTGATTCAGAGTCGATTCCACCAATCGCTCTCGACCGCAGAGTCGATTCTGCATCGATTCAAGAAAAACAAAGAATTTACTCTATTTATTTCTCTATTAAACAATAATACTTGCCGTTCGATTTTTCAAAATTAATCCCATACGTAACCATCGGTTAAATATCGGGTGTAGATAATAGTAACAAGCCGGATGGGAATACGGCGAACATTGACCGATCCAGAACCGAGAGACCGAGCCGCGTAGCAGAAATTGCGCCTCACGCTTCCCGCCAGAACATCACGATTGAAAGACAGAATGTCGACCATCGGAATAAACCAAACCCGGTCATGTCCATGACCGGGAGCCAAGATCACACGCATGTCTTGTCCGGCGATGCCGGCATCAAGTTCGCGGCGGAAATCGCCGCCGGCCTGCGCCAGGCCCTCGAGAGTCACAAGACCATTAGCGTCGATAGCCAGGCGCTGACGACCGCCGATCTCACCACCGTGCAAACCCTGCTCGCCGCGCGCGCCTCCGCCAAGGCGCGGGGCGGAGTCCTGACCCTGGCCCTCCCCCTGGGCGAAGCGCTGCGCCATGTCCTGGACCATGCCGGCTTTCTGTCGCCCACCCAGCCCGACCGGGACTTCTGGACCCCCTCCTCCGATCAGCCTTAGGACGTTACGGCATGAGCAAGACCATCCTCACCATCGATGATTCCGCTTCCATCCGGCAGATGGTGTCCATGACCCTGGTGTCGGCCGGCCTCGATGTCATCGAGGCCGCCAATGGCGCCGAAGGCTATGACAAGGCCATCGCGAACAACGTCCACGCCGTCCTGACCGACCTCAACATGCCGGTCCTCAATGGCATCGAATTCATCCAGAAATATCGCCAGCACCCGGCGAGCAAGGGCGTGCCGATCATCCTGCTGACGACGGAATCCGACGAGGAGCTCAAACGTCAGGCCAAGGAGGCCGGCGCGACGGGCTGGATCGTCAAGCCGTTCAAGCAGGACCAATTGCTGGCCATCATCAAGAAGGTCACCGGGGCATGAACATCGCCGATCCCACCGAGACCTTCCGCCAGGAAGCGCGCGAGCTGCTCGACCAGCTCGAAGCGGGTCTGCTCGATCTGGAACAGGACCCGTCCAACCAGGATCTCGTCAATTCCACCTTCCGGGCGCTGCACACGATCAAGGGATCGGGCGCCATGTTCGGCTTCACCGCCGTGGCTGAATTCGTGCACGAATTCGAAACCGCCTTCGACCGGGTGCGCAAGGGGCAGAGCCAGGCCAATGCCGCGCTCATTCAGGTGGCGCTGGACGCCAAGGACCACATCCACCTGCTGATTGAAAGCCCCGAAAGCCGGGCCCAGGGCGGCGACGAAATCCTGGCGCATCTGCGCGTCGTCGTTGCGGGCGCGCCGGCCGAGGCCCCGCCGAGCCCGAAGACCAACGCCGCAAGCACCCCGGCGGCACCGCCCGAGGTCGCCAAAAGCTGGCGCCTGGTCTTCTATCTGCCGTCGGACGCATTGATCTACGGCACCAATCCGTTGCTGCTGCTGAAAGAACTGGCGCAGATCGGCCCCACCAAGATCACCGCGCTCACCGACCGGGTGCCGCCCCTGGAGGCGCTCGATCCGGAAGTGCCGCATATCGGCTGGCAGGTTGACATCGAGGCGGACGACCCGACCAGCGCCATCGACGATGTGTTCCTGTTCCTTCGCGACAATATGGAACTGACACTGGCGCCCCTTGATACCGCCGCGGCAGAGATTGCGCCCCTGCCGGAACCCGCAGAGATCGCTATCGCCGCCGAGCCGGTCGCGGCCGAAGAGCCGCAGCCCAGCGCGGCCATATCGGCCAGGCAACCTCCCAATCCCAAGGTGAGGGCGGCGGACAAGCCGGATGGCAATGCGGCCTCCTCACTCCGGGTGCCCGCCGAACGCCTCGATGAACTGATGGACCGGGTTGGCGAATTGGTGATCGCCCAGGCCCGCCTCAGCCAGATTGCCGCGCTGAGCGCCGATACCGGCCTCAAGACCATTGCCGAGGAACTCGAACGCCTCTCCTCCGGCCTGCGCGACACCACCATGGGTATCCGCATGGTGCCGATCGGCAGCCTGTTCAGCCGCTTTCGGCGATTGGTACACGATCTGTCCGGCGAATTGGGCAAGCCCATCGAATTCATCACCGCCGGCGAGGAAACCGAGCTCGACAAGACCATGATCGAGCGCCTGGCGGACCCGCTCGTGCATCTGATCCGCAATTCGGTGGACCATGGCCTCGAAAGCGCCGAGAAACGCGCCGCAGCCGGCAAGCCCGCCAAGGGTGTGGTCCGGCTTTCGGCGGTCTATTCCGGCGCGGAAGTGGCCATTTCCGTATCGGATGACGGCGCGGGCCTGGACGCCACGCGCATCCGCGCCAAGGCGGAGGAGAATGGCCTCATCGCCGCCGATGCCAAGCTGACCGACCAGGAATTGCACCACCTGATCTTTGCGCCGGGCTTTTCCACCGCCAAGGAAGTCACCTCGCTCTCCGGGCGCGGCGTCGGCATGGACGTGGTCAAGCGCACCATTGACGGGCTGCGTGGCACCATCGAGGTCACCACCCGGCCCGGCCTGGGCACGACCATGACCCTGCGCCTGCCGCTGACCCTGGCCATTATCGACGGCATGCTCGTTCGTGTCGGCAATGGCCGCTACACCATCCCGCTCGCCGCGGTCGAGGAGTGCGTCGAGCTGCCGGATGGTATCGAGGCCCATGCCAAGGGGCGCAACTTCCTCGATATAAGGGGGAGCCTGGTACCCTATCTGCGGCTGCGCGAAGTCTTCGGCACGACGGCGCCCGCCGAACTGCACCAGAAGGTGGTCATCGTCTCCTCGGGCGAAGGCCGTGTCGGCCTCGTGGTCGACCAGATCATCGGCAACAACCAGACGGTCATCAAGCAGCTCTCCAAACTGCATTCCTCCAGCAAGTCCTTCTCCGGAGCCACCATTCTTGGCGACGGCACCGTGGCCCTGATCCTGGACACGGCCCATCTGGTGTCATCCGGCCAGAGCTATGTCGACCGCACCCAGCCGGGGAGAGCCGCATGACCATCCCCGGTGCGCCGATGAAGGCGCTGACCATCCGGCTCGAGGACGAATTGTTCGCCGTCGAAGCCAGCCGCGTTCGCGAAATTCTCGATCTCGTGCCCATTACCGAAGTTCCCAATGCTCCGGCCTTTGCGGGCGGGCTCATCAATGTCAGGGGCCGCGTCGTGCCCCTGGCCGACCTGCGCGTCATGTTCGGCATGGCGCGGCCCGAGCCGGACGAGGATACGCGCATCGTCGTCATGGAAGTGGACATAGACGGCGAACCCACCATTGCCGGCATCCTGGCCGACAAGGTGCATGACGTCACCGATATCGAGGCGGCTTCCATCGAGGAAGCACCCAAGGTCGGCATGCGCTGGCGCCCCGAATTCATCAAGGGCATCGGCAAGCGCAATGGCGGCTTCATCATCATTCCCGACATGGAACGGATTTTCGAAACGACGGACGGCAGGACACCGTCCTTGGCAGCATCAGAAGAAAGGCCAGCATCGTGAGACTGACTATAAAGACTAAATTGGCGGCGGTGTTCACCACCGTCGTGGCGCTGTCTGGCGTCGGGATGTTTCTGGGTATCCAGGGTTTGGGCACCATCAACGATTCCATGGAAACGGTGGTCAACGGCCCGGTCGCCCGCTCGCAGCAGCTCAAGGAGCTGGAAATCGAGCTCGTGTCCTTGTCCAACAATATGCGGGCAATGGTTCTGAGCACCGAGACCTCCGAGCTCACGGCGCTGCAGGCTTCGATGCAGCAGAACTACGACACGCTGAGCACCAATGCCCAGGATCTGGCGGCAAACTTCACCAGTCCGGACAATGTCGCCGACATGCAAAGCTTCATGGCCACCCTCGACACCTATTGGGAAACGCTGTCCGACGCCCGCGCCGAAGCGATGAAGAACACCGATACGGCCGCTTTCGAAATCACCACCACCGAAGGCAGCGCCGCGATCACCGCCGTTGAAACCACGATGGGCAAGCTGCTGCCGTCGCTGGCGCAGCGCATCGCGGCCGGCGACATGGCGGCATTCCCCGCCTATGAAGCCGCCAGCACCCTCTTCCTCGATGCCAGCGACGTCTTCCGCCAGCACCGCAACGTGCTGCTTGCCTCCAGCAACCCCGCCAAGCAGGACGAATGGTTCAACGATTTCGACGGCGTCCATGAGCGCATCCAGCCCAATATCGACCGGCTGGGCCGCCTGGCAGGTCCGTCCGAAGCCGCGCTTGTCGCCGAGCTGCGCGCCAATTTCGACGCGATGTTCGCAGCAATGGAAAAGGGCAACGCCATCGCCATCCAGCGCTCGCAATACAATGCCACCGAGATCGTCGACAATATCGGCGCACCGCTGCGCGCCGAAGCCGTTGCAACGCTGGACCGGATCGTCGCGCGCAACCAGCAGAATGTCGCCACGGCCCTGAGCGATGCCGATATTCTCTATGAGAACAGCCGCGCCTTCCTGATCGCGCTGTTGATCGGCTCGATCATCATCGCCGCCGTCGCCGCCATCTGGATCGTGGTCTCGATCTCCCGGGCTCTGTCGAGCGCCGTGCAGCTCGCCGAGGAAGTGGCCGAGGGCAATCTCAATGCCACCGCTACGGCCAGGAGCGATGACGAAGTCGGCGACCTGATCAAGACGCTCAACGCCATGACGCAGAAGCTGCGCGAAGTGGTATCCGAAGTCACCGCCGCCGCCCGCAACGTGGCCGCCGGCAGCCAGGAAATGTCGGCCACCGCCGAACAGCTGAGCCAGGGCGCCACCGAACAGGCGTCCTCGACCGAAGAGGCTTCCGCCTCGATGGAAGAGATGGCCGCCACGATCAAGCAATCGGCGGACAATGCGTCCCAGACCGAGAAGATTGCCCGGCAATCGGCCGCCGATGCAATTGCCTCGGGCGAGGCGGTCAACAATGCCGTCACCGCCATGCAGACCATCGCCGAAAAGATCATGGTCGTGCAGGAAATCGCCCGCCAGACCGATCTGCTCGCCCTCAACGCCGCGGTGGAAGCTGCGCGCGCCGGCGAACATGGCCGCGGCTTTGCCGTGGTCGCCTCGGAAGTGCGCAAGCTCGCCGAACGCAGCCAGACCGCTGCCGCCGAAATTTCGACCCTCTCCGGCACCACCGTCAAGGCGGCGCAATCGGCGGGCGAAATGCTGGGCAAGCTGGTTCCCGACATCCAGCGCACCGCCGAACTGGTCGAGGAAATCTCTGCCGGCAGCCGTGAGCAGAATGCCGGCGCGGCCCAGATCAACACCGCCATCCAGCAGCTCGACAAGGTGACCCAGCAGAACACCTCTGCCGCCGAGGAAATGTCCGCCACCTCCGAGGAATTGGCCAGCCAGGCCGAGCAATTGCAGTCGGCCATCAGCTATTTCCGCGTTGATGCGAGCGCAATCGCCGCGGCGACCGCTCCGGCCCGGGCCGATACCGAGCTGCGCCAGGCCATCCTGGCCAAGGCGCCGCACATGGCGCCGCGCAAGCCGGCCGGCAAGACAAAGCCGGCGAAGGGCGGCGGCTTCGACCTCGACCTGGATGGTGACGACATGGACGATCTCGACAGCGAGTTCACTCGTCGCGGCGCCGCCTGATCCTACCCAAACATTCCCGGCCGCCTGCGGGCGGCCGGGAATGTCGTTCATCGCACATTCCAGGACCGACCTCATGGCCGAACGATCCCAATATGTAACGCTTGGCGTGGGCACTGACCTCTTCGCCGCGCCCGTCGCCCGCGTCCAGGAAATCCTCGACATGCGCCCCATTGCCCGCCTGCCGCAGGCACCGCCGCATCTGCTGGGCATGATCGACGTGCGCGGCCAGGGCGTGCCGGTGCTCGACCTGCGCATGACGCTGGGCATGCCCCCTGCCGACGACACGGAGAATACCCGCATCATCGTCCTGGGCGTGACCGGCAAGGATGGCCAGGTCACGCTCGGCCTGCGCGCCGACCGCGTTTTCGAAGTCACCGTGCTCGACAGCGAGAACCTCGATCCGCCACCCGCTACCCATGCGGGCTGGAGCGGCCATTGCATCGCGGGCATCGGACGCCGCAACGGCAATTTCGTCACCGTGCTCGACCTCGACCACCTGCTGGGCGACGCCGCCGGCCTTGCCAGCCGCGCCGCCTGACCCCTGATCGGCCGGCCGCGCCGCCCGTCTCGCCCGCGTTTTCGGAGTATATCTTGTCCAGTCTCGCCCGCGCCTTGCCCACCTCCGCCGAGGACGACCACCTGAGCGTTGCCGATTTTCAGCGCATCGCGGCGCTGATCGGCGAACAGGTCGGCATTCGCCTGCCGCCGGCAAAACGGCTGATGGTGGAAGGCCGACTGCGCAAACGCATCCGCGCGCTGCACCTGGCCAGCCTGCGCGCCTATGGCGATTATCTGTTCCGCCAGGATGGCCTGGGCAGCGAATTGCCCTATCTGATCAACGCCGTCACCACCAACAAGACCGACTTTTTCCGCGAGCCCGAGCATTTCGAGCTGATGGAGAAGATGCTGGTCCCGGACCTCCTGGCGCAACGCCTTGCCGAGCGCAACCCGCTGCTCAAGGTGTGGAGTGCCGCCAGTTCCACTGGCGCCGAGGCCTATACCATTGCCATGGTGCTGGCCGACATGGCCGCCCAACGCCGCGATTTCCGCTATTCCATCCTGGGCACCGATGTCTCGACGGACGTTCTCGCCCAGGGCCGCCGCGCCATCTATCCCGCCGAAATGATCGCCCCGGTGCCTCCGGGCATGCAATCGCGCTACCTGATGTTCGCACGCCGTCCCGGTCCCCGGCCGGAGGTGCGCATCGTCCCCGAATTGCGACGGAATGTGCAATTCCACCGCCTCAACCTCATGGCGTCGAGTTTCCCCATCGACCGGGATGTCGACATCATCTTCCTGCGCAACGTGCTGATCTATTTCGAAAAGGCCGACCAGGCCGCCGTTATCTCCCGTCTCATCGATCATCTGCGGCCAGGCGGCTATCTGCTACTCGGGCATTCCGAATCCATGGTGGGCACATCGATCACCATGCGGCAGGTCGCGCCCGCGGTGTTCCAGAAAATCTGAGTGTCCGTCATGACTGCATCCAGCGGCAAAATCCGCGTCCTGATCGTCGATGACAGCGCCTCGGTGCGCACCACGCTCAGCGACATCATTTCCGCCGATCCCGACCTCGAGGTCATGGCCACGGCAGCCGATCCCTATGTGGCGGTGGAGCGTATTCGCCAGGAAGTGCCCGATGTCATTTTCCTCGATATCGAATTGCCCCGCATGGATGGGCTGACCTTCCTGCGCAAGATCATGTCGCAACGGCCCATCCCGGTCGTCATCTGTTCCGGCTTAGCCCAGGTGGGCTCGGATACGTTGATGCAGGCATTGGAAGCCGGAGCGGTCGACGTTGTGGCCAAGCCGCGCGTCGATACCGCGCAATTCCTGCAGGAATCACGCATGCGCATCTGCGACGCCGCCAAGGCGGCCGCTCATGCCAGAATGCGCGGCGTGCAGAAATCCGCACCCGTCCTGCGCGCCCAGCCCGACCTCAAGGTGGAAGCCAAATTGACCGCCGACGCCGTCCTGCCGCCCTTGTCCGAGGCACGGCGGCAGAGCTTGATCGGCCGTATCCCCTTGACCGATCCTCTTGTCGCCATTGGCGCCTCGACCGGCGGCACCGAGGCGCTGCGCGAGGTGCTGGAACGCCTGCCGGCGGACAGCCCGGCCATTCTCATCGTTCAGCACATGCCCGAGAAATTTACTTCCGCCTTCGCGCGGCGCCTCGATGCGAGCTGCGCCATCCGGATCAGGGAAGCTCAGGATGGCGATCTCGTTCAGCCCGGCCAGGCGCTGATCGCGCCCGGCAATCTGCACATGCTGCTGGTTCGCAACGGCCAGCGCTATACGATCAGGATCGAGGACGGTCCTCATGTGTCCCGGCATCGTCCTTCGGTCGACGTGTTGTTTCGGTCCGCCGCGCAGACGGCCGGACGGAATGCCATGGGCATGCTGCTCACCGGCATGGGCGATGACGGCGCCAGGGGCCTTCTCGAAATGCGCCAGATGGGCAGTCCCACCATCGCGCAGGACGAGGCCAGCAGCGTCGTTTTCGGCATGCCCAAGGAAGCCATTCAGCGTGGTGCGGCCACACATACGCTGCCCCTCAACAAGATGGCGGGGGAAATAATCGCCTTTGGCCGCCAGGGCGGAGCCGACGCAGGAGCAACAGCATGACCATGCCCGTCGCCGCAGAAGCGGTCGCACGTCTCGCCACCGACCTTGCCCGTCCTCGACAGGACATCGAGACCGCGTTCGTTGCCGTCGGCACGCGCCTGACCGAGGGCGCCACCCTGCTCAACACGCTGAGCAAGCTGTTCGAGGCGCTACCGGAGGCGCTTCAGGGCACCGAAGTGGAAGAGGCCTTGTCGCATCTGGGGGCGGTTGCCGAACGGGCGAACCGGCTCGCGGACACCTTCGCTCAGGAGAAGGCGGAACTGGCCCGGCTGATAGATGTGGTTGCCGCGGCCAGTTCGCCCATTGCGAGCCTGCGCCGGGCCGTCAAGATGATGGGCATCGTTTCCGTCAATGCCCGCGTCACCGCCGCGGGCATTGTCGGAGACAGTGATGATTTCGACGTTTTCACCACCGACATTGCCACTCTTTCGGATTCCGCCAGCCGCACCATTCAGGAATTCGCCCAGATCTATCGGCAATTGACCGCCGAAGTTGACCGGGCCGCCACCCAGCGTGCCCGGTTTGAATCCGCTCATGCCGATACCCTGTCCGGGCTCGCCGTCAGCCTGGCCGAGACCATCGGCGCCCTGGATCGCCAGCGCAGCACCGCCGCGGCCGGGAGCGCTGAAACCGGCCGCGTTTCGCGGCAGATCGTGGGACGTATCGGCAGCGCCGTCATGTCGCTCCAGGTGGGCGATGCAACGCGCCAGCGGCTTGAGCACGTCGAAGCCGGACTCTCCACCCTCGCCAGCGTCGCTGATGGCGACCTCCTGGAAGACGCCGAGCGGCCGGCCGCCATCGCTGCCCTTGCCGCGCTGCAGCAAACCCAGCTCACCGATATCGCCGCCGCTTTCGCACAGGAGGTCGAACAGGCGGAGCAGGATTTGAAGGCCCTGGCCAGCGATGCCGCCACCATCATGGCCCGCAGCCGGGATTTCGAAGGAGACGGCAAAGGTCAGGCCTCCGCCATCGCCGGTCTCAGTGCACAATTGCGCGCCGCCGTCACGATCCTCAGGGACTTCGAGGCCGAGCGCGCCAAGCTGGAAATCGTGGCCAGGGCGGTGCAGGACACCGTACATGTACTGCTCGACCACGTCGGGGCCGTCCAGGATATCGAGGCCAATATGCGCCTAGTCAGCCTCAATGCTGCGGTCCGCTGCGCCCAATTGGGGCCGCGCGGCGCCTCGCTCACCGTCATTGCCATGCAATTGCGCGAATTGACCACGGAGACGGTAGTGGCCGCCGAAGCGGCGATGCAGCAGCTCAACCAATCCTCGTCACTGGCCGGCGCCTTTGGCGCCGCGGCCGAACAGACCGGCGCCGGGCGGATTTCCGAATTGGAGCAACAGGCCAATCTGGCACTCGACATCCTGGCTGGACTGGACCAACGCCTTGCCAGCGCTCTCGCCCGGCTCAATGCCGACGGCCCCAAAGTGATCGCCCTGCTCGACGCCGCGGCAAGCGGGATGGCAGGCCAGTCGGAGCTGGCCGAAACGCTGGACGACACGGCCCTCACCATTGCCGGCCTCACCAGCGAGCCTGTCCCGGACATTCTGCCCCCCGGCACGACCGGCATTCTCGGCCAATTGCGCCAGTCTTACACGATGGAAGCAGAGCGCATGATCCATGACCGGCTCTTCCCCCACGGCAATGCCCATGCCGAGACCGAAACCGAGCCCGATATGGACCTCGACGCCTTCATGTTGTGACGGCAGCTCTCCCGCGGCAATGACCTATATGCGGTGGGCCGTCTCGTGACGGGCGGCCCATTTGCGCAAAGCGTGCGTGACTAGCCTCTATGGGCGTCGATCAGGAGCATCATCGGCCGCTCCAGCTCTTCGGCGAGGCCCGGATTCGCAAGGATTTGAGCCTCCGTGGGCGCAAATTCCTCGACCCGGTCCAACCGGAATCCCGCGCTGATGAGCGTATTGAGAAGCGTGCCCATGGTCCGGTGATATTTGAGCACGCCATCGGCGAACCAATTGGTGCGACGCTCGCCTTCTCGCGCATAGCCATTGACCGGCCAGGTCTTGCGCCCCTCCCCGTCTTCTATCCAATGCGGCTGCGAAGCGGCCATGAAGATGGGATGCTCGATGGTGAAGACCAGATCGCCGCCCGGAACCAGCGCACGATGCATCATCGCGACGAGACGCCCAAAATCCTCGACATAGTGAAAGGCCAGCGCGCTGTAGACGAGTTCCACGCTCTGCGCGGGCAATTCGAGCGTATCGAGATCGGCGATCCGGTATTCGATCGCCGCGTCGTCGGTGTCGGCGCGAGCGCGTTCGATCATCTTCTCGGAAAGATCGTACCCCTTTACCGCCGCGGCCCCCTGCTGCCGCATCCAGCGGGATGCCCAGCCGAAGCCGCAGCCGAGATCGGCGACGCGCTTGCCCGTCACCGGCGGCAACATTGCCTTGATGGCGTCCCATTCGGGCGCGCCGTCCAGGCCGTGGACCTGCCGAGGAAGCTGGCTGTAGCCAGCGAAGAATTTCGGATCGTCGTAGATATTCTGTGCCATGTTCAATTCCTTTGCAAAATTGGACGAGGCACGAGCCATGCCGAAAAACCTCGTCCGCAAGGGCGAGGCCGGTATCGGCATGTCGCTTGATCAGGTCGCGCGCGCTACGCCCCGGCATCCCCCAGATGAGATGCCGGCCAAGCGGGTGACAATGTGGGTGTCCTCTTCGACCATAATGCAATGATCATCGAGAAGCACGGCCCGGTCAAGCGCCGTGCAGACAATCAGGCCGGATCCGCTCAACGCGCCGCCCAGTTCAGGCCGCGGCGGATGATCGTGCGCATCTGCGGAACCTCGAATTCCTTCGAGACATGGCCCAGCGAGGAATAGAAGACGCGCCCCTTGCCATGCTTGCGCTTCCACACGACCGGCATGGTCACCCCATCGATCCAGGCGGCATGCTCACCGGTGAAGGTGGTCGTGGCCAGCACTTCGTTGGAGGGATCGACATGCATGTAATATTGTTCGGAGCGATAGGGGAAGCTCTCGATCCCTTCCACTACCGGGTCGTCCGGCCGCGTCACGTCCACGCGATAGTCGATGATATTGCCCGGATGGGCGACCCATTGGCCGCCGACCATGAACTGGTAGTCGACAGCCTCGCGGAAGGCGTCGGCCATGCCGCCGTGATAGCCACCCAGCCCTACGCCGCCTTCCACCGCCGCGCAGAGATTGGCCAGTTCTTCCTTTTCGATCTTGCTCATGGTGAAGATCGGCACGATGAGGCTAAGATCGTGGATGACCGGATCGGCGAAGGCTTCCGTGGTGTTTTCCACATAGACGGTGAAACCGTCTTCCTCCAGCATCGACTTGATAATGGCGGCGCATTGCTCGGGCTCGTGCCCGCTCCATCCACCCCAGACGATCAGTGCCTCACGCATGTGACTCTCCTCCTTGTCGACTTGCCATCGGTCCGCGCCCGCAGCGCCGGCCCATTTTCAGGTGATACGCGCAGCGGGCCCGGTCGTGCTCCAGGGCGCGCCATACAATTCGCTCAGCGCGACGGCGGCGGCGCCGCGCGCCCAGGCCTCGTCGCCGATTTCGTCGATGACGATATTGGTAACGGCCCTGAGCGGTTCGGTCAGCGCCCGCTCGAATGACGCTTGCAAAGGCTCGATGAGATCGCGGCCCAACGCCAGGCTCGATCCGACGAGAATGACCAAGGGCGGCGCGAAGAGCCCCGCCAGATTGGCGATCGCTATCCCCAGGGCCTCGCCTGCCCTACTGGCCGCCGCGGCAAAACCGTCATTGCCCTCTTCGAGGAGCCGGCGCACGTGGCTCATGCCACGTCCCACGCGCATCGCCTCGCGCAGCCGCAGATCGGCATTCTCTTCGTCGAGGATGGCCTTCTCGCTGGCGATATCGGCCAGGCGTAGCGATTGCGCATTGGAGACGCCCATCATCATGTGCCCCAGGTCCAGGCTCAGTTCGCGCGCACCGCGGAAAATCTGGCCGTCATGCATCACCCCAAGGCCCAGGGAATCCTCAAGCGACACCAGGACGAAATCGTCGCATTGGCGCGCCTGACCGAACCAGTGCTGCGCCTTGGCAATGGCATTCGCGTCGCTCTCGACGATGGTGGCGACGCCGAGCCGCTTGCTCATGAAGGCCGCGAGCGGCACGTCATTGCCCTGCAGAATCGTGCTGGAACGCACCCGACCCGATCCATGCTCGACGATTCCCGGAACCGCCAGGGCAACCGTGGTCACGTCCGCCAGCCCGAGCCCGGCATCGAGCACGCAGCGCCGCACGCCATCTTCGACCAGGTCTGCCAGCATATCCAGGGGTAAGGCACTCACCCGGACCGGCACGCTGAGATGCGCCAGCACCACCCCCTCGAAATCGGTGACCACGAAGAAAATGCCGCTCGACGTAATCTTGGCCCCGACCACCCGGGCGGCGGAAGCGTTCAGTGTCAGCATGACGCGGGGACGTCCGCGATTGGCATTGTCGCGCCGCAGATCGCCCTCATGGCGCGTGACGATCAGCGAATCGTCCAGTAGCGAAGCCGTGATGGCCGAGATGGTTGTCGCCGACAATTGCGTGCGCTCACCGATCTCGACGCGGGAAATCGAGCCGCTGCGGCGAATGGTGTCGAGTACGTGGAACCGGTTGATGGCACGCATCAATTCGGGATCGGCCGTCTTCATCCTGGCTGGTCTCCCCCTCCCGCCATTTTACAAACATAGCGGATTTAATTGATGCCTCTTTGGCACGAATGCGCCGCACAGCACAAGGGCGAAGCGGCCAACTCCGTGACCTCACAGAGTTCGCCACTTGACAGCGACCGGCGGACGCGTCCTAATTAATTTGTAATCGGGATAAAAATCCCTGGGAGGAAATCATGAACGTGTCTTTCGGCCGCCTGGCGCGGCATCGGCTTGCTATTGCCTTGAGCGCGGCCGCCCTGATGGCAGGGGTTTCTTCGGCCTCCGCACAATCGGTCATCAAATGGCTGCACCTGGAAACCAATGCGGAGCGTCTCGGCACCTGGCAGGAGATCGCCGCCGCCTATGAAGCCGAGCACCCCGACGTCAAGATCGAGTTCCAGTTCCTTGAGAACGAAGCTTTCAAGGCCAAGCTGCCGACGCTGCTGCAATCCAATGAAGCGCCGTCCATGTTCTACACCTGGGCCGGTGGTGTGCTGAAGGCGCAGATGCAGACCGGCGCCATCCGCGATATCACCGCCGCCATGGACGCCGATGGCGGCGCCTGGCGCAATTCGATCAATCCCGCCGCCGTGGCCGCCATGACCTTCGAGGACAAGGTCTGGGCCGCACCGATCCAGTCCGGCGTCGTATCCTTCTTCTACAACAAGGAATTGTTCGAGCAGGCCGGCGTGGACGGCACGGCTATCGCCACCTGGGACGATTTCCTGGGCGCGGTGCAAAAGCTCAAGGATGCCGGCATCACCCCGATTGCCGGCGGCGGTGGGGACAAGTGGCCGCTCCACTTCTACTGGTCGTACCTGGCCATGCGCGAGCTCGGCCACGACGGCTTCGAAGCGGCCAAGAATGGCGAAGGCTTTACCGGCGAAGGCTTCGTCGCCGCCAGCCAGAAGCTGATCGATCTCGGCGCCATGCAGCCCTTCCAGGAAGGCTATCTCGGCGCCACCTGGCCCGATGCCATGGCCACGTTTGCCGATGGCCGCGCGGCCATCGTCCTGGGCTTCGAGAACACCGCCACTCCGACCATCCAGCGCGGTGCGGCGACCGATGGCGAAGGCCTGGTGCAGGACAATATCGGGCGCTTCCCCTTCCCGGTGGTGGAAGGCGCGCCCGGGCTGATCACCGATGATTTCGGCGGCATCAATGGCTGGGTGGTCACCACCAATGCCCCGCCG
This sequence comes from Devosia elaeis, assembly GCF_001650025.1. GTDB lineage: Bacteria > Pseudomonadota > Alphaproteobacteria > Rhizobiales > Devosiaceae > Devosia > Devosia elaeis. The sequence goes on along the minus strand of NZ_LVVY01000057.1, from coordinate 21,460 downwards.
GAGACCGAGGATTTCCTCAAGTTCTTCACCAATGCGGAGAACTCCGCCAAGATCGCCGAGCGCAATGCCATCCTGCCGACCACGATCGGGGCCGAAGTGGGCGTGAAGGATCCCTCCATGGCGGAAGCCGCGGCGCAGAAGGCCCAGGCGACCTGGCATCAGAACTATCTCGACCAGGATCTCGGACCCAATGTCGGCCGTGTGGTCAACGACATGTCCGCCGAACTGGCTGCCGGGCAAATCTCGCCCGAGGATGCCCTCCAGCAAATCCAGGACGCCTTCTCACTCGAGATGTGATCGGAGCCGCCGCCGCACCGGATCGGTGCGGCGGCGGTCTTGCCTGAAATCCTATCCGGAGCGCCCTCATGAGCCAGACCAGTTCGATCAGCGCACCACGGGCATTATCCGCCCGCACACCCGCCATCGCCCGCCGCAAGAGCAACCGCGTGCGCGGCACCTGGCCGGTTCTGGTGTTGTTCCTGCCCCCGGCCCTGCTGCTCTTCACCGTCTTCGTCATCCTGCCCATGGGCGAAGCGGCCTGGTATTCGTTCTACAATTGGAACGGCTACGGCCTGCCCACGCAGTGGATCGGCACCAAGAATTACGAGCTGATCTTCAACAATGGCGCGTTTCGCCAGGCCCTGATCAATAACGGCCTGATCATCCTCGTTTCCATCGTCATCCAGATCCCGCTGGCCCTGTGGATCGCCACCATGGTGACGCATCGGATCAAGGGCGCGGTCATGTTCCGGCTTCTGTTCTTCCTGCCCTATGTGCTGGCCGATGTCGCCGCCGGCATGATCTGGCGTTTCGTCTATGACGGTCAGTTCGGCCTCGTCGCCGGTATCTTCAATGCCATGGGCATGAGCGCACCGTTCTGGCTCGCCGACCGGCAAGTCGCCTTCTATGCGGTGCTCGGCGTGATCGTCTGGAAATATTTCGGCTTTCACATGATGCTGTTCGTGGCCGGGCTGCAATCGATCGACAAGAGCGTGCTGGAAGCCGCCGACATCGACGGGGCGACCGGCTGGCAGAAATTCTACCGGGTCACGCTGCCCATGCTGGGCTCGACCGTCCGCCTGTCGGTCTTCTTCGCGGTGATCGGTTCGCTGCAATTGTTCGACATGATCATGCCGCTGACCGGCGGTGGACCGTCCAATGCCACCCAGACCCTGGTTACCTTCCTCTACAGCTTCGGCGTCATGCGCATGCAGGTCGGGTTCGGCTCGGCCGTCGGCGTCGTGCTCTTCGTCATCTGCGTCGTCCTCGCTTTCAGCTACAAGCGGATCTTCATGAAAAATGACTGAGACAACCGCACCGATCGACGCCGCCACCGCCAGCTCCGGCGGCCGCAGCGAGCGCCTGCCGACCAAGATCTATCTCTATACGAGCCTCACGATCCTGGCGGCGATTATCATCATTCCGCTCGTGACCACGGCTCTGGGCGGCTTCAAGACCCTGGGCGAATTGCGCGGCAATCCGTTCGGTCTGCCGTCCGACTGGCAATGGGAGAATTACGGCGGCATCCTCTTCAGCCAGCGCTACTGGCTGCAAATGGGCAATTCCCTTCTGATTGCGGGCCTTACAGTGTTCCTGACCCTCGCCTTTTCGGCGATGGCCGCCTTCGCCTTCGCCCATGTCAAATTCTTCGGCTCCGGTTTCCTGCTCAATTATTTCCTGATCGGGCTGATGTTTCCGGCGGCGACGGCGATCCTGCCGCTTTTCATCCGCATCCGCGACCTGGGACTGCTCGATACCTATTGGGGCGTGGTGCTGCCGCAGGTGGCCTTCGGACTGGGCATGAGCATTCTCCTGTTCCGCAATTTCTTCCGCAACCTGCCCAGCGAATTGTTCGACGCGGCCTTTGTCGATGGTGCGGGCTATATCCGCTTCTTCTGGAGCATCACCCTGCCACTCAGTCGACCGATCATCGCCACGGTGGGAATCATCTCCTTCGTCGGCAGCTGGAACAGCTACATCCTGCCCCTGATCATGCTCAACTCGGAGAGCAAATATCCCTGGCCGCTCGGCATCATGGTCTATCGCGGCGAATTCTCGACCGATTGGCAGCTCATCCTCGCCTTCATCACCCTCACCATCCTGCCCACCGTGATCGTTTTCTTCGCGGCGCAGAAACACATCATCGCCGGGCTGACCGCCGGCGCCGTCAAGTAAGGAGCCAGCTATGGCCGGACTGGAACTGCGGAACATAGCCAAGAGCTACGGCTCGGTGTCGGTGATCGAGGGCATCAACCTCAGTGTCGAGGACGGCGAATTCGTCGCCCTGGTCGGCCCTTCGGGCTGCGGCAAGTCGACAATCCTGCGCATGGTCGCCGGGCTGGAGGACATTACCGGCGGCGACATCCTGATCGGCGACAATGTGGTCAATGAACTGACCCCGCGCGAGCGCAACATCGCCATGGTCTTTCAATCCTATGCCCTCTATCCGCATATGAGCGTCTACAAGAACATGGCATTCAACCTCGAACTCTCCGGCAAGCCCAAGGACGAGATCGACCGCCGCGTCCGCGAGGCCGCCCGCATGCTCGAGCTCGAACCGCTGCTTGACCGCAAGCCCAACCAGCTTTCGGGCGGCCAGCGCCAGCGCGTTGCCATGGGCCGCGCCGTGGTGCGCGATCCGGCGGTCTTCCTGTTCGACGAACCGCTCTCCAATCTCGACGCCAAGCTCCGCGTGCAGATGCGCAGCGAGATCAAGACCCTGCACCGCAAGGTCGGCGTGACCTCGATCTATGTCACCCACGATCAGGTCGAGGCCATGACCCTGGCCGACCGGGTCGTCGTGCTCAATCACGGCGTGATTCAACAGGAAGGCTCGCCGATGGAATTGTATCGCCGGCCGGCCAACCTGTTCGTGGCCGGGTTCATCGGGTCGCCGGCGATGAACTTCTTCGATGCGGTGATCGAGGGCGGCACTGCGCGAACGGCCAATGGCCTCACCTTCCCCTTCGTTTCCGATCAGCAATTGGTGGACGGGCACAAGGTGGTGGTCGGCATTCGTCCCGAGCATTTCCTGACCGGCGGGGCGCTTGCCGGCGAAGTCACCTTCGTCGAGCCGACCGGCGGACAGACTTTCGTGACGCTCGATCTCGCTGGCCACCAGACCATGGTTCTGGTTTCGAGCGAGCAGGATATCGACACGGGCGCCAGTCTCTCCGTATCCGCACCGATCGAGCGCACCTACATATTCGACGCGGAAGCCGGAAACCGCCTCAGTCGCAACTGAAATCGGGGTCGATGCATTGCACCGGCCCCTCAGGTGCGCTCGGAAGGGTAAGCCTGCGAGCCGCCTGGCCTACCAGTTCGTCAACGCGCCATCCTGCCGGTAGAAGAGCGGCAGGCTTGTCTGCTCAAAGGGATAGCGGGCGAGGCCGTCCCAATCGACCTCGAGGCCGAGCCCGGGCGCATCGGAGGCAAAGAGCCAGCCATCTTCCCAACGATGGGAACTCGTAATCACATCGCCGAGGCTTTCGCCCGGACGACGCGGCAATTCCTGCACCAGCACATTGGGCGTCGCGAGGTTGAAATGGAGGCAGGCGGCGGTCGAGACCGGCCCGATCGGATTATGCACCGCCACATCGATGAAATGGGTCTCGCACCATCCCGCGATCTTGCGGGATTCAGTGAAGCCGGCCGCGATGCACATATCGATGCGGGCATAATCGATCAGTTCTTCCTCGATCAGCGCCCGGAACTGCCACTTGGTGCCCAATTGCTCGCCGGCCGCGATCGGCACGGCAGTCTGCTGGCGCAGCCGCCGATAGGATTCGGGGTTCTCGACCCGCAAGGGATCCTCGATGAACATCGGCCGATAGGGCTCGACGCCGCGGCAGAGGCGCACGGCATCGGGTACGCTGGTGCGCGTATGGGCGTCGAAGGCCAGCTCGATTTCAGGCCCAAGCTCGGTGCGCAGCAGCCGGAAGGCCTCGATGGTCCAGTCTACGGCGTGACGCGGATCATAGAGCGTGTCACCGAACGGGCCACTGTCCCAGCGCAGGCAATTCCAGCCTTCGGCTACCCGCTGGCGCGCAACGCCCAGCAATTCCTCCGGCGTGGCCGCCGCCATATGGCAATAAGTATCGACCTTGTCGCGCACCTTGCCGCCAAGCAATTGATAGACCGGCACGCCCAGCGCCTTGCCCTTGATATCCCAGAGGGCGATATCGATGGCGGCGATGGCGGCGGCGAGGACCTGATTGGACGGGTGGAAGCCGCTGCGCCACATCAGTTGCCAAAGATGCTCGGAACGCATCGCGTCCTGGCCGATGAGCAAGGGCGCCAGGGCATCGATGATGCCGGCAACACCCCCTTCGCGCGAGGTAAGCCCGCCTTCGCCGATCCCGACAATGCCCTCGTCGGTCTCGACCTTGACGAACAGCATGGTCCGCCATTCCTTGACGAGATAAGGGGTGACCGCAACGATCTTCATTTCACACTACTCTCTGGGAAAACATGGTGGCCCCTTGGCTCACCAATTGGTCACCGAACCATCGCGGCGGTTGAGCATGGGTGCGTTCCAGAACTTGAAATCCTGTTTGAGCACCAGGTCTTCATTGACTTCGACACCAAGGCCCGGCGCCTCAGGCACGGGATAGACAGCCCGCTCGAGGCGCGGCTGCACCGGAAAGAGATCGGAATTGTCGAAACCGAGATGAGTTTCGGCGGGCGAGGAGCGGGTTTCGAGCCAGGAGAAATTGGCCACCGCCGCCGCGAAATGCACCGTCGCCGCGGTGCAGATCGGACCCAGCGGGTTATGCGGCATCATGTCGACATAATGCGCCTCGCTCCAGCCGGCGACCTTCATCGCCTCGGTCAGCCCGCCGACATTGCAGATATCGATGCGATTGAACTGGTGAATGTCGCGCTCGATATAGGGCAGAAACTGCCACTTGGATGCAAATTCCTCGCCGATGGCGAAGGGAATGTCGGTCATACGGCGCAGCGATTCATAGGCCTCCGGGGTCTCGTCCCGGATCGGTTCTTCGAGAAAATCCAGCGTGCCGCGCGGCATTTTCTGGCAGAAGCTGGCGGCCTCGGCCACCGAGAGGCGATGGTGATAATCGACCCCCAGCACCACTTCGTCGCCCAGAACCTCGCGCGCCTTGGTGCACCATTTTGCGGTGACGGGGATATGCTCGCGCGGCTCGTAGATCGTCTCTTCGTGCCCGGAGGGGGAGAGCCGCATGGCCGTCCAGCCCGCTTCCATCAGCATCTGCGCCTGCTCGATCATCGCCTCGCCCGGCTCGCCGGACGTCGTCGCGAAAGTGGGGATATGGTCGCGCTGCTTGCCGCCGAGCAATTGATAGACCGGCACGCCTAGCGCCTTGCCCTTGATGTCGTAGAGGGCGATGTCGATGGCCGATTGCGCCGCCGCCAGCACTCGACCGCCCTCGAAATACTGGCTGCGATAGAGCGTCTGCCAGATGCCGCCGATTTTGAACGGGTCCATGCCGACGATGAGTTCGGCGAAGTGTTCGAGCGCGCCGACCACGGCTTTCTCGCGGCCCGTCAGGCCGCTTTCGCCCCAGCCGAAAACGCCTTCGTCGGTTTCGACCTTGACCAGGAGCTGCGTCCGGATGCCGACCCAGACCGGATAGGCGCGAATGGCGGTGATTTTCATGTCTGTGCTGCTTGCTCTAGAATGCTGCTACCAGTGCCAGAGCGTTCCGTCTTCGAGACGGTTCACCGGCAGGTAGGCGCGCTGGTAGGGATATTTGGCGGCAAGGTCTTCATCGATGTCGACGCCGTGGCCATGGGCTTCGCCCGGATGCAGATTGCCGTCATTCAGTGTCCAGGCGCTGGGGAAGACGTCCAGGATTTCCGGCAAGTAGCCGGAGAATTCCTGGATGCCGAAATTGGGCGCCCAAAGATCGAGATGCAGATTAGCGCCGAGGCAGATCGGCGACATGTCCATGGCACCATGGCAACCGGTGCGCACACCATAGACCGAAGCAAAATCCATGACCCGGCGCATCGGCGTGATGCCCCCCGCATGCACGACGGTCATGCGGATATAGTCGATCAACTGCTCTTCCATGAGCAGGCGCGCATCCCAGATCGTGTTGAACACCTCACCCACCGCCAGCGGCGTGGTGGTGTGCTGACGGATCAGCCGGAACCCTTCCTGCAATTCGGCCGCCACCGTGTCTTCGAGCCAGAAGAGGTTATAGGGCTCAAGGGCCTTGCCCAGCCGCGCCGCCTCGATGGGGGTGAGGCGGTGATGGGTGTCGTGCAACAGGTGCACGTCTTCGCCATGGGCATTGCGCACGGCCTCGAACAGCTTGGGCGCGTAGTTGAGATATTTGGGGGTCGACCACATTTCCTCGCGCGGCATGGCGTCGTCGGCCGCGTTGGTGGTGACGGCATACTTGCCGGTGCCATAGACATTGGGCAGTCCCGGAATACCGGTCTGGCAGCGGATTGCCTTGAAACCCTGATCGAGCTTCGCACCGACCGCATCGACGCATTCGGCGATGTCGGTGCCCTGGGCATGGGTATAGCAAAGCACCTTGTCGCGCGAGGCACCGCCCAGCAGCTGGTAGAGCGGCATACCCGCAGCCTTGGCCTTGATGTCCCAGAGCGCGGTGTCGATGCCGGAAATCGCGCACATGGTCACCGGGCCGCGCCGCCAATAGGCGCCGCGATAGAGATATTGCCAGATATCCTCGATCTGATGCGGATCGCGCCCGATCAGGCAGGGAATGACATGCTCTTCGAGATAGGCCACGACCGCCAGTTCGCGGCCATTGAGCGTCGCGTCACCGACGCCGTAAAGGCCTTCGTCGGTCATGATCTTGACCGTGACGAAATTGCGTCCGGGCGAGCAGACGATGACCTTGATGTCGGTGATTTTCACGATGCGGACTCTTGATAGCGGACACGATCCTGCATGCGGCGGGCGCGTGGATCGGGGTTGGGAATGGCGGAAAGCAGGGCCTGTGTATAGGCATGCTGGGGGGCGCTCGTGACGTCTTCGGTCTTGCCGGTTTCCACGATCCTGCCGCGATACATCACTGCCACGCGGTCGCACATGTAGCGGATGACCGACATGTCATGGGAAATGAAGATGTAGGAGAGGCCCATCTCGTCCTGCAGTTTCATCATCAGGTCGAGCATCTGGCTGCGCAGCGATACGTCGAGCGCTGAGGTCGCCTCATCGGCGATGATGAGACGCGGCTTGACCGCAATGGCGCGGGCAATACCGATGCGCTGGCGCTGTCCGCCCGAAAAGGCGTGCGGATAGCGTTCGCGCCAGGCCGGGTCGAGGCCGACCTGCTCCATCAAAGCGGCGACGCGCTCGTCCAGTTCCTTGCCCTTGGCGAGCCTGGCCAGCTTCAGGGGTTCGGCAATGATGTCGGCCACCGTCTTGCGCGGATTGAGCGAGCCAACGGGGTCCTGGAAGATCATCCGGATTTCACGGCGCACCGAGCGCAAATCTTCGCCCTGGGCGGTGCGGACATCCACCACCGAGCCATCGGCGCGGCGGAAATTGATCACGCCTTCCTGAGCATCGTAGACCCGCAGCAGGCACCGCCCCATCGTGGTCTTGCCAGAGCCGCTCTCCCCGACCACGCCAAGCGTTTCGCCCGGCGAAACGGCCAGCGAAATATCGTTCACCGCCTTGAGGCCGCTTGGGAAGGTGAGGCCGAGATTGCGCACGTCGAGCAGGAGATCGGGCGCCATTTCGACAGGCTCGCGATCAACGCGGATTTCAGCCTTCTTCTCGAGCTTGACGACTGAGCCGATGAGCATGCGAGTATAGTCGTTCTGCGGCGCATGGAAGATCTGGTCCACCGGCCCGCGTTCCATGACCTTACCGCGATACATGACCAGCACTTCGTCGGCGATTTCGGCCACCACGCCCATATCGTGGGTGATGAACAGGACGGCCATGCCGGTTTCGACCTGCAGACGCTTGATCAGCGCCAGGATTTCCGCCTGCGTGGTGACGTCGAGCGCTGTGGTCGGCTCGTCGGCGATCAGCAGCGAAGGATTGCACGCCAAAGCCATGGCGATCATGACGCGCTGCCGCATGCCGCCGGAAAATTCGAACGTATAGCGGTCGATGGCCTTTTCGGGATTGGGGATTTCGACCTGGCGGAGCAGTTCGATCACCCGCTCGCGCCGTTCGGCCTTCTTCATCCCGAAATGGATGCGCAGCGTTTCTCCGATCTGGTCGCCGACCTTGTGGATGGGCGAGAGCGAGGACATCGGCTCCTGGAAGATCATGGCGATCTCCCGGCCGCGAATGGCGCGGACGGCCTTGCCACGCGGATCGAGCTTGGCGATGTCGACGCTGCTGCCATCGGGTCGGGTCAGCATCATTTCGCCGCCGACGATACGGCCGGGCCGGTCGACGATCTGCAGCACGGAGCGCGCCGAAACCGACTTGCCCGAGCCGCTTTCACCCACGACGCACAGCGTCTTGCCACGATAGAGCTCGAAGGACACGTCATCGACGGCCTTCACCACATTGGTGCGCGTGGGAAACTCGACGGCGAGGTTGCGGACGGAAAGGACCGGCGAAGACGGAGCGGGATTATTCATCAGTGCGTCTCATAGGGGTCGGCGGCATCGCGCAGTCCGTCGCCGAGGAAATTGAGGCTCAGGATCGAGATGACAATGGCGGCGGCGGGCGTCAGCAGCAGCCAGGGCGCCTGCGAAACCGCGCGGATATTCTGCGCCTCCTGCAACAGCGTTCCCCAGGACACGATCGGCGGCTGCAGGCCGATGCCGAGGAAGGAGAGAGCCGTTTCCGCCAGGATCATCGTGGGAATGGCCAGCGTCAGCGTGGCGATGATGTGGCTCATGAACGAGGGGACGAGGTGATTGAAGATGATGCCAATCTCGCTCATCCCGTCGAGACGGGCGGCGGTGACGAAATCTTCGTTACGCAGGGACAGGAACTTGCCGCGCACCTGCCGCGCCAGCGATGTCCAGCCCAGGAGCGAGACAATCAGAGTAATGACGAAATAGGTCTGCAATGGCGGCCAGGAGAGCGGAATGGCTGCGGCCAGCCCCATCCAGAGCGGGATGGTTGGAATGGAGCGCAGGAACTCGATCACACGCTGAATGACCGTATCGACCACGCCGCCGAAAAAGCCGGAAATACCGCCAATGGCGACGCCCAGGATCAGGCTCAGGAATACCCCGACCAGGCCGATGGAGAGCGAAATGCGCGCGCCGTGCACGACGCGCGAGAAGATATCGCGGCCCAGCCGGTCGGCGCCGAACAGATACATCGAGGCACCGGGCGACGGATCGAGCAGGCCGATCAGCTTGTGCTGCATGGGGATGAACCCCATGAGGTTGTAGGGCGCCGTTTCGACGAAGAAGCCGATACGCACCGGCGCCTCCGGGTCCGGCGTAAACACGCGGCGCATGGATTCGGTGTTGAGCTCCATGGAAAGCCCGTCGACATGCGGCGCGAATTGTCCGTCAATGACAAAGCCCAAGGCTTGGGGCGGTGCGTAGGTGAAGCGCGCATTGGTCTGGTTGGGATCGTAAGGCGCTATGAAATCGGCGAGCGCGGCGACCAGATAGAGGAACATCACCACGAACAGGCAGACGACGGCCAGGCGATGCTTCTTGAACTTGAGCCAGAACAGCGTCCACTGGCCGGCGACGGCAACCTTGGCATTGCCGGGGTCGACGACGGCATGATCGAGGCCCGATGCGGGCAATTGGGTTGGTTCTGTGGTCATTGCAGGCGAATCCGGGGGTCGGCGATGGCCAGAAGGATGTCGGAGATGATGGTGCCGATGACGGTTAGCACCGAGATCAGCAGGATCAGCGAACCGGCCAGATACATGTCCTGCGAGAGCAGCGCCCGCAGCAGCAGCGGGCCGGTCGTGGGCAGGCTCATCACCACCGAGACGATAATCTCGCCGGAGACGACGGCAGGCAGGATCCAGCCCAGCGTCGAGATCAGGGGGTTGAGCGCCATGCGCACCGGATAGCGCAGCAGCAATTCGAGCTCCGACATGCCCTTGGCGCGGGCCGTAGTCACGTAGGGGCGGTGAAGCTCATCGAGCAGGTTGGCCCGCATGATGCGCACCAGCGCGGCAAAGCTGCCAATGCCGATGACGAAGACCGGCAGCCAGACATGCTTGGCGAAGTCCCAGAGGCGCGCCAGGCTCCACGGCGCATCGGCAAATTCCGGCGAGAACAGGCCGCCCACGCTCTGCCCGAAATAGGTCGAGAGTACATACATCGATACCAGCGCCAGCAGGAAATCGGGCACGGCGAGCATGAAGAAGGCGAAGAAGGTGACGCTGTAATCGGTGATGGAATATTGGCGGACCGCCGAGATGATGCCCACCGGAATGGCCAGAGCCCAGATGAAGCAGAGGGTCAGGATGGCGAGGAGGAACGAGAAGCCCAGCCGGCCCCAGATCACTTCCGTCACCGGACGGTTGAGCTCGAAGGAGATGCCGAAATCGCCATACATGACGATGTTGGACACCCATTTCCAATACTGCACATAGATGGGTTGATCGAGGCCGAAGCGCTCGCGCAGAGCCGCAACGGTTCCCTCTTCCACCGCGCCGCCCTGGCTGGCGAGGTCGGCCATCAAAGTGGAAAGATAGTCGCCGGGCGGCAATTGGATAATAATGAACGCGACGATGGAAACGGCGATCAGCGTCGGGATCGCATATAGCAGCCGTTTCAGGATGAAGCCGATCAACGCCGTCTCCAGCTTTGGAATGAAGTAAGAAGGGAGCGGGGCGGCGCGCACGCCACCCCTTTAGGCTGGGAGGAGCCTGATTAGTCCCGGTCGAAATACCACTGGCTCAGCGTTGGCGCCGGATGCCAGAGATTGCCGGTGATCGGGATGCCCTGGACAACATTCTTGATGTCGTTGTTGACCAGCATGTATTTGGGCATGGGCCGGGAGATGCCGATGGTGAAGAGATTGTCCGCGCTGATGGCGAGGAATTCCTTCATTTTGGCCAGGCGATCCTCATCGGTCACCGCAGCCTTCACGGCATCATAGGCGGCATAGGCATCCTTGACGCGCTGGGGAGGCTCTTCACCCGCTGCCGGGTCGGAATACCATTCGGACCACTTCGAGGCGATGAAGATATCCGCCTTCTGGAACGGGATATAGCAGCGCACATCGGTATAGGCCTCGGAAAGCCCGCCCACGCAGTTCCAGATATAGGCGTCCTGTTCGTTGGCGTACCACATCGTATTGAGGCGCGCGCGATCGGTGGTGCGGATCTGGATGTCGATACCCACATCGGCAGCATATTGCTGCACCATCTGCATGATGTCCGGGTAGGACAGGCCGAACACGTCAGCCACCATGAAATTGATGGTGAAGCGGTTGCCGTCCGGCCCGAGGCGGAAGCCTTGCCCGTCCTTTTCCGGCATGATCTCGTCCAGCATCTGGTTGGCCAGGTCCGGATCGTACTCGGTGTACTGGGTGGACATTTCCTCGTTGTAAAGCTCGTGCTCAGGCTGCGGGGCAACCTGGGACGGAGCGCCCTGCCCCACATAGACGAGGTCGATGATTTCCTGCCGGTTGATGGCGTGGCTCAGCGCGATGCGGAAATCCTTGTTGTTGAAGATCTCGTTCTTGATCGGATCTTCGACATTGAGATTGAGCAAAAGCGTCGCGTCGTTGGCCGGAAGGTCCTTGACGTCCACGAAATGGTAATTGCCCGATTCCTGGCCATCGAACAGCACCGACTTGTAGGTCGAATTGTTGATGTGGCGGAACGCGAAGTCGAGCTCGCCGGCCGTCATGCGCAGGAGCATGAGCTGCGGATCGTCGAGCTTGGCCCAGGTCACCCGGTCGATATAGGGAAGCTGGTTCCCGTCGGTATCGACCTTCCAGTAATAGGGGTTGCGTATCGCCTCTACCCGGTCGCTGTCCGCATAGGGTACGGTCAGCACATAGGGGTTGAGCGTGGGTAGCTCGAGGTTCTGCCAATAGGCCGGCTGGAAGCTGACCGAGACCTTGGAATTGAACAGCGAGACCCAGTCGGAAGCCGTCGCATTGCCCTGAAGCAGGGCCGGAATGCCGTCCGCGTTGTACTTCTCGTGGAACTGGCTGAGATAATGCTTGGGGTAGATGATCGGCAGATGTCCCTGGCCATAGGCCAGTTGCTGCAGGAACAGGCCATAGGGCGAGTCGAATTTGAACTCGACCGTGTTCTCGTCAATCTTGGTGACGACCACAGGCTTGCCGCCGACCACGAAGATCGGGTTCTTGTCCGGCGTCAGCGCAGGATTCGAGAACACGTCCTCGTACCAGAACATGATATCGTCGACGGTGAAGGGCGCGCCATCGGACCATTTAAGCCCCTCGCGCAGCCTGAACGTATAGGTGGTGGCGTCGTCCGACGCCGTCACTTCCTCGGCCAGCGAAGGCACGACCTGCGTCCAGTCCGGCGTCCAGCGCACCAGCAGCTCGTTGGCGATAGTGCGGGTCAGGTTGTAATGGTCGCCATTGGCCAGAATGGTGGTGCGCAGCGTGCCGCCATATTGTCCGATGCCGTCGACCATGGTCTCGACATAGGGATTGGCGGGAAGCCGCTCTTCCACCGGTGGCAGCTCACCCGACTGGACGGCAGCGTCCAGCATCGGAGCCTGACCGAAATCCTGCGCCCATGCGATCGAGCTGGACGCCATCAAAGCGCCAGCCAACGATGCGAGCGCCAGCTTTGCCAGACTGCGCCTGGCCATCTTTACAGACATGGTTCCTCCTCCGCCGGCCGCATGCGGCCGGGGTTCGAAAAGTGACGATGGTGACAGGAGAAAAGCCGGTTTCCCCCAATGCTCCTTGTCGGCCTTCTGGACGAGCCGATACGCGATGCATTCCAGATTGTACATTATCTGTCAATATCGAAGTACATTTTTGCAATTGGCGTCGGACGAAGATTCGCTTAGAGCTAAGCTATGAGCGCCATCACCACACAGCCGCCATCGATATTGCTGGACGCCGAGCCGGGGCCGGACGCGAGCATCTATGAACAGATATTGCACGACATCCTCGAGGGACGGCTGGAGGCCAATCAAAGGCTGAAAGTAACTGCCCTGGCAGGACGCTATGGCACCAGCACCAACCCGGTGCGCGAGGCGCTGCAGCAATTGCGGGGCGAAGGCTTCGTCGTCATCACCCCCAACAGGGGCGCCCGGGTCCGTCCCATCGACGAAGAATTCGCGCGCGACATCTATGAGGTCGAGGCGCTGATCGAGCCCTATCTGACGGCATGGTTCGTCGGCATCGCCACGGACGAAGCGATCAAGCGGCTGGAAGCGGTGCAGGATGAAATCGAGGCGCTTGGCTTCGAAGACCCGCTCCGTCATTCCGAACTCGACACGCGCTTCCACCAGATCGTCTATGACGGGCATTACAACCGCCATGCCGCCGATCTCTGGTGGCGGCACCGCGAAATCCTGCGTGCCATTGCCCGGCGCTTCCCCTATTCCATGGTCCGGCGCAAGGAAATCCTGGTCGAGCATCGCCTGATCATCGAGAAAATCAAGGCGCATGACGCCGACGGAGCCGCCGAGGCGGTGCGCGCCCACATTCTCGGCTCTGGCCGCCATATCGTGGAACATATGCGCTCGGCCCGCAATCGCCGGCTGTGAGCGGACCGATGGGAGACACCCCCTATGGGCGGCAGGCGCTCGGCCTGCGCCCCATCATCAATGTCAGCGGCACCATGACGGCCTTGGGCGCCTCGATCATCGTGCCCGAGGCCATAGCGGCCATGTCCGCCATTGCGCCTGAATTCGTCGAAATCGAAGAGCTTCACCACAAGGCCGGCGCCGCGATCGCCCGCGCCACCGGCGCAGAAGCGGGTTTCGTCACCGCATCGGCCGCGGCAGGGATCGTCATTGCAGTTGCTGCGGCGATGACCGGCGAGAACCTCCATGCCGTCCAGCGCCTGCCGCTCGATACGAACGGCCTCAGAACCGAAATCGTCATCCAGCGCGGCCATGACGTGAATTACGGAAACGCGATCTCGCAAGCCGCGCGCATGGCGGGGGCAACGCCGGTTCTCTGCGGAGCCGACCACGAGGTCACGAACGGCCAGGTGGCCGACGCCATCACCGACCGCACCGCGGCCGGGTTGTTCGTCGTCTCCCACAGCGCCGCACAGTCCGGCAGGCTTGGCCTGCGCGAATTCACCGCGCTCGTCCACGCGCGCAACCTGCCGGTCATCGTCGATGCCGCCTCCGAATATGACCTCACGGGCTTTCTCGCCGCCGGAGCGGATCTCGTCATCTATAGTGGTCACAAGTTTCTCGGCGGACCGACCTCGGGAATCGTCGCCGGCCGAGCGGACCTGGTCGCGGCCTGCCGCCTGCAGAACAACGGCCTCGGCCGGGCCATGAAGGTGGGCAAGGAAAGCATTGCCGGCCTTATCGCCGCCCTCGATGCCTGGCAAGTCCGCGACCACGCCGGCATTCGCGGAAAAGAGCGGGTCGCCCTGGAATTGTGGCGCGCCTGCCTGGCCAGCGTCCCAGGCATCAAGGCCGAAATCGTCCCCGATCCCACCGGCAATCCTCTCGAAAGGCTCGAAATCCGCGTCACGGCGGAAGGCGGCACTTCGGCCCGCGAGCTGGCGCAAGCACTGGCAGCGAGGCCCCGTCCGATCATGGTTCGCGGCCACCAGGTGGATCGCGGTCTATTCTGGCTCGATCCCTGCAATCTGCACCCGGGCGAAGCCGAAGAAGTGGCCCAGGCCCTCCGCGACCTGACGGCCTAACGCGTCGGGACGCGGACAACAGAAGGCCAGCGGCACGCATCCGCGCCGCTGGCCTTCAAAAAACGGAATCGTGCCGCTATTCGCGCACGGCGACAACTTCGATTTCGACAAGCCAGTTAGGATTGGCCAGGCCCGCAACTTCGAAGACCGACCGCGTCGGCATGTTCGGCTGCTCTTCGGTCGCAAAGAACTGCACATAGCCGTTCATGAAGCCGGAAAAGTCCATGGAGCCGCTCTCGTCGGCCACCAGATAGACCTGCATCTTGACCACATCGCCCATGGTCAGGCCGATGGCTTCAAGATTGCTTTCGATGCGTTCCAACACCGAGACGGTCTGCGCTTCGGTATTGCCAAAGGCTTCGGCCGACCCTTCGGGCGCCTCGCTATTGGTGACGCCGGGAACGACACCGCTGAGATAGACCAGCGTCGCATCCGCAGGGATTTCGACGGCGCGGAGGATGGGGAAATTGGATCCGGGAGTGGTATGGCGAACGACTTCAGCTTGGGTTCCGCCAGCCATCAGCATGGACAGCCCAAGGGCCAGGACAAATTTCTTCATCGATCTTCCTAGTTGTTGAAAAAAGCCCGGCACACCATCTGGGCGCGCCGGGCAGGTCTGATTACCGGGTGTCGGCAACCATTTCCGCCGTCGCCGGCTCGTCCGGGTAGTCGTTGCCGAAATGCGTGCGGATATAATTCACGACATCGGCAATCTGCTGGTCGTTGAGGACGCCACCAAGCGGCGGCATCGCGCCGCTGCCATGGACGATCAGATAGACCGCATAATCGGGGAATTCGAGCATTTCATTGTTCGCGAGCGCCGGATAAGCGCCCGCGCCCACGGCGCCTTCCCCTTCGGGCATGTGACAGCTGGCACAGATGGCGTTGTATACGCCCTGCCCGGTCTTTTGCGTCAGCACGGACGAGCTTTCGAACCATGCCTTGCTGTCATCGACTTCGGCGGTCGGTGCGGCGTCCTGCGCAAAGGCAGAGCCGGCCAGCAGCCAAACGGAAGCGGCGAGGATTGTCATAACGCGCATGATTCAGTTCCCTGCATTGCCGGTTGCGGCCTGATGAAGGCGGCCGATTGCATCGAGCGAGGAAAGGACGGCGCCTTCCATCCAGGCGGGCAGATAGGACAAGTGCTCGCCGGCACAGACGATCCGGCGATCCATCGCCACCCCGTCCGCATATTGCGCGTCCTTGTCCTGCCATGCGCCATAGCAGCCCAAGGTCCAGGGCACGCGATGCCAGGCAACGGCAACACCCGCCTTGAATTCCTCCGTCATCTGCGGATGGATCTGGCTGCCATATTCGAGCGCGCGGCTGACGCGCTCTTCGGGCGGCATCGAGGAGAACTGATAGGCAGTAGCGCCCCACGAATAGGCACCGAGAAGCACGCCGGGCTTCTTGGACAGATAATCGTTCGAAGGATACGAAATCTGAGAAATCGGCAGATCCGTGTAGGTGGTCCCGCCATAGATGTGCTCGTCTTCCTCCCAGAACCGGCGATTGAACTCCAGGCCGACCTTGATCGAGGTATTGTAGGACATGGTCGAGATGACCGACGAAAGCGGTCCGGAGAAGTCGTGGTCGATCTGGCTCAGGATGGAGAAGGGAATGGTGCACACCGCATAATCGGCCGCGGTGGTCACTTCCGCGCCATCATTGGCCATGTCTTCATAGACGACGGTGACGCCAGTCTCGTCCTGGCGAATCTGGGTGACGCGCTTTTCATATTTCACCAGATCGCCCAGATTGGCGGCCATGGCGCGCGCAATCATGTCCATGCCACCCTTCGGCTGGAAGATGGGCATCGAGCTGTTCAGCGATTCGCTGGTGGCCAGGCGGCTCCACAGACCCGAGCTGAGCAGGGTGGAGACATCCAGCACTTCATTGGCGATCGGGGCGCCGTCGACGCCGCCGCCCGGCGGACGCTCGTAGCCGCGCCGGCCGCTGGCCGCATTGCCCGACACATATTGATTGTCGGAGTTCAGGGCGCCGAAAGTGCGCAGGCCCGCGAGAAGATTGGCCTTGTCCTCTTCGGACAGCACGTCGTCCAGCGCGCCCTGATTGGTCACCTTCGAGAGCAGATCGGAGATATGCCCGCGGAAGTCCGAATTGATTTCGCGGTAGCGCACCGGCTTACCGTCGAAGGCCTTGGTCGAGTGCACATAGGCCATGTTGTTGATCTGGATGAGCGCTTCCAGCTCGACGTCCAGACGACGGCAATAGTCGAGAATCCCATAATGGTTGTAGGGCACGCGCCAGGGACCGGGATTGAAGTAATTGCCCTCGGCAAAATCGACCTTCTGCACCGCGCCGCCGAGTTCCTCATAGGTATCGCCTGCGCGCAGCGTCCAGCAGCGACCGCCGGCTACGCCCCGATATTCCAGCACTTCCACTTCATAACCGGCATCGCGAAGTTCCATTGCCGCGACCATGCCGGCAATACCGGCGCCCAGCACCAGCACCTTGGTTCCGGCCGGCGCGTCGTCAAGCTTGATGGGACCCGAATAGGGCGAGGCTTGCGCCAGACCCATCATCCCCATCGCCTGATACATAACCGCTGCGCCGCCGACGGCACCGACCATGGACAGAAATTCCCGTCTGGTCGGGTTCTTGTTCTCGTCGACGTCCACTGCACACTCCCTTGGTTCGTGATCACGAACCCAATATCCCGGCCAATTTGATCGGCGTCTAGGGGCAGACGGAAATTTTGTTCAGGAGATGGCAGGATGGCGCGAAAGAATGCCGCGACGTGGCAAGAAAATAGCGGAATTTTCTATAACATGATAATTTAAGACAAGTTCTATTGGCCGAATGGTCCAACCAAATGCCCGCCTGATTTTGCCGATCGGGGGGATTAAACCCCGCCATGACGGCGGGAGATCGATGGTAGGGAAGAACCGTCCTCGTCGCTCCACATGAATGGTGTGTGGAGCGGTGGTAGCGGAGGAGGGATTTGAACCCCCGACACATGGATTATGATTCCACTGCTCTAACCAACTGAGCTACTCCGCCCCAAAGGGCTGCCGACCCTGGGGCCGGTGCGCGCTTTACTAAGGTTGGTCGCCTTGCCCTGTCAAGCGTCACCGGAAGGGGCGGCGGACTTTTCCAGTTCCGCCATCGTTTCGCGCACCAGGACCAGGTCCGCTTCGAACTTGGCGCGCTCCCGCCTTTTGCCCTCCGCATCGGGGATGCGCAGCAGGTAGGAAGGATGATTGGTGACGAAAAGCACAATGCCGTCAGGCATTTGGATCGGCTCGCCCCGGAGCTTGCTGATGGTGATGCTGGCCTTGCCGATGAGACTCTGCGCCGCCGTGGCGCCGAGCGCGACGATGACCTTGGGGCGGACGAAGCCGATTTCCAGCCCGAGCCAGAACTTGCAGGCCTGGATTTCCCCGCCACCGGGGCGCTGGTGGATGCGGCGCTTGCCTCGCGGGGTGAACTTGAAATGCTTGACCGCATTGGTGACATAGACGCGGCGGCGATCGATACCGACCTTTTCTATAACATCGTCAAGCACTTGCCCGGCGGGGCCGACAAAGGGCCGGCCCTGGAGATCCTCCTGGTCGCCCGGCTGCTCGCCGACGAACATGACATCGGCCCGCTCGGGCCCTTCGCCGAACACGGCCTGGGTCGCATGCTCGTAAAGCGGGCAACGACGGCAGCCCTGGACGGCCGCCCTCGCATCGGCAAGCGATTGAATTTCCTCGATATCCTCGTCCGACTCCGGCTTGCGGCGCAGATGCCGGGGCGGTGGTTGGGTGGCGGCGCGGGCGATCATGTCCTGCTCCATGGCCTTGGCGTTGCGGATCATAGGAGCAATGTTGGCCGCCTCGGGGAGGTTGCGCCAATATTTGACCGGCATCTCCGATTTCATCATCGAAACCTTGAGCCGGGCCGGATTGAAGATCGCGCGGTAATAGGTGTTCCAATCGGTCTCCACAGCGTCTTCGGCGGGGATATCGCTCTTGCGACCGCCGGGGCCGAAGTGGAGATTTTTCGTGTCCCACCAAGCACTTGCATAGGGCGTGACGATGACCCAATGCATGCCGGCGAAGCGGCGGGCGAAGAAGGGGGCGGTGGCTTCGAGCGTGAAATGCTCAGGCTCGAACCAGGCGAGAAACCGCGCCTTTCCCGCCCCGTCCACCACTTTGCGGAACCGCACGAAAGCCTTCATCTTGTGACTGTCGCGACGTACCCCCGAGACCAATCTGGTGAGCAGACTGTTATCCTTATCAGTGGCATCATCGAGCAAATGGTTAGCATAACGCTGTCGCCAGAGCAGGCGATAGAGAAGCGAGAAGCGAACGGGGTCCGAATGCTGGATCGCCAATTGCGCGCGCTCGATGAAAAGGCGCGGCACCGTGCCGACCGCCCCGGTCGCGGCGGGCAATAATTCGCCCTCATCGAACAATTCATATCCATCGTTTCCATAGCGCCAGGCAATGTCGGCGGGCGCAATGCCGGCCGCGATCAGGCCCCGGGCGTGGCGCCGCCATTCGTCGAAATCGTTCGGTCGATACAGGCGGACCAGATGCATCAGAACAGCGCCAATTGCTCTGGCGGCGGCGCCAGCTTCTGGCGCAGGCGGGCTTGGTCGATCAATCCGCCCGGCGACCAATCCGCGGCGGCGATGAAGGGCCGCACCTTGGCGATGGACGCGGTGAGCCGCGCCACGTCCTCGAGCCGCAACCGATGATGGCGGCGCGCGGCCAGGAGGCGGTTGACCGCATTGATGCCGAGGCCGGGCACGCGCAGCAGCATTTCGCGCTCGGCACGATTGATATCGACGGGGAAGGCATGCCGGTGTTTCAGCGCCCAGGCGAGCTTGGGGTCGATGCCGAGGTCGAGATCGCCCCCCTCCCCGCCGGCGACGATTTCGGGCACCTCGAACCCATAGAAGCGGATGAGCCAATCGGCCTGGTACAACCGATGCTCGCGCAACAGCGGCGGCGGCCGCAACGGGAGGCGCGAGGAGGCATCGGGGATGGGCGAAAAGGCCGAATAATAGACCCGCCGCAGCTGGTAGCCGGAATAGAGCCCGGCCGCGCGAGTGAGGATGGCGGCATCATTGGCGCCGTCGGCTCCGATGATCATCTGCGTCGATTGCCCGGCCGGCGCGAACTTTTCCGGCCTGGCCCGCGCGCCCTTGTCCGGCGCGGCGGCTTCGAGCCGGCCGCGCAGCCGCGCCATGGCGGTGCGGATTTCCGAAGGGCGCTTTTCCGGCGCCAATTTCTCCAGCGCATTATCGGTGGGCAATTCGATATTGGTGGAAAGCCGATCGGCCCAGCGCCCCGCCTCGATCAGCAATTCGGGCGCCGCGTTGGGAATAATCTTGAGATGGATATAGCCGGCGAAAAGATGCTCTTCGCGCAGGCTGCGCGCCACCCGCACCATCTGCTCCATCGTGTAATCGGGCGAACGGATGATGCCCGAGGAGAGGAACAGACCCTCGATGTAATTGCGGGCGTAAAAGTCCAGCGTCAGCCGCACCACCTCCTCGACCGAGAAGCGCGCCCGCTGCACGTTGGAGGAGGAGCGGTTGATGCAATAGGCGCAATCATAGATGCAGAAATTGGTGAGCAGCAGTTTCAGCAGGCTGATGCAGCGCCCGTCCGGCGCATAGGAATGGCAGATGCCGTGGCCCTCGGTGGAGCCGATGCCGGCGCTGCCGGCCGAATCGCGCTTCTCGCTGCCGCTGGAGGCGCAGGACGCATCGTATTTGGCGGCATCGGCCAGAATGGCGAGTTTGCGGGTCAGCGTCAGGGTGGCCATTTTGTTCATCCTTTGTTCTAGGGTGAATAGCGCCTCCCTCGCCGTAGCGCATGTCAAAAAGACAAAGATCGGGATAATGTGAACACCGGCCTGACGAGGCCCGAGCACCGAAAGGAGCCTGCCCATGGCACATCGGATTTATGCGATCAGCATGGCCAAGGTCTATCCGCTCTATATCGCCAAGGCGGAGAACAAGGGCCGCAGCCGGGCGGAGGTGGACGAGATCATCCTCTGGCTCACCGGCCATAGCCGACAGAGTTTCGAGGCCGCCCTGGCCGACGACGTCAACCTGGAGACTTTCTTCGCCCAGGCGCCCCGGCTCAACCCGGCCCGGGCGCTGATCAAGGGCGTGGTCTGCGGCGTGCGCGTCGAGGATATCGAGGACCCGACCATGCGGGAAATCCGCTATCTCGACAAGCTGATCGACGAACTGGCCAGGGGCAAGGCAATGGAAAAAATCCTGCGCTCGGAGGGGTAGCGGGCGTGGTTACGCTTCTCGCCCACGGAGTCATTCCCGCGAAAGCGGGAACCTCCGTTTGCGGCCTCGTAGTTAACGGGGGCCTATAGCTTATGGCCCAATCTATCGTGCTTGCCGGCACCCCCTCCCATCCTCCGCCGTCAAGGGGGAGGTGCCGCATCCAGTGTGGGGCAGTATTGCGTCTCATATACCGCCCGGCACCGTCCCCCTTGAGGGGAGGGATGGGGAGGGGGTCGTGCGGTGATCCACTGATGGACCCCCACCCTCACTCCCTCCCCTCAAGGGGGAGGGAGGCGATGGAGCTGCGATTCCAGCTCAAGGTGGCCTGCTTTAAGGGCATCAAACCCAATCGGGGTCGTCACCCTCGGGCGTGACTCGAGGGTTCTTTGTTTTTGGGTCTATCGCAAACGCCCTCGGTCGAGCAACCGTGGATGGTTAGGCGAATGCCTTGTCG
>NZ_LVVY01000056.1 GCF_001650025.1 Devosia elaeis | reverse complement strand
CTATGCCGGCTGTCCGGTCAAAATGGGGTGCGCTCCAGTAGGGCATTTCCAGCGAAGTGTCCGTGGACAA
This sequence comes from Devosia elaeis, assembly GCF_001650025.1. Lineage (GTDB taxonomy): Bacteria > Pseudomonadota > Alphaproteobacteria > Rhizobiales > Devosiaceae > Devosia > Devosia elaeis. Next base: position 485 of record NZ_LVVY01000056.1, on the reverse strand, counting down.
GTCCGCGGACATTCCGGGCGGCAGGGCAGGGCCATACAGCGGCCAAACAAGGATAAAGTCGGGACCTTCTTCGTGAGCATGTTATGAAGATGTAGCGCTATGTAGCGCTACACTGTGCTACGCAGCGGACCTTGGCTGTAGCAAAGGCGGCAGTTTCAGTTGGCCATCTGTGTCGACATAGAGCAGGTTCGCATCCTGCAAAGCGTCGACCACCTGGGTAACCAATTCGATCTGCATTTCTTCGAGGCCGGGCAACTGGCAAGCATCTTGTTCATCGACCGGAACCTGCTCGACTAATTGTTGCTGAATAACGCCGAATATGTATTCGACATCCTCGGCACTCACGCCCTCGATGTCGGGCATGTGCAGCCCCGGCCTCTTGTGGCGTTGGACCGTTAGGTTGAGGGCGTGCTGCAGTCCAGCCGCGCGCTTCTGTGCTTCGTGCAGTTGGTCTGCCCCCTGAAAAGTGGTCCTCCCTGAAGTAG
>NZ_LVVY01000055.1 GCF_001650025.1 Devosia elaeis | reverse complement strand
CCTCATGCTCAGAGCGAGCCCGATTACCTATGCTTTCAGGCCCTCTTGCCGGGCTGTTGAATGACCGTCATAGCGTCGCAACCGGACTCCTGCCAAATCTAATCCCCGCCCCCTCTACCCCCGCTTACCCTCTCCTGTCCCCGACGAGGAGAGTCCGATGCCCAAACCGCCAAAACCCAGAAAACTCAGCCCGCGCCTGATCGAGCGGCATGAGACGCTGTTTCCAAGATTGCAGGCGCTCACCCGCACGATGCAGGCCATTGCGGCGCGGCGGCCGCGCGGCCTGGTGTCCGAGGACATGCGCGTGGCGGCGGAGGCATTGCTGTTCGAGGCCCTGGCATTCTCTGCGGGCGGGCGTCATCGCGATCTGCCGGTGGCGGCGCCCGATTGTGCGGCTCTGGCCGGGCAATTGAGCGCGGCGCTGGCGGCGATGATGGCGTTCGAGGCGCGGTACAGCCAGTGGGATGCGCGGTTTGCCGAACCGGTCTGGATGGCCGATGACCATCGCATCCGCAGGCTGAAACGCCTGGCCCCCAAGCCGGGCAGCAAGGCGGCGGTGAAAGCAGCGGCCAGGGCGGAGATGGAAGCGGCTGCGCAGGCGGCGCGCATGGTCGAGATTCGCGCCAGGCTGGCGCAGCGCCTGGCGCAGTCGCGACGACATGATCCCAGGTTCGAGACGGATGCCGATCCTGCTGGCGCGCGCGCCGGCGCCGCACCTTCGGACGCGCCCGGCCTGCCCGAAAACATCCCGTCCATCCGTTTTATCTGAAAATTTATCCCCGCCCCGGCCCGCGCCCTTATGCTTGGCGCATCAGCCGGGTGGAGATGGGGTTGCAACGATCAACCGCCCGGCGACAGTCGGGAGGCCTCTGCATCGTTAACGGAGG
>NZ_LVVY01000054.1 GCF_001650025.1 Devosia elaeis | reverse complement strand
ATGGCGGGGCCATGTGGAACATCCAGCTCGCCGCCGCGACCATGACCGCCATTCCGGTCCTCCTGGTTTTCATCGTGGCGCAGAAACAATTCGTCGAAGGGCTCGCCCATACCGGGCTGAAAGGCTGATCCCATGGCTCCCGTAAGTTTGAAATCCGTCGCCAAGAGCTATGGCGCGACCCATGTGCTGCATGGCATCGACATCGACATTGCGAACGGCGAATTCGTCGTCCTCGTCGGCCCCTCCGGCTGTGGCAAGTCCACCCTGCTCCGCATGATCGCCGGCCTCGAAACCATTACCGGCGGCGCCGTCGAGATCGGCAGCCGCGTGGTCAATGACCTCGAGCCCAAAGACCGCGACATCGCCATGGTCTTCCAGAACTACGCGCTCTATCCCCATATGACTGTCGCCACGAATATGGGCTTCTCGCTCGAACATCGCGGCGGCTCCAAGGCCGAAATCGCCGAGCGCGTCCAATGGGCCGCCGGCATTCTCGGCCTCACGCATCTTCTCGACC
>NZ_LVVY01000053.1 GCF_001650025.1 Devosia elaeis | reverse complement strand
TGCAGCCCGATGTGTTCGGGCTGGTAGAGGCTGCACGCATCCTGAGCGAGGACGGGTTCGACGTCTTTCCTTATACGACCGAGGACCTCGTCGTGGCCGAACGCCTGCTCGAAGCAGGTTGCCAGATCCTGATGCCTTGGGGCGCCCCGATAGGCTCGGCCCGCGGGCTCAATAATCTCTTTGGATTGCGCGCCCTGCGCGCCCACTTCCCCGATGTGCCCCTGGTGATCGATGCCGGTCTCGGCCTGCCCTCGCATGCGGCAGCGGCGATGGAAATGGGCTATGACGCGGTGCTGCTCAACACGGCCGTGGCCGAGGCAGGCGACCCTGTTCGCATGGCCGAAGCCTTTGCCCTCGCCGTGGACGCGGGGCGGCTTGCCCATACCGCATCGCCCCTCGAGCCGCGCGACATGGCGGCGCCTTCGACCCCGGTCCTGGGCAAGGCAGTTCTCGCATGACTCTCGATCGCTTCTATCCCGTCGTGCCGGATGCGGATTGGGTCGAGTTCCTGCTGGCCTGGGGCGCAAAACTGATCCAGCTGCGGATCAAGGATTGTCCTGAGCCCGCGCTGCGCGCTGAGATCGAACGGGCCAAAACCGCCTGCACCGCAGCGGGTGCGCAGCTTGTGGTCAATGACCATTGGCAGGTGGCCCTCGATATCGGGTGCGATTTCGT
>NZ_LVVY01000052.1 GCF_001650025.1 Devosia elaeis | reverse complement strand
CAGGAAATTGCGCCCGATCGCCATCGGCTCGATTTCGGGGTGATTGATATTAGCCGGGATGATCGCCCGACCGCGGGCGATCTCGTCGCGCACAAATTCTGGGGTGATGAAGGGCGGAATGGCCGCGCCAAAACTCTCGCCATCGGCCAGGCGCGCCTCGGCGCCATCAAGCATTTGCTGGCGCCCCAGATTCTCCCGTTCGGCGACGAAGATCATCTCCTTGGTGATGACGCCGGCGCGTGCATAGTCGAGTTGGGTGATCGGCCGTCCCGCCTTGCCGCGCAGTGGCTGGTTAGCAAGAGGGAAGCGCGCGACAGCCCGCTCGGGCGAGACATGGCCGTCGTCTTCCGGCCTGATGGCGCGGCCTTGGTAGGGTTCGGCGTCGCCGCGCTCGGCGATCCAGTCTTCCCGCGGGCGCGGCAGGCCGCGCTCGAGGTCAATGGCAATAGCGGGGTCGGTATAGGGGCCGGAGGTGTCGTAAACCCGAAACGCAGGGGCTGCCGGATCGTTGATGGCGATCTCACGGAACGGCACCCGCATATCGGGGGCGAGTGCGCTGCTTGCGTAGACTTTGCGGGAGGCGGAAAGCGGTATGGTAGACAGGCCCGTGGCGCCAAGCGCCTTGGTGTCGAGAGGCTTATTCACGATGGGTCTCCATGTTTTCTCGTGAAAACGGAAACCCGGGACGCAGCTCTGGTGGCGGATAACGATCCCGTCCCTTCGCCGGCATTACCCGGATCAGGTT
>NZ_LVVY01000051.1 GCF_001650025.1 Devosia elaeis | reverse complement strand
CGATCCCTCCAGGCTCGATTGGGAGGTGTTCTCGGACACGCTGATCGAACAATGCGAGCAGGGTGTGGACTATTTCACCATCCATGCCGGCGTGCGCCTCGCCTATGTCCCGCTCACCGCCAAGCGCGTCACGGGCATTGTCTCGCGCGGCGGCTCGATCATGGCCGGCTGGTGCCTTGCCCATCACAGGGAGAGCTTCCTCTACGAACGCTTCGGCGACATCTGCGACATCATGGCCAAGTACGACGTGTCCTTTTCACTCGGCGACGGCCTGCGCCCCGGCTCGATTGCCGATGCCAATGACGCAGCGCAGTTCGCCGAACTCGAAACGCTGGGCGAACTGACCAAGGTCGCCTGGGAAAAGGGTTGCCAGGTGATGATCGAAGGGCCCGGGCACGTCCCGATGCACAAGATCAAGGAGAACATGGACAAGCAGTTGCGCGAATGCGGCGAGGCTCCGTTCTATACGCTGGGGCCCCTGACCACCGATATTGCGCCGGGCTATGACCACATCACC
>NZ_LVVY01000050.1 GCF_001650025.1 Devosia elaeis | reverse complement strand
TGCGTGCAGCCTCTACCAGCCCGAACACATCGGGCTGCAGTGTATCGGCCTCGCCGATCACTTCGAGCTTGATCCAGGTCGTGCCGAACAGTTCGCGAGCCATGTGGGCCGTGGTTACGGCCTCCTTGACCGAATGACAGCCAGCCGTATTGGGCAGGACGCGGATGCCCAGCTCGCCGATGAACGACCAGAAGGCCTGGCCGGCCCGCTGGTCACCGCCTTCGCGCCGCAGAGAGACAGTGACGATTTCGGCCCGC
>NZ_LVVY01000049.1 GCF_001650025.1 Devosia elaeis | reverse complement strand
ATTCCCTCCCCTCAAGGGGGAGGGAGGCGATGGAACCGCTAGATCAGAGTGAGGTATGATCTCCATGGACCTTGCCCCGCTCATTGCCCCGATCATGCTTACGGCGCTGCTGGCGCTGAGCGTCACGGCGATCCTGGTGGTGATCGGGACGCCGATTGCCTATTGGCTGGCGCATGGGCGCTGGGCGGGCAAGGAGATCGTCGGCGCGCTGGTGACGCTGCCGCTGGTGCTGCCGCCGACCGTGCTGGGCTTCTACCTGCTGCTGGCGCTGGGGCCGCATGGGCCGGGCGGGGCGCTGGCCGGGCTCTGGGGCGCGCGCACCCTGGCCTTTTCCTTTCCGGGCCTGGTCATCGGCCTGGTGATCGCCTCGCTGCCCTTCATGGTGCAGCCCCTGCGCAATGGCTTCGCCGCCATCGAGAGCGAGGTGATCGAGGCCGGCCGCACCCTGGGCGCCTCGCGGCGGCAATTGTTCTTCCGGGTGATCCTGCCGCTGGCGCGGCCGGGCTACCTGGCCGGCGGCATCATGGCCTTTGCCCATAGCGTGGGGGAATTCGGCGTGGTGCTGATGATCGGCGGCAATATTCCGGGCCAGACCAAGGTGCTCTCCATCGCCATCTACGATTTCGTCGAGCGGCTGGAATGGGACAAGGCGCATCTGCTGGCCGGGGGCATGGTGGCGTTCGGCTTCGTGGTGGTGCTGGCGGTGCTGGTGGTGAACCGGCGGGGGATGGCGGGGGGATGAATATGGGCGTGGGG
>NZ_LVVY01000048.1 GCF_001650025.1 Devosia elaeis | reverse complement strand
GTGTCCGAGAACACCTCCCAATCGAGCCTGGAGGGATCGCCATCGACTTTTTCGAGCGCTTGATAGATCGGCACCGTGCCGATGGGAACGGGCGAATTGCGGATGATCCATTCGCGGGTGGCGTGGATGTTGCGGCCGGTCGACAGGTCCATGACCGTGTCGGCGCCCCAGCGGATCGCCCAGACCAGTTTTTCGACCTCTTCCTCGACCGAGGATGAGACAGCCGAATTGCCGATATTGGCGTTGATCTTGACCAGGAAATTGCGCCCGATC
>NZ_LVVY01000047.1 GCF_001650025.1 Devosia elaeis | reverse complement strand
AGGTTCTGGACGGCACAGACCGTGCTGAACAGGTCCATGTCGGGCATGTGCGTGGCGCCCAGGACGACCGGGCCGCCGCGTGTGCCATCGCAGGTCACGCAGATATTGACCGGCGCGCTGGTGATTCCCTCAAGCTTGAGGGCCCGATAGGCGTCCTGACGATCCTGGGGGAACATCGCTGCCGCCTCGTCATTGGCGCGCGCGAAAATCTCGGCAACCTGCCGCTTCTTTTCGGCATCGCGTATCACGAGGAAGTTCCAGGGCTGCATGAAACCGACGGACGGCGCGTGGTGGGCGGCATCGAGGATCCGCATCAGGACCTCGTCGCCCACTGCATCGGGCTGGAACTGGCCGCGCACATCCCGCCGGCTGTAGATGGCGCGATAGACCGCTGCGCGCTCGGCGTCGGAGAATGGTCCGCCCGCAGCAAGGTGTGGTTGAAACGCAGGCTGATCGGTGGTGTCCGGCATGACATTGCCCCTGTTGAAAATAACACAGGAGCTGGGGTCCAGCCAGCTTCAAGAGGTCATCTGGCCGGTCTTCTGACTTGGGATCGTCCCCGGCGGGCGCCTTCCCGGCTTGCGCCAGTGGCATA
>NZ_LVVY01000046.1 GCF_001650025.1 Devosia elaeis | reverse complement strand
GAGATGTGTATAAGAGACAGCAATGGAGTGGACCCCATTTCGCCGGACAGCTGGCGGTTGGGTTTAGGCACTGAGGCGCAGGAACTCGCGTGGTGAGCGATACTTGAGCCCGGAGTGCGGGTGGACCTCACAGTAATCGTCGATCCATTCGGGCAGCAAGGCCAGGATGGTCTCGGCGTCTGGAAGGATGACGGTTGAGGCGTAGTCCCTTTTCAGAGTTTTGACGAAGGCTTCTGACATGCCGTTGCTCTGCGGGCTTCGAACCGGGGTGAAGAGCAGCTCGATGCCCAGAGCGGCGGCCACTTGCGCGGTCTGCCTGGCGATATAGGCGCTGCCATTGTCCGAGAGCCATTCGAGCCGGTGCGGGACCCTGAGGGCCTGGAAGCGGCGTTCGACGGCAGCGATCATCAGATCACAGACCATCTCGCCGGAGATGCCAGCATTGGCGACCGCCGACCAGGCGATAATCTCCCGGTCACAGGCGTCGATGACGAAGACGATGCGCACCACCTCGTCATTGCGGGCATGGATCTCCAGATGATCGGAGCACCAGCGGATGTTGGATCGCAGGGCAACGACGACGCCGTCGTGGGTCCGCGTGGGCCGCAGAGCGGTATGCTTTTGAAGGGTAAGCCCGTTCTGCTGCATGACCCTGAGGACACGCTTGGTGTTGACGGTGAGCTTGCCCTCCTTGCGCCGCTGCCTGTTGAGCAATGCCGTCACGCGGCGATAGCCATAGGTGGGTCGCTGGTCGATGATCGGACGCAGTTCGGCAAGAAGAGCCACATCATCGGCCTTCCGATAAGGTCCGCGCGGCTTGGATGGCTTGCTGGCGCGCTCGATGAGGTTGGACCTGGAGACGCCCAGAGTGCGGGCAATAACGCTCATTGGGTATCGTCCTCGGGATTGCTCCACGACAGCAAGGGCGAGGTCCGTTTTTTTGGGCGGGCGAGATCCAGGGCCTCCCTCAAGATCTCGGCTTCCATGGTCTTCTTGCCGAGCATGCGCTCGAGGTCACGCACGCGCTTTTCCAGATCGCGCACCTGGGAGGCGCCAACAACATCTTCATCGGCCTGAACGGCTGCGTGACCGCCCTCAAGCATGCGGCGCTTCCAGGCGAAGAGCTGGGAGGGAGAAATGCCGGCGCGGCGTGCCACGTAGGAAACGCTCATACCCGGCTGCATGGCTTCCTCCACCAACCGAACCTTCTCGGCCACTGACCAGCGCCGGCGGCGCTGCACGGAGGTGATGACTTCGACCCGTCGAAACGGCTCGTCAGAACTCTTGGACATAGTCGTACTCATAGGCGCATGCCTATGCCTTATCGGCTATGCCGGCTGTCCGGTCAAAATGGGGTGCGCTCCA
>NZ_LVVY01000045.1 GCF_001650025.1 Devosia elaeis | reverse complement strand
GCGGCCGCGGCTGTTGTCCGACAACGGCCCCTCCTACGTCTCTTCCGACCTGGCCGCGTGGCTATCCGACAAGGGCATGGAACATACGCGCGGGGCGCCCTGCCATCCTCAGACCCAAGGCAAGATCGAGCGATGGCACCAGACGTTGAAGAACCGCATCCTGCTCGAAAACTACTTCCTGCCGGGTGATCTCGAGCAGCAGGTCGCGGCGTTCGTCGATCACTACAACCACCGCCGCTACCACGAGAGCCTCGACAATCTCACCCCTGCCGACGTCTACTTCGGGCGCGGCGATATCATCACGCTGGAAAGGGAAAGGATCAAACGCGAAACCATCAAACAGCGTCGCTTGCTTCATCGAGATGCAGCGGCCTAATGTGACAAACCTGATGGACCAGAGCCTCCGTTAGCTCACGCCGCCGGTTGTCCCAAAAACCCTGACGACGGACAACGT
>NZ_LVVY01000044.1 GCF_001650025.1 Devosia elaeis | reverse complement strand
ATGCTAGAAAGCTCCCTTGATACCGGCCGAGACGGCCAGGTTCGGATCGCGGCCATTGCTGGCCAGATGGGTGGAGGCGGACAGGGACAGGTTTTCGTTGACCTTGTGGTCGAGCTCCGCCCCGATCCGGGCCCAGGTCTGCCCATAGGTGCCCCCGCCCAGTGAGAAGTTGAACAGCCCCGGCACATGCCCCGTCGCAACCGCCCCGGTGCCGCTGCGATGCGCCACTTCCAGCGTCGTCGACAGCCTGGTGGCCGCCGAGAACTCCGTCACCGCCGTCACGCCCACCCGGATTTCGGCATGGCGCAGGTTCTGCTCGTTGAACACCGCCGGGAACGGCCCGCCACTCTCGGCATAGCCATCCACATGCAATCCCCCGAAGCCGAACGCGGCATAGGGATTGATGCTGGTATTGCCGATCACTGCCGCTTCCAGCCAATCCGCCCGCACCCGCACCACGCCGCCAAGGGCATTGGTTTCGCCGTTCGACACGGCCGTCGCCGCGCCATTGGAATAGGCCCGCGCGATATCGGCCTTGTAGCTGCCCAGCATGCCGGTGACGGAGAGCAGCAGCGGCGTGCCGTCGGGCTGCCAGTCGATTTCGCTCAGCACATATTGCCCCTGCATCCGCGCCGAGCCGCCCAGGGCCAGGTCCTGCCAGGAACCCGTAGTGCCCACCGCCCCGCCGATCCGCACATTGCCGCCGGCCAGATCCGTACAGGCGCCGATTTCGGCCAGGGCCAGCCCGGTCGAGGACGGGCCGTGATGGGCGAAATCCCCCGTCGCCCAGGCGCACATGTCGCCACTCAGGCTCGGCGTCAGCATCAGCGGCCGGTGATGCGCCCCGTTCAGCGGCAGCCAGGTCAGGAACTCGCCCGCATTGGCGATGCC
>NZ_LVVY01000043.1 GCF_001650025.1 Devosia elaeis | reverse complement strand
ATTGCGCGGGCAGATGCGCGGTGAGCTCAAGGACATGCATGCCCGCTTCAAGACCACCACCATTTACGTGACCCATGACCAGATCGAAGCCATGACCATGGCGGATTTGATCGTGGTAATGCGCGATGGCGTGGTGGAGCAGATCGGCAGCCCGCTCGACCTCTACGATTTTCCCGCCAACATGTTCGTCGGCAGCTTCATCGGCTCGCCCGCCATGAATTTCCTCACCGGGACCGTGCGCCAGGAGCAGGGACGGCAGG
>NZ_LVVY01000042.1 GCF_001650025.1 Devosia elaeis | reverse complement strand
GATTGACGCTGAGGCTCACCCTGTTTGACGCGCAGCAGCCCCCTTAGGCCACTTCGGCGTGATGGCCAGTGGCTTGTTCCACAAGCGGCTGTGGTGGGCGCAGATATTCCGGATGACGTTGAGACTGCGCAACCACGATTCCAGCGTCTGACCGTCCGTTACCTGGTAGAGTGCGGCAATCTGGTCCTTGTCCGCTACCTTCATGCCGCCGAAGAAGTGCGACAGCATGCCGAAGTCCCACAGCTCGACGGCCATCCAGATAGGCAGGTGGCTTTGGGGATAGCGCGATTTGAAGTGCTTGACGAATTCTTCCTTGGAGTCCCGGAAAAGACTGTCCTGCTTGTCGAGCCACTTCTGGTGGCCGGTGAGGCCGGTGTTGACGTTAACCTTCTTGGCAAAGTTGCCGTGTAGTAGAGTCCCGAGCCGGTGTGCGTTGCGGTCATGTTGACCGAGCAGCAACGCGATGTCGGTGCGGACGGCGACCTCGATGCGCTCCAGCCCGTCCATCACCAGCATGCGCAGCTTCTTGTCGAAAACATATAGCTCGAGACAACTGGAGAAGGTGGTCCCGGCCTTGAAATTATCGCCCACGACCTCGAACTGGTGCCCAGCCTGCATCACCAGCTGTGATTCCCGGAAGGGATACCAGTAGGCACTAAGCCGATAGTATCCGATGCGGGAAAGGCACTCTTCTGCTTTGACCTGGTCAGTAATGACCATGCCCCGGGACTGTAGGAGCGCGACTTGCTGTGCGGGAGGGAGGTACGGCTTAAGGTAAGTGCTCATTAAAAACTTACCATAAAACACGAAGACCGCCCCGTACATCTAAAAGATGCAGTGGGGGCGGCCATGTTGGGTGCAACATAGGACAACTTGTCCCGAGTTGCAACCAAATAATGTCCTGCCTGGCAAAGTGGTTGCCTTGCCAGAAATCATACAGCAGACCGTCCAGCGACTCAATCGTCCCGCCGCCGCGCCCGCGTCCTGGTCCTCGCTGCGTACGCGCGGCCTGCTCCACCTGGCCACGCTACCGCGCCAGCACATGCTCGCGGGCCTTGCGCCACCCCGTCAACGCATCCGTCAGCATCGCCACAATCCGCTGTATCTGGACCGCCCGCTTCGTTGCACCGGCATGATTTCTTGCGGCCTCGGCTTTCCGTTCCCGCTCGGCCTCGGCCGCCTTCATTCGGTTGAACGGAATTGCCCGCGCCGGATGTGTCCCTCCATCCGCCTGTTTTGAACCAATAGTCATAACGGCGCCGGAACCGCGGCCTGCCGCCCGCTCCGTAGGATATCCTCCCGCAGGGCCACATTCCCGTTTTGACGGGACCGCCTGATGGACGCACTTCGCACAGGCAGCCGGAAGTATTTCTGACTCCGGATGCGGCTCTGAGAATCAAGGGTCCTATTCTTCGCAAATTACGCTTCCGCTGCGATCTAGCCATTGCCGACAAGGATTATTGGGTTGTGCCATGCGTTTTTCCGGGCGACCGTTTTTCTCAAGTGACGGCTTCCGATTCTTGGAAAGCCTTCTAGGTGGAAACGGATGCGTAAGGATTTCCGAATGGTGAAATGGAGAAATGGGACGTTTCAGGTAACCAATCTCAAGCTCAACAAGGTGGTGTTTAAGGCACGCCTCAAGGGCGGCTTGGCCATCGTCAACGCCTTGGTGACGAAGGATGACTTCGAATTCTTTTGCATCATGCACCCGATGAGCGGACGCTTGTTGGGCTGGCTCTGCTGCCCTACCCATTTCGTGCAGGAGATCGTAGACGAACTTCTCGATTTGCATAACTGGCGCTCGGTCGGCCGCGAAGGTGATCTGCCGCCGGAGGCAGAGGCTGCGTTGGCGCGGTTCAGCAGCGAGCGCCTCTTTCTTCGCCAGCTTCCCGACGGTTTGCGGAATGGGATTGCCATGGAGGCATCTGTGATGGAGCACGACGCTGCGGAAGCGGCGTAGCGGCAGGGTTGGCACCATTCAACCTAGGTCCTGTTGACAAAGTATGGCATCCATATCCTT
>NZ_LVVY01000041.1 GCF_001650025.1 Devosia elaeis | reverse complement strand
GACTCTGCCGACGCAAAGGTAAGCGACCAGCCGGATCGGGTCGGGGATCTCCAGGACCGCCTTGACCTCATCCTCCTTGAGGATACTGACCCAGCCGACTCCCAGACCCTCGGCTCTGGCCGCCAACCACAGGTTCTGGACGGCACAGACCGTGCTGAAAAGGTCCATGTCGGGCATATGCGTGGCGCCCAGGACGACTGGGCCGCCGCGCGTGCCATCACAGGTCACGCAGATATTGACCGGGGCACTGGTGATCCCTTCGAGCTTGAGGGCCCGATAGGCGTCCTGACGATCCTTGGGGAACATCGCTGCCGCCTCGTCATTGGCGCGCGCGAAAATCCCGGCAACCTGCCGCTTCTTTTCGGCATCGCGTATCACGAGGAAATTCCACGGCTGCATGAAGCCGACGGAAGGCGCGTGGTGTGCGGCATCCAGGATCCGCATCAGGACATCGTCGCCGATGGCGTCGGGCAGGAATTGGCCGCGCACATCCCGCCGGCTATAGATGGCGCGATAGACCGCTGCGCGCTCGGCGTCGGAGAATGGTCCGCCCGCAGCAAGGTGTGGTTGAAACGCAGGCTGATCGGTGGTGTACGGCATGACATTGCCCCTGTTGAAAAAACACAGGAGCTGGGGTCCAGCCAGCTTCAAGAGGTCATCTGGCCGGTCTTCTGACTTGGGATCATCCCCGGCGGGCGCCTTCCCGGCTTGCGCCAGTGGCATA
>NZ_LVVY01000040.1 GCF_001650025.1 Devosia elaeis | reverse complement strand
GTGTAATCGGCGGCGATGGATTTGGTGAGCCCGATCACGGCGGCTTTCGAGATGGAATAGGCGGCGCGGTTGGGCACGCCCTTCACCGAGGAGGCGACGGTGGCCATGTTGATGATGGCGCCGTCCTTACGCTCCAGCATTTGTGGCAGCACCGCCTGGATGGTGCGGATCTGCGCCTTGACGTTGAGATCGAGGGCGAAATCGAGGTCCGTGTCGGTCATCTCCAGAACGGTGCCGGAATGGACCACGCCGGCGCAGTTGAACAGCACGTCGATGCGGCCGATCCCGGCGACGGTTTGCTGCACCGCGGCAGCGGAAAGCACGTCGAGCAGGCGGGTGGTGACGCCGGACATGCCCTCGAGCTCGGCGAGCTTGGCGGCATTGATGTCGGTGGCGATCACCCGGGCGCCGGCCCGGGCAAAGGCTTCCACCGAGGCCCGGCCAATGCCCTGGGCGGCGGCGGTGATGAGAACAGTTTTTCCGGCGAGATCGGTCACG
>NZ_LVVY01000039.1 GCF_001650025.1 Devosia elaeis | reverse complement strand
TGACCTGAGCCCCTGGATCTCCTCCAGATTTTGGTAGAGTCCGCCGCAACAGAGGGCGGACGCATGAAGCGCAGCAGGTTCAACGAAGAACAGATCATCGCGATATTGAAGGAGCAGGAGTCCGGGCTGGGGACGGCGGACCTGTGTCGCAAGCACGGCATCAGCAGTGCGACCTTCTACAAGTGGAAGGCCAAGTATGGCGGCCTGGACGTGTCGGACGCACGGCGTCTGAAGACGCTGGAGGACGAGAACACCCGGCTCAAGAAGCTCCTGGCCGAGGCCATGCTGGACAATGCCATCCTCAAGGATGTCGCATCAAAAAAATGGTGACGCCCGACGCAAAGCGGGATGCGGTGGCTCATGCCTGCCTGGTG
>NZ_LVVY01000038.1 GCF_001650025.1 Devosia elaeis | reverse complement strand
ATTGTTCGTCGCGACCGCGCAGCCCGTGGGAAGCGAGGGGCAGTATGTAGGAGGGGTGAGGGGGCGGGGATAAGTTTTTTGGTTTTTCTCTCACCGGCTGTCATCCCGGCCCACGGGCCGCTTCGCGCCCGGGGATAAACTCCGGCCGGGATCCATCTCGAGGTGCTTCGGCTGCGGGAGATGGGCCCCGGGCGAGGCCCGGGGTGACAGTCGGTGGGTGGGGCTGGATCTTGCCACAACCTCGATGCGGCACCCTCCCCCTTGCGGGGAGGGATGGGGTGGGGGACGGTCGGCAAGGTGCTGAAATCAGGCGCCGGTGTGCGGGAGCACCCCCTCCTAGCTCCGCTAGGCCTATCGGCCAAGCTGCGCTACCTCCCCCGTCAAGGGGGAGGTGTGGGCTGGTGCGTGGGGAGGCGGCCGCCATTCGAGCAGAGCTCTCACGAGCTTATTTGCCGTTCGGGCACCTTCCCCCGAGGATATGCAGATAACCGCTCCTCTTGCCTCACTCGCCGCTCGTCACCCTCGGGCTTGTGTGGAGGAAGTGTGGT
>NZ_LVVY01000037.1 GCF_001650025.1 Devosia elaeis | reverse complement strand
GCCTCATGCTCAGAGCGAGCCCGATTACCTATGCTTTCGGGAAATCTCCCAAGACAGTTGAACGACCGGAATGAGGGCGCGTTGGAGCCAACAGAGTAGGTCGCCGCCTATCTTACCGGCAACAAGTCTTTTCCGACTGCAACGCTCCGCCGGCGACGAACTCGTCTCACCGATTTGTAAGTCGTTCTATCCGCTTGGGCCGACGTCGTCGTCAGTCGCGCGATAGCAAATAGACATACGTCGACAGCCGTTGCGCCGGATTTCGTGGTTGTGCCGAATGCGACCGACGTTCCTCTGCTCCCGTTGCTGCGCCTGCGCTATTTTTTCGGGCAAGCGTTTCCGGACTTAGTGATCACGGGCTGCCGCGGGAGTATGGAATGATCTTCGATCGCCTGGGCCTCACCCCCAGTCATCTCGTCAGCCCGGACGGAGTGTGCTTGCATGTGTTCCATCGCGTGCTCGCGCACGGTTTTTCGATGGTTTCGGCGGATCGAAGTGTTGCTGTCGTCATTGCGCCGATCTGCGCGATCGAGGACCCCCGCTTGGGATCATGGCTCTCCTTGCCCGGTATCTACAGGGCGCATCTGCCCCCTATAGCGCGGCAATCTGGATGAGACGCTGGCGACAATC
>NZ_LVVY01000036.1 GCF_001650025.1 Devosia elaeis | reverse complement strand
CGGCAGCCAGGTCAGGAACTCGCCCGCATTGGCGATGCCGGCCGCCGCATAGAGCGTCTGGTGATATTCCTCGACATCCATCAGCCCGGGTCCTGGTCCTGGTCCTGGGCCAGGGCCGGGACCAGGCCCAGGCTCGTCCTCCACTGCGCGCGCAATATAGGCGCGCCGGGCACCGTCCACGTCCATGATGCCGGCAATGACCGAGCCATCGTCGGAAATGGCCGTGGCGTCGGACAGCACCTGGCTCTCGGCGCTTTCGACGCCATGCCGGGCAAGCCAGTCTGTCACCGATTCCATGCCGGTCTCTTCGGACCAGCGGAACGCCAGGGAAATCCCCTGCTCTTCACCGGCGCCGCTCGTTCCCACGACATAGGCGCCATCGCGCGATACCGCATTGGCGCGGCTCGTGGAATCGCTCGTGGCGAACAGCGTGCCGAGGTCATACATCTGCACATTCTCGGCCCGCCCGCCATCGGCGCCCTCGACCCAGCGAAATGCCCGTTCGATGCCGTCCTGGTCCGAAGACCAGCCGACGACGACCCTGCCATCGGCGGAAATGTCGGTGCCGGCGGAGCCGCCGCCCTCAAAGCCGGTAAACGTGCCCAGGTCGAGAAGGACGTCGCTGCCGCCCCCGCCGGTCTCGAGCCCGCTCAGATCCCAGCGCACGGCCCGGCTATGGGTGGCATTGCCATCGCTATAGCCCGTCGCATATCGCCCATCGTCCGAGAGGGCATGCGCGGCCCAGTTATTGGCGTCGTCCAAGCTCTGGAGCACATGGAGATTGCCCACCCGTGTCTCGTCATCCACCCAGGCAAAGCCACGGATCATGCCGAGGCGCGTATATTGCCCCACGGCCCGCTGGCCGTCGCCCGACACGTCCCAGGCTTCCATCCAGGCATTTTCGATGCCGGGATAGAGCAGGCCCAGGTCACGCATGTCACCGCTCTGGGTGTCCCAGATAAAGGCTCGCTGATAGCCATCGGCATTCGCCGACCGCCCCACGACGAACCGGCCATCGCCCGACATCCCATAGGCCGTGGTATTGCCGCTGCCCAGGTGCGGCGCCAGCACCGGGCTACTGCCATCGTGATATTGCGCCCGATAGAAGGTGCCGTTCGGATCCTGGATATTGCCGATGAACATGCTGCCATCGGCGCTGAGTGCCGGTATGTCCCTGTAATACCAGCCGGCATCCGGCGGTGTCGGATCGACAATTTCCCCGGCCGCTTCCGCTTTCGGGGTCATGATCAGCGCCGTGCTCGCCATCAGGACCGAAGCCAGCAGCCAACGCCCCTCGTTCCGCTTTTTCCGTATCCCAAAGGCTCGCGCCATAATCTCATTCTCCCGAAAGCAAAAGCCGGCCTGGCGCCTCATTTCGATTCCATCGAAACGGCTGGCTGCCAGGCCGGCTTTTGCAACTAGGGGACTCGTTTCCGCTTCTCAACACGAGGGCCGGTCACGCAGAATCATTGCCGCTGCGCATAATCGCGGCGGCGAAAAAATGGGCGCCATCCGTCAAGGATGGCGCCCGCGGCGCAGATCAGGGAATGCAGGGTCACTGCGCCGGATGCTAGAAAGCTCCCTTGATACCGGCCGAGACGGCCAG
>NZ_LVVY01000035.1 GCF_001650025.1 Devosia elaeis | reverse complement strand
CTTCGGGCTTGTGCTTCTTCTGGGGCATTCCAACGTCCTCTCTAAGGCTCAATAGCCTACTTCAGGGAGGACCACTTTTCAGGGGGCAGACCAGGAGCTCACACCCACGTGCCGCTCCCAATCCCGCAAGAGTGTTACGTCTCCTAACAGGCGTACTATTCACCCGTCCTTCGGTCAAAAGGACTCGCGACCACCCCCACCAAAACGCGGCGACCGCGTTCAAGCGGCCACCGATGGCAGCCAGAGGTAAAAGCGCAGAACGCCGAAGCGGATCGCTGGCAGGTCGCGCGCAGGTCGCCGGCAGATCGCCAGCAGGTCACCAGGAGGTCGTGAAGAAACGACTCTGCGTTCTGATCATTTGCCACAAGGCTCGAGAAATGCGCCACCAGATTCTAGATAAGTGTTATCGGCGGCGTTTTTGATGGCCGTCACACCGCCGGCTCGATCATGACATCAGTTGGCGCATGCGACGGCCTGATGCGCCGTTTTCAATTTCAGTGCGCGACCGAAGCGGAAAAACGCTGAGCAAAGCCGCCCCAAAATCTCGTCCCAGATCTACCCTGACCTGCCAAAGATGCACGATGCAGCAGCAATACAGCGAATTTTGAGACGCAGAGCGACCAATGTAGTCCTGCCGGTCACTGCACGGCGCGGCCGGGGCTTGATCCGATCTGCATCGCTCGTTATCCAGATCCCGACCAGGATCGGAATTGCACTTCATGAAAATTGCCATCGTCGGCTCCGGATATGTCGGCCTCGTCTCCGGCGTCTGCCTCGCCGATTTCGGTCATGAGGTGATCTGCATCGACAAGGATGCCGACAAGATCGCGGCGCTGCTCCAGGGCATCATTCCGATTTACGAGCCTGGCCTGGACGAGTTGGTCAAGTCCAATGTCAGCGCCGGTCGCCTCAGTTTTTCGACCGACCTGCCGACCTCGATTGCGCCTGCGGATGTCGTTTTCATAGCGGTTGGGACACCCAGTCGGCGAGGCGATGGTCATGCCGATCTCAGCTTCGTTCGTGCCGTCGCCCGCGAAATCGCGGGCGCCGTCACCGGTTTTACCGTGGTCGCCACCAAATCCACCGTGCCGGTGGGCACAGGCGACGAGATTGCGCATATCATCGCCAGTATAAATCCAGGCGCCGATGTCGCCGTCGTGTCCAATCCTGAGTTTCTGCGCGAAGGCGCCGCCATTGAGGATTTCAAGCGGCCCGACCGCATCGTCATCGGCATCGAGGACGAACGCGCACGCGAGGTCATGACTGAAGTCTATCGCCCGCTCTATCTCAACCAGTCTCCGCTTCAGTTCACCGGGCGACGCACTGCTGAACTGATCAAGTATGCCGCCAATGCCTTCCTTGCCATGAAGATCACTTTCATCAACGAGGTGGCGGATTTGTGCGAGGCGTCCGGTGCCGACGTCCAGGAAGTGGCTCGTGGCATCGGACTCGACAATCGCATCGGGTCGAAATTCCTCCACGCCGGACCGGGCTATGGCGGCTCCTGCTTCCCCAAGGATACCCAGGCCCTTGTCAAGATCGGCCAAGATTTCGGCAGTCCCATGCGCCTGGTCGAAACCACCGTGTCCATCAACGATCACCGCAAGCGCGCCATGTCGCGCAAGGTGATCGCGGCCTGTTCTGGTGACGTTCGCGGCAAGACCATTGGCGTGCTCGGCCTCACCTTCAAGCCCAATACCGATGACATGCGCGAGGCGCCCTCCATCGATCTGATCCGGGGGTTGCAGGACCGCGGCGCCAAGGTGGTCGCCTACGATCCACAGGGCATGATGGCAGCGCGTGAGTTACTCAAGGATGTCATCTTCGTTGAAAATGCTTATGACGCGGCCCGGGGCGCCGATGCCATGGTGCTGGTCACAGAGTGGAACGAGTTCCGCTCGCTGGATTTGGAACGGATCAAGTCCACCATGACGGCGCCCGTCTTTGTCGATCTGCGCAATGTCTATCCGCTGCAGGAAATGGCGCGGCACGGCTTCACCTATGTCAGCATCGGCCGGCGACAGCCGGGTACTTCGCTGACATATTGACAATCGAGCGCTGGGGCACAGCAGTTCGCATCACGCCCGCCTTGTTTGCCATTCGTGAAAAGTGCAGCTAGAGCAAGGGAACGCAGTTACCCGCGGAACTCATATGAATTTTTGGCGTTGGCTACGGCCTTACCTCTCATTGCTGATCCGGTTCTTCCACATCAGTTTTATCGAGGCACAATCGGAACACCAGAGCACCAAGCTCGGAATTTTATGGATACCGCTCTCGACGCTAATCTTCACGGCGCTGCTGGCCCTTGTGTTCAAGCATTCCGATGCAGTCCCTGTCGGCGACTTCTTCGTCTATGTGCTGTCAGGCTATATCCTTTGGCTATTCATCCAGGATTCCATTTCCGGCAGCACAACAGTCATTCAAAGCCGCCTCGATTTTGCGATCCACAACAACATTTCCATGCTGGGTCTGTTTCTGAAGGTTCTCGTCGATCGCTTGTTCGAGCTTGGAATCAACACCGTGTTGCTCGTGGTCGCGCTTGCGCTGTTCTCTCCTCACAGCTTCGGGCCCAACTTGCTGCTGGCACTAGTGCTCCTGCCCCTGATATCGCTGACCTCCATTTCCCTAGCCTACCTCGTCAACCTCGTCACCATCATGTTTCCCGACATGGGCGCCGTCATCCGCACCGGAGTGCGGTTCGTTTTCTTCGCGTCACCAGTCTTCTGGGTCTATGATGGGGTTACCGGCGTCCGTCACCTGCTGGCCACCTACAATCCGGTGTCCTATTATCTGGCCATAAATCGCCAGGTTTTCGGCGTCGAACCGGTGATGCTCCGAACCTGGCTCACTGCAATGGTCATCTCAGCCGCCCTTGTCGCCATCAGCGCGCTGACCTTTGCGCGCACCAAGTCGATTGTGACCAATATCAAATGACCAAGGCCAAGATCGAACTCACCAATGTCTCTGTAAGCTACTTCCTCAAGAAAAGCGGCAATTCACAAAAGGCGCTGGAGAAAGGTTCGGTGGGCGCGCAGATCCTTGTTGGCAAGCGTTATCTCGAGGTGGCAGCGCTCAAGAACGTGTCACTGACCATCAACGAGGGCGAGCGCGTGGGGCTCGTCGGAATCAACGGGTCGGGCAAGACGACCTTGCTCAAGCTGTGCGCAGGGGCGCTCAGCGTGCAAAGCGGAAAGCTGGAGATCGTGGGCAACGTCAGCCCGCAATTCTCGCTCGGTTCGGGCATAAAGAGCACGCTGTCGGGTCGACAGAACGCACGGCTGAAATGCCTTTACATGGGGGTTCCTCAAAGCAGGATTCTCGATTACGTCGAGGAGGTAAAGCGGTTGTCCGGCCTAGGCGGCTATTTCGAGTTGCCGATCCAGAGCTATTCGGCGGGCATGAAGTCGCGTTTCGTCATGAGCCTATTGCCGCTGGTTCGGGGCGAAATCCTGATCATGGACGAATGGATCAACGCGACGGATACGGCCGTCGACAGCATTCAGCAAAGGCTGATCAGCAAGGCCAAAATCCTGCTGCTAGCCAGCCATTCGCGAGCGGTCCTAGAAACCTGGGTTGAACGCCTGATCTGGCTCGACCGAGGCGAGCTAAGGGCGGTCGGACCGGTCAGTGAAGTCTACGACGCCTATCACGAGTACATGCTCGCCAATAAGGCGGCCGCCAAGAAATGACATCGCACGGTTCTGGGAGGGCCATAGTCGATTTGACGCTTTGGCAATCCCTCCATCACGAGGGGTTGCGGAGGGTCAGTACTGTTGTCGACGGAAACGCCAATTACGACGAGCTGCTGGAATATCGCCTGACCGACGAAGATCGCGCAAAATATGGCCCTTCGGCATCATTGGAAAGCAAGCAGCAGCACGCATGCACCCATATCGCCCGACATCTTCTAGAAAAGCGCCACACCGTCATCGTGCCACGATATTCCGGTTTCGTGAGCGAGGGCTCAACGCCGAACAACGACCGGGAATATCAGTTCTTCGAGGAAACCTGCGCTCCGCTGGGTATCAGGGTGCGCCAGCAAAATTATAGCGAGACCTCGACGATCGGTATGGGCAAGCGCTCGAGCGCCGAAGAGGCGATGCTCGAAACCGTGTTGGAGGACGCACAGGCCTATTACCGTTCACGCGACGCCATCAGCGCGGGCCTCGTACGTCAGCTCACGCTGTTCAGTGTTTCCTTTTTCCGGACCGCCGTCGCTTTCCACCGTAAGGGTGCCGTGCTTCCGGGCGTGTTGGTGCAGGCCAACGATCACTCGCCGGTTCGGGTGGCCTATTCAATGGTAATGAAGGGATTGGGCATACCTCGCATTTACCTGCAGCACGCGGAAGTGACTTCGCTTTTTCCACCCCTCGATTTCGAGTACAGCATTCTGCGCAATGCCCACTCCAAATCGATTTACGAGTCTCTCGGCCCCGCGTCGGGCCAAGTATTCGTGCTGCCGCGCTACCGGGAACCGTTTGCGGCCGAGGACCTTGGCAAGGAACTCGTCGCGCCGGTCACGGTGGCGATCTACCCAACATCGCGCGTTGTGGTTGAAGGGCTCAAGGCCGTCATCAAGAGCCTTCGGTCCAATGCCGGCGTCGGCAAGATCGTCATCAAGCAACATCCAGCTGCAGCGCGACAGTTGCAGGATGTGCTCGACGGCATGAGCGTAGAATTTGCCCCGGCGATCCCTGACGAACGACACTTGGCTCTCGTCGGCAATTCAGCAGTCGTCACTGAATTGCTGCATCTGGGTATTCCGGTCTACCAGAATTTTACCTTCGATCCGGTGTCGCCCGACTATTACGGCTTTGTTGCCAAGGGCCTAACCCAGTCCGTCACTGTCGAAAACCTTGCTGGCGAGTTCTGGCGCCCATATAGGCTTGATGCCGCATGGCGTGCGGCATTCAAGCAGCTCGATCCGAGCGTCGACACCGCCTATGAGACAGAACGCGATCAGTTTCTAGCCGAGATGCAGCGCCTCAGGGCGGCCGTAGTGCCTGCCGGTCGGGGCGGCCGGATGCGTGGCAGCTTCAAGGCCCGCCTCAAGGCGGAAACCAAGCGCGGCCTCATTGGTCTCATCAATGCGTCCCCAGCGATTTCTGCACCGGTGCTGGACTTCGCACTGTCCGGCGCGTCGAAGTTGGGCAATTTCCTGACGCTTTACAGCTATCTCGGCGCCAATTACCTGAGGAACCGTACCAATATCCCAGTAAAGAGCGGCCGATGGGGCGCTGACAAGACTCCCGGCCAGTCCCGCACGGATCCGGCAAGCGCGCTACCGCTCGTCGAGGCGACGCTGGGCAACCTGCGCGATCCGGCGGCCTGGATCGCCGAAAACCAGCGCTTAGGCGTCTTCGGCGATGACCTCGTCATCCGGGCCCTCGAGAACATGTTCCAGGACCGGCGACCGGAATTGGGCGACGTCTTTGCGGGCTTTTCCGCCTGGCCAGAAGGGTCAACCGTCGGTACGTGGGTCTATCTCAAGCGCGCAGAATGGGGAAACATCGCGCTTGACGTCGCCGAACTGGATCGGATCGGTGTCTACGTCCATGGGCTCGGGGCCGAGAAGGTGGCGAAACCGCTCCTTGAACGCCTGCTGCTTCTGGCGCTGATCAGGAATGGCACAACCAGCCAGTTGGATGCATTCTGGGGCCGGGCTGCGACCACGACAATCGAGACCATCGGCACCAATGTTCGCATCGGCCTGCTACAAAAGCTCTATGACGATCAACGCAGCATGGCGCAGGCAGTGGCCACACGCCAGCGCATCGAGGCAACGTCGTCGCCCTTCGAGCTCCTCAAGTTGCGCAACATGGATTACCTTTCGGGCCGCGCCTCGCCGGGCTGGACCCACGAGAGAGCGGAAGAGCTGTTCGGCAAGCTCGCGCCCGGCGGCGCAGCGCGGGAGTTTCGCGAGATTGCGGTCCCTTTCTACGATCGTTTCCGCTCGAACATGGTGCTGATGGAAATCCGCACGGACCGGCTTCAGGTTACCTCGGCGCTCGACCACATCAGGCAATGCCTTAACGAAGGCAAACCCTTTTCATTCGTACGACTCAGCGACGGCGAAGGCTATCTCTTCCCCGGCCATCCGCATTTCAGTGCCGACGACTCACGCAATCGCGAACGCCATTGGTGGGATACCGAACTGCCGCGGGACCTGTCGGCCCGCATTATCGAGCGGGCGCAAAAGGCAATAGCGGCGGCAGACATCCTCGGCATTCCTTCGGTCTACAGGTTCATCCGCGACACCAGCGATACCACTCGCGCCCTGTCACAATCCTTGCAGGGCCGGGGTTTGCTGCAGGTGCTGGCCGGTCTTCCTCCCCTTCTTTCCAAGGATGTCCGTCTCTCCGAGGATAAGATGAATGTCTCGCTGTTTTCGGATCTCCAAACCGTACTGGATCTGGCGTCGAATGCGCGCCGGGCGTTTCTTGTCGGCAGCGTCAAACGCGAGCACCTGCCTGCGCCGCTCTCGGCACTGGCGACCCTC
Source organism: Devosia elaeis (assembly GCF_001650025.1). Classification (GTDB taxonomy): domain Bacteria; phylum Pseudomonadota; class Alphaproteobacteria; order Rhizobiales; family Devosiaceae; genus Devosia; species Devosia elaeis. Next base: position 13,166 of record NZ_LVVY01000035.1, on the reverse strand, counting down.
TCGACGGTGACCATACCGACACATGCTCGCACGGCCAGTAACGAGCGTTACATACCCAACACGACGGCATTGCCGTTCGTCTATGAAACAATACTCGGCGCGTTGGACGATGTCGGACCTGGAGATCTGGTGCTCGTTGCGGGCGGCATCGTCGGCAAGATCATGCTCGGCCATGCTAGCATGCGTGGCGCGGTTGCGCTCGATATCGGCAGCGTCATCGACGACTGGGTGAGCGGTGGCCAGAAGTCGCTGCGCTGACGCCAAACTGGCGGACGTTTCGTCCGCCACCTTCCATGATTGTGCGATCTAGTTCAGGATCATGTCCCAGCTGGTGGCGGTGCCGGCCTTGAGGTCCCGGTTTGCGCGGCGACCGATCAGCATCTCGTAATGCTTGGGCGCCAGACCGTGACCTGGCCGAACGATGCGGAGGTCTTCTTTTGTAAGGATCGATCCGGCCGGAACATCGCGGGCGACGTAAACCGACTGACGGAAGGCCAGTGATTTCTGCTCGGATTCGCCCGCCCCATAGGTGACGGTACCAAGGGACTGCCAAGCACGTTCTGTCTCAATTGCCAGCGATTTCATTTCCTCAGGCTCGAGCGAGAATACGCTATCGACCCCCCCATCGGCCCGGCGCAGCGTGAAGTGCTTCTCAACGACGCTGGCGCCGTGCGCGACGGCAGCGATGGCCGCACCGACGCCCATAGTGTGATCGGAGAGGCCGATCTCGCAGCCGAACAGTTCCCGCATGTGCGGAATGGTCAGCACATTGGTGTTTGCAGGCGTGGCGGGATAATTGCTGGTGCACTTGAGCAGCACGATATCCTTAGCGCCCGCTTGGCGCGCCGTGGTGACGGCCTCATGAATCTCCGCCACCGTGGCCATCCCGGTGGACACGATCATCGGCTTACCAGTCGCCGCCACTTTGCGGATCAGCGGCAGGTGTGTGCTCTCAAACGAAGCGATCTTGTAGGCGGGTACATTGAGACTTTCGAGAAAATCCACCGCAGTCTCATCGAAGGGCGTCGAGAAACACAGCATGCCATGGCGCTGTGCCCGACGCATGATCTCTTCGTGCCATTCCCACGGCGTGTGAGCTTCGTCATAGAGCTCGTGGAGGTTTCTGCCCTTCCAAAGACTATTCTCGTCTGTGATCTCAAAATCGCCGCCACGCACATTGAGCGTGATGGTATCGGCCGTGTAGGTCTGCATCTTCATGGCCTGGACGCCGGTCGCTGCCGCTGCGTCTACTATCTCCAGCGCCCTGGCAAGGGACTGGTTATGATTACCCGACATTTCGGCGATGATGAATGGCCGGGCGTCGCGGCCGATCTTGTGGGGACCGATATGCATGGTGAACCTTTTAGTTATGTCAACGACGTTCAAAGACGAGACGAGTCGGGTCGCTGCTTCGCAGCATAAAGCCTAGTGCCTCGAAGATGCGCCGGGAAGCGACATTACCCGGCTTGACCTGACCAATGATCGTACTGGCCTCGTAGCCGAGTTCGCGCAGGGCAGCTTCCATCATCGGACGCCCGACTCCGCGTCCTCGAAACTCAGGCGCAACAGAGTAGCTGACCTCCCACTCACCTCCCCGGTCATCGAATCGCACCTGCCCCACTGGCACGCTGCCTATAGTTTCGACGATAAACAATCGGCATCCCAAGGGATTGCGCAAGCGAGCACGAAACCACCTTGCGTGGTCCTCTGGCTTGATCGCAGCGGGGTTGTATCCGTTGGCGCGCGTCAGGGGGTCGTTGGCCCATTCAAGCAGCAGACCCTCGTCGCTCAACTCCGCATGTCGAACTGAAACGTCCATTGCCGGTCCTGCACCGAGAACAGCAGCGACCCGCTGAGCGCCCAGGCCATCCACCAATGCCATGCATCGCGACGACCATAGAGGATCAAGCCCTTCTCGCATGACCGCTTCAACGGCATCGCGGATGTTCGCAGAACTGACATGGGCAGCATCGCCGAGCCAACGAATTAGGTTCTGATCGGCCAATTGACGAGCGATCTGCCGTTGGTTTTCCGCCATGGTGATGACCAAGGCGGGCAGTCCCAGGCACATGCGTTCCCAATGCGTAGCGCCGCCCGCACCAATCGCCAAATCAGCGTTAAGAACAAACGGCGCCAAGCTAGCGACCCGATCATGAAGGCGGATAGCTTCATTACCAGCCACCATTTCCCTGATCGCGGCGAAATCGGCCGCGGCACTGGACAAGATGACGTCCGCAGAAGGCGGCCCGCCTTCGAGCGAGAGCAGCGCTTCTACGGCGCGACGCGTCAGACCTTGGTGATCGGCTCCGCCAAACGAAACCAGAATTTTTTCCGGTGCACCTTGCCTTGGACTGGTGCGTCGGCGCAAAACTTCATAATCGGGGGCGAGCAACGAATAGGACGGTCCCAAGAGAAGTGTTGCGTGCTCAGGTACGATGCCACAATAGCGATCTCTGCCGTCCGCGAAGAAGTTCTGGTCAAGCAGAACATCGCAATCGTGTTCCCGGTCGGCAAGATCATCAATAACCATGATCCGACGAGTTCGGCCCCGCAAGCGTCGCTGCCAGCGCGCATCAAGCGCGTAGTGATCCACGATAATCCAGTCGGCTCCCTGCACGCCGATAGCTGCCTCGGTTAGCCAGGCATCATCTTCCCAGGACGTGCCGAGCCACGCGGCGTGTGCCGGAGCACCCGGGTAGGGCTCATGATCGGTGCTGTCCTTTGCAAGCCGAGCGACCTCGAAGCCAGCAGCTTCGACCAAATCACACAGGTGCCCTTCGTGTTCGCGACAGACAAAGCGCACCAGTACGTTATGGCCACGCAATATTCGGGCAAGCGTGAGGCAGCGCATGACGTGACCGGTGCCGATGGAGCGAGATGCGTCCGCCCGAATGACGACTTGCCGCGCGCCCTGCATCATTGTGCCCGCAATGCTTGGAAAAGCCATTCGGCTCGCCGCCAATCTTCGGGCGTGTCGATGTCCTCCACACGATCTCGCGGCAATATGATCGGGCGTGACATGGGTGAGAACACTGGGCGCTCCTCGAGCCATGCCTGTAATGTTCCCCAATAAAACTGGCCTGCGTCATGAAAAAATTCTTCCAGGTCCTGCGAGCGGGTACTAAATTGTTCGGGATTTGCCATCTCGGCTCCGCCTGTTCCAGTCAGCCTGAAGGCACGCTGTATGGGAAACGGGTAGGCAGTCGCCGAGAATGCATAGTCGGCCCCAGCAGTGAGCAGCGTCTCCAGCCCTGCAACCAGATCCTGTGGCTGCACGAAAGGCGCGGTCGCGTAGATACAACAGACCTCTTTCGGTTCTTCGCCGGCGTCCTGAAACCAGCGGATGGCATGCGCGATGACGGGCAATGTACCGGCATGGTCGTCCGACAAATCCGCAGGTCGAACAAACGGCGTTTCCGCTCCCGCAGACTTGGCAACCTCCGCGATCTCGGGATCGTCTGTGGAAACGACAACTCGGTCGAAACACCCGCTTGCCAGCGCGGCCTCGATGGACCATGCGATCATTGGCTTGCCACAGAAGGATTTAATGTTCTTGCGCGGTATCCGTTTACTTCCGCCGCGAGCAGGGATTACAGCCAGCCTCATCCGAGCGCCTTTACCAGCGCGGCGACTACCGTATCCTGTTGCTCTTCGGACAAGGTGGCATACATCGGCAAGCTTATGGCCTCAGCATAATAAGCTTCGGCCTCGGGGAAGTCGCCATCCTTGAAACCGAAGTTGCGATAATATGGTTGGGTATGCACTGGGATATAGTGCAGATTCACACCGATGCCCTGCTCGCGCAGCGAAGCAAATACTTCCCGATGACTCCGGGTAGCATCACCCGGCACGCGCACTACATAAAGATGCAGCCCGCTATAGCTGTCCGGATGCTGCCAAGGCAAGATCAGCGGTAGCGCTGCCAGTTTCTCGTCGTACCGCCTCGCGAGATGGTGGCGCCGCTCGACGAAAGGCCCCAGGCGGCTCATCTGACTTAAGCCCAGGGCTGCCTGAAGCTCTGTCATGCGGTAGTTATAGCCCAGTTCAATTTGCTGGTAGTACCACGGTCCGTCGGGTACCTGTGTCATCTGCTCGACATCGCGGGTGATGCCATGGCTGCGAAACAATCGCATGCGGTTTGCCAGGCCGTCGTCATTGGTCATGGCCATTCCGCCTTCGGCAGTGGTGATGATCTTGACCGGATGGAAGCTAAAGATCGTAACGTCGCTATATTGGCAATTGCCTATCGGCAGGCCCCTGTAACGCCCTCCGACAGCATGCGAGGCATCCTCGACAATCGAGAACCCAAAGCGCTTGGATAGAGCGTGGATCGCCGCCATATCGCATGGCTGACCGCACAGGTGTACCGGAACGACTATCTTGGGCAGCCTGCCTTCGGTTTCCGCGCGTAGGAGCTTCTGCTCAAGCGCCGATGCAGACATGTTGTAGGTCCTGGGGTCGATATCGACAAAGTCAACCTGCGCGCCGCAATAGAGTGCGCAGTTGGCCGAAGCGACAAAAGTGACTGGCGACGTCCACAGCCAATCGCCCGGCCCGAGGCCCAACGCCAAGCAGGCAACGTGCAGGGCCGACGTAGCACTATTGACGGCGACGGCGTGCTTTGCCCCGACAAAGGCCGCCACCTCGTGCTCAAAACGCGGCACGAGTGGCCCCTGCGTCAGGTAGTCGGACCGCAGCACATCCACGACAGCGGCAATATCCGCCTCACTGATATCCTGCCGACCGTAGGGGATAACGCTCATATCTGCCCAATCTTGTCTCGGTTGGCAGCTATCCAGCTTTGCAGGGTTTCAACGCTCATCCAGTCCGCATTATTGTCGCTTGTGTAGCTGAAGCCTTCCGGAACCTTGGTCCCCTCCTTGATTCGTTCCTTGCTGGTACCCCAGTTGTTGATGGCAGGGAGGATCTTGTAGTGCTCGGGATACTCATAGGTGAAAAACGAGTCTTCAGGTCCGATCATTTGCTCGTGGAGCTTTTCGCCCGGACGGATCCCGACAAATTCCTGCCGCGCTTTGGGATCGACGGCTCTTGCCAGATCCGTGACCTTCATGGACGGGATCTTCTTAACGTAGATCTCGCCGCCTTCCATATCGTCGAAGGCGTGCCAAACTAGTTCCACGGCCTGCTCCAACGTGATCATGAAGCGAGTCATACGCTCGTCGGTGATCGGCAAGACACCCTTGCCATCCAGGGACAGGAAGAATGGAATGACCGAGCCCCGAGAGCCCATGACATTGCCATAGCGCACCACCGCGAAACGGGTATCGTGACCGCCGGCATAGGAATTCCCGGCGACGAATAGCTTGTCGGAAGCCAGCTTGGTTGCACCGTACAGGTTAATCGGGCTGCTCGCCTTGTCCGTCGACAGGGCCACCACCCGCTTGATACCGCGATCGATGCAAGCATCGATGACGTTCATAGCCCCGTTGATGTTGGTTTTGATGCACTCGAAGGGGTTGTATTCAGCTGTCGGCACGATCTTGGTCGCAGCGGCGTGCACCACGTAATCAACGCCATCCAGCGCTCGATAGAGGCGTTCCCGGTCACGCACGTCGCCAATGAAGAAACGTACGCGGCTGTCGTTATTGAACTTCTTTGCCATCTCCCATTGCTTCATCTCATCACGAGAATAGACGATGAGGCGCTCGGGATTGTAGCGCTCGAGCGTCATTGGGAGGAAGTGGTTACCGAAGGATCCGGTGCCTCCTGTAACCAAGATGGACTTACCTGAAAGCATCAATCCTCACTGTCTATTGAGTTCAAAACCGTTGAAGCGGAAGGCATCCGCTTTTGAAATGGTTGTGTCGAGAAAGGTGAAGTGGGACCTCGGACACGCGCGATCGGCAGTCTAAACCACTGCGTCAGCGTATCGACTTTCTCGATCTGCCGCTCCAATACGCCATCCGTCAGATTCTGCAAGCAAAAGCTTGCCGCTGGGACGAGTCCATCATCTAGCACCTACACCAAGCAATACTGTTCTAATCGTCTTAAACAAAACAAGCAGATCAAGATCAAATGACAACCTCTTTATATAGTATAGATCATAGGCGAGTTTTTTCACTTCCTGATCCGTAGTCTCCGCATATCCGGAACTGACTTGAGCCCATCCCGTAATTCCTGGAAGCACGAGCGATCGAAACGAGTACTTCGGCTCTACGCGTTCGGTGGCTTTGGCGACGTATTCCGCAACGGGCCGAGGCCCGATCAGACTCATTTCACCGCGCAATATATTTAACAGCTGCGGCAATTCATCGATTCTGAATTTTCGAATTGCTCGACATCCTGGAATAATGCGCTTGTCATTTTTTGCTGTTGCGCCACCAGCGGTCTTTTTATACATCGTACGAAACTTGTACATTCTAAAACGTTTACCACCGTAACCGCGCCGAATTTGTACAAATATTACAGGCCCACCGTCTCTAGCGAAAATGTACAAACCGACCACTGCTGATAACAGCAGAGTTATCGGCAGAGTAAGCAAAACAAAAGATACGTCAAAGAAACGCTTGGCCCGGGAATAGATGAGCTGACTTGGCGCGTACACCAGGTGACTTACATCAAAGCTTTCGACATCAAGTTTGCCATACCTCGCCTCAGCATACCGGGTCCATGGCAGAATTTCGACGCCTTCCAGGTAGCTTCGGGATAGCAATGGAGACCATTCGCCGCTGTGATGATGAACCACGTCTATCAGCAGGGTGTCTATCCCTTCGAGGGAGCCCTCAGGGCTATCGATGATGCTCAGGCCCCGGAGATCCTCTATCGCGACCTCCAGCCCTGGGAAACGGGCCACGGCGATGTTGGTCGAGTTTCTAAGGCGATTGAACCTCAGATTTCCATATGCCGTGAGCACTATCGCGATCAGGGCGCACCACGCCAACCCCGTGTAGCTTACCGGGATGCGGAACGCTGAGAGAACGGTTACAGCCACGCTGTACACTGCTAGGCTTACAATGACCCCCGTACCAATTGGTGCTTCATTTCGTCGAAACGCCGTCAGCACGGCTGCTGCCAGGAACGGAACGGTCGCAGTGGCGACAATGGCGGCTGCGATATTGTGCCAGTCGGACCGATTGGCGCTGATCATCACATAGGCATATACGGCCGACTGCAGCAGTGCCGATAGAATTGCCGGCCTCAAAAAGCCACGCATTTCCCTCACGTAGCGATGCTGCCTTAGGCGGGGACCACTGATAGACTCATGATACAATCCCCCGGCAGGACGTTCACTCGCCATTTCGAACTATGCGCCCCCAACGCCCGCGACGGCCTTCATTGCGCGGGCCGTAATGGCTCCATACACCTCGTATGGCATAGCTGCCGAAGTAGAATATTGCTTTGAGAAAGGACAATTGCTCAACCTCCCTGAGCAAACGCCACGTGAACTTGGCGGCCCGGAGTTTTCTGGCGGACATGGAAGTCGAGCGCAAGCGATAGTATCCGAGGCTTTCCTCCAGAGAAACTGCATGTTTGGTCCTCTTTAGCAAGCGGAGCCAAAGCCCGTAATCCTGCCGCATGGCAATGTCGGGCATTTCTACCTTACCGAACGCCGAGGTATCGTATACTGCAGTGAGGCAGCCAACGACGTTGCCAAAGAGTAGCTGTCGATAGCTAACCGATTTAGGTGCCCGTACGAAGCCTCGATGGGCGCCAGCTTCGTCAATGCGCTCGTATGAGCTGAAGCTGAACGCAACCTGATTGCGCACCATGAACTCGATCTGCCGCTCTAGCTTCTGTGGCTTCCACAGGTCGTCACTATCCAAGAAGGCGATATAGCGCCCACGCGCCATCGCCAGAGCGGCATTGCGGGCCCCGGCGGCGCCACGATTTGTCGAGCTCGTGATACAATGAACTCGCGAATCCAGCGACTGAAGCTTCGGAAGCAATTTTAGCGTATCGTCGGTCGACGCATCGTCCGAAATGATCAGCTCCCAATCGGCAAAACTCTGTTCCAGCACCGAGCCCACCGCGGCCTCGAGGAATGAAGCGCAATTGTATGAGGCCATGATGACGGACACGGTGATGGGAGGTCCACTTTGATCGCTGCAGGGGTTCATACAGTGTCTCCGTGGCCGGGGCCACTCGCTCGCCCTTGCAGGCCCCAGTGAAAAGATGGAGGATTGGTATCGTAAGATAACAAGGTTCGTCCTCACTCGGCGAGCGCCTACAAAGCAACTGTCGCGTTGCATAATAGAGGTGGCGCCACCAGCCCTTCATCGACAAAAGGCAGGAAAATCCTCCCCATTGAACCGCACCGGAGTTTGCCGGAGGCCATGTGGTTTGAGTTATGCGGCCATGGCCGGTTGATCCAGAGCTGCGTAAAAAATTGACCGGCGACATTCCCGATTGGCTCGAACAGGGTCCGGTTGTTGAACTGATTGCGTTCTGAGCACCACGGCCAAAAAGATCGTACCTCTCAAGACAGTCAGCACGGTGTGGACCATGCTAACATTCGCGGACAACTAGTAGGTTAGGGCCCGATTACGCGGACGAGAGCTTAATGCTTCCCTCGGCGATCTCGAGCACCTGCAACTCGATGTCGTCTGGCCCTTCGACTTTGTCGGGGTGTTCATCGGAACCGTTCACGCCCTAGCGCGCCGAGTACACCTTCACCAAAGCGAAAATGGCCACACCAAGTGCGATAAACGCGATAATGATAGCGGCCATGAGCGTGTCCTGTTTTTAGTGGTCTGACGAGTTCGTAGAGGTATGAACCCCTTCTAACATGCGATCAACAGCCAGCGTCATATAGGGGTCGCCGTTCGCAACATAGGCGGACATTTTTTCCTCGGCCCATGACGGGATGCCTACACGATCATTGGTGATCGGACGCAGGCTGTATTCGTTAGGAATGGCGACATCCTTCGTGCCCATATAGTGCAACAACGCCATTGCACGCCACCGAAGGTCCTCGTTTGGAGCGGGAAGTGGCTCGGTTAGAAGCGTTTCATAGTCAGTTCTGGATGAGGGGTAAATGAGGTCCAGCGGATAGTCGTGGCGTCCAAAGTGAGCCGCCATGACGACGGGCACACCCAATCCTGTGAGCTCGAGGCTTGAGGTGCCGTTCCAAAGAACAGCAGTATCCAGCATTGGCGCAAGATCGCCGATGTTAAAATCGCGGTGGCCAAGGAACACGACATTCTCAGGAAGGTTGGGCGGGCATACATCCCTGAGCTGTTCTGTTAGCTCCAGAGCGATTTCAGGTCTCAGCTCATGCGGATGGGGCTTAATTAGGAGGAGAATATCATTGGGGTGCTTGGCCGCGATGTTGATCGAGTGATTGATCCAGTCGATCATGTCGAGGTGAGCAGGCCCGCCGTCATAGGGCACGCTGAGATCACAAAGGATCTTTCCGAAGCAGCACACCACCTTGCGCCCCTCCTCGCGAGCGGTCTGAATAGTTCGGCCAATTTCGTCGTCCGATCCAATTGCTTTTCCCGATCGGTTGGCAGAAAGAAGATTGTCGAAGCGCTCGCGCACAGCATCGCTGCGGCCAAACTCAGTGTACCAGCGGTCGAACCGCGACTTGATGGCTAAGAATGGTGCCCGACATTCTCTGTGCAGCGTCATATCAACAACTGCCATCGACCTGGAATATTTGCCGCCAAGGTTCGAATAATAGTTTTCATAAGCTACATTGCAGGTGACGTAGCGAAGGTTTGGAAGACTTTTCCCGAGGCAGAAGTCTCGAATGACCGAATACGGTGCTACATGGCTGTTGCTACCCAAGAGTATTATTGGCGCCTCGGAGTTCTCTGCCGCTGCCTCTACCTTCTGACAAGCGCGCAGTACATAGTCGCAGCGCTTGAGGAGCGACATGAACGTCGATGCGATGGGCTCTTCCTCAATAAAGATCGTCGCGCGTCGATATATGGTGCTGAGGCGCTCGTATATCCCCTGATAGTAGTTGATTCCGCCACACATCACCCGGCGTTCGCTCCAATCCACCTCCCAGGCTAGGGAAACTTGACCGTCTTCTCGATTTCTGTGGATGCAATTGAACAGCGATCCTAGTTCGGGATGCATGTTCTCTGGCGGCCGCTGGTTCAACACGCCGCTCATAAGGGAGCCGACAGCAAAGCCCCGCCGCTTCATTTCGATGAGCGCAGGCGTCACCATTGCAAGGGTATTGTAGCAGTTAAGAGACGCGAGCAAGACGACGCCGTTGGGGCGTTCTGGTTGATCAACCTTGGCCAGCCAGTCGGAGGTCTCAGCGAGAAAGCTTAGCCGATCTATTGTGTCGGTGTACTGCAGACTTTTGCCCAAAGAAAAATGTCCAGTGGGGATCCGTCTTGCGTATTCCAGCGCCTCTCGGAAGTCGTTGCGATCCCAGGCCAGAGTGCTGAGCAGTGCGTATGCCTTGTGTGCTTGAGGCCCTGCGGATCGATCAATCAGTGCTTGTTCATCGGAGTGAGTGGCAGCGATACGCAACTCAAAGTCTGCAATGTGCGCAGGTTCCATCCATGAGCGCGACAGACTGAGCGTCTCGATGGCGGCAATGGCGCCGTGATGCTGTAGCACCTTGGACAGCAGCGAAGTCAACAAAGAGGACAAAGCTCGGGCGGACGATGTCTTTAGATTAGCAGCCCCCAGTCCCTTTAAGGCTTCAGTGACGTCGTGTAGCGCGACGTTCGAAAAATCGTCTATCGAGGCGACGATGGTATCAGAAAAGGCTTGGGTCCAACCGCTACTTTCCAGTGCGTCGCGAAGTTGGCGAATGATGCGTTCTTTGAGTATGACCCGATCTGTGGTGTTGACCTCAACTCGCACCGGCTTGCGCTTCAAGCTGACAGCAAGCCTGTAGAGGAAGTGAGCATCAAACGGCAATTTGATGCTCGACAGCGCGGCGTTCGCCCTATCGTACTCCAGGTTCGAGGTAAGCAAATAGAAGTACGTCGTAAACGCGCGCTCAAGCACTCGGCCTGTCGGGAGATGGGCGACATCCATTTCGGGAATGCGGGAGACCACCCGGCCGTTCAAGTTCTTGAATGCGAACTCGTAAATCTCGAGAAAAGCGATGGTACTCTTCGTGCCCAGATCATTCCTCTGCTCTGCCCAGTCTCCGAAAATCTCCATGACGACCTTCAGGCGGTCGTATTGTACCGTTTCTCGGCAGTAGATCAGTGCTTCTTCAAATAGAGTGATCGCCTCCGCATTCGAGAGTGTGATGAGCTTATCGAGGGCTGCGTCAATATCGTTATCAAACCGAGAGAGGACAGGATTTGAAGATTTCCGGGCCCCACGCGCGAGAACCTTCCTCGCAAGCTTTTGTCCTCCGGGAATCCTGTATACAGCTTCCTTGAGGGGGCGAAGTATGGATATGTTTCGCTGGTAAAATGAGACCAGCCCTGAGACAGAATTCGACATTGCGAGTCTTTGTGCCTTCTTTGGGAATAGGCCTTGGCCCACGGAATGCCATAGCGCCAATCGGACTTGCAGGGAAGTGCGGCCCGCGAAGTCTCTCTTCCGCCCGTACGGCTGTCAATCGGCACGGAACGTTGACCCCTTATCGGCATCCAATATTGACCCCCTGGTGAAGTTTGCGGGGCGGGCCGGACGTCGGAGCTGGTCAGGGTTGCGCAGGCGTTCGGCCCGCGTGGCGAGATGGTCAGGCTCGGTTCTTGAAGCGCCAGCTGTCGTTGCCGGTTTCGACGATATCGCAGTGGTGCGTCAGTCGATCGAGCAGCGCCGTGGTCATTTTGGCGTCACCGAAGACCGAGGGCCATTCCCCGAAGGTGAGATTGGTAGTGACGATGACCGAGGTCTGCTCATAGAGGCGGCTGACCAGGTGGAAGAGCAACTGGCCGCCGGACTGGGCGAAGGGCAGATAGCCCAGTTCATCGAGGATGATGAAGTCCTTGCGGCCCATATACTCGGCCAGGCGGCCTTGTTTGCCAGCCCGGGTCTCAGTCTCGAGCCTGTTGACCAGATCGACGACGTTGAAGAAGCGACCCCGCGCACCATTGCGGATACAGGCTCGAGCAATGGCGATGGCCAGATGGGTCTTGCCTGTTCCGGTGCCCCCGACCAGCACGATGTTGCGCTGGGTGGTCATGAAGTTGCCAGCGGCCAGGTCGCGCACCAGGGTCTCGTTAATGCCGGTATCATCGAACACGAAGTCCTCGACGTCCTTAGCCAGGGGCAGCTTGGCAATGGTCATCTGGTATTTGATGGACCGTGCCTGCTTCTCGGCGATCTCGGAGGTAAGCAGGTCCGAGACGATCCGTTCAGGTTGATGTTCGCGCTTTATGGCCGTGGCGATGATCTCGTCATAGGCGCTCTTCATGCCATAGAGCTTGAGCGTGTTCATGGTGGCCAGGATCTCGGAGCGTTCCATCATATTGCCCTCCTCAGGCTGTCATAGCGGGAACAATCGGCCGTTGGCTCGATGCGGAGCCGGAGGGCCTGTGGGGTGTTCAGGATGGTGACCGGGCTGCGCGGTTCACGTTGCCGGGCCAGGACGTTGAGCACGATATCGGCGGAACAGACCCCCTCGCGCACGGCTTCGGCGCAGGCGGCCTCGACAGCAGGCAGACCATCGCTGAGCACTGCGGTGAGGATGTTCACCATCTGCCGGTCGCCATCTTCTGCAGAGCGCAGCCGGCGCCGGATCTTCTCGATGCTGGCCGGCAGCACCCAGTCCTTGAAGGGTGCGCCATTACGCCAAGCCCCCGGCTTGCGCGCCAGCACCGGCACGTAATGCCAGGGATCGTAGACAGTCTGGTCGCGCCCGAAGGAGCGGGCATGCTCGCCTACCACGAGACCATCCTGGCGCAGCTCGATGCGGTCGGCATAAGCCCGGATCTCGACCGGCCGGCCGACGGCAGGTGCTGCCACCGAGTATCTGTTGTTGTCGAACCGGACCAGGCACGTCTTGGAGACCGATGCCGTTACCGCATGGAAGCCGTCGAAGGCACCGGCATAGGGCACCAAGCTGGGGCGTTCGGCTTCGAACACCTCCCAGACGGTCCGGTCTCGGAACTCGGGATGCCGGTGTGCCCGGGCATAGGCAATGGTCTTGTCCAGCAGCCAGGCATTGAGCTGGAGACCCGCAAAAACCCTCGCGGTTTTGATGCGGTCATGATTCATTGATGTCGCCCGATCATTATAGCGCGGCAATCTGGATGAGACGCTGGCGACAATCA
>NZ_LVVY01000034.1 GCF_001650025.1 Devosia elaeis | reverse complement strand
ATTGGAGCTTGACCTCAATGCCCGATTAAAGAAGCAGACATTCATCGAAACCTCAATGTAGGCTTCGCTCCTCGCTTGTCCGCCGCTCAGTCCGCACGAGCAGGCGATCAAGAACGCTCACCACGACGGCTGCGACCATCGCCCCTATGATTGTCAGGCCCGCACGCTGCAGAAACGCGAAAGCGGGATCGGACGAGGCCATGGCGCTGCCTACCAACGAGATCATGATGGAGGCGGCGTCCTGATACACCATGGTGTTCAGCCGCCCCGTCATCATCTTGTGCGACAGGAAGAGGACGATGAGAAAGGTGAGGCTCAGCAGCACCACCAGATGTCCGCTGACCGTCAGGGTGCCGAGTATGATCAGCGACAGGCATCCTCCAAGGATCACAGCGAAACTGCGCTGACCCACTTCGCGCCAGATTTCCCCCTGCGTCGTGAAGACGAGAATGAACATGCCGGCAATCCCGAGCATGACATTGCCGAAGTCGAGGATGGTGTAGAGGTAGAGCGAAAAGGCCAGCATCACCCCGGCGCGAATGAGGGCGCGTGTCACGCGGCCCTGCTCCGGCGCTGGAACATAATGATCGACATGGATCTCAGTGGTTTTGACCGGCAGGAGCATATAGACCAGCGGTGCAAACAGGGCGACGCAAAGCGCCGCCTTGGTCATTTCCGATCGCAGATAGCTCATGGCCGTATGCGAACCCAGCCCCATCACCGACATAAGCGCCGCCGCGACGATGAACAGCATGCCCATGGCGTTGCCGGTCTTCTGGATCATGAAAAAACCGACGAAATAGACCGCGCCCATGATGACCACCAAAGCGAGCGGTGTCTGGTAGAACAGGGCAACCGGCAGCGACATCAGCCAAAGCATGACTGAAAATGCGATTGGCGCGCCAAACGCCCGCTTGGGATCAAAGGCCTTGCGGTTCCCGGCCATCAGCGAAAACATCATGATGGGGAACAGCATCGCCATGGGCGATTGTAGGACCATGCCCACGGCAAAGCCGATGGTCGGCATTATGGCCAGACGCACCGCAAAAAGCGGATCATCCTCGATCTGGGGCCTTGGCGCGACGAACATGGGTGGAGCCTAGTAGAGGTAGGATAGATAGGTTTGGATGATCTGCAGGCCGCGTGAGACTAGCGCTACCGGATTGCTCGGGTCGGTGGCAAAGATCAGCGCGCCGGTCTTTGACCCGGCCCGGACGTTGCGAGGCCAGGCTTCATCCTGTGCAAGCTCGATCTGCACCGGAATGGTGCGTGCAGGCTCGAACCAGCGGGTCGACGGCTGGTTTTGCGGCAGACCGTTGGCCGCCATCCTGCCCGGATCGATGCCCCAAGCGATGCCGCGCACCTGCCCCGTGAAAGTGCGGCCGGGGACGGCGTCAAAAATCAAGCTGACCGGGTCGCCGACCTCCACATTGGCCAATTGGTTCTCGCGCAGATCAACCACCACCCAGGGCTGCTCGCTGTCGATAAAGGTCATGGCCGGCGCGCCGGCATTGACGAATTGGCCCACGCTGAGCTGAAGATTGGTGATTACTCCATCGGCAGGAGCGACCACGGTGGCAAAGTCCAGATTGAGCTTTGCCTGTTCCAGTTGAATGCGCGCCGCTTCGACTTGAGGATTGGGCTGGTTGTCATCGCCCAGTTGAAGCTGTGCCGATTCAAGGCTGGCTTGGGCCGATTCCAGGCTGGATTGCGAGGAAGAAAGTTGCAATTCGGCGGCCTCGAGTTGAGCCTGTGTGGCCGTGCCGCGCTCGAAAAGGCTTCGCGTGCGTTCAGCAGCCGTTCGGGCGTTTTCCAGGTTCGCCTCGGCCTGATCGACCTGCGCTCGGGCTGCCGTTAGATTGACCGTTGAGGCATTGAGCCCCACCAGCGCCTGCTGGTAGGCGGCCTCGGCCTGGCGAACCGCAAGTTCGAACGGTGCGGGGTCGAGTGCGAAAAGGGGCTGGCCGCGCTCAACCTCCTGATTATCGATGACAAAAATCTCGGCAACCTGTCCGGCCGCGCGTGGTGCGATCTGGGTGGTTGAGGCTGAGACGGCGCCGGACGATGTCGAGGGCGCAACAAGATCGGAGGCAACATGCCAGGCCAGGCTGCCGACGAACAGCACCAGCACTAAGAAGCCCACACGCCCGGCGGCGCTTCTAGCCCGCTTTTCCTTCCCAAGAGTAGGATGGGCGCCCGTATCATCAGCGCTGTCTAAGGGTCCCTGAGCCGCCTCAACTTCATTTACATCAGGATATTTCTGGACATTTGTGCTCGACACACTGCACCCCTTAGCATAAGCGAAATGATCGCTATATACGATGATCAAGAATCTTGATGAACGAGATACATAATGACAGACAGGACGTCAAGCGACCAGGAACATCGCGAGCAGATGCTTAATCGGGTAGGGCAAGCGCTGAGAACGGCAATCCAGACGCTTGAACTGGCGCGGGAAAAGGTGGCCAAGGATCAGAAACTTCATCCTACCGATCTGCGCTGCCTTGCTTATCTCGACAGGATCGGCGAGCCCGTCAGTCCCAAACAGATCATAGCGGAGCTGGGGATGACATCTGGATCGGGCACAGCGTTGCTCGACCGGCTGGAAAAGGCTCATTTGATCCGCCGCATCCCCCATGCGTCCGACCGCCGCTCCATCCTGATCGCAATGACAGAGCACGCCGCCGAACCTTTGGCGCGCTATCGCGAGATCGAAGCTGCGTTTCGTAAGGCTACTGTTGCGCTGAGCGACCGCGACCTAATGATGATCGCAGACTTCCTCGACGAAATGAGCAATGCGTCAAAGACACTGCTGGAATAGTTCGCAGACAATGGTTTGCCCAGAGGCATGTGCCTACCTTGTCTCGGGATGCAAGCACTGTTACCAAAACGCCCTCAACCCAGCCATGGCCTCGGTTACCGCTGCAATATCGCACAGCGCGATGGCTGGTATCTCCGCCCAGCAGTCGATGCTGGTTTGAGAGCGTGAATTCCCTTCTCCGGTTGCCGCCGGCCATCGCGGGGAGCGCCTCCGAAAGCAGATCAGCGGCGGTGCGATATACGCCCGTGGCAAGCGGCGCGATCGCATCTCGTATTGAAGGTCCGCTTCTTTAATCGGGCATTGAGGTCAAGCTCCAATCTTC
>NZ_LVVY01000033.1 GCF_001650025.1 Devosia elaeis | reverse complement strand
TGCGTGCAGCCTCTACCAGCCCGAACACATCGGGCTGCAAGGTATCGGCCTCGCCGATCACTTCGAGCTTGATCCAGGTCGTGCCGAAGAGTTCGCGAGCCATGTGGGCCGTGGTTACGGCCTCCTTGACCGAATGACAGCCAGCCGTATTGGGCAGGACGCGGAGGCCCAGCTCGCCGATGAAGGACCAGAAGGCCTGGCCGGCCCGCTGGTCGCCACCTTCGCGCCGCAGAGAGACAGTGACGATTTCGGCCCGC
>NZ_LVVY01000032.1 GCF_001650025.1 Devosia elaeis | reverse complement strand
AGGATGGCATGGCGGAGAAGTCGCGCGAGTTCCTCGACCAGGGGGGCAAGGTCTATGTCCCGCTCGATTAGCCGCGCGCCCCTGCGGGCAACAGTGATCGGGGCAGGCGTCGCCGGGCTCACGACCGCCCTGACCTTGGCCGAGCGAGGCCTTGCGGTGGAGATGTTCGACCGCAATGCGGGGCTCGGGCCGGGGAGCTGTTCCTGGCATGCCGGGGGCATGCTTGCGCCGTGGTGCGAAATGGCATCGAGCGAGGCCGTGGTCGGCCGTCTTGGCGCCCAATCCATTGACTGGTGGCGTGAACGCTTCCCCGCCACTGTGTCGAAAGGCACGCTGGTGGTTGCGCCTGGGCGCGACCTGGCCGAACTCGATCGCTTTGCCCAGCGCACCGAGCGGTACCGGTGGCTCAACGAGACCGAGATAGCTTCCCTGGAACCTGACCTGGCCGGTCGTTTCCGCAAAGGCCTCCACTTCCCCGGCGAAGCACATCTCGATCCGCGCCTCGCGCTGGCGGAGCTGGTGGAGCGGTTGGCAGCTCTGGGCGTCGCCATCCGGTTCGACACCGAACTCGAGCCCGCAGCGGCGCGGGGCGATCTGGTCTTTGATTGCCGGGGGCTTGGCGGGCGGATCGACATGCCGGCACTGCGCGGCGTTCGCGGGGAGATGGCGCTGATCCGCTCACGCAGTCTGTCGCTGTCCCGGCCGGTGCGCCTTTTGCATCCACGCCTGCCGATCTATCTGGTTCCGCGCGGCGAAGGCGTCTTCATGCTGGGTGCGACCATGCTCGAAAACGAGGCACGGGGCCCGGTCAGCGTGCGCTCCATGCTCGACTTGCTGGGGGCTGCCTTCACCCTCCATCCGGCGCTGGGGGAGGCGGAAATTCTCGAGCTTGGGGCCGATCTCCGCCCTGCCCTTCCCGACAACCTTCCCCGGGTGGAGCGGACGGGACGCGTCGTTCGCGTCAACGGACTGTTCCGCCACGGTTTCCTGCTTGCCCCGGCCCTGGCGCAGATTGCCGCCGGCGCGGCCTTAGATCCCCATTTCGACACGGAGCTTATCCATGCGAGTTCTGCTTAACGGCGCCGAGCGGCAGCTGACAGCACGCCGCCTCGACGAAGCGCTCGACGCGCTGGGCTACAAGGACGCGGTCATCGCCACCGCCGTGAACGGTCGGTTCGTGCCGGCGGCCCGGCGCGCGGACACGCAATTATACGATGGCGACAGTCTCGAAGTGCTCGCCCCCATGCAGGGAGGCTGAGGCATGAAGTTTTATGGTGTCACGCTGTCCTCCCGGCTGCTGCTGGGCACGGCCCGTTATCCCTCGCCCAAAATCCTCGAGGCGGCAGTGCGCGCCTCGCGGGCCGAAATCGTCACTGTCTCTCTGCGGCGCGAAGG
>NZ_LVVY01000031.1 GCF_001650025.1 Devosia elaeis | reverse complement strand
TAAGACTGAAACCGGACCACCCTATGGGGTCAGGCCACCGGGCCGACTTTACCCAGTCATGCACGTGGGCACCGCTGGCGCCCACGCCAAGCTTGGCAACGACAGCGAGGTCGGCATCCGGGAGATCCTTGCCGAGGTGCTGGCGGATGATGCCTTCAAGTGCCTCGGCGCCCGGCTTCTCGATATGGATAATCTTCGACAATCGACCTGGACGAACCAGAGCCGCGTCGAGCCTATCGGGATGGTTGGTCGCGCCAATGACGATCAGCTTTGCGCTGTCAGCCGAGGTGGCGCTGTCGAGCTTGAGCAGCATGTGCCCGACAACCGGAACCCACCAGTCAGCCCGGTGATCCAAGGTAGCCCGATTAGGGATGGATTCGATCTCGTCCAGGAACAAGATGGCCGGCGCGACCGCTGCCGCCTCTGCGAATGCCTGGTCGATCTGCTTGATGATGCTGTCGAGGTAGCCGGGACTGTTGGCGAACCACTGGCTAACAGAGGTGGGGAAGAACGGCACCCCGGCAGACTTGGCCAAGCTGCGGACAAACGTCGTCTTGCCCAGGCCGGGCTCGGAAGCCAACACCGCGGTGCGCTGGATGGCCGAGAATTCCAGCTTGCCGGCACGCCAGGCACCGAGGTCGGAGATCAACGCCTTGGCCCATCCCTCCAGCTCATCACCATAGCCGAACAGTTCCTCCACAGGAGGCACATCCTCGAGCCCAGGCGCGGCTTCCGACTTTGCCTTCGAGGCGGCCACCAGACGTTCGATGCACGCCTTGGCCGAGCTACCGGTTCGGATTGCGCCACAAATGTCCGAGTAGTCCAAGCCATGGGAGACGCCAGCCGGCATGGAGCGTGGATACCGACCGGTGGCCATCTTGATGGCCTGCCGCAGGAGCTCGTCATCGGGATGATCGATCTTGATGCGGATGTCGGCTGAGGCGGTCATGGCCTTCGGCAGGTAGTGCAGGTTCTGCGTGACCCCGATGATGCGGCCGCCGTTTGCCATGACGAAGACAGCCTGGTCGGAGGTGGTCATGCCATGCGTGGACTTGCGGGGAGGTTCGCTCACCGCATGGGCGAACTTCCACTCGCCCAGCCGCTTGGCTGCACGCATCAGCGGATCCACCCATTCGGCACTGGGGGCCTTGCTGCGCGTCAAACAGGGTGAGCCTCAGCGTCAATCA
>NZ_LVVY01000030.1 GCF_001650025.1 Devosia elaeis | reverse complement strand
CCCGCCGATAATGGCGGTGCGGCGGGCCGACATGCCCGCCGGAACGGGATGGGT
This sequence comes from Devosia elaeis, assembly GCF_001650025.1. Classification (GTDB taxonomy): domain Bacteria; phylum Pseudomonadota; class Alphaproteobacteria; order Rhizobiales; family Devosiaceae; genus Devosia; species Devosia elaeis. The sequence continues at coordinate 3,797 of NZ_LVVY01000030.1, read as the reverse complement.
CACGAGGAAAGCGCCTTCTCGAAGAAGGGCCTGGCATGGTCCCAGATGCCGGCGGCCCAGAGATCGGAATGGCCGGCATCGGGGACGATCCAGAGCTCCTGGGGGTTGGGAGCCAGCGCATAGAGGCGCTCGCCATTGGAGACGCCGATCGTGGTGTCGGCAGTGCCATGGGCGACCAGCACCGGCTCCCGCACCTGGGCGATCCATTCATTGGAGCGGAACTGGTCCTGCATGACCAGGCCCACCGGCAGATAGGGATAGCGTTCCGCCGCCACCGTCACGGCGGAGAGGAACGGGGTTTCGAGCAGCAGCGCCCGGGCGTCGCGCTGGCTGGCCACATAGGTGGCCGGGCCCGAGCCCAGCGAGCGGCCCCAGATGAGAATATCGGGGTGCCGCTCGGCCACCCAATCATAGGCGGCCAGCGCATCGGCGAGGATATTGGCCTCGGAAATGGCGCCGGGCGAGGTGGGAAAGCCGCGATAGTCGAAGGCGAGGAAGCCATAGCCATCGGCGACGAATTGGGCATAGCGCTCGTGCTCATAGGTGAAGCTGCCCGAATTGCCCTTGTAATAGACGATCATGGGCATGCCGGGGCGGGGCGGCTGGTACCAGGCGGTGACCAGGCCGTCGCCGGAGGCGATCTCGACCTGTTCGGCGCCGGCAAGGCCCGCCGCGGCCAGCTCGGTGATCTCCCCGGCGGGGTCGTATTGCAGCGCCCGCTGGTTGACGAACATGTAGCCCACCACGCCCGCATAGGCGAGAACGGCCAGGACCAGCAGGGCGACAAGAACAGAACGCAGCAGCTTCACTTCCGACCTCGAACAGGTTTCCGCGCCTCTCTATAGCAGAGATGGCGCGCCCTCAGAGTTCGGAAATGGTCTTGTCGAGCGCCTGTTTGAACACGTCGTCGGGCTGGGCGCCGGACAGGGCATATTTCTCGCCGAAGACGAAGAAGGGCACGCCGCGAATGCCCTGCTCGGCGGCGCTGGTGGCGAGCTGAGCGGTGATGGACAATTCGTGCTCGTCATTGATGGCGTCCAGCACATCGCCTCGGTCCCAGCCGAACTGCACGGCGATATCGGCCAGGACATTGTCGTCATTGATCTGGCGATGCTCGAGGAAATAGGCCTCGGCAATGGCATTGGCCAATTCGTGCTGGTTGCCATTGGGCTTGGAAAGCCGGGTGATCGTATGCGCCTTGGCGGTGTTGAACATGCGCGGCTGCTTGCTGAGATCGAGATCCATGCCGGCCTTCTTGGCCTCGCCTTCCACCCGCGCCCACATCTCGCTTGGGTCGCGGCCATATTTGGCGCGCAGCATTTCCCCCACATCGACGCCTTCCGGCGGCACGGAGGGATCGAGATAGAAGGGGTGGTTCTCCACCACGACCTCGACATCCTCGGGCAATCCGGCGATGGCCTGGTCGAGACGGGCCGAGCCCACCAGGCACCAGGGGCACACCACATCGGTGAACACGTCGATCTTGAGCAATTTGGCCATTGGGCGGCTCCCGCAGAAACTGATCCCGCCCAGATGGCGCTCCGGGCGAGATGTGGCAAGAGGGCACTTCAGCGTAACCTTGGGGCGTAAGCCCGGTCAGGCGGCGGGGCCAGCCGTGCCCTGGCCCTGGATTAGGGCGAAGGGCGGCGTATAGGCGGCGGTCAGCACCAGGCCCATGGCGGCGCTGAACCCGACAATGGCCAGCATGGGGGTCAGTAGCCAGCCCGCCAGCGGCGAGGCGGCGCCGACGCGCATCAGCGTGGCCAGACCGAACAGCAGGACAAAGGTGCAGACCAGGCTCAATTGCAGCGAATCGAGCGGCGGCGTGATGAAGGGCAGGGCAATATAGAGAGCGACGAGGCCGGCCAGCCACAGCCGGGCCCGCGGCGCTGCAACCAGGACCAGCGCGCCATAGGCGGCGCCCATCAGCGCCAGCTGGGCGAGGTGGACCGCGCCGCCCACCCAGCCGGGTAGGCCGAAGGGCGCGAAGAACAGGGGCAGGATGCCGAGGGTTTCGGCGCCGAGATTGACCAGGCCGAACAGGCCTGGCACCAGGGCGGCGCAGGCGAGCAGGGTCAGGCCCGCGCGGATATTGGCGGCGGTGCCGCGGCGGCCCGGAACGGCGTTGGAATAGAGTGCTGTGGTGGCCATTTTCGCGGCTCCCCTTGGCAGATGCGTGCAGGGTCAATGGCCGGACAGGGTGGTCGGTTCCGCAAACGTCAACACGCATACGTTAGCGTACCGGCTTGAGGCGCGGCTTTCATCGGCCTATTTGCAGGGCACGAACAGGGGTTTGACCATGGCTGAAGCGGATCACGAGACGCGGCTGGAAGCGCTGGAAACGCGCCTGGCCTATCAGGACCAGACGATCGAGGACCTCAACGCCACCATTACCGAGCAATGGAAGAGCATCGATCTTCTGACCCGCAAGCTCGCCATGCTGGAAGAACAGGTCCGCTCGGGCGCCTATATCGCCGACCCGGCCACGGAAAAGCCGCCCCCGCACTATTAGCCGCGGTTTGCCCCCCATTGTTCTGCCCTCGCACCAATACGTGAATTTCCACGATGTCATCCTCGCGAAAGCGGGGACCTCCGTTACCGACATACAGGCTGCAAGCAGAGGTTCCCGCTTTCGCGGGAATGACTCCGTGATTTGACGGCTCAATCGCCTCCCTCCCGAGTCGGGAGCGCGCATACCCGGCCGCCCCGCCGCTAGTTGAACGCCATCACCGCGCAGAAGATCGTGCCCACCAGCGCGATGCGCGTTATCGATCCGAAGACTTTCGGCGGAATGGCCCGGCTCCATGGGGTGAAGGACAGGCCGATTCCCAGGGTGATGACGGCGATGAAGGCCATCTTGGCGGCGAACCAGGGATTGGCCCAGAGCCCCGTATCGTAGCGGATGGCCACCATGAGCACGCCGGTCAGGACCAGCACCAGCAGGCTCAGCCGGGCATTGATGCTGAGCTGGCGCGTCAGCGGGCCCAATATGGTCCGCCCCTCGGCGCCCAGCGCCATCATGCGCGGCATCAGCGCCGGCATGATCAGGTTGGTCGTGGCGGCAAAGAGCAGCGCGCCGAAATGAATGAATAGCAGCAGGCGGAAAATGTCGTCCATGGAGGCCTCTTGGGGGCCGGTCGATCCGGCCTTGTCCGTCAATGCCTGCCTTGCTACACCCTCAACATTAGTTGAGGTCAAGCCCGATGTGGAAATCCGTACTCAGCGTCGGCGAGGTGGCGCGGCGCTCCGGCATCGCCGTCTCGGCGCTGCATTTCTACGAGCGCAAGGGCCTGATCCGGTCGGTGCGCACATCGGGCAACCAGCGGCGCTATGAGCGCAGCGTGCTGCGGCGGATCGCCATCATCCAGGTGGCGCAGAGCGTCGGCCTGTCGCTGGAGGAAATCGGAGCGGCCCTGGCAGGCCTGCCGGCCGACAAGGCGCCGAGCACTGCCGATTGGGAACGGATGTCGGCGGGCTGGCGCGATGCGCTCGATGCCCGCATCGCCCAGCTCGGGCGGCTGCGCGACGGGTTGGGCAGCTGCATCGGCTGCGGATGCCTCTCGACCGAAACCTGCCCGCTGCGCAATCCCGGCGACCGCATCGGCCGGCGGGGCAAGACCGGCCCGCGGATTCTGCTCGGGGAGGAATAGGGAGGGGGGATGGCCCCCTAGATCTTATCGGCCCATATGCGATCCGGCCCCACACACTGGTCGTCACCCTCGGGCCTGACCCGAGGGTTCTTTGTTTTGGGTCTATCGCAAACACCCTCGGGTCGAGCAACCGTGGATGGTTAGGCG
>NZ_LVVY01000029.1 GCF_001650025.1 Devosia elaeis | reverse complement strand
ATGCACGAAGAACCCTCGGGTCAAGCCCGAGGGTGACGACTGGTGCTAAATAGAAGTCACCATCACCCCGTAAAACTGCGCACCAGCGAGCCGGCGACCAGATACCAGCCGTCCACCAGCACGAAGAAGATCAGCTTGAACGGCAGCGAGATGACCACTGGCGGCAGCATCATCATGCCCATGCTCATCAGCACCGAGGCTACCACCATGTCGATGACCACGAAGGGCAGGAACAGGAGAAAACCGATCTCGAAGGCCCGGCGCAGTTCGGAGATCATGAAGGCGGGGATCAGCAATTGCAGCGGGATCGCCTCGGGCGCTTCCGGCGGCTCGGCATCGGTGAGATCGTAGAAAAGGCTGAGATCCTTGTCGCGCACATTGCTGCGCATGAATTCATGCACCGGGGCGGCGCCGGCGTCGAAAGCCTCGGCAAATTCGATCTCGCCGGCCATCAGCGGCGCGATGCCCTGGTCATAGCTCTGCTGCAGCACCGGCTGCATGATGAACAGCGTCAGGAACAAGGCCAGCGACACCATCACCGAATTGGGCGGCGCGGTCTGCAGGCCGATGGCGGTGCGCAGCAGCGACAGCACCACGACGATGCGCGTGAAGCTGGTCACCATGACGAGGATGGACGGCGCCAGCGAAAGCAGGGTGATCAGCCCGATTAGCTGGATCGCCCGCTCGGTCAGCGTCGTATCGTCGCCGAAATCGATGGACAGGTCCTGGGCCGATACCTGCGTCGTGAGCGCCAGCAGCAGGCCGGCGCCGGCCAGAAAAGGCAGCAAGCGCATCCAGGTCCGGCGTGCCGGCTCAGCCCCGATTGGCCTCGTCTTTGCCGTCATTACCAAGCGCCGCGCCTTCGCTCATTCCGCCACTTTGAGACTCATTAGCTGAGTCGGCGGGCGCGACGGCCGAAATGTCGGGGTTTTGCCCGGATTCCATAGGCTCCCGGGCCCCCGACTGGCGCAGCAGGCCGGTGCGGCGCAGCGAAACGCGGGTCTTCTTGTCGCCGGCATGGCCTGATTTCTGCAAATGTTCGAGCAGCGTATCCGGCTCGCCCTTGGGCACCGGCGCCACTGGCGCGACGGGAGCAACGGGCGTGGCTGGGCGCACGCTCTCCACCACCGGCGCCGGACCGGTAGGGGCAGGGCGCTGGACGGGAGCGGTCGGGGCCGCCGGCCGCCGGGCAGGGGCGGCTACGGGCGTTTCCGCAATGGCAATGCCGGTCTCGATCACCAGGTCCTGCGCGCCGCCCGTCAGGATGACATGTTCGACATTGTCGCGCCGGATGATCATCAGCTGCCGCTTCTGGTCGAGCACCAGCGTATCCACCACCGCCAGCCGCCGGTTGCGGCCGCGAACGCCATTGCCGGAAACCTTGAACACCACCTTCATCAGCCAGACCGCCAATATGATCAGGACGATGACCGCGCCGAGCGCGAACAGCATGGTCAGGGCCGTATTGCCGCTGCCGCCAAACAGGCCGGTAATGAATTGCACGAATCTAAGCTCCCAATGCCGTCGCGCCTGAGCGCGACATCGTCTATCTCGTGGTGGCCTTGCCACCGGGCCGCAAACCGAATCTCAATCGGCACTTCCTGCCTAGTTAGCCGATGAAATGTGCAAATAGCGAGATCGCGCCGGTCAGCGTTAGCAGTCTGTTAACCAATACTTAACCATGGCTAGGCAGGATTTGCCTATCAGGACTCGCGTGGAGGCCGGCCCATGGGCCTTATGGATATGCCGGTTTTCTCGGCGCTGACCGACAAGATGCGCTGGCATCAGACCCGGCAGGGCCTTCTGGCCGAGAACGTCGCCAATGCCGAAACGCCCGGATATCGGGGGCGCGATCTCAAACAGTTCGACGCCAATAGCTCTTTCACATCAATGAGTTCGGCGACGATCTCAACCTCAGTTACTCAGCCGGCGCATTTCTCCGTCTCCTCCGGCATGGCCGGTTTCGACGCCCAGCGCATGGCCAATTTCGAGATCACCCCGGAAGGCAACGGCATCACCCTCGAAGAGGAGATGATGAAGGTGACCACCAATATGATGGACTACCAGGCCGCCACCTCCATCTACCAGAAATCCATCCGCATCCTGCGCGTCGCGCTGGGAAAGAACGCATAAGGCATTGATTTATGGACTTTAATTCGTCCCTTCGCATCGCTGCCACCGGCCTGCAAGCGCAGACGGCCCGCATGCGCGTCATCGCCGAGAACATCGCCAACGCCGATTCCGCCGGCAAGGCCCCGGGCGACGAACCCTATCGCCGCCGCATCCCTACCTTCCAGACCGTGTTCGACAACGAAGTCGGCGGGCGCGTGGTGGAAGTGGGCCGGCTGGCCTATGACATGAGCGATTTCAGCTCGCGCTACGAGCCGGGCCACCCGGCCGCCGATGCCAGCGGCTATGTGCAATATCCCAACGTCAACACGCTGATCGAAACCGTCGATATGCGCGAAGCCCAGCGCAGCTACGAAGCCAATCTCAACGTGGTCACCGTGACCCGACAGATGCTCGGGCGCACGCTCGATATCCTGCGCGGCTGAACCTTTTAGGACGCAAAGCCATGGCCATCACCACCCCGTTCAACGCCGCCGCCACCGCCTATGGCAATGCCGGCCGGCTGATCAACCAGGCCGCAAAGCCCAGCACGGACCTGACCGCCAAGGCGGCTGGCGGCGGGGCCAATTTCGCCGAGCTGCTGGCCCAGAACGTGCAGGGCGTCATCGACCAGGGCAAGGTTTCCGACCAGATGGCCATGGACATGGTCAGTGGCAAGGCCAATGTCGTCGACATGGTGACCGCTCTCTCCGAAACCGAAATGGCCATCGAAAGCATGGTCACCATCCGGGATCGGGTCATCTCGGCCTATGAAGAGATCATGCGGATGCCGATCTGATCGCAGGCGCCTGCGTTTCGCGGCGCTGATGCGGCGGGTTTGGGTTAGGATCGGCATGTGATTCCATTGGAAGC
>NZ_LVVY01000028.1 GCF_001650025.1 Devosia elaeis | reverse complement strand
TGCAACCCCATCTCCACCCGGCTGATGAGGGGGAGGATAATATGGGGTGATGGGGGTGGGGATAAGTTTTCTGGCAAACGCGATGCGGCACCCTCCCCCTTGCGGGGAGGGTTGGGGTGGGGGATGGGCGGCAGGGCGCCGAAATCAGGCGCCGGTGCGCGGGAGCACCCCCTCCTAGCTTCGCTAGGCCTGTCGGCCAAGCTGCGCTACCTCCCCCGTCAAGGGGGAGGTGGGTGCGGTGTTTGGGACAGCGCCCCGCCATTCGCGCATAGCGCTTATGGCCTTCTCGCCTCAAATCTCTCCGCTGGAGAGATTTGCCCTGAGGGGCGGCTCCCCGCCATTCGCGCTTAGCGCTCATGGCCTTCTCGCCTCAAATCTCTCCGCTGGAGAGATTTGCCCTGCGGGGCGGCTCGAAGCCGCGAAAAGTGTTTTCGGCGATGGAGGCCGGTTTCATTTCGATGGAGAAGCCGGGGCGTTCGGGGGGCATGTAGGCGGCGTTGCGGATCACGCAGGGATCGAGGAAGTGCTCGTGCAGGTGATCGACATATTCGATCACCCGGCCATGCTTGGTGCCGGACACGGCCAGGTAATCGATCATGGAGAGGTGCTGGACATATTCGCAGAGGCCGACGCCCCCCGCATGGGGCCAGACCGGCTTGCCGTATTTGGCCGCCATGAGCAGCACGGCGAGCACTTCGTTCAGCCCGCCGATGCGGCAGGCATCGATCTGGACGATATCGATGGCGTCGCGGGTGATGAATTGCTTAAACAGGATGCGGTTCTGGCACATCTCGCCGGTGGCCACCTTGATCGGGGCGATGGCCTCGCGAATCTTGCGGTGCCCTTCCACGTCGTCGGGACTGGTCGGTTCCTCGATGAAATAGGGGTCGAATTTCTGCAGCGCCCTGATCCAGCCGATGGCCTGGTCGACCTCCCAGACCTGGTTGGCGTCGATCATCAGGTAGCGGTCCGGCCCCATGATGGCGCGGACGATCTCGAGGCGGCGGATATCGTCCTCGAGGTCGCGACCCACCTTCATCTTGATATGGGTGAAACCGCCGGCCACCGCCTCTTCGGCGAGCCGCGTCAGCTTGTCGTTGGAATAGCCCAGCCAGCCGGCCGAAGTGGTGTAGCAGGCATAGCCCTCCTGCCGCAGGCGGGCGATGCGCTCGGCCTTGCCGGGCTCGGCGCGCCGGAAGATGTCCAGCGCCTCCTCGGGGGTGATGGCGTCGGTGAGATAACGGAAGTCGATGATGGAGACGAGCTGTTCGGGACTCATCTCGGCGACATAGAGCCAGACCGGCTTGCCGGCCTGCTTGGCCAGGAGATCCCAGACGGCGTTGACCACCGCCCCGGTCGCCAGATGCATGGCGCCCTTGTCCGGCCCGATCCAGCGCAATTGGCTGTCGCCGGTGACGTGGCGCCAGAAGCGGCCGGGATTTTCCGCGATCCAGTCGACCTCCAGCCCCACGACACGGGAGGCCAGCGCTTTGATGGCGGCCTCCACGACTTCATTGCCCCGGCCGATGGTGAAGGTGAGGCCGTGGCCTTCATGCTCGCCATCGGTGCCCAGCACCACATAGGCGGCCGAATAATCGGGGTCCGGATTCATCGCGTCCGAACCATCGAGCGATGCCGAGGTGGGAAAGCGAAGATCGTGGGTGGTGAGGGTGGTGATCCTGGTCATTCGTAACTATCCAAAAGGCCCCTCACCCGCCGCTTCGCGGCGACCTCTCCCCCAGCGGGAGAGGTGGGGCATCGCGCCTGTCTTAGTTTGTCGGCCCTATCATCCCCGCCCCCTCCGGAGGCCTTCCGGTCAGGCCGTCCAGCCGCCGTCGATGACGTGGATTTGTCCGGTCGTATAGGTGGCGCCGGCGAGATAGAGAGCGAGGTCGGCGACCTCCTCGGGCCGGGCGATGCGGCCGATGGGCTGGCGGGCAATGAAGGCTTTGCGGGCGCCCTCGAAGTCGCCGGTGGCGTGCCAGCGTTCATGCAGGCTGGGGCTGTCCACCGTGCCCGGACAGATGGCGTTCACCCGGATATTGGACGTGGTGTAATCGGCGGCGATGGATTTGGTGAGCCCGATCACG
>NZ_LVVY01000027.1 GCF_001650025.1 Devosia elaeis | reverse complement strand
TCGTGGAAGCTGCGCGCCGTATCGGGGTCGAGCGAAAGGTTGAACTGGTCTTCCCAGCGGAATTCAAACCGGGCCTTTGACAGCGCATCGTCACGCAACTGCGCCGCCGGATGTCCCTTGGCCAGATCGGCCGCATGCGCCGCGATCTTGTAGGTGATGACGCCGGTCTTGACGTCATCGCGATTGGGCAGGCCCAGATGTTCCTTGGGCGTTACGTAGCAGAGCATGGCCGTACCGAACCAGCCGATCATGCCGGCGCCGATAGCCGAGGTGATGTGGTCATAGCCCGGCGCAATATCGGTGGTCAG
>NZ_LVVY01000026.1 GCF_001650025.1 Devosia elaeis | reverse complement strand
AAATCAGTAAACCACACTTCCTCCACACAAGCCCGAGGGCGACGGTCGGTGTTGGGCGCACGATCTGTGCGTTACCCTCCCCGGCGGCTGTGTTTGACGATTTCGATGCTGTGCGTGCGGATTTTCTTGCGCAGGGTGTTGCGGTTGAGCCCGAGCAGGTCGGCGGCCTTGATCTGGTTGCCGCCGCAGGCATTGAGGGCCATGGCGATCAGGGGCGCTTCCACCTTGTCGATCACCCGCTGATACATGCCGGGCGGGGGCAGATTGGGCTCGTATTCGCGCAGCAATTGGCCGACATGGGTTTCCACGGCCATGGAAATATCCACCGGGCCCGCCACGCCGGAGACCGAGGGCCTGTCGCTGATATTGAGCTCGTTCTGGACGATTTCGGCCGAAATCTGCTCGTCGGCATAAAGAGCTGACAGGCGGCGGACGAGGTTTTCCAGCTCGCGGATATTGCCCGGCCAGGAATAGTTCTGCATCAGCCTGATGGCGTCGGCGGAAATGGTCTTGGAGGCTTCGCCCTCGCGCTGGGCCAGACGCAGGAAATGCTGGGCCAGATCGGGGATGTCGTCCACGCGCTCGCGCAGTGGCGGCAGGCGGATGGGCACCACGTTGAGGCGGTAATACAAATCCTCGCGGAACAGGCCCTGCCGGATCATCTGGCTGAGATCGCGATGGGTGGCAGCGACGATGCGCACATTGGTCTTGATGGCGCTGCGGCCGCCGACCATGGTGTATTCGCCTTCCTGCAAGACGCGCAGGAGCCGCGTCTGGGCGTCCATCGGCATGTCGCCGATTTCATCGAGGAATAATGTACCGCCCTCGGCCTGCTCGAAACGGCCGGACGAGCGGGTATTGGCGCCGGTAAAGGCCCCCTTCTCGTGACCGAACAGTTCGGCCTCGATCAGGTCGCGCGGAATGGCGGCCATGTTGATGGCGACGAAGGGGCCGTTGCGGCGCTTGCCGAAATCATGCAGGGCCCGCGCCACCAATTCCTTGCCGGTGCCGCTCTCGCCGGTGATCATGACGGTGAGATCGGTCTGCATCAGCCGCGCCAGGGCGCGATAGATGTCCTGCATGGCGGTGGAACGGCCCACCAGCGGCATGGATTCGCCCGGTTCCTCGGTCTTGCGCTCGTCCTTGCCGGGCTTCTTGGCATCGGCCAGGGCCCGCGACACCACCGAGAGCACTTCGGTGATGTCGAAGGGCTTGGGCAGATATTCGTAGGCCCCCACTTCCGAGGCCCGGATCGCGGTCATGAAGGTGTTCTGCGCGCTCATGACGATCATGGGCAGGTCGGGGCGCAGCTTCTTGATCTTGGGCATGACCTCGAAGGCATTGCCATCGGGCATGGCCACGTCGGTGATGAGGATATCGCCCTCGCCGCGGCTGACCCAATTCCACATGGTCGAGATATTGCCGGTGGGCCGCACTTCGTAGCCGGCGCGGGTCAACGCCTGATTGAGCACCATGCGGATGGCGGCATCGTCATCGGCAAGCAGGACAACATGGCTCATGGATTCGAACCCTCTTCGGCTTCGGCGGGAGTCTGGAAGGCGGCGCTGGCGACGGGCAGCAGGATGCGGAAGCGCGTGCGGCCCGGGCGGCTGTCGCAATCGATCACCCCGCCATGATCGCCCACGATCTTGGCCACGAGAGCGAGGCCCAGGCCCGAACCATTGGTCTTGGTGGTGACGAAGGGGTCGAACAGGAAGGGCAGGATGTCGGGCGGCACGCCAGGGCCGTTATCCTCGATGACGATTTCGAGCGGCAGCGAGATGCGCTCGGCCACTCCGGCGACGCTGATGCGAATGCCGGGGCGGAAGGCGGTGGAAAGTTTGATTTCGGGTTTCTGTGTTTTTTCAAGCGCTTCCGAGGCGTTCTTGATCAGATTTAGGAATATCTGGATGAGTTGATCCCGATTGCCGAAGACCGGCGGCAGCGAGGGATCGTATTCCTCGGCAAAGGTGACGCCGCGCGCCACGCCATTGCGGGCCAGGAGCTTCACCCGGTCCAGGACCACGTGGATATTGATCGGCTCGCGCTCGAGGGGGCGCTCGTCGCCGAACACTTCCACCCGATCGATCAGATGGACGATCCGGTCGGTTTCCTCACGGATCAGCCGGGCCAAGGGCACCTCGTCGGCAGGCACCGATTGCTCCAGCAATTGGGCGGCGCCACGAATGCCGGAAAGCGGGTTCTTGATCTCGTGCGCCAGCATGGAGGCCAGGCCGGTGACCGACCGGGCGGCGCCGCGCGACACCATCTGCCGATCGATCTTGTCGGCCATGGTCCGTTCCTGGATCAGCACGGCGACCCGCCCGTCATTGTCGGAAATGGGCGTAGCGAAGACGTCGGCCACCCGCTCGTCGCCGAAGCGCGAGGAGCCGACGCGCACGCGATATTCGGTCATCGGTGCCCGGCGCTGGCCCACCGTTTCCACCAGCGAGATGATGGGCGAACCGAAGGCGATGAGATCGTCCAGGGATTGACGGGTCAGCACGCTGAGCGAGGCGCCGAAAAAGGCCTCGGCCGCGTAATTGGCGAAGAGGATATGGCGATTTTCGCCCAGCACCAGAATCGGTTGCGGCAGGGCCTGCAGCACGGCCCGGGCCGGAACGGAATCGACGTCCATCATCACGGCACTCATGCCGCCGCCCTCCATTCGCCAGAAAACAGGGTGCCGATCAGCGCCAGAACGGATTTAGGATCGTCATTGTCCAGCAGGGCATGGCGTGTCGGCTTATCGAGGGACAGGCCCGCCGCTTCGGCATACCAACCCAGATGCTTGCGCGCGGCGCGCAGGCCGATCTCGGTGCCGTAATCGATCAGCATTTCCTCGTAGTGCCGGCGGATCAGCGCCAACAGCGCTTCGCCCTGCGGCGGGGCGGCGGGCGTTTCGCCGGCCAGGGCGGCACCGATCTGCCCGACCCGCCAGGGCTGGCCCTGGGCGCCACGGCCCAGCATGACGGCGGCGGCGCCCGACTGGTCCAGGGCCTCGCGGGCGCTGTCGGCATCGACGATATCGCCATTGACGATGACGGGCACCGGCACGGCCTCGACCACGGCGCGCACCAGGGCCCAGCGGGCCTGGCCCTTGTAGAACTGCTGGCGCGTGCGCCCATGGACGGTGATCATGCGGGCCCCGGCCCCGACGGCGAGCCGGGCGATCTCGGCGGCGTTGAGGCTGTCATCGTCCCAGCCCAGCCGCATCTTCACGGTGACCGGGCGGCTGGTGGCCCGGGCCACGGCATCGACAATGGCCAGCGCCTGGTCGGGCACGCGCATCAGGGCCGAGCCGGCATAGCCATTGGTGACGCGCTTGGCGGGGCAGCCGAAATTGATATCGATGATATCGGCGCCGGCATTTTCGGCGATGCGGGCGCCCTCGGCCATCCATCCGGGCTCGCAGCCGGCCAATTGCACCATATGCGGCAGGGTGCCGGCGGGGGTGAGCTTGCGGACCATGTCGCTATGGCCGGTGGTGAGGGCAGCGCTGGCCACCATTTCGGATACGACCATGCCCGCACCGTGGCGGGCGGCGATGTCGCGGAAGGGCCGGTCGGTAATGCCGGCCATCGGCGCCAGCAGGGCCCGACTGCGAAACACATGCCCCCCGATGCTCAAAGCGCAGGCATTGCTTGCCACGAACTGCCCCAGAAATGGTCAATATAAAATCTGTCTCTTATACACATCTCCGAGCCCACGA
>NZ_LVVY01000025.1 GCF_001650025.1 Devosia elaeis | reverse complement strand
CTATGCCGGCTGTCCGGTCAAAATGGGGTGCGCTCCACACAACGTCACGAGCTGCTAGTCTTCGAGGCGTTCGTCAGTGGTGGCCCGTCGGATGGTCACGCTGCCGATGCTCGGGCGGCGGCGATTGCTGCGCAAGAGGCATTTGTTCAAGGTTCAAATGCAGTCAGCGCCTTGGCACATGAAGACTGCTTCAGCCTACTCGGCGCTGCCTTGTTGCACGCCGGTATGACGGACAACATCAGCGAACTTCATCGTTCATGCATGGTCGTAAAGGCCGCGAAGACGGTTACAGGCGCTGAAGCTCAGACATAGTCACTAGTCCACCCACACTTCCCAATGTGCCCCTGCGAACGCTTCAGACGGGGCTCGGGCACGGTCGCGCATCTCCTGGTCAGGAGGGTTCATTGCTGGCCCTCCTAGGCATCCCGCAAGCTGCTTGGCCAGGGCCTTGCCCTTCGTCGTCAGCTTGATCGCATGCGCCCTGGTTTCAATAGGGTCGATCTCCTGGGCCACGAGACCGAGCCCAGTCTCACCCACCTTGCCCCTGCCCAACGTCGTGACGCTACGGGACACAGCCGACTGGCTCAGCCCCACTTCAGCGCCAATCTGGGCAGCGCTGATGGTCTTGCGTTGGGCAATCGCGAGGAAGACAAGCAGCAATTGAATGGACGCGCCTTCACGATTGGAGTGGAACGTCTCAAGCGCCGTTGTGAGCTTGGCCATGGCGAAGGCGGTAGTGGACCTGGATGGCGATGATGGCCGGGTAGAAGATTTCATATGGAACCTCGGTTGGGCAGATGAGCCTGAGAAAATGAGTGGTCAAGAAGGGTTATGGCCCCTCGAAGGGGGCACGGGGGGAAGCGCGGTCTTGTTTTCTGATCTTGGCGGCTCAGATTTTTTCAGCGAAACATCCCGACATGGGGAACAAAAACAATCGCTGGTGGCACGGGGTGCCTTGGGGCTGGGTACTGGCGTCTGCCTATGGCACTGCCCTGGTCTGTGTGGCCGTGTCTGCTGCGCGTCAAACAGGGTGAGCCTCAGCGTCAAT
>NZ_LVVY01000024.1 GCF_001650025.1 Devosia elaeis | reverse complement strand
TGATTGACGCTGAGGCTCACCCTGTTTGACGCGCAGCAACGCTGGCAGCTTGCCAACGAGCCTCATTGGCCCTGACCCTCATGAACATCGCCTCGACTGTGGTTGTCGCCGGGTAGCCCCTCACGCTGGCCTCAGCGGCCATGGCTTCGAGGACCGTCACACGGTGGTGACCATCAACGATGACCGGGAGGAGGTCGGGGGTTTCGTCGATGAAGGCGAGGGTGATGGGCAGCATGGCCTTCCCCGACCGATAGGCAGCCCTGAGGCGGCTTAGGTTGGCCTCGTCGAGCCTTTTGCGGACCTGAAAAGTGGGGTCCTGCCTGATCTGGCGGATGTCGATCTCAAAGGGGCCGATGACCTTACCGGGTTCGGCTTGAGCGAGACGCTTCTGGATAGTTTCGAGCTTCATGTGGTGTCCTGCGGATGTCGCGTGCGAATGGGCTTCGGGATGCCCCGGAGCCTTCGCTGGTGTCGTTTTCGTGGTGGTGATCGTGATGGATTAGGCCCGACTGCCGTGGAGCATCCGGTCGATTGCCCTGTTGGCTAGCTGGTCGGCAGTCTCATTGCCTTGATGACCTGCATGGCCCCGTACCCACTCCCAGGTCACCTCGCGGTCACCCATGGTGTCGATCAGAGCCTCCCATAGCTCACGGTTCTTCACCGGCTTACCATCGGGCTTGCGCCAGTTCTTGGCCACCCAGCCGTGACGCCACTCGTTCATGCCATTGATGACGTACTTGCTGTCCGATTGAACGAGCGCGGGCACGCCATTGGCCGGAAGCCAGGCCAGCGCCCTGATAGCGGCTGTCAACTCCATCTCGTTGTTGGTCGTGTGCCGCTTGGCACCGGACAGGGCCTTGGTTCGGGGGAGCCTGCCCTCGTCGAACGATGTGAGGAAGGCACCCCATCCTCCTAGTCCGGGATTGCCACGGCAGGCGCCGTCAGTGGCCACCACATAACGGCGGGCGGCGTTGGTGTGTGTTCCAAAGTTGTCGGTCATGATGTTCCTGCGGATGTCGCATGCGAAAAGGCCCCCGGTGGTGTTCCGGGAGCCTTTGCGTGGTCGTTGATCTGGGTATCGGGTTAGTATTCGAGGAAGCCACGATCAGGCGGGTTGGCGCTGGCGGGGCGACCCGTGTGGCCAGCCGGGGAGAAGTGTCCTGACTTCATCGTCAGTTCCCCGGCCTGGTACAATTCCCAGAGCTTGGCCTTGCCAGCTTCGGTCGGAAAAATGTCCATCTTACCAGTCCGGTCCCAGACCTTCTCCTCGAACAGCTTCTTGGCCATCGATTGCCGAACCCGCCACCGTGTGCGGTAGTGGGTGCGCCGGAGCAGCTCATGACGCTTCAAGTCCTCCTTGATCATCCGCACGTCCACTCCCGGCATGGTCGCCGCAAAGCGGTCGAGCGTCAGTTCGGTGGAGAGGCGGAGGCGTCTTGGTCGTCTGGTCTGCATGCGGGCCGTCCGAAATCGCGTGATAGTTATGCTGGGGGGAGGGTTAATGGAAGCTCCTTATCCTCCAATGACTTATCACGATAAGGCCTCCGGTTGAAGGAACTAGGGTGAGGGGTTAACCGATATCCCTATTTCCGCTTCCTGCCCGCCGACTGGTGGAACATTCCCGGCAGGATGCCGAGGACTGTTTCAGCGAACGGATGGGGGTCTCGGACCCGCGCAGTCACCGTCTCGAAAGCCCACTCAACGTCTTCCTCGTGCCGCTTTAGGTCTCGCAGCGCGTCGGCCCCCAGCGCTTTGGTCTCGGCCACCAGTTCCTCATAGAACTCAGGTAGAGTACCCTCTACGAGGTTCTCGGGCCTGACTGTCTTCGTCTCGATTTGCTGCTTGGAATTTCTCATCCCTACGCCCAAGCGCGGGGTCTCATTGCCCAGTCGGGCAGTCACGGCAGAAATGTAGCTCTCATCCGCTTTCAAAGCGCTCGATGGGGTGAATTGGATGTAGCCTCCAGAGGTGTTGACCAGCAGTGTGGCTGTCTTCACCCGTGCCTCGATAAAATCGGTTAACTTGGGAGCAAGGTCATTTTCCAAGGCTTGATGAAAACGTTCGCCCGCCGATAACGCCTCACGCTCAATGCGGAGAAGTTCGTGACCTAGAGTGGCAGGGAGCATGTTGATGTCTCCGTTGCGGTCAAGATCACGCATAGGCGGCATCGGTCCCTCGCGCTCCATCTTATAGTCGCGCCATCTCTTGGGGTCAGCGTTGCGCATGCGGTCCCGCAAGTCTTTGAAATGCTCGAACAGGGACTTGTAGATGGTTCTCAACGCGGCCCGATCACTTCGCTCCTTGGCGACCCGAATGCCTGCGGCGAAAACCAGAATGCTGATCACTCCCTGGACGACCAAGCTCACGACCAATGCAACAGTGATCTGTTGTCCGAGAAAGTCCACGTCCGCCCCCGACGAAAAACAGGCAGGAGCGTAAGCTCCCACCTGTGAAGTGGTCAATCCAACCATGTCCCTTCCGAAGGGACGCCCCGTGGTTCTCGTGCGAGAGGTTGTGGTGGCGTTCGCCTTGAACGGCTAGAGATGCCACGTGCGGCGATCATGCCGCTGCCCCGTCCGTGTAGGTTCCAATACCAGACAGGAAAGGCTATCGCCTCGAACACACCCTCTCGTGCCAGGCATGCGGGAGCAGACGCAAGCCGAGTGCCCAAGAGCCCCAGGACGACACCGGGCAGGATAGTCAGTAGGCCCGGATGAGCCTACCAGCCGCGCATAAATCCGCCCTGCGCGCCCGCGAAGGGGCTTTTCATGGACGATCGGGGACGCGGTGCTGATTTGGAAGGAGTGGTACGCGAAAGTGGTACGTCGCGTGGTACGCGGCGAACTCGGCAGCTCCACTAAGCTACCGTGATTTAAAGAGAATTCCACCTGGAGAAGTGGATGGTGGAGCCAAGCGGGATCGAACCGCTGACCTCTTGCATGCCATGCAAGCGCTCTCCCAGCTGAGCTATGGCCCCATCCGGACAAGGCGGCGAAATGCGGGCCTTGCGGTAGTTTTGGGTTCGGAGGGGACTTGCCCGTCCGAAGCGAGGCGGAACCTATTGGATCATTCCGCAGCTTGCAAGTGCCTAAATGACACTTTTTTATCCCGCCGGGCCTGAACCGGTTCCGGCGGGAAAATCGTAAAGAAATCAGCGGTCTTCGTCGTCGCCGACTTCAAAGCCGAGGCCGTCGTCCTCGTCTTCGTCCTCTTCGAGGAACACGTCCTCAGCATCGTCGCCCAGGTCCTCGTCGACCTCGACATCCTCGACATCGGGAATATCGTCGCCCGATTCCTCGGCATCGGCTTCCTCGAGGCTGACGATCACCGGCGCCGCCGCGTCCTCGGTCTCGTCTTCTTCTTCCAGCTCGTCCTCGTCATCGATCTTGCGGGCGGTGGCGGGACCGGCCTTGCCGGCCAATTGCTCGAAATAGGACCGGGGATAGGACTTGCCCGTATAGGGCGAGACGATGGGGTCCATGTTGAGGTCGTAGAATTTCTTGCCCGTATCGGGATCGGTCCGCTTGGTACCGCGGTCGGAACTGGCCATTTTCATGCCTCGTCGAATGGAAAAATGCCGGGGCGCGCAAAAGCCGCTCGCGCCCATTTCGGTCAGTCCGGTTATGGGCAAAGCCGGGCAGTGTCAAACGCAAAATGCGGGCTCTTGCCCCCGCCCGCCGCTGCCGCTATCGCCTTGGGGGCCGATTGCATTGCCCAGGAGCGCCCCATGATCATCGCCGTCGACGGACCCGCCGCCTCGGGCAAGGGCACGCTGGCCACCGGCCTGGCCCGTCATTATGGCCTGCCCCATCTCGATACCGGCCTGCTCTACCGGGCCGTGGGCCTGGCCGTGGGGGAGCGCGAAGATGGGCCCGAATTCGAGCGCGCGGCCATCGCTGCGGCCCGTGCGCTGGATGCGGCGCATCTGAGCGATATCGAGGCCCTGACCAGCGCCGAAACCGGCGTGCTGGCCAGCAGGGTGGCGGTGATCGCCGAGGTGCGGGCGGCGCTCTTCGCCTTTCAGCGCGATTTCGCAACCCAGCCGAGCGGGGCCGTTCTGGACGGGCGCGATATCGGCACCAAGATCTGCCCCGATGCCGATGTGAAACTGTTCATCCAGGCCGATAGCAAGGCGCGCATGGAGCGGCGGGCCAAGCAATTGGAGCAGCGCGGCGTGCTCGTGGACCGTTACGCCCTCTATCACCAGATCGAGGAACGCGACGCGCGCGACATGCTCAACCCCCATGGCGGCTTCTATAAAGCCGATGACGCGCACTTGCTTGATACCACGCTTCTGGATATAGAGGCCGCACTCCGCGCTGCCATCGAGATTGTCGATCGGACCATGGCGCTCAAGGCAGGGGGCGACGCCTCCTAATTTCCCCCTTGGGACCACGACCCGCCGCAATCGGACCATTCGCTGGCCCGGACGCCCGAAATAACCAATCGTCCTGTTGTTCAGAAGCGGTGCTCCGTGCGCCGGCTTTGGCATTTTCGCCGAAGCGGACCCGCGATCAGGCAGGATCAGCAACCCTCAACCCCGGCGCAATGGAGAAAAAGTTTGGCACAGCAAACTGTGACGAAAGACGATTTTGAATCGATGCTGCTCGACTCCTTTGTCGACAACGATGCCGCCGAAGGCACCGTCGTCAAGGGCAAGGTGGTCGCCATCGAAAAGGACCTGGCCATCATCGATGTCGGTCTCAAGACCGAAGGCCGCGTCCCGCTGAAGGAATTCGGCCAGGCCGGCCGCGACGGCACCATCACCGTGGGTTCGGAAGTCGAGGTCTATGTCGACCGCGTCGAGAACGCCATGGGCGAGGCCGTCCTGTCGCGCGAAAAGGCCCGCCGCGAAGAGAGCTGGGTCAAGCTCGAAGAGAAGTACAACGCCAATGAGCGCGTTGAAGGCACCATCTTCAACCAGGTCAAGGGTGGTTTCACCGTGGACCTCGAAGGCGCCGTGGCCTTCCTGCCGCGTTCGCAGGTCGATATCCGTCCGATCCGCGATATCGCTCCGCTCATGAACGTGCCGCAGCCGTTCCAGATCCTCAAGATGGACAAGCGCCGCGGCAATATCGTCGTCTCGCGCCGCGCCATCCTCGAGGAATCGCGCGCCGAGCAGCGTTCGGAAATCGTCCAGCAGCTCGAAGAGGGCCAGGTGGTCGACGGCGTGGTCAAGAACATCACCGATTACGGTGCCTTCGTTGACCTCGGCGGCATCGACGGCCTGCTGCACGTCACCGATATCGCCTGGCGCCGGGTCAACCACCCGTCCGAAGTGCTCACCATCGGCGAGACCATCAAGGTCCAGATCGTACGCATCAACCACGAGAGCCACCGTATCTCGCTCGGCATGAAGCAGCTCCAGGCCGATCCCTGGGAAGGCATCGAAGCCAAGTACCCGATCGGTGCCAAGTTCTCTGGCCGCGTGACCAACATCACCGATTACGGCGCATTCGTGGAACTGGAGCCGGGCATCGAAGGCCTGATCCACGTTTCGGAAATGAGCTGGACCAAGAAGAACGTCCATCCGGGCAAGATCGTCTCGACCTCCCAGGAAGTCGACGTCGTCGTGCTCGAAGTCGATCCGGACAAGCGCCGCATCTCGCTGGGCCTCAAGCAGACCCTGCAGAATCCGTGGGAAGCTTTCGCCGAAAAGAACCCGATCGGCTCCACCATCGAAGGCGAAGTCAAGAACAAGACCGAATTCGGCCTGTTCATCGGCCTCGAAGGCGATGTGGACGGCATGGTTCACCTCTCGGACCTCGATTGGCAGAAATCGGGCGAAGTCGCCCTCGACGACTACAATCGCGGCGACATCGTCAAGGCCAAGGTTCTCGACGTCGATGTCGAGAAGGAACGCATCAGCCTCGGCATCAAGCAGCTCGCTGCCGATGATCTGGCCGATACCGGCTCCTCCGACGGTTCGGGCCTGCGCAAGAACGCCGTGGTCACCACCGAAGTCGTGGACGTCAACGATGGCGGCATCGAAGTGCGCATCGCCGACAGCGACGTGACCGCCTTCATCCGCCGCGCCGACCTCAGCCGCGACCGCAACGACCAGCGCCCCGAGCGCTTCGCCAAGGGCGACAAGGTCGATGCCCGCGTCACCCAGTACGACCGCAAGACCGGCCGCATCCAGCTCTCGATCAAGGCGCTCGAAATCGCCGAAGAACGTGAAGCCGTGGCCAATTTCGGGTCTTCGGATTCGGGTGCCTCGCTCGGCGACATCCTGGGCGCTGCCCTCAAGGATCGCGAGCAGAAGTAAGCCCTTGGGCTCACCGACACGCTTTCGACCCGCGCCTTCGGCGCGGGTCGTTTCATATGGAAATATCAAATGACCTTGCTCAAGGACGTGGCCTGGCGGGCCATGACCGGCTACGACCTGGACGCGGTCTTCGCCATCGCCAACCAGGTTCATCCCGGCTTCTTCGAGGCCCAGGCGGTGCTGGCGGAGAAATTCACGCTCTACCGCAATGGCTGCTACCTGCTCGAAATCGGCGAGCGGCCGGCCGGCTATGTCCTGAGCCATCCCTGGAAACGCGGCGACCTGCCGGCGCTCGATACCCTGCTCGGGGCGCTGCCAGCCGATGCCGACAGCTTCTATATCCACGACCTGGCCTTGCTGCCGCTGACGCGCGGCATCGGCGCGGCGGGACAGATCGTGGCGGCGCTGACCAAGCATGCGGGGGCCATGGCCTTTCCCACCATGAGCCTTGTGGCGGTCAACCAGTCCCAGCCCTTCTGGACCCGGCAGGGATTTGCCGTGGAAGAGCGTCCGGCGCTGGGGGATAAACTCCGCGCCTATGAGGACGAGGCGCGCTACATGGTCAAAGTGTTGCTTTAGCACTGCGGCGAGGCAGGTGTGACCGGCGAACGCCTTGTGCCGCTTGACGGTTTGCCCCGGCTTTGGCAGGTTGACCCCGCTCCCGCACGAGGGGGCGGGTCGAGACGGAGCCTTTGATGATCAAGTCCGAACTTGTCGAAAAGCTCGCCGCGGAGAACCCGCATCTGTTCCAGCGCGATATCGAGAACATCGTCAACGCCATTCTCGACGAGATCGGCGATGCCATGGCGCGGGGCGATCGGGTGGAATTGCGCGGCTTCGGCGCCTTCTCGGTCAAGAACCGGCCGGCCCGTGTCGGCCGCAACCCGCGCACCGGCGAACAGGTCGATGTGGGCGAGAAATATGTGCCCCAATTCAAGGCCGGCAAGGAAATCCGCGAGCGGCTCAACCGTTCGTGACCGCCAGCACGCCGGCAGTTAGGCAAACCATATGGTCAACAGAATCGTCGGCTGGCTGGTCCTGGTGCCGTTCTGCGGATTGCTGATCGCCTTCGCCCTGGCCAATCGCCATCTTGTCAGCGTCAATCTCAATCCCTTCGCCGCCCCGCTCGAAGCGGGCGTCGATGGCTATGGCATTCCGCTTTTCGTCGTTCTTTATGTGGTCCTGCTGATCGGGGTGCTGCTCGGCGGCATTGCCTCCTGGTTCGCCCAGGGGCATCATCGCCGCCGCGAACGGCATTGGCGGCGCGAGGCCCAGCATCTGAGCCAGGAGCTCGAGACCCAGCGCCGCAAGGCCGGGCCGGCGGGCGGATCGGCCGGCGATGTCGACGACATGCTCGAATTGCGGTGATGACCGGCGCCATGTGGCTCCTCCTTTCCCTTCATTCCACTGAGACCCATCCGTGATGGCCGATCCCGTGATCATCAAAATCTGCGGCATCAAGACCTATGACCTGCTCGACGCTGCCATTGCGGCCGGCGCCGACATGGTGGGCTTCATGCATTTCCAGCGCTCGCCCCGCCATGTTTCCATCGAGGAGCTGGCCGGGCTGATCTCGGCGGCGCGCGGCCAGGTGCAGAGCTGCGTCGTCCTGGTCAATCCCGACAATTCCTGCGTGGCCGAAGTGGCCGCGCTCGGCCCCGACTGGATCCAGCTCCACGGACCGGAAACGCCCCATCGCGTGGAGGCCATCCGCGCCGAGGCGGGCGTCGAGATCATGAAGGCCCTGCCCATCGGTTCGGCCGAGGACATCGCCCAGGTGGCCGGCTTTGTCGATATTGCCGACCGCATCCTGCTCGATGCCAAGCCGCCCAAGGGCGCCGACCGCCCCGGCGGATTGGGCGAGAGCTTCGACTGGAGCCTGCTCAAGGCTCTCGATCCCGCCATCGCCTTCATGCTGTCCGGCGGATTGACCCCGGACAATGTGGCCGAGGCCATAACGAGCGTGCGGCCACTGGGCGTCGATGTGTCCTCGGGGGTGGAAACCGCCCCGGGCGTCAAGGACCGCAAGCTCATCGAGGCCTTCATCCGCAATGCGAGGGCCGCCGGATAGCGGTTGCCACAGATGGGTATGAGGTCTTAAGGAGACCTCATGGTGAGCCTGTCGAACCACGCGGCCGGACTCGCCGGACCTCGTCCATCGACAGGCCGGGATGAGGTCCTCCTTGGACTTCGTGGGAGGACGATTGCCTTGAGCATCCAGAAGACCAATTCCCTGCGCAACGGCCCGGACGAGCATGGCCGCTTCGGCATTTATGGCGGCCGCTTCGTCGCCGAAACGCTGATGCCGCTGATCCTGGACCTCGAACAAGAATATCGCGCCGCCAAGGCCGACGAGGCCTATATCGCCGAACTCAAGGATCTGGCGACCCATTATGTCGGCCGCCCCAGCCCGCTCTATTTCGCCCAGCGCACCACCGAGCATCTGGGTGGCGCAAAGGTCTATCTCAAGCGCGAAGAGCTGAACCATACCGGCAGCCACAAGATCAACAATTGCCTGGGCCAGATTCTCCTGGCCAAGCGCATGGGCAAGACGCGCATCATCGCCGAGACCGGCGCCGGCCAGCATGGCGTGGCCACCGCCACCGTCTGCGCCAAGTTCGACCTGCCCTGCACCATCTTCATGGGCGCCACCGATGTCGAGCGGCAGATGCCCAACGTGTTGCGCATGAAGATGCTGGGCGCCGAAGTCCGCCCCGTCACCGCCGGCGCCGGCACGCTCAAGGACGCCATGAACGAGGCCCTGCGCGATTGGGTCACCAATGTGGAAACCACCTATTACCTGATCGGCACGGCGGCCGGGCCGCATCCCTATCCGGAAATGGTCCGCGATTTCCAGTCGGTGATCGGCACCGAGATCAAGGAACAGTTCCTGGCGCTCGACGGCAAGCTGCCCGATGCGGTGGTGGCCTGTGTCGGCGGCGGCTCCAATGCCATCGGCACCTTCCACGCTTTCCTCGATGACGCCGATGTCACCCTTTACGGCGCCGAGGCCGGCGGCCACGGCATCGAGGTTGAGAACGGCCATGCCGCCTCCATGACCGGCGGCCGTCCCGGCGTGCTGCATGGCAACCGTACCTATCTGCTGCAGGACGATGACGGCCAGATCCTGGAAGGCCATTCCATTTCCGCCGGTCTCGATTATCCCGGCGTCGGTCCCGAACATTCCTACCTGCATGATTCCAAGCGCGTCACCTATGCGCCCGTCACCGACAAGGAGGCGCTGGACGCCTTCCAATTGCTCACCCGGCTGGAAGGCATCATCCCGGCGCTTGAATCGGCCCATGGCCTGGCGCAGCTGATGAAAATCGCCCCGACAATGGGCAAGGACCAATCCATCGTCCTCTGCCTTTCCGGTCGCGGTGACAAGGACGTGGAAAGCGTCGGCAAATATCTGGGAATGCTGAACTCATGACCACCCGCATCGACGCCCGCTTTGCCCAGTGCAAGGCAGAGAACCGTCCGGCCCTCGTCACTTATGTCATGGGCGGCGATCCCGACCTCGCCACCGGCCAGGCCATTCTCAACGCCCTGCCGCAGGCCGGCGCGGACATTATCGAATTGGGCATGCCCTTCTCCGATCCGATGGCCGACGGCGTCGCCATCCAATTGGGCGGCCAGCGCGCTTTGGCGGCCGGGCAGACCATGCTCGGCGTGCTCGGCATGGTGGAGGAATTCCGCCGCAAGGACGAGAATACGCCCATCGTGCTCATGGGCTATTACAACCCCATCTATTCCTTCGGGGTCGACCGCTTCATCGCGGCGGCCAAGGAGGCCGGTGTCGACGGTTTGATCGTCGTCGACCTGCCGGCCGAGGAAGATGCGGAACTCTGCATCCCCGCCCTCAAGGCCGGCCTCAACTTCATTCGCCTCACCACCCCGACCACCGACGACAGGCGCCTGCCGGTCGTGTTGGAGAACACGTCGGGCTTCGTCTATTATGTCTCGATGAACGGGGTGACCGGTTCGGTGATCAAGTCGCGCGGCGCGGTGGGCGAGGCCGTCGATCGCATCAAGGCCCATACCGACCTGCCGGTCGCCGTCGGCTTCGGCATCAAGACGGCCGAAGATGCTGCCGAAATCGGCAAGCATTCCGACGGCATCGTGGTGGGCTCGGTTCTGGTCGATGCGGTTGCCAGATCGCTGGAAAACGGCAAGGCGACCGACAAGACGGTTGCCGCGATCCGTGACATCGTCGCCGACCTGGCCGGCGGCGTGCGGCGGGCCCGGAACTGACGCTGTCCACAGGCGCGCCGGGCCCCGGCTTTGCGGGCCGGCGCGGACCCTGATAGAATTGCCACAATTGAAGATTACGTGATCCCGCACGATCACCGCGAAAGGCCGCGCCATGAACTGGATCGACAATTTCGTCCGCCCCAAGATCCGCTCGATCCTCAATCCCAAGCGGGATACGCCGGAAAATCTCTGGGTCAAGGACCCCGAATCCGGGGAAATGGTGTTCTATCGCGACCTGGAAGCCAATCAATGGGTGGTGCCCAATTCCGGCTACCACATGAAGATCAAGCCGGTGGACCGGCTGGCGACCTTTCTCGACGATGGCAAATACGATCTGGTTCCGGTGCCTTCCGCGCCGCAGGACCCGCTGAAATTCCGCGCCCAGAAGCGCTATATCGACCAGCTCAAGGAAAACCGCGCCAAGACCGGCTATGACGATGCCGTCCTGGTGGCCACCGGCAAGCTCTATGAGCGCGCCGTGACCGTGGCGGTGCAGGATTTCGATTTCCTCGCCGGCTCGCTGGGCATGGCCGCCGGGCAGGGGATCATTACCGGCCTCGAAACCGCCGTGCGCCTCAAGACCCCGTTCATCCTCTTCGTCGCCTCGGGCGGCGCGCGCATGCAGGAAGGCGTCCTGGGTCTGATGCAGATGCCGCGCACCACCGTGGCGGTACTGCGCCTGCGCGAAGCGGGCCTGCCCTTCTTCGTGGTCCTGACCAATCCCACCACCGGCGGCGTCACCGCCTCCTATGCCATGCTGGGTGATGTGCATCTGGCCGAGCCCGGCGCCTTGATCGGCTTTGCCGGCCAGCGCGTCATCGAGCAGACCATCCGCGAAAAGCTGCCCAAGGGCTTCCAGCGCTCCGAATATCTCTATCAGCACGGCATGGTGGACATGGTCGTGCATCGCCACAATCTGCGCTCCACCATCGGCTCGCTGGCGGCCATCCTCACCAAGGCGCCGCCCAATGACGCCATCACCGCGTCCAGCACCAAGGCCATCACCGCCCAGGCCAGCCTGCGCGATGCGGCCATGGCGGCCGAAGGCGACGACGATATCGAGCCGCCCGCCGCTGCCGCTCACGCCGAATAAAGCGCTCCCCGCTGGACAAGAAAGGCTGCGCCCTTTCTTATCCGGCCCATGGAGAAAGCCGCCCGATTCCCCGATGTGATGTTGCTGGCCGCCGGCCTCGGCACGCGATTGCGCCCGCTGACCGAGACGCTGCCCAAGCCGCTCGTGCCAGTGGCCGGCACCCCGCTGATCGAGCGGGTGATGGCCAATGCGCGCGCCGAGGGCGCGACGCGCTTCGTCGCCAATGCCCATTATC
This sequence comes from Devosia elaeis, assembly GCF_001650025.1. GTDB lineage: Bacteria > Pseudomonadota > Alphaproteobacteria > Rhizobiales > Devosiaceae > Devosia > Devosia elaeis. The sequence goes on along the minus strand of NZ_LVVY01000024.1, from coordinate 53,670 downwards.
GCGCCGATCAGGTCCTGGCCCATTTCGGGGGGCTGCTGAAGGTCAATCGCGAGGAGACGCTGCTGGGCACGGGTGGCGGCGTCAAGGCGGCCCTGCCCATGCTGCATTCCGACCCCGTCCTGGTCGTGAATACCGATGCGTTCTGGCCCGCCGGCGCCGACCAACCCCTGGCGCGCATGCAGGCCCGCTATGGCGGGGAAGGCGATATCGTCCTGCTCTGCGTGCAGCCCCATCGCGCCCATGGCTTTGCGCGCAGCCATGATTACTGCCTCGACCCCATGGGCCGGGTGACGCGCGATTATGGCGCGCCCATCATCTATGGCGGCGTCGCCCTGCTCGGTCGCGCGCTGTTCGCGGACAGTCCCGACGGCGCCTTTCCGCTCGACCTGCTCTTCGATGCCGCGCTGGAAGAGGAGCGGCTTTTCGGCGTGGTGCTCGATGCGCCCTGGTTCCATGTCGGCGATGCCGCCGGTCTGGCGGCGGCCGAACGGGCGCTGGCGCCATGAGCGTTTTTTCCATCGCCCCGGCGACGCCTTTCCTGCCCTGCCTGGCCGATGCGGTGATGGATGGGCGCCTGCTGGGCGATTGGGACCGCTCCGGTCCCTTCTGGCTCAGCGACGTCACATTGATCGTGCCCACCCAGCGGGCCCGGCAGAAACTGGCCGACGCTTTCGCCGCCCATTCCCGCTTCACCGGCCTCCTGCCCGATATCCGCACCTTCGGCGGGGAGGAGGCGGACGAGGAGCCCTTCCTGCCGCCCTTCGATGCCCCGGCCCTGCCACAGGCGGCCAGCGGGCCGATGCGGCGGCTGACGCTGTCGCGCCTCGTCGCGCAATGGGCCCATAGCGAACGCGGGCGGCTGGCCTTTTCCACCCCGCCCAGTGCGGCGGAAATCTTTTCCATGGCCGATTCGCTCGGCCGGGTGATCGACGACCTGCTGATCGAGGAGCGCAGCCCCGCCGACCTGCGCGCCATCGGCGACGGCCTGGCCCAGGAACTGGGCGAATATTGGCAGCAGACCCTGGCCTTTCTCGATATCGCGCTGACCCTCTGGCCCGAAATGCTGCGCAGCGGCAATCTCAGCGATCCGGCGGCGCTGCGCGGGGCCAGGCTCGATCGGCAGGCCCTGGCAGCCCGGCATCTTTACGGCGACAGGCCGGTGATCGCGGCGGGCTCCACCGGCTCCATCCCGGCCACGGCCCGGCTGCTTGCCGCCATTGCCGGCCTGCCGCGCGGCGCCGTGGTGCTGCCCGGGCTCGACATGGACATGGGCGCCGACACCCTGGCGGCCCTGCGCCTTCCGGACCAAAATCCCCATGGCCATCCCCAATATGGCTTGGCCCGCCTGTTGCAGGTGCTGGGCGTGACCCTGGATGCGGTGACCGAATTATGTCCCGCGCCGCATAGGCGCACCGCCCTGGTCAATCACGCCCTGGCCCTGACCGGCGACACCGCCCATTGGGCCCGGAACCGGCCCGGCCGGGACTTCCTGGACGCGGCCTTGTCCGGCGTCTCCATCATCCAGGCGCGCCATGAGGACGAGGAGGCGCGGGCCATTGCCCTGGCCGGCCGCGCGGCCCTGGCCGCCGGCAGGAGCGTCGGCATCGTCACCCCCGACCGCAACCTGGCGCGGCGCATCGCGGCTGAGCTCAGGCGCTTCGCCATCCATGTCGACGATGCTGCCGGTTCCCCCCTGTTCCATGCGCCGGCCGGGCGCCTGGCCCGGCAAATCCTCAGCCTGGCGGCCAACGGTCTGGCGCCGGTGGACCTGATGGCGCTGCTGCGCAACCGGGCCGCCACCTTCGGGCGCGAGCGTGCGGCCATTGCCGAGGCGGCCGGACGGCTGGACCTGCGCCTGTTGCGCGGTCAGCGGCCCGGACCCGGCATGGCCGGTTTGCGGGCGCTCCTGGCCCTGCGCAGCGCCGAGGGGCCCAGAAGCCGACGCCGGCCGCTCGGGGCCGAGGATGCGGAGACCATAACGAGCCTGTTCGATGCGGTGGAGGCGGCCCTGGCCCCGCTTCTGACCCTGTTGCAGCAAAAGGACATGGATGCCGCCCAGCTCGCGGCGGCGCTGCGCAGCGCCCTCGATGCGGTCAGCGCCGGCGCGCCGCTGCACGGCCGCGACGAATTTTCCGCCTGGGCCGCCGAGATGGCGCGGTTGGCGGGGCAGGGGCACCGTTTCGGCCCCTTCGGGCTCGACGAAGTGCTCTTCGCCCTGATGAGCGGTTTCGAAGTCCGCAATCACGAGGAGCGGCGCGACGACATCGCCATCTGGGGTCAGCTCGAGGCCCGCCTGATGAGCCCGGACGTGCTGATCCTGGGCGCGCTCAACGAGGACAAATGGCCCGGCCCGGCCGATCCCGGCCCCTGGCTCAGCCGCGGCATGCGCCTGGCCGCCGGGCTGGAACCGCCCGAGCGCATGCAGGGCCTGGCCGCGCATGATTTCGCCCAGGCCCTGGGCAATGCCGAGGTGATCATCGCCTATGCCGACCGGGTCGGATCGAGCCCGGCTTTGCCGTCGCGGCTGGTGCAGCGGCTCGATGCCTTTATCGGTGCGCCCCATGCCGGCCTCTTGCGGGAGCGGGGTCAGGTCTGGCGCGATGCTGCCCGGGCGCTGGACGCCGTGGCCCTGGTGAAACCCGCGAGCCGGCCGGCGCCCAATCCTGCCTTCACGCCCCGCCTCACGCGCCTCTCGGTCACCGAAATCGAGACGCTGATGCGCTCGCCCTACGATCTTTACGCCAAGCACGTGCTGCGCCTGCGCCCGCTCGACGCCTTGGGCGAGGACCCCGATGCGCGCGAGCGCGGCACCATCATCCACGCCATCTTCGCCCGCTTCGTCAATGAGGGTCATGACGTTCTGGCGCCACAAGCTTTTGATACGATTATGGAAATCGCCAATGCGGAATTTGCCGGGCTCGACATGATCGGCGAGCGCCGCGACATCTGGCTGCGCCGCTTCGCGAGTGCGGCGGCGCAATTTCTCGATTTCGAGCGCGGCCGCAATGCGCGGGTGCGGGCCCGGCATGCGGAAATCCGCGGCGAATGGCGGGTGCCCCTAGGCCCGGGCTTCCTCATCACCGGCGAAGCCGACCGGGTGGACGAACTCCTTGATGGCACTCTGGAAATTCTCGATTTCAAGACCGGCGCGCCGCCCAGTCCGGCCAGCATGAAGGCGTTCGAGGCGCCGCAATTGCCGGTCGAGGCCCTGATGGCGCGGGCCGGGGCCATGCGCGATATCGCGGCCGCCCCCTCCTCGGCGCTGACCTATATCAAGATCGGGCTGGGGCCCGAGGCCTTCAAACCCAGCGGCTTCGCCATGGCCGACGGCATGGATGTGATGGCGGCAGCCGACGAGATCTGGCGGCGCATGCAGGGCCATATCGACTTCTTCCTGCTGCGCGAAAATCCCCTGCCGGCGCGGTTGCTGCCGCTCAAAACCCAAAGATTTCCAGGCCCTTACGACCATCTCGCCCGCATGGCCGAATGGATCGCGGTGGACGGGGAGGACGAGGCATGAGCGAGCGGGGCGAGCTCGATATTCCCTACGATACCCGCAACAGCCAGGCCCGGGCCAGCGATCCGGACTATTCGATCTGGGTGGAGGCCAATGCCGGCTCGGGCAAGACCTATGTGCTAACCCACCGTGTCCTAAGGCTTTTATTGGCCGGGGTGCGGCCGCAATCGATCCTTTGCCTCACCTATACCAAGGCGGCGGCGGCCGAGATGCGCAAGCGCGTCGGGGCGCGGCTGGCGCAATGGGCCTTGGTGGACGATGCCACATTATTCAACGATATCAACGACTTGACGGGATCCGTCCCGAGCCCTGAAATGCTGCGCGATGCCCGCACGCTGTTCGCCCGGGCGCTGGAAACGCCGGGCGGCCTGCGCATCCTGACCATCCACGCCTTCTGCGAGGCGGTGCTGCATCGCTTTCCCATCGAGGCCGGCGTGCCCTTCGACTTCGCCGTCATCGAGGACGAGCGGCAGGTGCAGATGGTGCTTTCGGCGCGGGAAAGCGTGCTGGCGGAAGGACTTAGGGGCGGAGCCCATGCCGAGGCGGTGGAGGTTCTGTTCGGCCTTCTGAGCGACGACGCCATCGCCAAGGCCATCAATTCGGCCCTGGCCGAGGGCGCGCGGCTGAAGCCGGTCCTGGCCGATAGCGCCGGAGCCAAGCGACGGCTGCGCGATCTGGTCGGCCATGACGGCACCAGCGCCGAAGCTATCCTCGAGGGCGTTCTCGCTAACAGACTGTTAACGCCGGAGCGCCTCAAAGAGCTCATAACGTGCCTCAAAGGCGATCCGGCGGGGAATAGCCGCTGCGCCGACCTGCTGGCCCGGCTCGATCCGGACTATCCGAGCGTCGACGGCCTGCGCGCCGCCTTCTTCACCGGCAAGGGCGAGCCGCGATCGCGGCTGATGCTGAAAAAGGAAATCGAGACCTATCCGCACCTCCATGACCTGCTGCGCGCCGAGCAGGAGCGGCTGATCGCCATCGAGGCAAAACTCAACGCGGCGCTGCTGGTGGCGCGCAGCGAGGCGGTGCTGGATGTGGTGGCGGCGATCCGGGGGCGCTACGAGGACGAGAAGCGGCGCCATTCGCTGCTCGATTTCGACGACCTGATCGAAAAGCTCGGCGACCTCTTCGACAACAGCGCCATCGCGCCCTGGGTGCAATACAAGCTCGATGCCGGGATCGACCATATCCTGGTCGATGAGAGCCAGGACACCAATGCGCGGCAATGGCGGGTGGTGCGGGCCCTGGCCGAGGAATTCTTCGCCGGCGCCGGCGCGGTGGAACGGCCTCGCTCCATCTTCGCGGTGGGCGACCAGAAACAATCGATCTATTCCTTCCAGGGCGCCCAGCCCGTCCTGTTCGGGGAAACCGGGCGGGACATGGAGCGGCGCGCCCGGGCCGCGGCAAGACCCTTCGAACAGGTGCGCCTGCATACCAGCTTCCGCACGCTTAAGGCCATTCTGGACGCGGTGGACCGGGTTACCGGGCGCGAGGATATAAGGCAGGCGCTGCTGTCGCTGGACCGGGTGATCCACCAGGCGGCGCGGGTGCAGGACGGCGGCAGCGTGACGCTGTGGCCGCCGCTCCAGGAGGCCAGGACCGAGCGCGATATCAGCCAATGGCCCAAACAGGCCCTCGAGGCCGAGCAGAGCGCGGCCCGGCAGGTGGCGACGCGCATTGCGCGCGAAATCCGCGCCTGGATCGACCAGGGCCGGGTGCTGGGTCAGCGCAACCGCGCCATCGTCGCCGACGACGTGCTGATCCTGGTGCAGAAGCGCGGCGCTTTCTTCCAGGAAATCATCCGCGCCCTGCGCGCCGAGAACCTGCCCACGCCCGGCGCCGACCGGCTGGCGGTGACCGGCCATATCGCCGTGCTCGACCTGCTGGCGCTGATCGACGTGCTGCTCAATCCGGCCGACGACCTGCAATTGGCGGCGCTGCTGCGCTCCCCGCTCTTCGATATTTCCGAGGACGACCTCTATGCCCTGGCCCATGGCCGGGCGGAGGGCGAAACGCTCCATGCCGCGCTCCTTGGTTCCGGCCTGCCGGCGGCGCGGGCGGCGGCCGGGCAATTGGCGCGCTGGCGCGCCCGGCTCGACATGGAGCGGCCCTTCGAATTTCTGGCCGGAATCCTCTATGCCGAAGGCGGGCTGCGGCTGTTCCATGCCCGGCTCGGCACCGAAGTGGACGAGGTGCTGTCCGAATTGCTGGAACTGGCCCTGGCCCATGAGCAGGGCGGGCAGCCTTCGCTGCTGGGCTTTGCCGTGGAAATGCGCCGCCGCTCGGTGACCATCAAGCGCGAACTCGCCGAAAGCGGCGGTGGGGTGCGGGTGATGACCGTGCATGGCGCCAAGGGGCTGGAAGCGCCCATCGTCATCCTCGCCGACGCCACCGCCAAGCCCTCCGCGCAGATGATCGGCAAGCCGGTCTATGTGCTGGAGGCCGCGCCCGGCCCGCTGCTGGTGCATGCCGCGGCCAGGAGCCAGCACGATCCGGCCAGCCTGCCGATCAAGGAAGCGGCCGATGCGGCGCTGGCCGAGGAATATTGGCGGCGGCTCTACGTGGCCATGACCAGGGCCGAGGACGAGCTCTATGTCACCGGCACGCTCAGCGCCGCCTCGGCCATCGACACCCAGCTCGAGGGCAGCTGGTACCAGGCCATCGAACAGGCCCTGCAACCGGACCTGGCCGAACGGCGCGACGATGAGGGCAATCTCCTGGCCCTGGCCTATCCGCGGCTCGAGACGCCGCTTCATGCCGGCGCCGCCTCGGCCGTCGCGGCGCCGGGCGGGGGTTTCGCGGCCGGGCCGGTGCCCGAGCCGGCACGGGAACGGCTGATTTCCCCCTCGCGCGCCGGAACCGGCGCGGGGCCGGCCCCGATCCTGCAGAGCCTGGCCGAGCAGGCGCGCGATGCCGAAGGCGCGCGCAAGGAGGGCCTGGCGCTCCATGCGCTGCTCCAGCATCTGGGCAAGGTGGCGCGGGCGGATTGGGCGCGGGTCGCGCCCCGGGCGCTGGAAACGCTGCTGCCCGACCATCCCCATCGTCACGAAGCCGTGACGGCCCGGGCCCTGTCGCTGCTGTCACGGCCGGACCTGGCCCATCTCTTCGGCCCCGATAGCCGGGCGGAAGTGCCCTTCCTGGTGCCGGCTCTGCAGGATGGCGCGCCGGTGCGCCTCACCGGCCGCATCGACCGGCTGGTGGTTGACGACTCAGCCGTGCTGGTGGTCGATTACAAATCCGACGCAGCGGCGCCCCGGCGGATCGCCGATGTGCCGGGGAACTACCTGACCCAGCTGGCGCTTTATGCACTGGTTGCAGGCCAGCTGTTCCCGGGCCGAAAGGTCTCTGCGGCGATCCTGTGGACCGAGTTGGAATCATTGATGAATCTGCCGCCCGAGCTCTTGGGGACCGCCCGGTCCGGCTTCACCCTCAGGTGATGCCGGCTTGAACCGGGGCTGGACTCTCCCCAGCTTTGGGAGCAAAGACACCGCCGCTTGCCGGAGCCTCTTCCCGGCACTGAAATTTTTGCGCTGTGCCATCCCCGGCGGGGAGAATGCAGCGCCCCAAAGGAAGGCAAGACCATGACCAAAGCCGTTTCCGAAGCCAATTTCGGCCAGGAAGTCCTCAATTCCAGCGAGCCCGTCCTCGTCGATTTCTGGGCCGAATGGTGCGGCCCCTGCCGGGCCATCGCCCCGGTTCTCGACGAGATTTCCACCGAGCTCGAGGGCAAGGTGAAGATCGTCAAGCTCAATGTCGACGAGAATCCCGGCATCGCCGCCCAATATGGCGTGCGCTCCATCCCCACCATGATCCTGTTCAAGGGCGGGGAAGCGGCCGACATGAAGATCGGCGCCGGCACCCCCAAGGCGGGCCTGACCAAATGGCTCGAAGGCCACGCGGCCTAAAGGCCCCGCCGGCCCGAGCCGGTGACCGATAGCGACTGAACAGACACCGCCGGAGCGATCCGGCGGTGTTTTTGTTTGGGGGGTTGAGGGGGCCGACGTCTTAAGGGGGGTTGAGGGGTGGGCATCAGTGGATGCCTCACCCACGGATCGTCACCCTCGGGCCTGACCCGAGGGTGACGAAGTGTGGGGTGGCGATGGCGCATATCGTTCGGCGCTCGCCTCTTGTTCCTCTCCCCCTCGGGGAGAGGGTGGATCGGGCGCAGCCCGAGACGGGTGAGGGGGATGGGCGGCAGGGTGTTTGATTTCTAACGCTGTTGCCTGCCGGCACCCCCTCCCAGCTTCGCTAGGCCTTTGGCCAAGCTGCGCTACCTCCCCCATCAAGGGGGAGGTTGGGGTCGGTGCTTGGGGCGGCTCCCCGCCATTCGCGCATAGCGCTCATGGCCTTCTCGCCTCAAATCTCTCCACGGAGAGATTTGCCCTTCGGGACGGCTCGAAGCCCGTCAGGGGGGAGGTGGGTTCGGTGTTTGCCGCACCCACAGATCGTCAGCTCCATCGCCTCCCTCCCCCTTGAGGGGAGGGAATGAGGGTGGGGGTCCATCAGCGGATCACTGAACGACCCCCACCCCGGCCCTCCCCTCAAGGGGGAGGGGGGCAAAGAACCGGGGCCCGTCGCGCAAGCCGCACCACCCCACCCCCAGCCACAGATCGTCACCATCGGGCTCGACCCCGAGGGCGTTTGCCATGCACCCAAACCGAAGAACCCTCGGGTCAGGCCCGAGGGTGACGATCCGGGTTGGTTAGAGCCCTTAAAACAGTCGGCATGACCGGACCTTCCGCATTGCCTTGTTCCTGTCCCATCCGTGCTGTTAAGCATTGCGGCGATAACGAAACCGTGACGGGAGCCTGTCCTTGGCCGCCATCGATCTTGCCGCCGCCCCCTTCCATCTCGATGATGCGGGCATGGCCTGGGTGCACGAGACGCGGGACCGGCTGTCGCCGCGCGACAAGCTGGCCCAGCTTTTCGTGCTGCTGTCGCGCGAGGCGCCGGAAACGGCCATGGAGGGATTGCGCAGCTTCAAGCCGGGCGGGATCACGCGCCTCTATAGCGGGGATCTGGCCGCCGAAATCGGGCTGATGGGCCAGATCGACAGCGCCGGCCCGGTGCCCATGCTGGTCAGCGCCGATCTCGAAGGCAGCCGCATGAGCCTGCCCTTCGGCAGCGAAGTGCCCAATCCGCTGGGCCTGGCCGCCGTGGATGATGTCGAGGCGACCACGGCGATCTCCACCATCATGGCCGAGGAGGCCCGGGCCGTGGGGCTCAACTGGAGCTTTACCCCGGTCATCGATATCAACCAGGCTTGGCGCAGCGCCATTGTCGGCACCCGGTCCTATGGCTCGGACCCCGAGCGGATCGCCCGGCATGCCCTGGCCCAGATCGCCGCCTTCCAGAAACAGGGCGTCGCCGCCACGGTCAAGCACTGGCCCGGCGAAGGCTATGACGATCGGGACCAGCACCTGGTCACCACGGTCAATCCGCTGACGCTCAAGGAATGGGAAAAGACCTTCGGCCGGCTCTATCGCGCCGCCATCGCGGCGGGGGTGATGAGCGTCATGTCCGCCCATATCGCCTTTCCCGCCTTCGTGCGCGACCTGGATCCCGATGCCGGCGCCGAGGCCTTTCGCCCGGCGACGCTGAGCCCGGTGCTGAACCAGACGCTGCTGCGCGAGAAACTGGGCTTCAACGGCCTCATCGTCTCCGACGCCACGCCCATGGCCGGCTTCGGCGATTGGGGCCCGCGCGAAGAGACCATTCCGCAAGCCATCATTGCCGGCTGCGACGTGATCCTGTTCTCCGACGATCCCAATGCCGACCTCATGTATCTGGTGAAGGCCGTGGCCGATGGGCGGCTGAGCCAGGAGCGGGTGGACGAGGCGGTGACGCGGGTGCTGGCGCTCAAGGCCGCCCTGGGCCTGCATCGGGAGCGCGATCCGCTGTCGCTGAGCCGGGCGGAAGTGATCATGGCCCGGTCGCAGAGCAAGGAGACGACGCGGCAGGTGACGGCGCGCGTGCCCACCCTGGTCAAGGATACCGCCAAGCTGCTGCCGCTGTCGCCGGCGCGGCACAGGCGGGTGCTGATCTTTTCGACCGGCGCGGTGCAGCCCTTCGCGCCCGCCCCGCTGCCGCTCTCCATCCCCGACCTGCTGCGCCAGGAAGGGTTCGAGGTGACCGAATATGGGCCGGGCATGGCGGTCGATCCGAAACAGTTCGACCTGGTGCTCTATCTGCTGGCCGAGGAAACCCTGCTGACCCGGCAGCGCATCTTCCTCAACTGGAAGGACCTGACCGGCTCGGTCTTCGGGGCGATGAAGCGCTATTGGCACGACGTCCCCACTTTGATGGTGTCGCTGGGCTTTCCCTATTACCTCCACGATGCGCCGCGCGTGCCCACCTATGTCAATGCCTATGGCTCCAACGAGGACATGCAGGCCGCCGTCGTGGAGGCGCTGCTGGGCCGGATCGAATTTACCGGCACCAGCCCGGTGGACCCCTTCTGCGGCAGCGAGCAGGGGAAATATTGAGCGTAGAGACGGGGCCAGATGGCGCAACACGCGCGATGGGCACCCTCCCTTGACGGGGGAGGGTTGGGGAGGGATGCTCCCACGCGCGGACATCGAGGCTCCCGCACCCCCTCCCATCCTCCCCCGTCAAGGGGGCGGTGCCGCATCGGGGCGTGTCGAAAGGCCGACCTTCCCAATCCTGATCTCTGCGCGCTACAACATTGGCGCGAAGTGGGGCGAATATGGCTACTTTTACCGATATTGCGCGCCGGGTGTACAACCACACCTGGAAGCTCGATCCGATCATCCGCTCGCTGCTCGATACCGATTTCTACAAGCTGTTGATGCTGCAGATGATCTGGGGGCTCTATCCCAAGGTCGACGCCACCTTCAGTCTCATCAACCGCACCCGCTCGGTGCGACTGGCCGAGGAGATCGATATCGAGGAATTGCGGGCCCAGCTCGACCATTGCCGCACGCTGCGCTTTTCCAAGAAGGAAATGATCTGGCTGGCCGGTAACACCTTTTATGGGTCCAAGCAGATCTTCCAGCCCGGCTTCCTGCGCTGGCTGGAGAATTTCCAGCTCCCCGAATACCGGCTGGAGCAGCGCGACGGGCAATTCGTGCTCGAATTTCCCGGGCTCTGGCTCGAAACCACGATGTGGGAAATTCCCGCCCTGGCCATCATCAACGAATTGCGCTCCCGCGCCGCCATGAAGCGCTACGGCCCCTTCACGCTCGACGTGCTCTATGCCCGGGCCAAGGCGCGGATGTGGGAAAAGGTCGAGCGGCTGCAGAAGCTGCCCGATCTCAAGATTTCCGATTTCGGCACGCGGCGGCGGCATTCCTTTCTCTGGCAGCGCTGGTGCGTGGAGGCGCTCAAGGAAGGGATCGGCGCCAACATGACCGGCACCTCCAATGTCAAGCTGGCCATGGACAACGATCTCGAGGCCCTGGGCACCAATGCGCATGAATTGCCCATGGTGCTGGCGGCCCTGGCGCGCTCGGACGAGGAATTGCGCGAGGCCCCCTATCGGGTGCTGCAGGACTGGAAGAGCTATTATGGGGGCAATCTGCTGATCGTGCTGCCCGATGCCTTCGGCACCGATGCCTTCCTGCGCGATGCTCCCGACTGGATCGCCGACTGGACCGGCTTCCGCCCCGACAGCGCCCCGGCCATCGAGGGCGGCGAGAAGATCATCGACTTCTGGAAGGCGCGCGGCCGCGATCCCAGGGAAAAGCTGCTCATCTTCTCGGACGGGCTCGATGTCGACATGATCGAGGAAGCCTATCTCCATTTCGACGGCAAGGTGCGCATGAGCTTCGGCTGGGGCACCAATCTGACCAATGATTTCGAGGATTGCGCCCCCGAGCCCAATCCCGGCCTCAAGCCCATCTCCATCGTCGCCAAGGTCTCCGAGGCCAATGGACGGCCGGCGGTGAAACTCTCCGACAATCCCGCCAAGGCCACCGGCGATGCGGCCGAAATCGACCGCTATCTGCGGGTTTTCGGCGATACCGGGCGGGTGGAGCATGCCGTGAAGGTGTAAAGACCTTCCGATAGGCGCAGAATCGGACTAAGCGGGGCCCGCTGCGCTTTCAGCCGGCCTCGCCGCATCGTCCCGCCCTCCCGGCTGTGATGCGCTTTCGCAACAGGTTGGACCGACCTGCCCCGCTGTGGAGAACCGCCACGGCTGCACCGACGTTAATGCCACGTGAACCATCCGGGGTCAGTCTGATCGCGGGGGCTCCACGGAGCCATGAATTGAGTCTTGAGTTAATCGATATCGCTCTGGCCGAACGCCAGCCCCATCCCCGCCTCGAACATCGCGTGACCGGCAAGGTGAAGGCCGTGCTGGCCGAGACCATTGGCGGCCAGCAGATCCGGCACGAATTGCTGGTGCCGGTCTGGCTCGACGTGCGCGCCGGCATGAGCGAGGAGGATGTCGAGCTCGGCCTGATGGTCAAGGCGGCCGATATCGTGGGCCGGCTGAAGCAGCACCTGGGTGCGCCGCAAGGGTGAATCCTGCTGCTAGGTCGCGGAGTCAGGCAGCTTGCCGCCGCGATTGAGGGCCACCAGCATGGCGCGGACCTGGATTTCCGCCGCCTTGCTCACCGCCTTGCGATTGTCGCCCTGGTTGAGCGGCATGGGCTGGCCGAAGGCGATGGTGACGTCCTTGACCGGGCCGGAGAGGATGTCGACGATATTCTGCCTGACCGATTTGGACTTGATCCAGGCGATCAGCGAGCGCTCGTTGCGGCTGACCGGCAGGCCCTGCAATTTCGTATAGGCGATGGTGACGGGCTGGATCACCACGTCGCTGGCCCCGGCCTCGATCATGGCATGCTGCGCCGCGCCGATCAGCGCCGAGCGGAAGGGCAGCACATGGGTGCCGATATCGGATTGCCCTTCGGCAAAGAGCAGCACCGCATTGCCGCTCGCCATATGCTTTCCCATGGCCTGGGCGGTGCGCCCGGTTTCCGAGCGGCGGGTGCGATCGGCATAGATGGTGCGCTGCAGATCGGCCATCATGCCCACGAAGGGCCATTGCCCCACTTCGCGCTTGGCCACGAAGGTCACGTCGGCCACCGAGCCCAGCGCCACGATATCGGTCCAGGAGATGTGGTTGGCGACCATCAGGGTCGGCCGCCCGGTCGAGGGCTGGCCGATGACATTGATCCGCAGGCCCAGAAACAGGCAGCCCAGGCGATGGAACAGGCGCGGCAGCACCTGCCAGAACGGCAGGCGCAGCGCCAGGATCAGCGCCTGGAGCGGGATGACGACCACGAGGAAGGGCAGGAAGACCAGGAGGAAGAACAGCGTCCGGAAGATCATATGCAGGCGGCCGCCTCAGGCCTTCTTGTCGCCGATGGGCACGGCATAGAGTTCGAGCCGGTGATCGACGAGCTTGTAGCCCAGCCGCTTGGCGATCACTTCCTGGATGGCCTCGATTTCCTCGTTGCGGAATTCGATGACGGTGCCGCTGCGGATATCGATGAGATGGTCGTGATGCTCGTCCGGGATCAGTTCGAAGCGGGCGCGGCCATCCTTGAAATCGTGCTTGGTGACCAGGCCCGCTTCCTCGAAGAGATTGACCGTGCGGTAGACGGTGGAGAGCGAAATGCGCGGATCGATGGCCGAGGCGCGGCGATAGAGCTCTTCCACGTCCGGATGATCGGACGCGCCCTCGATGACGCGGGCGATGATGCGGCGCTGGTCGGTCATGCGCATGCCACGGGCCACGCAGGCTTCCTCGAGCGTCGGCTCGGATGGGTTCTTGCTCACGCCATCGCTCCCTGGCCTGAATTCGGTCCGACCGGGTTAGCCAAGATCGCGCGCCATGACAAGCGCGGTGGCGCTGGAGCCGTCGGGCCGGGAATAATAGCCTTTTCGCGATGAAATGCGCTCGAAGCCGAGCTTTTCATAGAGGCGGATGGCGGCATGGTTCTGCTCATCCACCTCGAGGAACATGCGCTGGGCCGGCGACAGCATGAGATCGGCGAAGACCGCATCCATCAGCGCCCTGCCCATGCCCTTGCCGCGCCATTTCGGATCGACGGCGATGGTCAGCAATTCCGATTCGTCGGCCACCGTGCGGATCAGCGCGAAGCCGGCAATGCGGCGCCGGGCATCGCAGGCAATATAGGCGGGCGTGGCCTTGTCGGCGAGGAAATGGGCGAATTCCTCCATGGGCCAGCCGCGATAGAAGCCCTGGCGGTGAATGCGGGCCAGTTCCCCCGCATCGCGGGTTTCGCCCGGCTCGATATGCAGGCCCCCCGGGGCCATCCAGAATTTCATCATGGCGCGCGTCTCGCGATCCGCGCCGCGTCCTGCGGCTTGGCATCGGCATCGCGGATATAGGTGGCGTGCGGCGGAAAGGCCAGGGGATCGGCCCCGGCGGCAAAGCGCGCCATGGCGCCGATATCGGCAAAGGGGGTTTGGATCAGCGTGGCATCGGCCGGAATGGCGGCGCGGGCCGCCTCGAGCGGCAGCAGGCGCGGGCCGTCCCCGATCCGGCCCGGCGCCGGAAAAAGCTCGAAATAGGCCTCGTCCCGGCGCGCGTCGATAAAGACGGCAATCGGGCCGGACGGGACACAAAGCGAAATGGCCAGGAGGCTCGGAATGCCCAGAACCGGAATTTTGCGGGCCAGCCCCAGGCCGCGCGCGGCGGAAAGCCCGATGCGCAGCCCGGTAAAGGAGCCCGGCCCGGTGGTGACGGCGACCCGGTCGAGATCGTCGTAGGTGACGTTATTGCGGGCGAGGAGGGTGGCCAGCCGGTCGAACAGGATTTCGGCATGGCCCTTGGCGATGTCCTCCACCAGCACATCGGTGCGGCCATCGGGCAGGGCCAGCGCCAATTGCAGGCGCGGGGCGGCGGTGTCGATGGCAAGGGTGAGGTTGGACATGGGGCCTCGCATCCCCCTCACCCGTCTCGGCCTTCGGCCGATCCACCCTCTCCCCGAGGGGGAGAGGAACAGGCATCGTGCCGGACCGGGCGCCGACCCATTCTTCTCCCCCCTCGGGGAGAAGGTGGCGCCCACGGGTCGCGTGGCGCCCGAGGACAGGCTCCGCGCCGGATGAGGGGGATACCGACGCATGCTCGCACTCCTATCCCCGGCCCGGCGCCAAGTCCACCACCTTGACGCCTATCCCGGCTGCGACCACCTTGCCCGCATGCGCCGTGATTCGTCCCTTTTGCCGCCATGACCTGGCTGGCCGAAACCGCCATGCTGAGCCAGGGCTGGCGCCGCTTCCTGCTGCTGCTGGTGGCGGGCGCGCTGGCGGGCCTGTCGGTGCCGCCCTTCTTCCTGCTGCCGCTCTTGTTCCTCGCCATGCCCGTCTGGGTCTGGGCGCTGGACGGCGCCGAACGCCCCCGGGGCTGGCGGCGGCTTTTCGGGCCGGCCTTTTCCATCGGCTTCGCCTTTGGCTGGGGCTATTTCCTGGTCGCCTTCCACTGGCTGGGCGCCGCCTTTTTCGTCGATGGCGGCTGGGTGCTGTGGGCCATGCCCTTCGCCGTGGCCGCCCTGGCGGCGCTCATAGCCCTGTTCTGGGGCCTGGCCAGCGCCTGCGCGCATCTGTTCTGGAGCCATGGCTGGACCCGCATCCTGACCCTTTCGGCCTGGCTGGCCGCCGCCGAATACCTGCGTGGCCATGTCTTTACCGGCTTTCCCTTCGACCTGCTCGGCTACAGCCTCACCGGCAATGACGCCATGATGCAGCTCGCCTCGGTGATCGGCGTCTATGGCCTGACCTTCCTCGCGCCGCTCCTGGCCATGACGCCGGCCCTGATCTGGCCGGCCGACCAGCGCCCCTGGTCGCGCCGACTGGCGCCGCTCTTTCTGGCCCTGCTCGTCATCGCCGCCCAGCTCGGCTATGGCTGGAACCGGCTCAGCGGCAATGTCTCCACCGAGCGGCAGGACGTGGCCCTGCGCCTGGTGCAGCCGCTGGTCTATGAGCATGCCGATTTCGGCAATGTCGATCCGGTGGCGCTGATCGACCGGCTGATTATGCTCTCGGACATGCGCATGGACCCCTCCGACCAGGGCCTGGCCGACATCACCCACCTGGTCTGGCCCGAATCGAGCCTGCCCTTCTTCCTCGAATCCTATCCCGAAGCTTTGGCCCGCATTGCCCGCATGCTGCCCGAGCAGGCCAGCCTGATCGCCGGCGTGCCGCGCCGGCCGCTGGAGCTGGACGGCGCCCTGCCGGGCGAGCCGCCCTATAATTCGGTGGTCGCCATCAATAGCGACGGCGAAGTGGTCGCCTCCTATGACAAGGCGCATCTGGTGCCCTTCGGGGAATATCTGCCCTTCGCCTCCTTCTTTTCGCGGCTGGGCATTACCCAATTCGTGCCCGGGGCCGAGGGCTGGTCGCATGGCGATGCGCGACGCCGGCTCATGGCCCTGCCCAATGCCCCGGCGGCCCTGGTCCTGGTCTGCTACGAGATCATCTTTTCGGGCGATCTCGGCGAGGTCGCGGGGGCGCAATTCCTGCTCAACCTCACCAATGACGCCTGGTTCGACGCCTCGATCGGCCCGGCCCAGCATGCCCATCATGCGCGGCTGCGGGCGGTGGAGGAGGGCATGAGCCTGGTGCGGGCCGCCAATACCGGGCTGACCTTCGCCACCGATCCCCTGGGGCGCATCACCGCGCAATTGGCGCCGGGGGAAATGGCCGCGCTCGACCTGCGGCCGCATCAGAAACTGCCCGGCACCGTCTTCGCGCAGGTGCGGCACTGGCCCTTCCTCATCGCCGTCCTGGCCGGCATGCTGGTGGGCCTGGTCGCCTCGCGCCGGGGGCGCCGGCGCTTGCCGAGCTAGGGGGCGGGGATATGGGCCGGCTGAAGGATATCGTCATTGATGCCGATCATCCCGCCGGCCTGGCGCGCTTCTGGGCGGCGGCGCTGGAGGGCTATGACATCATGCCCTATGACGCGGCCGAAATCGCCCGCCTGGCCGCGCTCGGCCTGACGCCGGAGACCGATCCCAGCGTCATGATCGCCGGCCCCGGCACCAGGCTCTGCATTCATCTGCGGCGCGGCGACCGTCCGGCGCGCAATCGCGTCCATCTCGATATTGCCGCCGGCGACATCGAGGCGGAGGCCGCCCGACTCATCGGCCTCGGCGCCAGCCTGGTGCGGCGCGGGGTGGGCTATATCGTGCTCAACGATCCCGAGGGCAATAATTTCTGCGTCTGCGCGGAATAGGCTGGCACGAAACAAAAAACCCCGCAGCCTTGCGGTTGCGGGGTTTTGAAATTGGTGCCCAGAAAAGGACTCGAACCTTCACGCCTTGCGGCACACGGACCTGAACCGTGCGCGTCTACCAATTCCGCCATCTGGGCGACGGGCGAGTAACTAGGGTGCCCTCGCGCTAATGTCAATCGCTTTGCAGCGCCTGTTCAGAAGTTTGCACCATCCCAGTGCTTGATGGTGCTGCGATCGACCGGCGGGGCGTCGTCCAGGCAGTTCACATTGACCATGACCAGCTCGTTGCCCTGCCCGTCCGTGCCGCGCGCGAAGGACTGGATGCCGCAGCTCTTGCAGAACAGGTGATCGATCTTTTCGCTGTTGAAATGATAAAGGCTCAGGTTCTCCTCGCCCGTCTGCAGCGCGAACCGGTCCGCCGGCACCGATTGCATGATCCAGCCCAGCCGCCGGCAGCGCGAGCAATTGCAATCGCCCAGGCTGGCGAAATCGGTCTCCACGCTGAAGCGGACGGCGCCGCAATGGCATTTGCCGTGATAAGTCTGCATCTGGGGCATTTCGAGTCTCCTTATTGGAACAAAGAAAGAACAAAAATCCGGAAGGAGTCAAGCCGGGCGCATAAAATGCCGCTCCGGCAAGGCTCGACAGGGGCGAGCCGCTTGCGCTAGAAGCGGCATAGACTTTTTGCCTCTGCTGGAGCCCCCAAGATGGATCGCTACGCCCAAAAGCTCGTCACCATTTTCGGTGGGTCGGGATTTGTCGGCACCCATCTGGTGCAGATCCTGGCGCGCAAGGGTTATCGCGTCCGCGTCGCCGTGCGCCGGCCCGATCTGGCGGGCAAGACCCGCATCTTCGGCACGGTGGGCCAGGTCATGCCCATCCAGGCCAATCTGCGCGACGAGGCCTCGGTGCGCCGCGCCGTGGCGGGCGCCGATATCGTCATCAACCTGGTCGGCGTCGGCCATGAAAAGGGCAAGCAGACCTTCGAGGCCGTGCATGTGGACGGCGCCGCCCGCGTCGCCCGCGCGGCCAGGGATGCCGGCGCCGCTGCCCTGGTGCACCTGTCGGCCCTGGGCGTCGATGCGGCGGCCGGAATCAGCGCCTATGCCGATACCAAGCTGCGTGGCGAGGCCGCGGTGCTGGCGGCTTTCCCCGAGGCGGTGATCCTGCGGCCCTCCATCATGTTCGGCCAGGATGACGGCTTCTTCAATCTCATGGGCACGCTGGCGCGGCTCTTCCCGATCATGCCGCTGATTGCCGGCAAAACGCTGTTCCAGCCGGTCTTTGTCGGCGATGTCGCCGAGGCCCTGGCGCTGGCCGCCGAAGGCCAGGTCAAGACCGGCCGCGTCTACGAGCTGGGCGGGCCGGACGTGGAAAGCCACAAGGCGCTGATGCAGCGCATCCTGCGCGAGGCCGGCCGCAACCGCCCGCTCGTGCCCTTCCCTGCCGGTCTCGCCAAATTCGGCGCCGCACTTATCGGCATCCTGCCGTTCAAGCCGCTGATCACCGCCGACCAGGTGAACCTCTTGGGCGTCGACAATGTGGTCTCCGAGCAGGCCCGCAAGGACAAACGCACCTTTGCCGCCTTCGGCATTGAGCCGGTCTCCATGGACGCGGTCCTGCCCACCTATATGTGGCGCTTCCGCCGCCACGGCGAATTCGACCGCGACAGCAAGCCGGCTGCGCATGGATCGCTTTCGGCCTGAGCGAATAGCCAGTTTGAACGGGGCACCCTCGGACGATCGTCCGGGGGTGTTTTGTTTTGGGCGCCACTTACCGGCCCGGCACAAAGATTCTTCCAAGATATATCTTGAAACTGGTCTCGGGCGCGCCGATCTCCTGGGGCGAAGGGCTTTTGCGATATATCTGGAGATAGATCATGACCTATTGGAAAGACGGCGAGCCCAATTGGCGCAAGCTGGAACAGATGGCGCGGCGCGGCTGGGGCCGCATGCAGCGCATGGCCGATGACGAATTCGGCAATTGGGGCGGCAATGTCCGCGTCGGCCGCATGCTGGCCTCGGGCGACCTGCGGCTGGTGGCGCTCTATTTCATCGAGCAGCAGCCGCGCCACGGCTATGACCTGATCAAGGCAGTGGAGGAACGCTCCAACGGCGTCTATTCGCCCAGCCCCGGCATCGTCTATCCGGCGCTGACCTTCCTCGAGGAAGCCGGCTATGTCACTTCCTCGGCCGATGGCAACAAGAAGCTCTATACCATCACCGACGAGGGCAAGGCGCATCTGGAGGAAAACCGCGACGCGGTGGCCTCCACCCTGGATTTCCTGGCCCGCACCGGCGAGCAGATGAACCGGTTCCGCGAATTCGTCCGCGCCGACTGGCCCTTCGCCGAAGGCCGGCCCGAAGAGGGCAATGTGCCGCCCCATTGGGGCGAGCGCCCCGGCCGTCCGGACCACGACCGGCCCATGCACGACGCCGTGCCGGAGCTGGAAGCGGCCCGCAAGGCGCTCAAGCAGGCGCTCAAGAAAGCCCGCAAGGGCAGCGAGGACCAGCAGCGCCGCGCCGCCGACATCCTCCGCCGCGCCGCCGCAGAGGTGGACGGGCTGGGCGATGACGAGGTGGATATTTAGTCCCGCCTGCGTACCCTCGCCCCTTCAGGGGAGAGGGTAGCGGCGCCGTCGCGCAGCGACTGGCAGAGCTGGGGTGAGGGGTGAAAGCCTGTCGGCGAAGCCGCGATGCTCAACCCCTCATCCGGTCCTTCGGACCACCTTCTCCCCTGAGGGGAGAAGGAAGAGGCCGATCGCCCTCAGGCTCCCGGCTTGGTCTTCAGGAAATCCACCACCATCTGCACGGCATGGGCTTCGCGCTCCTGCACCATGCCGACGCTGGACAGGTCGCGCTCGAAGATCACCGAGAGGGTCGCCGTGTTCGAGACATAGAAGAAGCCGAGCGCCGCCACCGAGATATAGAGCTGCACCGGATCGACATCGCGCCGGAAAATCCCCGCCGCTGCTCCGCGTTCGAGGATGGCGGCGATCTGCCCGACCAGGGGCGAATGCAGCGCCTTGATGTCGGGCAGGGTTTTGAGGAACCGCGCATTCTCGATATTTTCGGTGCCGAGCAGGCGCGGAAACCAGGGATTGGCCAGAAAGTGCCGGAAGGTGAAGCGCACCAGCCGGTCCATGGCCTGCACCGGATCATATTGATCGAGCGACAAGGCCCGCTCGCCGCGCCGGATCTCCTGATAGGCGTCGAGCAGCACCGCCCGGTACAGCTCCTCCTTGTTGCCGAAATAATGGTAGAGCAGGCGCTTATTGGCCTCCGCCCGTTCGGCAATCGCATCCACCCGCGCCCCCTCGAAGCCGCGATCGGCGAATTCCACCCGCGCCGCCGCGAGAATCGAGGCCTTGGTCTTGGCCGAATTGCGCGGACGCCTGGCCGTCTCAGCCTTGGGCTGCGACGTCTCCGCGATTGCGGGGGAAGAGGGCTCGGACACGTCGATTTACCGCCGGGATGGACATGAGGATGGTCAGAATGATGATGAGGCAGATAACAGCGCTGATCGGCCGGGTAAAGAAGGGGCTGGGATCGCCATTGGTCAGCGCCAGGCCCCGCCGCAGGTTGAGATCAAGCAGATCGCCCAGCACGATGCCCAGCACCAGCGGCGCCATGGGATATTTCATCTCGCGCAGGATGAAGCCGACAATGCCGAAGAACAGCATGACATAGACATCGAACATGCGCTGGGTGATGGCGAAGGAGCCGACCACGCAGAGCACGTAGATGACCGCCATCAGCCTTTCGCGCGGCACCGACAGCACCTTGATGAACACCTTGGTGAGCGAGAGCCCGAAGATCAGATTGGCCAGGGTCGCCAGCAGCAGCATGGCCACGACCTGGTAGAGGAAGGGCGCATTCTCGATCATCAGCATCGGGCCGGGGCGGATGCCGTGGATCATCATGGCCGCGATCAGCACCGCGGCGGCGGCCGAGCCGGGCAGGGCCAGGGTGAGCGTGGGGATCATCGAGGCCGAGACCACGGCATTGTCGCCGGTTTCCGCCGCGATCAGCCCTTCCTGGCTGCCCTTGCCGAATTCCTCGGGATGCTTGGAGGCCTTCTTGGCCGCCGCATAGGAGGACCAGGCGCCCACATCCTCGCCGACGCCGGGAATGATGCCGACAAAGGTGCCGATAATGCCCGAGCGGATGATGGTCTTCCAATATTGGAAGATTTCCTTGAGGCGCGGGATCACCCGGTCGTTGACCGGGGCGATATGGCCCACCATGGTCCGTTTCATGGTGGAGAGGATTTCGGCCAGCCCGAACGCGCCCACCATGGCCGGGATCAGGTCGACGCCGGCGCCCAGCGCCGGAATGCCGAAGGTGAAGCGCTGATAGGCATGCAGCGTCTCCATCCCCACCATGGCGACCAGCAGGCCCAGAATGCCGGCGATATAGCCCTTGAGCGGGGTATCCGAGCCGGTCATCTGCCCGGAAATGACCACGCCGAACAAAGCCAGCCAGAAGAATTCATAGGAGCCGAACTTGAGCGCTGCCTCGGCCAGCATGGGCGCGATGATGGCGAGAAAGAAGATGCCGACCAGGGTGCCGAGCGTGGATGAGGTGGTGGCCAGGCCCATGGCGAGGCCCGCCTTGCCCTGCATGGCCAGCGGATGGCCGTCCAGCGTGGCGGCGGCATTGGCCGGGGTGCCCGGGATGTTGAGCAGGATGGCCGTGCGGCTGCCGCCATAGATGGCGCCGAGATAGACGCACATCAGCGTCAGGATCGCCTGGTCGGGCGCCATCTTGTAGGTGAGCGTCACCAGGAGGGCCACGCCCATCGTGGCGGTGAGGCCGGGCAGGATGCCGATGGCCAGGCCCAGCAACGTCGCCCAAGCGACATTGAACAGGCCGGCCGGCGTCAGGAAATGGGCAATGCCCTGGCCGAGGAGAATGAGACCGTCAAACATGGGTACTGGTCCTAGGGCAGTCGCACGAGGAAGATTTGTCCGAAGACGTAATGGATGCCTAGCCCGGCGCCCAAGGCCACGACCAGGGCCCAGAACAGCGTCCAGGGCAGCGATTTGGGCCGGTCCGCCAGCACGGTTTCGAACAGGGTGATGAAGGTGAAGATGAACAGGGCCGAGGCCAGCCAGAACGGCATGCGGCCGACCAGGCCCAGCGTATAGACCAGCGCCATGCCCAGGACGGCCAGCACCCGTACCGATTGCCAGGAGACGAGGACGCGGACCAGCGCCGCCCCGGCATGCCTGGTGTCGAGCCTGGCCGAGCGGAAGGCCAGCAAACCACCGCACAGGGTCAGCGCCACGCCCAGGATGATGGGCACCAGGCCCGGAATGGTCGAGGGATGGATGCGGCGCACTTCCAGCCGGTCCATGGTCCAGGAGAGATAGGTGACCACGAGCCCCAGGCCCACCAGGACGATGCCGGTGATGAGATCGGCGCGAATGCGGGCGGGGTCTTCGGCGGGAATGGTGGGTTCGGTCGTCATGAATGTCTCTTGGAATGAGGAGCCAAAGGCTCCTTCGCCTCCCTCCCCCCTGAGGGGAGGGAATGAGGGTGGGGGTCCATCAATGGTCAACGGACCGCCCCCCTCCCCAGCTTTGCCAGGGCCCTTCGGGCCCAGCGGCGCTACCCTCCCCGCAAGGGGGAGGGTGGGCAGAAACCGAAAGCCCGGCTCCTGCCCCCTCGATCTTACTGCACGCCGACTTCGGTGCGGGTCTCGCAGTCGATGCCGATCGTGGAGGGATCGTTGACCGCCTCGCCGCGTTCCACCGCGTCGCAGGCTTCCAGGATCACCACCGGCATGGCCAGGGCCCGGGCCTCGGCGCCATAGGAGGGCGCGAAGACGGCGCCGAAGGTTTCGGCATAGGTCTTGATGGCCTCCGAATTGGCGACCTCCTCGCCCCAGATGCGGTCGAGCGTGGCCACGACTTCCTCCGGCACGCCGACCGGCAGGAAGATGCCGAAATAATCGGGGGCCAGTTCCATGTCCGGCAGCCAATTGGTGATCGGGGGAATCGGATCGACGCCTTCGAGCACCAGCGGCTGGTCGGACAGCACGGCCAGGGCCTTGAGGCGGCCGCCGCGGATCAGCTCGGTCTGTTCCACCGCCAATTGGGTGGTGACCATGGCTTCGCCCGATGCCGTGGCGATGGCGGCCGGCCCGCCGCCGTCATAGGTGATCATGTTATATTCGAAATTGTCGGCCGCCCCGGACAGGGCCGCGATGGCGGTGCCGCCCGAAGAGGTGATGCCGGCCGTGGCCACGGAAATGCCGCGGCCCATATCGGACTGGAAGGCCTCCAGCAATTGGCCGAAATCGGTGAACTGGCTGTCGGCCGGGACCGAGACCACCGGCACGTTGGCGACCGACAGATAGATGTGCCAATCGTCGATATCGGTATCGGGCAAGAGGCCCGTGACAGAATAGGTCGCATTGTTGGCGATGGCATTGGCCGTCCAGGTATAGCCGTCCTTGGGGGCGTTCAGCACCTCCTGGGTACCGATAGCGCCCGAGGCCCCCGGCTGGTTGACCACCACCACTTCCACGCCCAGCGCCTCGGCCAGGATGGGCGCGGTGACGCGGGTGACCTGGTCGGTCGAGCCGCCGGCGCCCCAGGGCACGATCAGGTTGATCGGCCGGTCCGGCTGCCAGTCCTGCGCGAAGGACAGGGTCGCGCCCAGCGTCATCAGGGCCGTGCCCGACGCCAGGACGAATTGCATAGGCTTCATCGTCGTAATCCTCCCATAATCACGAGGCCGCTTCTTATGGCTCTCATGCCGGAGCTTGCGAGCGATCCGCCATGCTGTCAAGCGAGAAGTAACTGTCTGGTGAGCTTTCGGCTTCGTCGAAATATCGCTAAGCAATTGTCAGTCAGCAAGCTTTCGGACTAAGAATTGAAGCGCTGATGGCGATTGCACCGCATCGTTATCGTTTGGGGGACGCGATGGATTTCGATCTCGGGCGCATGGCGATCATGGCTCTGGCGCTGGCGGCGGGGGCGCTGGTCAAGGGCGCGACCGGCATGGGCCTGCCGCTGGTGGCCCTGCCGGTGCTGACGACCGTGTTCGGATTGCAGCATGCGGTGGGCATCATGGCCATCACGCAGGTGCTGACCAATTCCATGCAGATCTGGCAGTTCCGCGCCGCAAGGCGCGATGCGCGCATGCGCTTCCTGCCCTGGTTCCTGGCGGCGGGCGCCTTGGGGGTGATCCTGGGCACCTGGCTGCTGCGCAACCTGCCCGAACGGGCCCTGGTCTTCTCGCTCGGCCTGCTGCTGCTGGCCTATTTCGTCCTCAAGGTCAGTCGGCCGCATCTCTCGGTCGGCCCGGAAATGGCCATGCGCGCCGGGCCTTTCGCCGGGTTCGGCTCCGGCGTCCTGCAGGGCGCCACCGGCATTTCGGCGCCCATGGGCGTCACCTTCATCCACGCCATGGGGCTCGATCGTCACGCCCATGTCTATGCGGTTTCCGCCATGTTCCTGGCCCTGGGCCTGGTGCAGTTTCCCGCTTTGGTGCTGAGCGGCATCATGCAGCCGCAATGGGTGATCGAGGCGCTGCTGGCCATGATCCCCATCCTGGTCGTCATGCCGATCGGCCAATTGCTGGCCGGCCGACTCAGCCGCAAGGCCTTCGACCTCATGATCCTGATCTTCCTGGGCCTGATGGGGCTCAAGATGGTGCTGGGCCTCTGAGCTGAGTCCAAGGTCGCATCCGCGCCCGCTTGACGCCGCCCCGCCGCTTCATATAGGTAAGTAACTAATCAGTTACACAGACAGCGAGTCTTGGGAGATCTGAATGGCGGAACACCGCATTGGCATCATCATGCATGGCGTCACCGGGCGCATGGGCTACAACCAGCACCTGGTGCGCTCGATCCTGGCGATCCGCGACCAGGGCGGCATCGGCCTTGCCAATGGCGACCGGCTGGTCGTGGATCCCATCATTGTCGGCCGCGACCGCGACAAGATGGAAGCCCTGGCCAAGAAGCACAACATTGCCCGCTGGGGCACCGATCTCGATGCGGCTTTGGCCAATCCGGACGACACGATCTTTTTCGATGCCGGCACCACGCTGATGCGCGCCGGCCTGCTGGAGCGAGCTCTCGCCGCCGGCAAGCATGTCTATTGCGAAAAGCCGACCTCCGACGATCTCGACGTGGCGGTGAAGCTCGCCAAGACCGCCCGCGCCTCCGGCCTCAAGCATGGCGTGGTGCAGGACAAGCTGTTTCTGCCGGGCCTGATGAAGCTCAAAATGCTGCGCGACAGCGGCTTTTTCGGCAAGATTCTGTCGGTGCGCGGCGAGTTCGGCTATTGGGTCTTCGAGGGCGATTGGCAGAAGGCGCAGCGCCCCTCCTGGAATTATCGCAAGAACGATGGCGGCGGCATCATCCTCGATATGCTGTGCCATTGGCGCTATGTGATGGACAATCTCTTCGGCGAGGTGCAGGCCGTGTCGTGCCTGGGCGCCACCCATATTCCCCAGCGCGTCGACGAAAAGGGCAAGGTCTTCGATTGCGATACCGATGACGCCGCCTATGCCACCTTCGAGCTGGAAGGCGGGGTGATCGCCCAGATCAATTCGAGCTGGACCACCCGCGTCCGCCGCGACGATCTCGTCACCTTCCATGTCGACGGCACCCATGGTTCGGCCGTGGCGGGCCTGCACAAATGCTGGACCCAGCATCGCGTCAATACGCCCAAGCCGGTGTGGAATCCCGACCAGCCGCAGACCATGAACTTCTTCGCCGATTGGGAAGAAGTGCCGGACAATTGGCCCGCCGATAACGGCTTCAAGGCGCAATGGGAAATGTTCCTGCGCCACGTCGCCGAGGACGCGCCCTGGCCCTATGGCCTGGAAGCGGGCGCCAAGGGCGTGCAGCTCGCCGAGCTGGGCCTGAAGTCCTGGCAGGAACGCCGCTGGCTGGACGTGCCGAAGCTGGAATTCTGATTGGGCCAAAGGCCCCCTCACCCGGCCCCAAATGGGGCCGACCTCTCCCCCCAGGGAGAGGTGATGCAAGACCAGTCATTGTGCCCTCTTCACCTCTCCCTTCGGGGGAGAGGTCGGCGCGCAGCGCCGGGTGAGGGGGCCTTTTGGAGGCCTCGATGCCCATAATCAACCTGCCCAATCCCGACCGTTCCGTCAGCCCTTACACGCTGACCGGTGATCCCATTCCCTTCGTGAAATTCAAGGCGGCCGATTTTCCGCGCATTGCCTTTGCCGCGGCCCATGTCGTGGCCGATCCCCTGGCCTCGAACGATCCCTGGCTGACCCCGGCCATTGATTGGGACAAGACCCTGGCCTTCCGTCATCGCCTCTGGGATCTCGGCCTTGGCGTCGCCGAAGCCATGGATACGGCGCAGCGCGGCATGGGGCTCACCTGGACCGAAGCCAGGGAGCTGATCCGGCGCGCCCAGGCCGAGGCCCGCACGCGCGACGATGCGCTCATCGCCTATGGCGCCGGCACCGATCACCTGGCGCCCGGCCCCGATGTCAGCATCGACGATATCCTCAGGGCCTATGACGAACAGGTCGGCTTCGTCGAAGGCGAGGGCGGCCGCGTCATCCTCATGGCCAGCCGCGCGCTCGCCGCCGCGGCCAGGTCGCCGGACGATTATGCCCGCGTCTATGGCCATGTGCTCGCCAATGTGAAGCAGCCGGTGATCCTGCACTGGCTGGGCGAGATGTTCGATCCCGCGCTGCAGGGCTATTGGGGCGATATCGACCACGACAAGGCCATGGACGTGTGCCTGGACGTCATCGCCGCCCATGCCGACAAGGTCGATGGCATCAAGATTTCCCTGCTTTCGGCGGAAAAGGAAATCGCCATGCGCCGCCGCCTGCCGGAAGGGGTGAAGATGTATACCGGCGACGATTTCAACTATGCCGAACTGATCGCCGGCGACGCCGAAGGCTATTCCCATGCCCTGCTGGGCATTTTCGACGCCATCGCGCCCGCCGCCTCGGCCGGCCTGGCGGCCCTGGGCAAGGGCAATAACAACGAATTCTTCGATATTCTCGAGCCCACCGTGCCGCTCAGCCGCCATATCTTCGCGGCGCCGACGCGCTTCTACAAGACCGGCGTGGTGTTCCTGGCCTATCTCAACGGGCTTCAGGACCATTTCACCATGATCGGCGGGCAGGAATCGGCCCGCTCGCTGCAGCATCTCAGCGAATTGTTCCGCCTGGCCGACAAGGCCCGGGTGCTGGCCGATCCGGACCTGGCCACGGCGCGCATGAAGCAGGTCCTGGCCGTGCATGGAGTGGCGTCATGACCGAGCGCGCCATTTCGCTGAACCTGGCCACCACGCGCCAGCAATGGGGCTTTGCCGAAGCGGTGGATGGGTGCCTGCGGGCCGGCATCACCGCCATCTCCCCCTGGCGCGACCAGATCGCCGCCATCGGCCTCGACGAGGCCGCGCGCATCGTGCGCCAGAACAAGCTCCAGGTTACCGGCGTGTGCCGGGGCGGCATGTTCCCGGCAGCCAGCGCCGAAGGGCGCAAGGCCAATATCGATGACAATCTGCGGGCCATCGACGAGGCGGCGGCGCTCAATGCCGATTGCCTGGTCCTGGTGGTGGGCGGCCTGCCGGAGGGTAGCCGCGATATCGGCGGCGCCCGGCAGATGGTGGCCGACGGCATCGCCGCCATGCTGCCCCATGCCAAGGCATCGGGGGTGAAGATCGCCATCGAGCCGCTGCATCCCATGTATGCCGCCGATCGCGCCTGCGTGAACACGATCGACCAGGCGCTCGATATCTGCGAAATGCTGGGCGAGACCGTGGGCGTCGCCATCGACGTCTATCACGTCTGGTGGGACCCCAACCTGGCCCGCGCCATTGCCCGGGCCGGCCGCATGAAGCGCATCTTCGCCCACCATATCTGCGACTGGCTGGTGCCGACCAAGGACATGCTGCTCGATCGCGGCATGATGGGCGATGGCGTCATCGACCTGCCGGGCATCCGCAGGATGATCGAGGAGGCCGGCTTTTTCGGTCCCCAGGAAGTGGAAATCTTCTCCCAGGACAATTGGTGGAAGCGTCCCGGCGACGAGGTGCTGGCGGTGATCAAGGAGCGGGTCGCGACGGTCTGCTGAATTGCCCCGATGGCGGCCAAAACGAAAAACCCCGGACTTGCATCCGGGGTTTTTGCATGCGTCAGCGTAAATTACTGGCGATGATAATCGATGCTCGAGCACAGGATCACGGCGCGGCAGCCGGTGATCTTGAGCGTGTCGGGCCCCGTCAATTCCACGGTGGCTTTGGCATTGCCGCCATTGAGCGCGATATTGCCTTCCCACTTATTGGGCCCGGTCTGGGTGCCGCGCACCACTTCCTGGTTGACGAATTTGAGGTTTTCCTCGGTGCGGCTGTCGCCCTGGATGTCGTTCAGCACCCCGCACAATTGAGTGCCGTCACCGCATAATTCGAAGGTGAAGCTGGTGCCCCAGCGATCCACCCAGGTGCCGTTGGGGCTGGCGTCTTGTGCTATGGTGGGCACCGCCAGCGACAAGGCAATTGCGGTGGCAGCAACAAGAGATTTTGCAAGCATTGATGGTTCACTCCATACATCGTCACGCTCGATCTCTGCCTTGCGCGAATGTAAATGACTTATACGCCTGATCCCATGAACGCTCCGTGGGGCATTTGGGTTGCCACATGTCACCGCTCGAAGGTGGCCGCCACTTCAATGTGGGTGGACCAGGCGAACTGATCCACGATTATTAGGTCGCGCAAGATGAACCCGGCTTGAACGAGCTGTTCAGCGTCGCGGGCAAAGGTCTTCGGGTCGCAGGCCACCATCACCACGCGCGGCACTTTGGAAACGGCGATTTCCCGGACCTGCGCTTCGGCGCCGGCCCGTGGCGGATCGAGCACCACGCAGTCGAAATCGAGCTCGAACCGGGTCAGCGGATCGCGGAACAGGTCGCGCGCCTTGCCGGTAATGGCCTTGAGGCCCTTGGTATGGCGCGCCGCCTTGTCCAGCGCGGCAATGGCGGGGCGGTCGCTGTCGGCGGCATAGACCCGCGCCGTTTCCGCCAGCCGCAGCGCGAAGGGACCGATGCCGCAGAACAGGTCGGCGACCGATTTCGCCTTGCCCACGGCGGCGATGACGTAATCGGCCAGCACCTGTTCGGCCTCGGCCGTCGCCTGGAGAAAGCTGCCGATGGGCAGCTCGACCTCCGAGCGGCCCATGCTGACGCTGGGCTGTTGGCGCAGCAGGATCATTTCATTGCCCAGAGCCAGCCGGGCCAGGCCGAGTCGATTGGCCAGCGGCACCAGGGCCTCGGCGCGCACAGCGCGGGGCGCCTTGCGGATGCCGACATCGATCCCCGCATTGGTGGCGGTAAAGGCCAGGTCGCATTCCCCGATCGCCGCGCCCAGGGCACGGGCGATATCGGGCGCCCGCGCCAGGGCCGGCACCAGGATGGGGCAGGCATCGAGGTCGAGCAGGTCATGGCTCCTGAGCCGCATATAGCCGGCGCCGTCCCTGCGGGCATGCAGCGTCGCGCGGCGGCGGCCGGCGCCATGGGCGGTGACGAAGCGGGAGACCTGGACATCGAGGCCCGCCTGGCGCAGCGGATTGACCACGAGGCCGGTCTTGAATTGGGCATAGCCGGCCGCATCCATGTGCTGCAATTGGCAGCCGCCGCAACGGCCGAAACGCGGGCAGAAGGGTTCGGCGCGGTTGGGGGCAGGGGCCAGCACTTCGAGCAGCGTGCCGCGCTCGCCTGCGGTGTCGATCAGCACGTCCTCGCCCGGCAGCGCGAAAGGCACGAAGACGCGCTTGCCCTCGACAAGTGCGATGCCTTCGCCCTTGTGGCCAAGGCTTTCGATATGGGCGGTAACGGGCATATTGAATCCGGGGCTTGCTGGGCTTGCAGGTAGCGGGTTTGCGGCGATGGGGCAACTCTACCTCTCCCTTGGGGGGAGAGGTCGGTCCGAAGGACCGGGTGAGGGGGCCTTCAATTCGCTCGGCGTTTGCCCGAAGGCCCCCTCACCCCAACCCTCTCCCCCAAGGGAGAGGGGGCGCAGCAACCGAAGCGCCAAAAAAACCGGAGCCCGATGATCGCTCATCGGGCCCCTGACTTGCTGCTTAACTGTTTGCCGCGAAAGGCCCCCTTCCTTCTCCCCTGAGGGGAGAAGGTGGCCCGAAGGGCCGGATGAGGGGTTCACTGTCGCGGTCCCCGGGGGCTTCACCCCTCACCTCGCCCCTCTCCCCTGAGGGGCGAGGGGGCGATGGAGCCGACGGCCCCGAAGTGCGGCCGGCCATTCGAGCGTAGCTCTCATGGCTTTGCGGCCCAAAATCGCTCCACCGGAGCGATCTGCCTTTCGGCCGGCCTCAAACCTGCTGAACCGCCTCGACGCCGGGCACGAAATGGCGGAGCAGGTTTTCGATGCCGCTCTTGAGCGTGGCGGTGGAGGAGGGGCAGCCCGAGCAGGCGCCCTGCATGTGCAGGAATACCGTGCCTTCCTTGAAACCCTTGAAGATGATGTCGCCGCCATCCATGGCCACGGCCGGACGCACGCGGGTGGCCAGAAGCTCCTTGATGACTTCCACCATTTCCTTGTCGTCTTCTTCGTAGAATTCCTCGATCTCGTCGAAGGCGATGGGCGCGGCGCCGTCTTCCACGATCACCGGCTTGCCGGAGAGGAAATGATCCATGATCACGCCGAGAATGGCCGGCTTGATATGGGCCCAATTGGTGTCGTCCTTGGTCACCGAGATGAAATCGGCGCCCAGGAACACCCCGGTCACCCCGGAAATGGCGAAGAGCCCGGTGGCCAGCGGCGAAATCGCCGCCGCTTCGAGGGAGCGGAAATCGCGCGGTTCGCCGGTCACGACATCGCGGCCCGGCAGGAATTTCAGCGTCGCCGGATTGGGCGTGGCTTCGGTCTGGATGAACATGGGAAATCCCTGCGCGATTAACAATTAGAATGCTTCTAAAATAGACTTTTAAGCCGCGATTGCAAGCCCTACTTCGCCTTCCCCGAGGGCAGGGCGATCACGGATCGTCATCCTCGGGCCGATGCCGGACCTCACGCGATCCTGGCCAAATCCTTCTTCTGGCGGCGCCGGATCACCGAGGAGGGAATGTTCATGGCTTCACGATATTTGGCCACGGTGCGGCGGGCCACGTCGATCCCCTGCTCCTTGCGCAGCATTTCGGCGATGGTGTCGTCCGAAAGGATGTCATTGCCCGGCTCGGCATCGATCAATTGGCGGATGCGGTGGCGCACCGCTTCCGCCGAATGCTCGCCCCCGCCATCGGCCGAGGCGATGGCGGTGGTGAAGAAATATTTCATCTCATAGAGGCCGCGCGGCGTGGCCATATATTTGTTGGCGGTGACGCGGGAGACGGTGGATTCGTGCATGTCGATGGCCTCCGCCACGATCTTGAGCGTCATGGGCCGCAAATGCGCCACCCCATGGGTGAGGAAACCGTCCTGCTGGCGCACGATTTCGGCCGCCACCCGGGTGATGGTCTGGGCGCGCTGGTCGAGGCTCTTGGTCAGCCAATTGGCATTGGCCAGGCAATCGGAGAGGAAGGCCTTCTCGCCCGGGTCGCGCGTCTTCGTCGAGACGCTTGCATAATAGACCCGGTTGACCAGCACGCGGGGCAGGGTGTCGGAATTGAGCTCCACCTGCCAGGCGCCGTCCGGCCCGGACCGCACGAAGACATCGGGCACCACCGCCTCCACCGGGCCGGTATCGAAGGCCAGGCCGGGCCGGGGGTCGAGCAGGCGCAGTTCGGCCAGCATGTCGGCCAGGTCCTCGCGGTCGCAGCCCACCGCCTTGAGCAAGGCCGGCATATTGTGCTCGGCCAGAAGGTCCAGATTGGCCAGCAGCTTCTGCATGATCGGATCGAGCCGGTCGCGTTCGCGCAATTGGATGGCAAGGCATTCGGCCACGTCGCGGGCAAAGATGCCGGCCGGCTCGCAGGTCTGCAGCACGCCCAGCACCGCCTCGACATCCTCGATCTCCGCGCCCAGCATTTCGGCCACCGCATCGAGTTCGACAATGAGATAGCCCGCCTCGTTGATCCCGTCGATCAGGTGCCGCGCGATCAGCCGGTCGGCCGGATTGCGCAGCAGCATCTGCGCCTGCGCCTCCAGGTGGTCGGACAGGCGCGGCCGGCTGGCGACATATTGATCGAGGTCGGGCGCCTCGCCGCCCTCGAACGATCCATTGCGGTCGGGGCCGGCGGTCTGGCCGATATCCTGGGGAATGGCGTCGGGAAAGACGTTTTCGACCGCAGTATCGTAGCCCTCGGCGATCTCGCCGGCATCCTTGACGCGCTCGCCCGAGGTAAAAGTGTCCTCATAGGCGCTCATCTCGGTCTGCCGCTCGGGCATCTCGGCCGGCTCGCTCCGCTCCTCGTTCCCCGCCTCCTCGCGCTCCAGCAGCGGATTGCGCAGCAATTCGGCATCGACGAAGGTGTTGAGCTCGAGATGGCTGAGCTGCAGCAGCCGGATCGACTGCATCAGCTGCGGGGTCAGGGTCAGGCTCTGCGACTGGCGGAATTCCAGCCTTGGCGTAAGCGCCATGGATGATCGTCTCTAATTGCAAATTCGGCCTTGCCGGCCGCTTCCCGCGCGCAACATGACTGAGTTTGCCCGCCTCGGCAAGTTTCGTGCCAGACGGGGCGGATAGGGCGGGCAATGCCACGGGCTAGATCGAAAAGCTCTCGCCCAGATAGACCCGCCTGGCCTCGGGATCAGCGGAGATGGTTTCGGGCTTGCCCTGGATCATCACCTTGCCACCATGGATGAGATAGGCGCGGTCGACCAGGCCCAGCGTCTCGCGCACGGCATGGTCGGTGATGAGTACGCCGATGCCGCGCTGGGTCAATTGCCGCACCAGGCCCTTCACCTCCGCCACCGCGATCGGATCGACCCCGGCAAAGGGTTCGTCGAGCAGCATGAAGGCCGGATCGGCGGCCAGGGCCCGGGCGATCTCGACGCGGCGGCGCTCGCCGCCCGACAAGGCCAGGGCATTGGACTTGGCCAGGTGCTGGATGGAAAACTCCTCGAGCAGCGATTCCAGCCGCGCCTTGCGCTCCGCCCGCCCGCTCACCGCGTTTTCCAGCACCGCCATGATATTGCCGGTCACGGTCAGGCCGCGGAAGATGGAGGGCTCCTGCGGCAGGTAGCCGATGCCCAATTGCCCGCGCTGGAACAGCGGCAGCCGGGTGATGACCTGCCCGTCGAGCAGGATCTTGCCGGCATCGGGTTTGACCAGGCCCATGATCATGGTGAACACGGTGGTCTTGCCCGCGCCATTGGGGCCGAGCAGGCCCACCGCCTCCCCGCGCCGCACCGCGAGGGACACGTCGCGCACCACGGCGCGCTTGCCGAAGCTCTTGGCCAGGCCATGGGCGACCAGCCAGCCGCTCTGGTCGATGCGGGGGCGGGATTCGGCACTCATTGCGAGGTGAAGATCCCGGTCACCCGCCCGCCACCGCTGCTGGTGAAGGTGGAGACATTGGTTTCAAGGTTCACCACCAATTCGCTGGCATCCACAGTGCCGCTGGCATTGGTGACCTTCACATTGCCGGTGAGGCGCAGCAATTGATCGGCCGGGGTGAAGACGGCGCGGTCGCCGGTGGCGTCCTGGTCCTCGGTCTTGAGGCGCACATTGCCCCCCGAGGCCTCGAAGGTTTCAATATCGGTGGTGCCGCCTTCGCCATAGGTTGCCACCACTTTGGGCGCCCAGACGGTGACATTGGGATGGACGACAACGACATTGCCGGTGAACACCGCTTCGCGCACCGCCTCGTTCATCACGAACAGGTCGGAGGTGATTTCCACCTTGTTCTGCGCCCAGGCCATGGGCGCGGGCAGCAGCAGGGCGGCGAAGACGAGCAGGGTCCGAACGGGGCGCATCAGGGTCAATCTCCAGAACCGGAACGGACATCTTCACCCGGGGTTGCCGGCAAGGTGACCACGGAACGCGAAAATGTCCAGACCTTGGCGGCGGCGTCATAGACCAGACCCTGTGCCCGCACGGTGGAGCCATCGGCATAATCGATGCTCACCGCGCCCCGGGTGGTCAGCACCTGCGCCTGCCAGTCGAAGATCGAATCGGCGAGCGTGCCGACCGTGCCGGTGGAATCGGCGATATCGGCCTGCCCGGGCACCAGGGTGAGCTGTTCTGTGGTTTCCAATTGCGCGTCCTGCGCATCCACCTGCATCTGCACGCCATCGGGCCGGTCCACCACCAGATGGGCGCCGCTCAGGTCGATCAAATCGGTGCGGTCGGTCGCCGCCCAGGCCCGCGCCGCCCAGACCCGATAGGCCGATCCGTCGTCCAGGGTGCCGGCATATTCGGGTGCGTCGACCAGGATGGATTCGGGGCTGACCTCGATGCGGCCCACCCCGAACCGCCCGGTAAAGCTGGCGACATAGATCTGCGCCAACAGGCCCGCCAGCACGATGAGCCCCATGCCCGGCAGGGCGATGCGCAGCACCGCCACCAGCCGGTTCCGCCGCTCCAGGCGGCGATGGATCCGCAATTGTCCCGGCAGGGCCGCCATGGGCATTTTCCGCTCAGCTATGGGCGAAAATATCGGTCTCGTCCCAGCCCAGCAGATCGAGCGCGCAACGCGTCTCGAGGAAATCGAAGCAGGACCGGGCCAGCTCGGTGCGGCC
Organism: Devosia elaeis; assembly: GCF_001650025.1. Taxonomy (GTDB): domain Bacteria; phylum Pseudomonadota; class Alphaproteobacteria; order Rhizobiales; family Devosiaceae; genus Devosia; species Devosia elaeis. Next base: position 19,347 of record NZ_LVVY01000024.1, on the reverse strand, counting down.
CTCGCGGGCCAGCATGCGGTCGAGATGGCGCTTGAGATCGTGCAGGTAGAGCACGTCCGAGGCGGCGTAATCGAGCTGGGCGTCGCTCAGTTTTTCCCCGCCCCAATCCGAACTCTGCTGCTGCTTGGACATGTCGATATTGAGCAATTCGCGCACCAGGTCCTTGAGCCCGTGGCGATCAGTATAGGTGCGCACCAGCTTGGAGGCGATCTTGGTGCAATAGACCGGGCCGGTCACCACGCCGAAGCGGTTCTGCAGCACGGCGACATCGAAACGGGCATAGTGGAAGATCTTGGTCACGCCCGGATCGGAGAGCAGCTTGACCAGGTTCGGCGCCTCGGACGCATCCTGGGGGATCTGCACCACATCGGCGCTGCCGTCGCCGGGCGAAAGCTGCACCACGCAGAGCCGGTCGCGATGCGGGTTGAGGCCCATGGTCTCGGTGTCGATCGCCACTTCGCGGCCGTAATTGGAAAGATTGGGCAGGTCGCCGCGATGCACTCTGATGGCCATGGAAAAAGTCCAGATTTTGTGTCCCGCCCTTCATTGGCACAGAGCGATGGCCAAGGAAAGGCATGCGCGCCGGCACCGCGGCAATTGCGGCTTCCCTGCAAGGGCTTCCGATATAAAGCTTCCTTTATATGGCTATTGCTTTCCCCCGCCGGACCTGCGAGAAGCGGAGCTGAAAGTGTGGAGGAATGTGTCTCCACACGCGCACTCCCGCGTGCGCCCTCGCCACTTGCAAAGAGGTTTAACGTGGCCCGATCTTCCTATCTGTTCACTTCGGAATCCGTTTCCGAAGGCCATCCCGACAAGGTCTGCGACCGGATTTCCGACGAAATCGTCGATCTGGTGTTCAAGGAGGCCAAGAAGGCCGGCATGGATCCCGCAAGCGTGCGCATCGCCTGCGAAACCATGGCGACCACCAATCGCGTCGTCATTGCCGGCGAAGTGCGCGTGCCCGAAACGCTGCTGAAAAAGGGCAAGGACGGCAAGGTGCTGCGCGATGCCGCCGGCGCGCCCCTGGTCAATCCGTCCAAATTCCGCACGGCCGCCCGCAAGGCCATCCGCGCCATCGGTTATGAGCAATCCGGCTTCCACTGGAAGAATGCCAAGATCGACGTGCTGCTCCATGGCCAGTCCGCCGATATCGCCCAGGGCGTGGACGAGGCCGGCAACAAGGATGTCGGCGCCGGCGACCAGGGCATCATGTTCGGCTATGCCGCCCGCGAGACCCCCGAATTGCTGCCCGCGCCGATCTATTACGCGCACAAGATCCTCGAAACCCTGACCCAGGCGCGCAAGGCCAATAACGGCCCGGCCGGCAAGCTCGGCCCCGATGCCAAGAGCCAGGTCACGGTGCGCTACGAAAACGGCAAGCCGGTCGGCGTCACCCAGATCGTGCTCTCCACCCAGCACCTGGACGAGAACCTGACTTCCGCCGATGTGCGGGGCATTGTCGAGCCCTATATCCGCCAGGCCCTGCCCGAAGGCTGGATCGACGAGAACACCGTCTGGCACGTCAACCCCACCGGCAAGTTCGTGGTCGGCGGCCCCGATGGCGATGCGGGCCTGACCGGCCGCAAGATCATCGTCGATACCTATGGCGGCGCGGCCCCCCATGGCGGCGGCGCCTTTTCGGGCAAGGACCCCACCAAGGTGGACCGCTCGGCCGCCTATGCGGCGCGCTATCTCGCCAAGAACGTGGTTGCCGCGGGCCTGGCCGATCGCGCCACCATCCAGCTCTCCTACGCCATCGGCGTCGCCAAGCCGCTCTCGATCTATGTCGACCTGCACGGCACCGGCAAGGTGGACGAGGCGCGGCTGGAAACGGCGCTGAGCGAGGTGATGGACCTGACGCCACGCGGCATCCGCACCCATCTCGACCTCAACAAGCCCATCTATGCCAAGACCGCCGCCTATGGCCATTTCGGCCGCAAGGCCGGCCGCGACGGTTCTTTCTCCTGGGAGAAGACCGATCTGGTCAAGGCATTGAAGGACGCGGTGCGGTAGTCACGCCTAGCCGAATGTAATATTGAGGCGCGACGACGCCCCCTTCTCGGCTCGTCACCCTCGGTCGACCCGAGGGCTCTTGCCGAAACCGACAAAGACAACGCCCTCGGGTCAAGCCCGAGGGTGACGAGCGGTGGATGGGGAATAATCGATGGCCCCTCACGAGCAATACGATTCAATGACCGACCACGAACTCCCCAAGACCCGCTCCGGTGAGCCGCGCGCCTTTTTCGGGCGCCGCTCCGGCAAGAAGCTGCATGGGGGGCAGAAGGCGCAGGTGGCCGAAAAGCTGCCGCAGGTGGAAATCCGGCTCGAAGGCGCGCTCGATCCGCGCGACCTTTTCCCTGCGGCGGGACGCATCGTCATCGAAATCGGCTATGGCGGCGGCGAGCATCTCGCCCGCAAGGCCGCGGAGGAGCCCGGGACCGGCTTTATCGGCTGCGAGGTCTTTACCGGCGGCATCGGCAAGATGGTGCAGGCCATCGACGCGAAAGGCCTCGCCAATGTGCGCCTCTTCACCGACGACGCGCTCAAGCTGCTGCTGGCCCTGCCCGAGGCCTCGGTGGATGCGGTCTATCTGCTCTATCCCGATCCCTGGCCCAAGACGCGCCATCACAAGCGCCGCTTCGTCTCCCCGGTGACGCTGCGGGAATTGGCGCGGGTGATCCGGCCCGGCGGCAGTTTTCACTTCGCCACCGATATTGAGGATTACGCCGATTGGACCCTCGCCCATATCCTGCGCGAGCCCGCGTTCATCTTCGCCCCCCAGGCGCCCGGCGCCTGGCATCAGCCCTATCCCGGCTGGCAGCCGACGCGCTACGAGCAGAAGGCGCGGCGCGAGGGGCGGATGGTCAGTTTCTATTTCAGCTTTCTCCGGCGCTGAGCCGGTTCTTCGCGGCATCCTGTCCAGGCTTTAATGCATGGCGCCTCTGGACCTGGGCGAACTACGCCCCATATCCGTGCTTTACGCCGCCGGAGAATTTTCATGACCAGCCCCTCTTCCGAAACGCGCCACGATCTTCTGGTGGTGCGGCCGAGCAAGTGGACGCTGGTGGTGATCGTGCAATTGCGGCAGGGCACGATGCGGTTCAATCAATTGCGCCGCAATATGGGTGGCGTGCCGCAGAAATCGCTGAGCCAGACCCTGCGCGAACTGGAGCGCGACGGCTTCGTGACGCGCCGGGCCTATGCGACCATTCCGCCGCGCGTCGAATATGAGCTGACCGATCTGGGGCGGGAATTGCTCGCCCTGGCCGATGACTGGCAGCAATTCGCGCTGCGCAACCGGCGGGCGGTGGAGGAAGCGCGCCGGCGCTTCGATGATCTGGCCGGCGAAATCCTGCATTGAACCTGCAAGGGTTCGGGCGCCGTCATTGCTGACGGCGCCAGGCTTGGTAGTCAGATATTGGCCGGCTGCAACGTATCGGCGTTGAACAGGCGCATGGTCTGGCGACCATCTTCGCCGATCACGAAGGCGCGGACATGGGTGCCCCAGGTTTCCACGGACGTGGCATTCACGCCCTGGGCCTGCAACTGGTGCAGCACGTAATCGGCATCGAAGGAGCTCGTGTCGGAATCGCTTTCGATCGAGGTGGCCGGTGCTGCGGCAGCCATGGCGGGCATGGCAATGCCGGCAAGGGCGGCTGCGGTAACAAGGGCGACGACGCTGTTCTTGATCATGGGAGGTGATCCTTTCTGTTTCAGACCAAACGGAAATGCGCACCCGCCCCGCAGCCCGCAACGGCCTCAAAACAAGTTTTTCGATCTTGAAATCCGCGCGGCACCGCCGACGGTTTTTCCAGGGAAATCAAGGATTTTGCACGTGCCTTGGTTTCGCGGGGGAAACCGGCCGCGCTTTGTCGGCGCCCCTTGTGCAACCGCCCGCGCGGGCTGATGGTTGAAGCGGAAAGGAGAGCGTCACCATGCAGACCTTCGTGCGAATTCTCGACACCGTTCCCGTCACCCACAATGTCCGCCATTACCGCCTCGAGCGCCCGGCGAATTATCGGTTCAGCCCCGGCCAGGCCACCGAGGTCAGCATCGACCGCGACGGCTGGCGGGACGAGAAGCGCCCCTTCACCTTCACCTGCCTGCCCGATGCGGACGAGCTCGAATTCACCATCAAGAGCTATTTCGACCATTCCGGCGTCACCAACGAGCTCTGGTCGCTGGGCGCCGGCGACCGGTTGATCCTGCGCGATGTCTGGGGCACCATCCAATATAAGGGCAAGGGCACTTTCATTGCCGGCGGGGCCGGCGTCACCCCTTTCATCGCCATTCTTCGCCATCTCAATGCCAGCGGCAAAATCGCCGGCAATCGGCTCATCGTCTCCAACCGCACCGAGAAGGACATCATCCTGCGCGAGGAATTCGAGGCCATGGAGGGGCTCGACGTGCTCTGGACCCTGACCGACGATCCCGGATCCGGCTTGCTGCAGGAGCGGATCGATGCCGGCTTCCTCGAGCGGCACGTCCCCGACCTCGCGCAGAACTTCTATCTCTGCGGTCCCGACGCCATGGTCGGCGACCTGCGCGGCCTGCTCGAGGCGGCGGGGGCCGATGTCGCCAATGTCACCTGGGAGCGCTAGCGGCTCCCTTGCCTTTCCCGGCATGGCCGTCTATATGAAGGCAACATCATTGCTCTCATTCGAGAGTGGGTGCCCTGACCGGCCCCCGCTCTTTTTGTTATCGGGACATCAATTGGCTTTCGATCTCGCTGAAAGGCGCTATATCAAGGAAACCGGGCTCGAGGCCCGGATTTCCCGCATCGTCGAACCGGTGGCCAACGATCTCGGCTTTGCCCTGGTGCGGGTGAAGATCACGCCGGAAAACGGCTGCACGCTCCAGATCATGGCCGAGGACGAGAACGGCCGCTTCACCATCACCGATTGCGAGACCCTGAGTAAGGACCTCTCGCCGATCCTGGATGTGGAAGATCCGATCGACCGCGAATATCACCTGGAAGTCTCCTCGCCCGGCATCGACCGGCCGCTGGTGCGCAAGCGCGACTACGAGCGGTTCATCGGCCACGAAGCCAAGGTCGAGCTGGCCGACATGATCAATGGCCGCAAGCGCTTCCGCGGCGAAATCGGCCCCGTCGACGACGAGGGGGTCATCATTATCCTGCCCGATACGCCGGGCGGCACCGATCCCAATCACAAGCTCGCCTTCGCCGATATCGCCGAGGCCAAGCTGGTGATGACCGACAAGCTCATGGACATGGCCCGCGCCGACCAGGAGCTGCATCCGATCGACGACGACGAGACCGAAACGGTCGAAAATGCCGACGCCGACAACGACGATAATCCTTCCGAGGAGAAGAACTAAATGGCCGTTAGTGCGAACCGCCTTGAGCTGTTGCAGATCGCCGACGCTGTCGCCCGCGAAAAGAACATCGACCGCATGGTCGTGATCGAGGCGATGCAGGACGCCATGGAAAAGGCCGCCAAGGGCCGCTACGGCGCCGAAACCGAGATCAAGGTCGAGATCAATCCGCGCTCCGGCGAAACCCGCATGTGGCGCCTGCTCGAGATCGTCGACGAGGTCGAGGAGCCCTCCCGCCAGGTCAATCTCAAGCTCGCCCAGGTCAAGAACCCGACCGCCAAGGTCGGCGACTTCCTGACCGAGCCGCTGCCGCCCATGGAATTCGGCCGCATCGCCGCCCAGTCGGCCAAGCAGGTCATCGTGCAGAAGGTGCGCGATGCCGAGCGCGACAAGATGTTCGAGGAATATACCGGCCGCGTCGGCGAAATCGTCAACGGCAGCGTCAAGCGCGTCGAATATGGCAATGTCATCGTCGATCTGGGCCGCGGCGAAGCCATTATCCGCCGCGACGAGCTGATCCCGCGCGAAATGTTCCGCTACGGCGATCGCGTCCGCGCCTATATCTATGACGTGCGCCGCGAGCAGCGCGGCCCGCAGATTTTCCTCAGCCGCACCCATCCGCAATTCATGGCCAAGCTGTTCATGCAGGAAGTGCCGGAAATCTACGATGGCGTCATCACCATCCGCTCGATCGCCCGCGATCCGGGTTCGCGCGCCAAGATCGCCGTCACCTCCAACGATTCCTCGATCGATCCGGTCGGCGCCTGCGTGGGTATGCGCGGTTCCCGCGTCCAGGCCGTCGTCGCCGAACTCCAGGGCGAAAAGATCGACATCATTCCCTGGACCGACAATATCGCCGACCTCGTGGTGTCCGCCCTGCAGCCGGCCGACGTGGCCAAGGTGGTGCTGGACGAGCAGGCCGAGCGCATCGAGACCGTGGTGCCCGACGAGCAGCTTTCGCTGGCCATCGGCCGCCGGGGCCAGAATGTGCGCCTGGCGTCGCAGCTCATCGGCTGGGATATCGACATCCTGACCGAGCAGGAAGAGAGCGAACGCCGGCAGAAGGAATTCACCGAACGCTCGACCCTGTTCATGCAGGCCCTTGACGTCGACGAGATGGTTGCCCAGCTATTGGCTTCGGAAGGCTTCTCCTCGGTCGAGGAACTGGCCTATATCGAGAGCAATGAAATTGCCTCGATCGAGGGCTTCGACGAGGAAACCGCCGCCGAAATCCAGAATCGCGCCGCCGAATACCTGGCCGAGATCGACCGCAAGCATGACGAGGAGCGCACCGCGCTCGGCGTTTCGGACGATCTCTACGAGATTGCCGGGCTCAATGCGGCCATGCTGGTGGCCCTGGGCAAGGAAGATATCAAGACCGTCGAGGATTTCGCCGGTTGCGCCGCCGACGACCTGGTCGGCTGGACCGAACGCAAGGATGGCGAAACCAAGCGCTTTGAAGGCACCTTCAAGGATTTCCCCATTTCCCGCGAGGAAGCCGAGGACATGATCATGCAGGCCCGTATCAAGGCGGGCTGGATCAGCGAAGACGACCTGCCCGCCGCCGATGAGGGCGAAGAGGGCTATTCCGAGGAGGAGGCGGTCTAAGGGCCGCCTTCAGGGGAGCACCCGGCTTTGGCCCGGCGCGCGGACATGGTTAGGACCTGTGCCTTGACCCGGACGGAAAAGCCGGTCGAGGCGCTGGTGCGTTTCGTGGTCGGCCCCGACGGCGTGCTGGTGCCCGATGTCGAGGCCCGCGCCGAGGGGCGCGGCGTCTGGATCACGCTGAGCCGCGCGGCCGTGGCCGAGGCGGTGAAGAAGAAGGCCTTTGCCCGCTCGCTCAAGGCGCCGGTCGTCGTGGCCGAGGATCTGGCGGCGCTGACCGAATTGCGGTTGCGGCAGCGCCTGCTGTCGGCCTTGGGCATGGCGCGCAAGGCCGGCCAGTTCGTCACCGGCGCCACCAAGGTGAAGTCGGCGCTCGAAGGCATGCAGGTGATCGCCCTGCTCACCGCGACCGACGCGGCCGAGGATGGGCGCAACAAGATGGCCGGCACGCTCAAGGCCCTCAATTATGCCCGGCGCGAGCAGGATATAGGCGGCCCGGACGTGCCGCATTTCGAATTGCTTCAAAGTGCCGAAATGGGTTTGGCACTTGGACTGGAAAATGTGATACATGCTGCCCTGACGACAGGGGCGGCAGCCCAATCGGCGGTGGACAAGGCCCACAGACTGGCCCGATACATCGCCCAACCGATGGAAGAGTACACCGACCGCAATGCGGCGTCCGGTGTGCTTTTGTCCGCGGATCAGGACGAAAGACGATAGGAAGTATGGCTGATAACGACGACAAGCGCACTGACGATACCGGCGCCAAGAAGACGCTGACCCTCAAGGGCGGCGCCGGCCTGGGCAATCGCCCCGGCGGGATGTCGCGCGGGCCGTCGCGCTCGACGGTGGTCGTGGAAAAGCGCACCCGCATCGTGCCCAAGCCCAATGCGGCTCCGGGCGGCGGCTCGGGCGGGCGTCCGGGCGCTTCCGGTCAGGGCCGTCCCGGCCAGGGCCGGCCGATGCAGCAGCAGAACCGCGCGCCGCTGGGCCTCAGCGCCGCCGAAGCCGAGGCGCGCCGCCAGGCGCTGGCTCTGGCCGGCGCCCGCCAGGCCGAGGACCGGGAACGTTTCGCCGCCGAGGAAGCGCGCCGCATCGAGGAAGACAATCGCCGCCGCCAGGTGCGCGAGGAAGCCGCGCGCCAGGAAGAAGAGCGCCGCAAGGCCGATGAAGCCCGTCGCGCCGAGGAAGAAGCGGCCCGCCAGGCCGAGCCCGAGCCGCAGCGCGAGGAATTCGTGCCGGCCAGCCAGCGCAATGCCGGTCCCTCCAGCGTGCGCACCGTGGCCGGCCGTCCCGGCCAGCCGCCGCGTCCGCAGCGCAGCGCCAATGAGCGGCCCACGGGCCGCCCCGGCGAAGGCGAGCGGCCTGCCGCCGGCGCCCGTCCGGGCGAACGGCGTCCGGGTGGTCCTGGTGCGCGTCCGGCCGGCGATCGCCGGCCCGGTGGCGGCATGGCGCCGATCGGCAACATGCCTCCGGCCCCGCCCAGCGAGGCCGATGGCCGCCGCACCCGCACCGGTGCGCCCCAGCATCGTCCGACCACCGAGGCGGAACTGGAAAATGCCCGTCGCGCCAGCCGCGCCCAGCCCGAACGTCCGACGCGCCGCGTCGATGACGGCTCGGCCCGCGGCCGCCTGACCCTGTCCAGCGCCACCACCGAGAGCGATCGCGATCGTGGTCCCTCGCTGGCCGCCATGCGCCGTCGCCGCGACAAGAAGATGGGTCGCAACCAGCAGGATGCGCCCAAGCTCAGCCGCGAAGTGACCATTCCGGAAGTCATCACGGTGGGCGAATTGGCCAACCGCATGGCCGAACGTTCGGTCACCGTCATCAAGATGCTGATGCAGCAGGGCCAGATGGCCAAGATCACCGACGTGATCGACGCCGATACGGCCGAGCTGATCGCCATCGAGCTGGGCCATACGGTCAAGCGCGTGTCGGAAGCCGACGTGGAAGAAGGCCTGTTCGACATCGCCTCGGACGACAAGGCCGAGGACCTGACCGATCGCGCCCCCGTCGTGACCATCATGGGTCACGTCGACCACGGCAAGACGAGCCTGCTCGACGCCATCCGCGAAGCCAATGTGGTGTCCGGCGAAGCCGGCGGCATCACCCAGCATATCGGTGCCTATCAGGTCGAGAAGAACGGCCAGAAGATCACCTTCCTCGATACGCCGGGCCACGAGGCCTTCACCGCCATGCGCGCCCGCGGCGCCCAGGCGACCGATATCGCGGTGCTGGTGGTGGCGGCCGATGACGGCGTCATGCCGCAGACCATCGAATCCATCAAGCATGCCAAGGCGGCCGGCGTGCCGATCATCGTGGCCATCAACAAGATGGACAAGCCGGAGGCCAATCCCCAGCGGGTGCGCACCGAATTGCTCCAGCACGAAGTCTTCGTGGAATCCATGGGCGGCGACGTGCTCGACGTGGAGGTCTCGGCCAAGACCCAGGCCGGCCTCGACAAGCTGCTCGAAACCATCCTGCTGCAGGCCGAAGTGCTCGAGCTCAAGGTGGCCCGCGACGGGCGCGCCGAGGGCCTGGTCATCGAAGCCAAGCTCGATCGCGGCCGCGGTGCGGTGGCGACGGTTCTGGTGCAGCGCGGCACGCTCAAGATTGGCGACATTCTCGTGGCCGGCACCGAGTTTGCCCGCGTCCGCGCGCTGATCAACGATCAGGGCGGCCAGGTCAAGGAAGCCGGGCCGTCGGTGCCGGTGGAAGTGCTGGGCTTCAACGGCGTGCCGAGCGCCGGCGACCGCTTCTCGGTCGTCGAGACCGAAGCGCGCGCCCGCGAGGTGACCGAATATCGCCAGCGCGCCATCCGCGAGAAGACGGCCGGCGGCGGCGCCACCAGCCTCGAGCAGATGATGAACCAGCTCAAGATCGCGGGCATTTCCAAGTTCCCGCTGATCATCAAGGGCGACGTGCAGGGCTCGGTCGAGGCCATCGTGGCGTCGCTCAACAAGCTCTCCACCGATGAAGTCTCCGCCCAGATCCTGTTCTCGGGCGTCGGCGGCATCACCGAATCCGATGTCACCCTGGCCTCGGCGTCGAACGCCATCGTCATCGGCTTCAATGTCCGCGCCAACAAGCAGGCCAGCGAGCTGGCCAATCGCGACGGCATCGAGATCCGCTATTACAACATCATTTACGACCTCATCGAGGACGTGAAGAATGCCATGAGCGGCCTGCTCGCGCCGGAGCGCCGCGAAACCTTCATCGGTTACGCGGAAATCCTCGAAGTCTTCCAGATCACCAAGGTCGGCAAGGTCGCCGGCTGCCGGGTCACCGAGGGCATCGTGGAACGCGGCGCCGGCGTCCGCCTCCTGCGCGACAACGTCGTCATCCACGAAGGCAAGCTCAAGACGCTCAAGCGCTTCAAGGACGAAGTCAAGGAAGTGGCCATGGGCCAGGAATGCGGCATGGCCTTCGAGAATTACGAGGACATCCGCGCCGGCGACGTCATCGAATGCTTCCGCGTCGAGACGGTGCAGCGCACCCTCTGATCGCCTCGGATATCACCTTCAGGAAAGGGCGCGGCCATGGCTGCGCCTTTTTCGTTTGGCACTGCTGGCGTCACTGAAAGAGGATCGGAATGCCGGATCTCCGCCTGACCTATCGGCCCGATTACCGCCATGTCTACGACGCGGCGGCGGTGCTGCACCACCAGCGGTTCAGCCGGGCCCAGAACCGGCGCGCCCGATTGGTGATCTTCGGGTCGATGTTCGGCGGCGGCATGCTTGCCGCGGCCATTGGCATCGGCCTCAATATCTGGAACCCGGCCATTCCCGCGCTGCCGGTCATCCTGGCCCTGCTGTTTCTGGTCGCCTTGTTCCATGCCGGGGTGATTGCCCCCTGGCAGCGGCGCATGTCCATCGCCGCCATCGAAGCGGCCAGCCCCACCACGCCCATGGACTTCGTCGCCGACGACCAGGGCCTGCACTGGCGCGGCGCGCATATGGATTTCACGCTGGGCTGGAGCGGCGTGGAGGCGGTTTTCCTGACGCCGGGCGCCCTGGCCTTCATGCATGGCGCCCTCGCCCTGGTCCTGCCGCTCGATGCCTTTGAGAGCGATGCGCAGCGGCGCGAACTGGTCGAACTCTGCCTTGCCCGCATGCCGGAGGCGGCGGCGCGCAAGAGTCGCGATGACAAGAAGCTGCGCCAGCTTCTGGCCGGCCCGGGCTAGATCGTTTCCGTGTTAGTCCACCCGGATTGGGTTAGATGCTCTTAAAGCAGCCCACATTTAGCCGGATCACGGCTCCTTCGCCTCCCTCCCCCTTGAGGGGAGGGAATGAGGGAGGGGGTCCATCAGCGGATCACTGAACCACCCCACCCACAGCTCGTCACCCTCGGGCCTGACCCGAGGGCGTTCGCGATGCACCCGAAACCAAAGACCCCTCGGGTCAGGCCCGAGGGCGACGATCGAGCATGGGTGAGATGCCCTCAAAGCAATCCGCATTGAGCTGGATCACGGCTCCTTCGCCTCCCTCCCCCTTGAGGGAAGGGAATGAGGGAGGGGGTCCATCAGCGGATCACTGAACGCCCCCCACCCACCGATCGTCACCCTCGAGCTCGACCCGAGGGCGCTTGCGATAGACCCAGAAACAAAGACCCCTCGGGTCAGGCCCGAGGGTGACGATCCAGATTGGGGGAGGCCGCTTCCCTCAAGGCCGAACCGCTCGAGAGCTGAACAGTAAAAAGGCCCGCCCCTTGCGGAACGGACCTTTTTGATGCCGGAAGCGGGTGACTACGGTATGGTCCGCTCCCGGCAATTCCTTGAGATGTGACGCTCACTTAGGAAGCCTCGGGCTCCGGCGCAAGCCACATCTCGACGAATTTTTAATTGATCACCGTGACGCGCGCGCCGACCGGCACGCGGGCATAGAGATCGATGATGTCCTGGTTCATCAGCCGGATGCAGCCCGAGGACACATTGGTGCCGATCGTATAGGGTTCCGTGGTGCCGTGGATACGGAACAGAGTGTCGCGGCCATTCTTGTAGAGATAGAGCGCGCGCGGCCCCAACGGGTTTTCCGGGCCGGGCTCCATGCCGCCGGCATAGGGACCGTAGCGATCGGGCTCGCGGCGGATCATGGATTGCGTCGGCGTCCAGCGCGGCCAGGCCGCCTTGCGGCCGATCGTGGCCTCGCCGCGGAACACCAGGGCCTCGTCCTTGCCCACGCCGATGCCGTAGCGCAGGGCGCGATTGTTCTCGAGCACCAGGTAGAGGTAATGGGCGGGCGTATCGACCACCAGCGTGCCGGGGCGCTCATTGGTGTAATAGGGCACTTCCTGGCGCCACCATTTCGGGTCGACGACCCGCAGGTCCATGGCGGCGATCGGATAGGGCTCGTTCAGCACCGCGCCATACATGCGCTGGTAATAGGGGTCGATAACGGGTTCCTGCACGGCGGGTTGCCGGGTGGTGGAACAGGCCGAAAGGGCGGTGGCGGAAAGGCCGAGCAGAAACAGGCGGCGGGAAATCAATAGAAAACCTCAGGAACAGGTATTTCGGGAACTCGCGCACAGATTTGCCGCGCACTTACTTCATGGATAGCCATGTTATCCTTAACGTGGCACGAATGGGGCAGTTCCTCGCCACAATGTGATGGCGATCCCAAGTGTTGCCGGAACAACACAACTCTGCCTGAGGTCAGGAAAAAAGGGCCGGTCAGCGGACCGGCCCTTCTACAAATGTGGCGGAAAGAAGGCCTTATTCGGCCGCTTCTTCCTTGGCGATTTCCTTGCCGGTCGCCTGGTCGAGCACCTTCATAGACAGGCGGACCTTGCCGCGCTCGTCGAAGCCCAGCAGCTTCACCCAGACCTTGTCGCCTTCCTTGACCACGTCGGTGGTCTTGGCGACGCGCTGTTCGGCCAGCTGCGAAATGTGGACCAGGCCGTCCTTGGCGCCGAAGAAATTGACGAAGGCGCCGAAATCGGCGGTCTTGACCACGGTGCCCTGATAGATGGCGCCCACTTCCGGTTCATCGGTAATGGAGCGGATCCACTTGATGGCGGCGTCGATCTGGCTGCCGTCCGAGGAGGAGACCTTCACGGTACCGTCGTCTTCGATATTGATCTTGGCGCCGGTCTTTTCCACGATTTCGCGGATGACCTTGCCACCGGTGCCGATCACTTCGCGGATCTTGTCGGTGGGGATCTTGAGGGTCTCGATGCGGGGGGCGAATTCACCCACTTCGCCGCGCGAGGCCGACAGCGCCTTGGCCATTTCACCCAGGATATGGATGCGGCCGTCCTTGGCCTGGGCCAGGGCGATCTTCATGATCTCCTCGGTGATGCCGGCGATCTTGATGTCCATCTGCAGCGAGGTGACGCCCTCGTCCGTGCCGGCCACCTTGAAGTCCATGTCGCCCAGGTGATCCTCGTCGCCCAGGATGTCGCTGAGCACGGCGAATTTCTCGCCTTCCAGGATCAGGCCCATGGCGATGCCGGCCACCGGCTTCTTCATCGGCACGCCGGCATCCATCAGCGCCAGCGAGGTGCCGCAGACCGTGGCCATCGAGGAAGAACCGTTGGATTCGGTGATCTCGGAGACCACGCGGATCGTATAGGGGAATTCCTCGATCGTCGGGCGGATCGGGTTGATGGCGCGCCAGGCCAGCTTGCCATGGCCGATTTCGCGGCGGCCGGGCGACCCCATGCGGCCCGCTTCACCCACCGAATAGGGCGGGAAATTGTAGTGCAGCAGGAAGTTTTCCTTACGGGTGCCTTCCAGGCTGTCGATATATTGCTCGTCCTCGCCGGTGCCCAGCGTGGCGACGACCAGGGCCTGGGTTTCCCCGCGGGTGAACACGGCCGAGCCATGGGTGCGCGGCAGCACGCCCACTTCGGCCAGGATCGGCCGCACGGTCTTGAGGTCGCGGCCATCGATGCGGCTGCCGGTATCCAGGATGTTCCAGCGGACGATCTTGGCCTGCAGGTTATGCACCACCTCGCCCAAATCTTCCTTGGAAATCTCGCCGGCCTCGATCTTGGCGGCGAAAGCCTCCTTGACCTTGGCATTGGCGGCATCCACGGCGCTATAGCGGGCCTGCTTGTCGGTCAGCTTGTAGGCGGCGCGCAGGTCGGCCTCGGCAATGGCCAGCACTTCGGTTTCCAGCGCCGAGAAATCGGGCGGGGTGAAGTCGCGCGGTTCCTTGGCGGCCAGCTCGGCCAGCTGGATGATGGCTTCGATCACCTGGGCGGACGCCTTGTGGCCGAACATGACGGCGCCCAGCATCACCTCTTCGGAGAGCTCCTGGGCTTCCGATTCCACCATCAGCACGGCGTCCTGGGTGCCGGCCATGACCAGGTCGAGCTTGCTGTCGCTGCGGCGGTCGACCGGCAGGTTGAGCACATATTCGCCGTCCACGTAGCCGACGCGGGCCGCGCCGATCGGGCCCATGAAGGGCACGCCGGAAATGGTGAGGGCCGCCGAGGCGGCGACCATGGCCAGCACGTCCGGATTGTTCTCCATGTCATGCTGGAGCACGGTGACGATGACCTGGGTCTCGTTCTTGTAGCCATCGGGGAAGAGCGGGCGGATCGGGCGGTCGATGAGGCGCGACACCAGGGTCTCGTTCTCGGTCGGGCGGCCTTCGCGCTTGAAATAGCCGCCCGGGATCTTGCCGGCGGCGAAGTATTTTTCCTGGTAATTGACGGTCAGCGGGAAGAAGTCCTGGCCCGGCTTGGGCGACTTGGCGCTGACCACGGTGGCGAGCACGACGGTTTCGCCCAGGCTGGCGAGCACGGCGCCATCGGCCTGGCGGGCCATCTTGCCGGTTTCGAGCGTCAGCGGCTGGCCGCCCCAATTGATCTCGACCTTGTGGTGATCAAATTTGATCGACATGAATTTCGTCTTTCCATTCTGGCGGATGCGCGGGAACGCGAGGCCTAGGCAGGGACTCACGAACGTATCCGGTGTGCCCGCACCGGCACCGCACCCCATGTGCGCACCAGCTCAAAATCAGGCACGGGTTCTGTTTGGCGGGACAGAACATGGACAAGACAATGAGCCTCTCCACCGCGGAAGAGGCCGATAATCCTGCCATGCCCCGGCTCGCCGGCCTGGGGAATGCTCGGCCATGCCGGCCGCATTCCGCATGACATGCCCTGTTCCCTGGGCCGCTGGCGGACCGGAAAGGCATTCCGCTCCCCAAAGCGCCCCCGGGAAGGGCAACCGGCGCGGAAGAGGCCTCCCGCGCCGGAAACTTATGCGCCTAGCGGCGCAGGCCGAGCTTTTCGATCAGCACCTTGTAGCGGTTCTCGTCCACCTTCTTGAGGTAGTCGAGAAGGCTGCGGCGGGTCGAAACCAGCTTCAACAGGCCACGACGGGAATGGTTATCCTTGTTGTGGCCCTTGAAATGTTCGGTGAGGTTGGCAATCCGCTCGGACAGGATGGCGACCTGGACTTCCGGCGAGCCGGTATCGTTGGCCTTGGTCGCATATTCCTTGATGAGTTCGGTCTTGCGTTCCGCAGTAATCGACATCGGGCATATCCTTTCGAAAAATGAGGATGTTGGCCGCCCCAGCCGGGATGTCGTCCAGGTGGGGCCGTGTATGGCTGGCGGGATCGGAACAAAGTCCCGGCCCGCCGGCTGGCGCTCCTATAGTGCAAACGCGCCCGGAACGCCAGAACTATTGGTTTTCGGCGTCCTCGTCGGGCCGGGTGGCGGCGAAGGCGGGGTCGAGCGCGGCCAGGGGCACGTTGAACACCCATTCCACCCCGTGCTCATGGGCAATGCGTTCCACCTGCGCCCCCAGGGCCCCGCCCACCATGGTGCGCAGCACGATGGTGCCGAAGCCGGAGCGGTCGCTGTCCTCCAGGCGCCGGCTCAGCGTCTCGCGCCAGCGCATCTGCAATTCCTCCTGGTGCAGCATCCAGGTGAGGTCGAGCCGGCCTTCCGGATCGGCGAAGGCGCCATAGCGGGTGGCATTGGTGGCCAGCTCGTGCAGCGCCATGCCCAGGATTTGCGCGCCCTGCGGATTGATGCGCAGGGTCGGCCCCTCGATCCTTGCCCGGTCGTCGGGCGGGCGGAAGGGGGCAAGCTGCTCCTCGATCAGCTCATGCAGCATCACCCCGGCCCGCCCATGGGCCAGGAGCAGGTCGGTGGAGCGCGCCAGGCCCATGATGCGCCGCTCCAGCGCCTGCACATAGGAGGGCACGTCCTTGGCGCCGCGCGCCGTCTGCTTGGCCATGGCGGCGATCACCGCCATCTGGTTCTTGGAGCGATGCGCCAGTTCGCGCATCAGGAAGCGGATGTCGCGCTCGGCGATCTGCCTCTGCTCGGAGGCCTCGGCCAGGGCCTGGGACACTTCGGCGATCTCGGTGACGGGATAGGAGCGCGGATAGACCGCCTCGCCCCGCCCCATCCGCGCCGCATCCAGCCGCAGGCCCTTGACCGAGCGGCCGATGCGCTGGGCGATGAAGAAGGCGACCGCCGAGGCGGCCAGGGCGATGGCCAGGCCCCAGGCGGCCAATTGCAGCAGCGATTCCTGCAGGGGTTTCTGCACCTGCCCCGCCGAGGCCCAGGCGACGATGCGCCATCCGGTCAGCCCCGAACGCCATTCAGCGGTCACCACCGCCTCGCCATCGAGATTTTCCTCGCCCCATTCGGTGCTGGTGCCCTGCTCGATCTGCCGCAGGGGCAGGGTGCTCCCGGTCGCCAGTTCCGCCTCGGGCGTGGCGGCGATGACCAGGTTCTGGCGGTCGATCAGCGCCGCATGCCAGCCGGCCGGCAATTGCCGCGATTGCAGCGCCGGCACCAGGTTGCGCGCATTCTGCGTCAGCGCGATGGCCCGCACCGGCTGCTCGTCGGCCAGCGGCAGCCAGACATTGAAGGCATAGGCCCGCGCCGTCTGCCCGTAAAACAGGCCCGAAATGGTGACGAGGCCCCGCTCCAGGGCCTGCTGCACGGTCTCCGGGTCGGAAGTGGGGCCCAGCGGGGTGCCGAATTCGACGCGGGTATTGAGCAATTGCCGCATATCGGCATCCACCGCGATGAGATAGGCGCCGGTGCCGGCCAGGGCCTGCATGGAGCGATCGTTGAATTCGCCCAGATTGCCGCTGCGCAGGAAGCCGGAGGTGGACAGCACGCGCAAGGTGGTGGCCATGCCGGAAATCTCGCGATCCACCGATTGGCCCATGGCCTGCACCGTGGCATTGGTCAGGGCATGCAGCACGTCCTGCTGGGCATCGTTGGTGCGGTTCAGCAGCACCAGGGAAACGGCAAAGGCCGGGATCAGGATGGCGAGGACCAGCGCGATGAGATAGAAGGCGACCGGGCGCGAGCGGCCGTTCACGCTCCCCGTGCCGTCTTCTCGGACTTCCGCGTCCGCCATGCCCCAATTCCCTTCGCAGTCTGGCCTTGCGGCCGGTCAGTATTTGGCGCTGGCGTCGCTGGCCGGGAAACTTTCGTCCACGGCTTCGTCAATGTCATCCCAGTTTTCGGGGCGGTCGGCCATGGAATCGGGCCCGGCCGGCCGCACCTGCACCGGTGCGTCGCTCGGCCCGGGCTTCTTGCCGTCGCGCATGGCGGCGGCCGAATCCGGCTTTTTGGGCTTGTCTTGTGTCATGGGCTAGTCCTTTTCGTCTCCTACAACCCGCGAGAGCGGACGTGGTTGCAGGGCATGGCATAGCGGCTTTGGCTCTGGTAAATAGCCGGTCATGACCGATATGGAAACCATGCCCCGGACCGCGCCGAAGCGCGTCTTCATCAAGACCTATGGCTGTCAGATGAATGTCTATGACAGCGACCGCATGGCCGATGCGCTGGCGCCGCACGGCTATGTGCCGACCCAGGACGCGGCCGAGGCCGATCTGGTCCTGCTCAATACCTGCCATATCCGCGAAAAGGCCTCGGAAAAGGTGTTTTCCGAGCTGGGCCGGCTCAAGGAAATCCAGGGCGAGCGCCGGGCCATGGGCGCCGACATGATGATCGGCGTCGCCGGCTGCGTGGCCCAGGCCGAAGGCGAGGAAATCGCCCGCCGCGCCCCGGTGGTCGATCTGGTCTTCGGCCCGCAGGCCTATCACCGCCTGCCCGACATGCTGGAAAAGGCCCGGGGCCAGCGCCACATGCATCCCAGCCTGAAAAAGGCCGTGATCGACACCGATTTCCCCGAAGAGGACAAGTTCGCCCACCTGCCGGCGGCGAAAAAGGACGTTACGCTTGCCCGCGGCCTCACCGCCTTCCTCACCGTGCAGGAAGGCTGCGACAAGTTCTGCTCCTTCTGCGTGGTGCCCTATACGCGGGGCGCCGAAGTCAGCCGCCCCGTCGCCCAGGTGCTGGACGAAGCCCGCCGCCTGGTCGATGCCGGGGTCAAGGAGATCACCCTGCTCGGCCAGAACGTCAACGCCTATCATGGTCTCGACGCGGCCGGGCGCCCGGTCGGCCTCGGCCAGCTCGCCTTTCTCCTGGCCGAAATTGCCGGCCTCGAACGGCTGCGTTACACCACCAGCCATCCCCGCGACATGGATGACGCCCTGATCGCCGCCCATCGCGACCTGCCGCTGCTCATGCCCTATCTGCATCTGCCGGTGCAGTCCGGTTCGGACCGGATTCTGAAGGCCATGAACCGCAAGCACACCGCCGCCGAATATCTGGCGCTGATCGACAAGATCAAGAAAGCCCGCCCCGACATGGCGCTGTCCGGCGATTTCATCGTCGGCTTTCCCGGCGAAACCGACCAGGATTTCGAGGATACGCTGACCATCATCCGCGAAACCGGCTATGCCTCGGCCTATTCCTTCAAATATTCCACCCGCCCCGGCACGCCGGGCGCCAATCTGGGCGACCAGATCGCCGAAGCGGTGAAGACCGAACGCCTCCATCGCCTCCAGGACCTGGTCAACCAACAGACCGCCGATTTCCATGCCTCCTGCGTCGGCCGGACCCTGCCGGTCCTCATCGAACGCGTGGGCCGCCAGCCCGGCCAGGTCGGCGGCCGCTCGCCCTATCTGCAAGCCGTCCACCTCGATGGCAGCCCCGACCTCATCGGTGCCATCCACGAAGTCGAGATCATCGGCACCAGCACCAATTCGCTGGTCGGGCGCCTGCAACAAGCCGTCGCGGCCTAACCGGCAAACGCCGCCCCCCACCTCCCCCTTGACGGGGGAGGTAGCGCAGCTTGGCCGACAGGCCTAGCGAAGCTAGGAGGGGGTGCCGGCGGGCGCAGACGTTAGAAATCAAACACCCTGCCGCCCGTCCCCCACCCCAGCCAGCCATTCGAGCATAGCTCTCATGGCCTTCCCGCTTAAATTCGCTCCACTGGAGCGAATTTGCCTGCGGCCAGCGGGAAGCCCGCAAGGGGGAGGGTGCTGCATCGCGTCCCAGGAAAACTTATCCCCGCCCCCACCACCTCCCTTATCCTCCCCCATCAGCCGGGTGGAGATGGGGTTGCAACGATCAA
>NZ_LVVY01000023.1 GCF_001650025.1 Devosia elaeis | reverse complement strand
GAGCCCTCGGGTCAAGCCCGAGGGTGACGAGCGGTGGGGGTTGGGGGACTATCCGCTGCAACGCAAAGCGGCCTTCTTGCGGATTGTTTCGTTTGGAAGCGTCTTTTGACGTTGCCCCGCCCGCGCCGTACGGCCCTCGGGCTCAACCGGGCAAAGGGGCCTGCGATCAACGCAGGAGGGGGCGCAGGTCGGATTGCAGCTTGCGCATCAGGGGCAGGAAATGGGCGATCATCCGCGAGGTGGGGGAGCGGGCTGTCTGGGCGCCGATATTGATGGCGGCGACGACCTGGCCGGCGGCATTGGTGAGGGGAACGGCGATGGAGCAGAGGCCCAGCTCCAGTTCCTGGTCGATGACGGCGAAGCCCTGGGCGGCGATCACGGCCAGTTCGGTGGTGATCGAGGCCATGTCGGCCTTGGTCCTGTCGGTATAGGCGATCAGCTCGGAGCGTTCGAGGATGGCGCGGGCCTCCCCGGCGGGCAGGGCGGCGAGCAGGGTGCGGCCCATGGAGGTGCAATAGGCCGGCAGCCGCGCCCCCGGCGCCAGATTGATCGACATGACCCGCCGGGTGGAGGCGCGGGCGACATAGAGGATATCGGTGCCCTCCAGCACGGCCGCGGAGGTGCTCTCGCTGGTGGCGCGGGACAGTTCCTCGAGAAAGGGCTGGATCAGCCGGGGCAGGGGCGTGGCGGCGAGATAGGAATGGCCGAGATTGAGAATGCGCGGCGTCAGCTCGAAGAATTTGCCGTCATAGCTGGCATAGCCGAGATGCACCAGGGTGAGCAGACAGCGCCGGGCCGTGGCGCGCTCGAGGCCTGTGCGCTGGGCCACGTCGGTGATCGACATGCGCGCATGTTCCTCGTCGAAACATTCCACCACGGCCAGGCCCCGGACCAGCCCATGAATGATATCGCCCTGCCGCATGTGCGCTCCCCGAATTTTGTGCGGAGAGCGCAGTGTAGGGCGCGGCGGGCGGGAGGGGAAGGGCTGTCTCTTATACACATCTCCGAGCCCACGAGAC
>NZ_LVVY01000022.1 GCF_001650025.1 Devosia elaeis | reverse complement strand
CCATTGGCAGGTGGCCCTCGATATCGGGTGCGATTTCGTGCATCTGGGCCAGGAAGAGCTCGCCGAGGCCGACATGGGGGCGCTGCGCCGCGCGGGGATACGCTTCGGCATCAGCACCCATGACCATGCCGAATTGGACAGAGCCCTGATTGAGTCCCCTGACTATGTGGCCCTGGGGCCCATCTATCCCACCCAGCTCAAAAAGATGCCCTGGGCGCCGCAGGGGCTGGCGCGGATCGCAGAATGGAAGCGCCTCGTGGGCGCGCGGCCGCTGGTGGCCATTGGCGGGCTGACCGTGGCGCGGGCCGAACTCTGCCTGGCGGCGGGCGCCGATTGCGTTGCGGTCGTTGGAGACATCGTGCGCCACCCCGACCCAGCCGGTCAGGCCGGTGCCTGGCTGGCAGCAACGAGGCTTTGACATGACCGATCGCTACATCCGCCAGATGACGCTGGCCGAAATCGGCGCCGATGGACAGGCGAAGCTGGCCGCTGCCAGCGTCCTCGTGGTTGGCGCCGGGGGCCTTGGTTCGACGGTCCTGCAAATCCTGGCCGGTGCCGGAATCGGCGAAATCGTCATCCTCGACCATGATCGTGTGGACGTCACCAATCTGCATCGGCAGCCGCTCTACGGCATGGACGATATCGGTGCGCCAAAGACGGAGGCGGCGCGAAAGGCGCTGCTTCGAGCCAATCCCGCAATCACCGTAACAGCCAGACCGGAGCGCCTGACGCCACACAATGCCGCCGCGCTCGTCGACAGGGCGACCGTCGTCATCGATGCGGCCGACAATTTCGCCGTGACCTATATCCTGTCCGACCGCTGCCGGGCTGCCGGCAAGACATTGGTCAGTGCGTCGGTGCTTGGCTTCTCCGGTTATGTCGGCGCCTTTTGCGGCGGTGCGCCAAGTTATCGCGCGGTCTTTCCCGATGCGCCAGCGGTGGCCGGCAGTTGCGCCAGCGTCGGCGTGCTGGGGTCGGCCGTATCGATACTGGGGAGCCTCCAGGCCCATATGGCACTTCACGTGCTGGTCGACCTTAAGCCAGGCATATTAGGCCGGGTTGTCAGCTTCGACGGCCACACCCTGCAATTTGGCGGCTTCAGCTTTGCCGATAGTCCTGAGCCTCTGCACGCCACCCCGTTCATCGGGCTGGCAGACCTCGTGCCCGACGATATTGTCGTCGACCTGCGCGGCGTCGCTGAAGCGCCGACCCTGCCGCGAGCAGATGCGCTTCGTCTGGCCCCAACGGAAATTGACCAACTGGCATCGGCATATGGTGGTGCCCGCATCGTCCTCTGCTGCCGCAGCGGGCAGCGGGCTCTGCGCGCTGCGGGGCGGTTGCAGTCCATGGGCAGGCACAACCTGGCGCTGGTCGCGCTGGAAGGCGATCCGTCTTGATACCCGTTGCTTTGACCATTGCCGGTTCGGATTCGGGCGGCGGCGCCGGAATCCAGGCCGATCTCAAGGTCTTTGCCGCTTTTGACGTCTTCGGGACCAGCGCGATTACAGCGGTGACGGCGCAAAACAGCATGGGCGTGTCTGCGATACACTCGGTCCCTCCAACAGTTGTAGCGTCCCAGATCGAGGCGGCGTTCGCCGATCTGCCGGTGGCGTCTGTCAAGATCGGCATGCTCGGGAATGCCGACGTCATTGACGCGGTCGCCGAGACCTTGAGCCGGCATGACGCCAACCGGATTGTCCTTGATCCGGTGCTGGTGGCAACCAGCGGCGCGCGCCTGCTCCCGGAGGAGGCTTTGGCCGCACTGGTCACTCTGCTGTTGCCGAGGACCCTCCTGCTCACCCCCAACCTGCCTGAGGCTGCGGCCTTGACTGGCACGCCACTTGCCATGGACGAGACTGCGAGGATCGTTCAGGCCAGGGCCTTGCTGGCGATGGGGCCCAAGGCTGTGCTGATCAAAGGGGGACACGCTGCGGGACCGCGCAGTACGGACCTGCTCGTCGACGCCGACGGCGTGACACGCTTTTCAGCGCAGCGGCAAGGCGTGGGGGAGATTCATGGCGGGGGCTGCATGTTTTCCTCCGCGGTCGCAGCCGGCCTCGCCAGAGGCTGGCCACTGACCGCCTCGGTCAGCCTGTCCGGCGTCAGCACTGATGGGACCAAATCGGCTTAAC
>NZ_LVVY01000021.1 GCF_001650025.1 Devosia elaeis | reverse complement strand
TCCTGACCGCTCCGCTTGGGTGAGTTCTCACACAGCCTCCACCCCGTTCCGGCCGTGTGGCGCGTCTTTGAGGGATGGCAGCTTTTAGGATAGCGCAGAAGGCACCTGAACGGCGGGAATGGGGCGCGTTGAAGATCGACCGGTCGCGAGCCCAAGCTAGTCATTGGGCTAAGCAAACGATTCGGTAGTTTGACATTTTCGGGAAGGAAGCGAGTGACAATGGGCTCACGCATTCGCCCATCATCTCGATAAGATCTTAACAATCGGCCTAAGGGAGTTTGAAGCCTTGAGGGGTAAACGTAAGGTTGAGGCCCGACGGCAAGTAGCCGCTTCCGCGGCTGAAAGGCTTCGAGCACCATCTGCCGCGAGCGGAGACGGTACGGTAGCCGCGTTGCGGCTTAGAAGGGTCCGATGTCGTCACGGGCCCTTCTTCCCAGAGAAGGTTCGCAGTGCCGCCTTCGACCAGCTCGAGAATACATCTGCGTCTCTTGTGCGGCCAAGGGATAGGCGCTTCCAATTGAAGCTTGGAGGCGCAAGCTTCAAATTCCTTGTATCGAGCATCGGGTGCTAAGCCTTCACTGCGCGATAAGTGAAGGTTATCGCGTAGTGATGCTGTTTCAGGCCTCGTTGCCGTCGCTTGAAGTCCTCCCGCGTCACGTAGTGCGCGAAGTCGATGGACAAATTGCTGCGGTCGATTTTCGTGAAAGTTGTCGCCATGGACCAGTGTAAGGTGCTGGTCGTGCGCTTGTGTCAACGCGAGCGATTGATAAAAAAAGAGCCGCTCGGCTGGAGGTCCAGGCGCGAGCGGCTGCAAAGTCAAAATGCATAGTTACATGTTCTATATAGCTGTTACCCCTGCATAGAACAACTGTGAGACGGTCACGACCTTCAACGTTGTCCGTCGTCAGGGTTTTTGGGACAACCGGCGGC
>NZ_LVVY01000020.1 GCF_001650025.1 Devosia elaeis | reverse complement strand
ACGTAGGAGGGGCCGTTGTCGGACAACAGCCGCGGCCGCTGCACCACCTTGGCGCTGTCGCAGCCAGAAGCCTGCAGCGCGATGGTCAGCGTGTCGGTGACGTCCTCGGCCTTCATCGTGGTGCACAGCTTCCAGGCGATGATGTAGCGAGAGAAGTCGTCGAGCACGGTCGACAGATAGAACCAGCCCCAGCCGATCACCTTCAAGTAGGTAAAGTCGGTCTGCCAGAGCTGGTTGGGCGCCGTCGTCTTGTCGTGGAACTCATCGGCGGCCTTGATGACGATGAAGGCGGGGCTGGTGATCAGGTCGTGGGCCTTGAGCAG
Organism: Devosia elaeis; assembly: GCF_001650025.1. Taxonomy (GTDB): domain Bacteria; phylum Pseudomonadota; class Alphaproteobacteria; order Rhizobiales; family Devosiaceae; genus Devosia; species Devosia elaeis. The sequence goes on along the minus strand of NZ_LVVY01000020.1, from coordinate 778 downwards.
GCGATAGACTGAGGATTCCGAGACGAAATAGCCCCTCGTGTCGGTGAAGGTGACCGCCAGTTCCCGTGGCGACAGCTCCGGCTCGTTCAACGCCAGCTCAATGATCTGATCGCGTTTCTCCTCGGGGATGCGGTTCCAGACCCGGTTCGGCCGGCGCCTGCGATCCTCCAGCGCATCGACACCGCCGGCCAGGAAACGGTCATACCAGCGATTGAAGGTCGAGCGCGGAATACCGAGTTTTTGCAGCGTGCGCCGCGCCGACAGATGCGACTGCTCGACGAGCCGAATGATCTCCAGCTTCGCGGATGCGGGGTATCTCATTCGTCGTCGCCCCCATCCGCAATCATGCTTTTTTTAAGAATCCGCAGTTCCAGCGCCTGCTCGGCGACGACCTCCTTGAGATCGCGCGCCTCCTTGCGCAGAACCTTCACCTCGTCGCTGGTGGCGGCGCGCGCCGTATCCCCGGCAAGCCGCTTCTTGCCGGCTTCCAGGAATTCCTTCGACCAGGTGTAATAAAGGCTCTCCGCGATCCCCTCGCGCCGGCACAGCGCCGCGATCGACTCTTCGCCCCGCAAGCCCTCCAGCACGATGCGGATCTTCTCCTCGGCCGAATATTGCTTGCGGGTTGCGCGGCGGATGTCTTTGATGACCTGCTCTGCCGGCGCTTTCCCGGTTCCGGATTTCTGTCTCATCTTCGCTCCTTTGAAGGCTACGATGAACCAGAAATCCTCCGTTCTCAGTTAAGCCGATTTGGTCCCATCAGTGCTGACGCCGGACA
>NZ_LVVY01000019.1 GCF_001650025.1 Devosia elaeis | reverse complement strand
CAGCTTTCCGGCGGGCAGCGCCAGCGCGTCGCCATGGGCCGCGCCATCGTGCGCGATCCCTCCGTCTTTCTCTTCGACGAGCCGCTGTCCAATCTCGACGCCAAGCTGCGCGTGCAGATGCGCTCGGAGATCAAGGCGCTGCATCAGCGCCTGAAGACCACGACCATCTATGTGACCCACGACCAGGTCGAAGCCATGACCATGGGCGACCGCATCGTGGTCATGCATGACGGTGTCGTGGAACAATTCGGCACCCCGCTGGAGCTCTACGACCGGCCCGCCAATATCTTCGTCGCCGGTTTCATCGGCTCGCCGGCCATGAACTTCCTGCCGGGCACGGTCGAAGCCGAAGGCGATATCCGGATATTCCGCAGCGCCGCCGGCTCGCGCTGGCCGCTGCCGCAAAAGGCCACGCTCACGGCCGGCCAGGCTTTGTCCTATGGCATCCGCCCCGAGCAGATCCGCCTGGGGCCGGGCGGCATCGACGTAGTGGTCGACGTGGTCGAGCCGACCGGGGCCGACACGCTGGTCCACGCCCATGCGGGCGCGGAAAAGATCACCATCTATTTCCGCGAACGCGTCGAGCTGCAACCGGGGCAGACGATCGGGGTCCATGTCGATCCTGCCGCGATCCATCTCTTCGACGCCGCGAGCGGCAAGCGCCTCGAATAGATTGCTCAATCACCTTCCCGGTCCCGCTCATATTGGTGCATGCCTGGGAAGGCCGGCAGCCAGCTTTCGCGGCGGATGGTCCAGGCCTCATAGCCCGGCACGAAGCGGTCGGGTGCATCCAGGCTGCCCAGATGCACCTCCACCTCGTCTCCGCTGCGCGCAAAGACGGACGAGCCGCAGCGGGGGCAGAAATGGCGCCCCCGATATTGGCTGGTCCCGCCGCTGATCGTCACCGCGCCGGCCTCGAAAATCGCCGCCGCATAGAACAGCGCCCCGTGATGCTTGCGGCAATCGAGACAATGGCAAATCCCCACCCGCCGCGGCGCGCCCCTGGCCACCAGCCGCACCGCCCCACAAAGACACCCGCCATCCACCTGTTCCATCGGCCATTCTCCTCCCGATCCGGGCACCAATAGATCACTCTCACCTCCGACGCGCACGCCCAACGCCGCATCGCGCCTTACCGGAAGCGCATATCACACCGCCCACCACCCTCTGGCCCGACGCGAGGGTGATGGTCAGTGGGTGGCAGGATTCCGTGGCAAACACCGAACCCCCACCTCCCCCTTGATGGGCTTCTCGCCTCAAATCTCTCCGGTGGAGAGATTTGAGGCGAGAAGGCCAAGAGCGCTATGCGCGAATGGCGGGGAGCCGCCCCAAGCACCGCACCCCACCTCCCCCTTGACGGGGGAGGTAGCGCAGCTTGGCCGAAAGGCCTAACGAAGCTGGGAGGGGGTGCCGGCAGGCACTGGCGTTAGAAATCAGACACCCTGCCGCCCCCCCTCACCCGTCTCGGCCTTCGGCCGATCCACCCTCTCCCCGAGGGGGAGAGGAATAAGAGGCGCTGTGCCAAAACAGACGCCGGACCAATTCTTCTCCCCCTCGGGGAGAAGGTGCCCGAAGGGCGGATGAGGGGGTTGCTGCCACAGGCGCCGAACCGAAAAACCAAAACTTATCCCCACCCCCACCACCCCATACTATCCTCCCCTCATCAGCCGGGTGGAGATGGGGTTGCAACGATCA
>NZ_LVVY01000018.1 GCF_001650025.1 Devosia elaeis | reverse complement strand
GGGCGGCAAGGTGCTTGATCTCTAACGCTGTTGCGCGGGAGCACCCCCTCCTAGCTTCGCTAGGCCTTTCGGCCAAGCTGCGCTACCTCCCCCCTCAAGGGGGAGGTGGGGTTCGGTGCTTGGATAGCGCCCCGCCATTCGCGCATAGCGCTCATGGCCTTCTCGCCTCAAATCTCTCCACTGGAGAGATTTGCCCTGCGGGGCGGCTCGAAGCCCCTCATCCGCCCTTCGGGCACCTTCTCCCCGAGGGGGAGAAGAATGG
>NZ_LVVY01000017.1 GCF_001650025.1 Devosia elaeis | reverse complement strand
CCGGCCCTGACGGGCCACCTTCTCCCCGAGGGGGAGAAGAATTGGTGCGGCGTTTGCCTCTTATTCCTCTCCCCGTCGGGGAGAGGGTGGATCGGGCGCAGCCCGAGACGGGTGAGGGGGATGGGCGGCAGGGTGTTTGTTTTCCACGCCAGCGCCTGCCGGCACCCCCTCCCAGCTCCGCTAGGCCTTCGGCCAAGCTGCGCCCCGCCATTCGCGCATAGCGCTCATGGCCTTCTCGTCTCAAATCTCTCCACCGGAGAGATTTGCCCTGCGGGGTGGCTCGAAGCCCGTCAAGGGGGAGGTGGGGGTGCGGTGTTTGCCGCATGATCCCGCCAGTCACTGCTCGTCACCCTCGGGCTTGACCCGAGGGCGTTCAGGGGGGCAGCCAATGCCATGGTGCGTGTGGTGACTGGCCCTCGGGTCAAGCCCGAGGGTGACGATCTGAGGAGGCGGAGGGGCTCACGATGACGGCCCCCGGCGGGGCATCGCGCTATAGCGTGTGGGGCACGACGAGGCCGTTCTTGATGGTGACGATGCGGTCGGCGCGGCGGGCCAGGTCGTAATTGTGGGTGGCGATGAGGGCGGCGGCGCCTTCGTTGCGGATGAGGGCCTTGAGGGCCTCGAAGACGCGGTCGCTGGTTTCGGGATCGAGATTTCCGGTGGGCTCGTCGGCCAGGATGACGCGCGGGTGGTTGGCGGCGGCGCGGGCAATGGCGATGCGCTGCTGCTCGCCACCGGAGAGCTCGGCCGGGCGATGTTCCGCGCGTGGGGCGACGCCGAGCAGGTCGAGCAATTCCATCGCCCTGCCCTCGGCCGGTTTGCGCTGCTTGCCGGCGATCAATTGCGGCATGACCACGTTTTCGAGCGCGGTGAATTCGGGCAGCAGGTGATGGAATTGGTAGACATAGCCGACGGTGGAACGGCGCAATTGCGTGCGCGCCCGGTCGCCCATGCGGCTGGTGGGTTGGCCGACGATCTCGATTTCGCCCGCCTGGGGCGATTCCAGGAGGCCGCAGAGATGCAGCAGCGTCGACTTGCCGGCGCCCGAGGGCGCCACCAGCGCGACCATCTCGCCGCTTTCCACCGTCAGGTCGGCCGCTTCCAGCACGCGGACGAGGCGGTCGCCCTCGCCGTAATGGCGATGCACGCCGGTGAGGCGCAGATGGGGCTTACTCATAGCGCAGGGCCTCCACCGGGTCATATTGGGCGGCGCGCCAGGCCGGATAGAGCGTGGCCAGGAAGCTGAGGCCGAGCGCCATGCAGACCACCACGGTCACTTCCACCGGATCGACGCGGCTGGGCAGCGAGGAGAGGAAGAAGACTTCCGGCGGAAACAGGGTGACGCCAAGGAAATTGGAGATCGAGGCGCGGAGATTTTCGGCATTGGAGGCCACGATCAGCCCAAGCACGAAGCCGCACAGGGTGCCGATGACGCCGATGGCCGTGCCGGTGATGGAGAAAATCCGCATGATGGAGCCGCGTGTCGCCCCCATGGTGCGCAGGACGGCGATATCGGCGCTCTTGTCCTTCACCAGCATGATCAGGCTGGCGATGATATTGAAGGCGGCGACCAGGATGATCATCGACAGGATGGTGAACATCACCACGCGTTCCACCTGGAGGGCGGAGAAGAAGGTCTGGTTGCGCTCCTGCCAGGAGGTCAGGATCAGCGGGCGGACGCCTGGGGCCGATTGCAGGCGCTGGCGCATGACGCCGACCGCATCGGGATCGTGCAGGAAGATTTCCACGGCCGAGGCGCGGGGAATGCGCTCATAGGCGGCGTCGATCTCCGCGTCGGTGGCCAGCGGATCGAGCGGCCCCATGCCGGGCTTGAGCACTTCATCGACCATCCTGAAATAGTCCTGGGCCGGCTCGAGCGGCATGTACATGAAGAAGGAGTCGAACTCCACCATGCCCAGATTGAAGATGGCATTGACCGGATAGGAGCGGATCTGCGGGGTGGAGCCGAAGGGGGTCATGGTGCCTTCGGGATTGATGATCTGCACCTGGTCGCCAATGCCGACGCCCAGATTCTGCGCCAGGCGATAGCCGATGGCGATGCCGCGGCTATCGTCCCATTGGTCGAAACCGCCCTGCTCCGCCCCGTTATAGAGCAGGGTCAGCTTCCTGAGATTTTCCTCGTCCATGCCGCGCACGGTGACGCCGGTGGAATTGCCCTTGCCCGAGGCCAGCACCTGGCCCTCGACGAAGTAGACCGCGAAGCTGACGCCATCGACCTGTTCGAGCGCCGTTACGGTTTCCTTGTAGTCGGTGAACTGGCTTTCGATCGGATAGGCGGTGAAATGGCCGTTGAGACCGAGGATCTTGTCCAGCAATTCGCCGCGAAAGCCGTTCATCACCGACATGACGACGATGAGCGTCGCCACGCCGATGGCCACGCCGACCATGGTGAGGCTGGCGATGACCGAGATGAAGGCTTCCTTGCGGCGGGCGCGCAGATAGCGCCCCGCGATCATCCATTCGAACCGGGCAAAGGGTCTGGTCCGGTTCGCGGGGGCGTCTTGCGTGGTGGGGGTCAAATGTCGGTCATCCGCTGCGGTTCGATCAGGCTCCGGAGACGTTCGACCGCCCCGGCGAGCGGCAGCGTCTCGCGCTCGCCGGTCTTGCGATGCTTGATTTCAACTTCGCCCGATTTAAGGCCGCGCGGCCCCAGGATGAGCTGATAGGGAATGCCGACGAGATCGGCCGTGGCGAACTTGCTGCCGGCGGGCTGGTCCCGATCGTCATAGAGCATGTCGAGGCCGGCCGCATTCAGTTCGGCATAGAGCTTGTCGCAGGCCGCATCGGTTTCGGCATCGCCGGCCTTGAGATTGATCAGCACCGCCTCGAAGGGCGCGACGGAAACCGGCCAGATGATGCCGTTCTCGTCGTGGCTGGCCTCGATAATGGCAGGCACGACGCGGGTGAGGCCGATGCCGTAGGACCCCATATGGACAATGGTTTCCTTGCCATCGGCGCCGGTGACGCTGGCCTTCATCGGCTCGGAATATTTGGTGCCGAAATAGAAGATGTGGCCGACTTCGATGCCGCGGGCGGAGACGCGCTTGTCCTCGGGGACGGCGGCTTCGTATTCGGCGTGATCGACCATTTCCTCGGTCGCGGCATAGAGCGAGGTCCAATCATTGAAGATGGGCTTGAGGTCGCCGCGGAAGTCCACGTCCTGGGACGGAATGGGCTTGTCGAGCAGATCGCGGTGGCAGAAGACCTGGCTTTCGCCGGTTTCCGCCAGGATGATCCATTCATGGCTGAGATCGCCACCGATGGGGCCGGTATCGGCGCGCATCGGAATGGCCGTCAGCCCCATGCGGGCATAGGTGCGCAGATAGGCCACGAACATGCGTTCATAGGCCTTTACGGCGTCTTCCTTGGTAAGATCGAAGGAATAGGCGTCCTTCATGAGGAATTCGCGGCTGCGCATGGTGCCGAAACGGGGACGCACCTCGTCGCGGAACTTCCACTGGATATGGTAGAGGTTGAGCGGCAAGTCCTTGTAGGACTTCACATAGGCCCGGAAGATATCGGTGACCATTTCCTCGTTGGTGGGGCCATAGAGGAATTCACGCTCGTGCCGGTCCTCGATGCGCAGCATCTCCTTGCCATAGGCTTCATAGCGCCCCGATTCGCGCCAGAGATCGGCGGACTGGATGGTGGGCATGAGCAATTCGATGGCGCCGGAGCGGTTCTGCTCCTCCTCGATGATCTTCTGCACCTTCATGAGCACCTTGTAGCCCAGGGGCAGCCAGGAATAGAGGCCTGAGGCCTGCTGGCGGATCATGCCGGCGCGCAGCATCAGCCGATGCGACACGATCTCGGCTTCCTTGGGCACATCGCGCAGCACCGGCAGAAAATATCGGGAAAGACGCATGGGAACTCCGGAAAACTGGTGCTTCGACTCGTAACGACAGTTGATGCCCACTCAAAGCCTAACCGTCCATTCGATGCAAGCATGCAAGCTATGCAGAATCTACTTGGCAGACCCAAAAAGTGTTGTTAGGGTCCGGGCCAATAAAACAAAGGCGGCCCAAACCGCCGGACGTCGACAACGTCAAGGGAGGAGCGTTGGCAGCCGCTTCGTAGCGCGCCTAAGACCAACGTATTGTCGGACAAACTCAATTCAGCGGGGCCTTCGTGCCCCGCTTTTTTGTTTCAGGACAAGGTGTTATGGCCAATTCTGAAATCTTCACGCAAATTGCGATGTCGCTGGAGGGGACCAGGAGCGCCCCGCATTTCGACCGCACCGCCTTCAAGGTGAAACGCACCTATGCGACGCTGGCGGCGGACGGGCTTTCGGCCAATATCAAATTCACGCCGGAAGAGCAGGAATTGAAGTGCATGGTGGCGCCGGAAATCTTCGAGGCCATCGACAATGGCTGGGGCCGGCAGGGCTGGACGACGATGCGACTCGGCCCGGCGGATGCCCGGGATATCGAGGCCGCGCTGGCCATGGCGCATGTGCATGCGGTGGCGAAATAGGCTCGGGGCGTGACGGGCAAACAGGCGATTTCGGAGAGGCGTTTCGATCCCATCAGACGTCATTGCCGGGCCACCCTCGGGCTTGACCCGAGGGCCCGGCAATCCAGCTTTCCAGGGCACCGCTCTGGACCACCGGGACAAGCCCGGTGGTGACGATGGATGGGAGGTCCGCTCCCGAGCGCAAGCATGGCGCAGGAATAGCCGCTCAGGCGCCGGCGCACCCGACCTCGTGGTTCGACAAGCTCACCATGAGGTCTCGGAGAAGGCGGTAGCGAAACCCGTCAGCGGTTCCAGTAATGGTGCAGGGTTTCGTTGGAGATGCCCCAGAGCAGCAGCGCGGTGAAACCGGCGGCAAGCACGGTGGCAAGCAGCAGCTTGAACACGAGGCGCGGCTTCAGCGGCGCGCCCGGATCGGCACCAGCGACGATCTCGGCGCCGGCTTCGTGATGGCTCTGATTGCCGATGGGCAGCACCATGACGAAGGTGAGCCACCAGACGACGAAGTAAACGGCGATGAGGGAACCGATCTGCATGCAGGCTGTGTACCCTTCCCCGCGCCAAAGGGGAAGCCGTCAACGTGTCGCGGTCGGATGTAGATGCAGCGAGCGCCCCCTCCCCGTAGGGGGGCAAAAGAGCCGTAATTCCAGCTGAATGTGGACTCTTTTAACGACACCTAACCCAATCGAGATCGTCACCCTCGGGCCTGACCCGAGGGGTCTTTGTTTTGGTGTATCGAAAACGCCCTCGGGTCGAGCAACCGTGGATGGTTAGGCGA
>NZ_LVVY01000016.1 GCF_001650025.1 Devosia elaeis | reverse complement strand
GTTGGTCTGCCCCCTGAAAAGTGGTCCTCCCTGAAGTAGGCTATTGAGCCTTAGAGAGGACGTTGGAATGCCCCAGAAGAAGCACAAGCCCGAAGAGATCGTCGCCAAGCTACGCCAGGTCGATGTTTTGTTGTCGCAAGGAAGATCGGTTGGCGAAGCGGTTCGTTCGATCGGCGTGACACAGTTCACGTATTACCGGTGGCGCAAGGAGTTCGGCGGCCTGAAGGGTGATCAGGTGAAGCGTCTCAAGGAACTTGAGAAAGAGAACGACCGTCTTCGCAAGGCGGTTTCGGATCTGACGCTCGAGAAGCTGATCCTCAAAGAGGCAGCTTCGGGAAACTACTGAGCCCCTCCCGCCGTCGGCGCTGCGTCGATCATATCATGGCGAAGTTCTCCGTCTCGGAGCGCTTTGCCTGCAAAGTTCTCGGCCAGCACCGTTCGACCCAGCGCAAGAAGCCCAGAGGTAGGCCGGATGAAGAGGCGTTGACCGCCGACATCATCCGGCTCGCATCCCGCTATGGCCGATACGGCTATCGCCGGGTCACGGCGATGCTGCGGTCCGAAGGATGGACAGTGAACGCCAAGCGTGTCGAGCGCATCTGGCGGCGGGAGGGGCTGAAGGTTCCCCAGAAGCAACCGAAGAAAGGCCGGCTCTGGCTGAATGACGGATCGTGCATCCGGCTTCGGCCCGAGCATCCAAACCATGTCTGGTCCTATGACTTCGTCGAAGGACGGACCCATAATGGCAGGAAGTTCCGCATGCTCAACATTATCGACGAGTTCACCCGGGAGTGCCTGGCGATCCGGGTCGGTCGAAAGCTCAACTCGACCGACGTCATCGACGTTCTGTCCGACCTGTTTATCCTGCGCGGTGTGCCGGCCCATGTTCGTTCCGACAATGGCCCGGAGTTCATCGCCAAGGCCGTGCGGGAGTGGATCGTGGCCGTCGGCGCCAAGACCGCATTCATCGAGCCGGGCAGCCCCTGGGAGAACGGCTATTGCGAGAGCTTCAACTCGAAGCTGCGCGACGAGCTGCTCAAC
>NZ_LVVY01000015.1 GCF_001650025.1 Devosia elaeis | reverse complement strand
GGCAAGCCTTGTGGCCAGAGCGTCAAGCTCGCCCGATCCCGTGCCACAGCGCCAGTGCTGGCCCGAGGGGTGCAGGTGAATGTCCAGATGGGTCTTGGAAACGTCGATGCCGACAAAGACGGAGTGTTGTACCATGGCCTTGCTCCCAGGCTTGTGGTGCGGGCGAAAGCCCGATCAACCGTTCGGGGTCAAAGGGAGCAGGCAGGGCCTTGCTCGACCTCGGCTGTCAAAACCAGCCCGAAAGACGGCCTCCTGCCTGCATCAGCCGGGAT
>NZ_LVVY01000014.1 GCF_001650025.1 Devosia elaeis | reverse complement strand
GCGTCAGATGTGTATAAGAGACAGGTGATATCCTGGGCGCGACGATCCAGCGGGGCATTTATCGTGGTCCACCACTTCCAGCAGCGCGACGGCGTGCTTTTTGCCGAAGACGTCAATCTCAACGACCTCGCGCGCGATGTCGGCACCCCTTTTTACGTCTATTCCAGCGCCACTTTGCGCCGTCATGTCCGGGTGGTGAAGGCGGCTTTCGAGGGCATTCCGACCCTGCTCGCCTATGCCATGAAGGCCAATTCCAACCAGGCCGTGCTCAAGCTCATGGCCTCGGAAGGCTGCGGGGCCGACGTGGTCTCGCTGGGCGAGCTGGAGCGGGCGCTGGCCGCCGGGATCGCGCCGGAAAAGATCGTCTTTTCCGGCGTCGCCAAGACGGTCGCGGAAATGCGCCGGGGCCTGGAAGCGGGCATCAAGTGCTTCAACGTGGAAAGCGAGCCCGAGCTCGAGCGGCTCTCCATGGTCGCCGCCGATATGGGCCGGACCGCCCATGTCTCGGTGCGCATCAATCCCGATGTCGATGCCCGCACCCATGCCAAGATTTCCACCGGCAAGTCCGAGAACAAGTTCGGCATTTCCTATAAGCGGGCGCGCGAGGTCTATCGCCGCATCGCCGAGCTGCCGCATGTCGAGGCGGTGGGCGTGGACATGCATATCGGCAGCCAGATCACCGATCTCGAACCGTTCGGCAATGCCTTTTCGCTGATGGCCGAACTGGTGACGGCCCTGCGCGCCGATGGCCACAGCATCGAGCATGTCGATGTCGGCGGTGGCCTCGGCATTCCCTATAATCACGACCAGGAAGCGCCGCCGCATCCCGACGCCTATGCCGCCGTCGTGCGCGACAAGGTGGGGCGGCTCGGCTGCTCGCTGGTGATCGAGCCCGGGCGCCTGCTGGTCGGCAATGCGGGCATCCTCGTCACCAAGGTCGAATATGTGAAGGAGGGGACCAGCAATTTCATCATCGTCGATGCGGCGATGAACGATCTGATCCGCCCCACGCTCTACGAAGCCCATCACGATATCGAACTGGTCAACCAGTCCAACCTGCCCCCGATCACCGGCGACATTGTCGGGCCGGTCTGCGAAACCGGCGATTACCTGGCCCGGGGCCGCACCATTCCCGGCGTCAAGGAAGGCGATCTCCTGGCAATCATCAGCGCCGGCGCCTATGGGGCCGTCATGGCTTCCACCTACAATTCCCGGCCGCTGATCCCCGAAGTTCTGGTCGATGGGGCGCGCTGGCACGTCATTCGCCCGCGCAAATCGCTCGAGGAGCTGATCGCGCTGGACAGCGTGCCCGACTGGCTCTGATTATTGCAGGGTCTGCCGGCCGAGCGACACCACTTCCACGGGGCGCCCGTGCAGCGCGTCGTCCACTTTGGCCAGGAGATCGGCCAGGCTGAAGGGCTTGGGGATGACGTCGTAGATCAGCGCATCGAGCCCATGGGCCCGCTCGCGCTGATCGGCAAAGCCGGTCATCAGCAGGATGGTCAGGTCCGGGTAGCGGGCGCCGACATGGAGCGCGAGCGCGATCCCGTCCATCACCGGCATCTTGATGTCGGAGAGCAGCAGGTCGAACTGGCCGTCCTCCGCATCGGCGGTTTCCGCGGCCAGGCCGCCATCTTCCTCGGCCACGACATCATAGCCCTTCATGGTGAGGGCACTGACGACAAAAGCGCGGACCGAAGGATCATCTTCGGCAACGAGGATGCGGGCCATGGGCTCTCTCCTATTGGTGTTCTATCGGAGCGGGCGCCGACGCCTGCCCGGCGTCTGCGGATCCGCTGCGTTCGGTCTGGACGCCGTTGCCGCCGGCGAAGCTGAGCCGCACCCGCATCGCCTCGCTGGGCGGCAGCGAGAGGCGCGTATCGAAGGTGGCGCGTTCCCCCGCCATCAGGTCGCGCACCCGGGGCGTGACGCTCCATTCGTAGACGGCATGGCCATCGGCGTCGAGCAGGCTCACCACCACCGGGGGCACGCGGACCGGCTCGGCGGTCAATCCCACGATCTGGGCCGAGACCATCAGCACGTCATTGCCGCCCGACAGGGTCTTGAGCGTTTCGAGGTTGGAAAATTCGAGTCCCACCACATTCACCCCCATGCCCATGGCAGCATAGAGCCCGGCCAGATCGGGATAGCGATCGACGATGTGCACGCGTCCGAAATAGGCGGTACTGAGCAGGGCGACGAGCCCGACCATGCCAAGGACCCGCGCCGCGCGGCGCACGCGCGCCAGGGGCAACCGGGAGATCATGGCATTGCGCCTTCTGCTGAAATCGGCCTGGCGCTTTTTCATTTCCGCGGCATTGAGTCCCGGCAAGGCGGCGGCGCCGGCTTGCGAGGCGCGGTTCAGCGCCGCTTCGACGGCGAAGGATTTTTCCTCGCTGGCCATGGCCTCGTCGAGCTGATCCTCGGCCATGGCCGAAAATGCCTGGTCGGCATCGGGCGGGGGCGGCAGGTCGGCGCTCAGCGGGTGCTGGTCCCAGGCCTGATGGCAATGCGCGCATTGCACCTTGCGACCGGCCGATCCGATGGCCTCGTAGGTCACCTGATATTTGGTCTGACAATGCGGGCAGGTAATGATCATCAGACGCTTGGTCGGTTTCCGGGCTGTGGGCGAACTTATCGTCGGGGGGTTAAAACTCCTCAAACCGCAGCGATATCAAAATTGTGCAGCTTTCCTCGGCCCAAAGGCTTGGCATGCCACAGGCCGGCCCCGTCGCTGCTATGATGCGCCGATGCTGATTCGCCCTCGCAACGCTGCCGGACCAATGGGGAGCAGACCTTTTTGATCGAGTTTTCCGATGTGGGCCTGCGCTATGGCAATGGTCCCGAAATCCTCAAGGACCTCACCTTTGCCATCGAGCCGGGGTCGTTCCACTTCCTCACCGGCCCCTCCGGTTCCGGCAAGACCAGCCTGTTGCGGCTGCTGCTGCTGTCGCTGAAGCCCAGCCGGGGCCGGGTCACCATGTTCGGCGAGGATGTCGGCAATCTCGACCAGGACCGCCTTCTGCAGATGCGCCGGCATATCGGGATCGTCTTCCAGGAATTCCGTCTGCTCGACCATCTGACCACGTTCGAGAACGTCGCTCTGCCCCTGCGGGTTCTGGGCCAGCCGGAAAGCGAATACAGGCCCAATGTGACCGAGCTGCTCGAATGGGTGGGGCTGGGCGAACGCATGCATGCCTTGCCCACCTTGCTCTCGGGCGGCGAAAAGCAGCGCGCCGCCATTGCGCGGGCCGTCATCGCCCGGCCCAGAATCCTCCTCGCGGACGAGCCGACCGGCAATGTCGATCCGGAGCTGTCGAGCCGGCTCGTGCATCTCTTCGCCGAACTCAACCGCACCCTGGGCATGACCATCATCCTGGCCACGCATGAACTGCCCCTGCTCGACCGCTTCCCCTATCCGCGCATGGTGCTCAACAAGGGGGAATTGACCATTCATGATTAGGCAAGCGCTTTCCCTGCTGCCGCGCCGCGGCGGCGCCGCGCCCATCGTCCCCGAGAAGAGCGTTGCCGGGCGCACGCTGTTGCTGCTCATCACCATCATGGCCTTCCTTTCGGCGGTGACGCTGGGCGGGGTGATGCTGGTGCAGAAATCGGCGATTGCCTGGTCGGCCGATGTCGGCCGCGAGTTGACCATCCAGATCCGGCCGGTCGAGGGCGAGGTCATGGACAGCAATCTGCGGACCGCCGTGTCGCTGGCGCAGTCGACGCCCGGCGTAGCGGGCGCGCGCGCCCTGACGCTGGAAGAAAGCCAGGCGCTGCTCGCCCCCTGGCTGGGCGCCGGTCTCGACCTGTCGGCCATCGCCATTCCCCGGCTGATCGTGGTGCAATTGGCCGATCCGGTCGAAGCCGATATCGAGCAATTGCAGCGCAATCTGCAAGCGGTGCGCGGGGCGAGCCTGGATACCCACGCCGCCTGGCGGCAGCAGCTCAACACCATGGCCGGCACCATGGTGCTGTCGGGCCTCTTGGTCCTGAGCCTGATCGGGGTGGCCACCGTGCTGGCCATCATCTTCGCCACTCGCGGCGCCATGGCCTCCAACCGGGAAATCGTCGACGTCCTGCATTTCATCGGCGCCTCCAATCGTTTCATCGCCGGTGAATTCCAGGGGCGCTTTCTCTCCATCGGCTTGCAGGGCGGGCTTTTGGGTACGGTTCTGGCCATTCTGTTCTTCGCCCTGATCGGCGCGGCCGCCGGCAGCGTGCTCCCCACCGAGGCGACGGCCCAGGTCGGCGTGCTGTTCGGCCAGTTCCTGCTCGGCTGGGATGGAATTTTCGGTATCGCGCTGGTCATTCCGGTTATCGCCGCGCTGACCGCGATCACCTCGCGCGTCACCGTGCGCCGCTATCTCAGCGAGGCCTCGTGACCAATTTCCTCGCCAGGCGTTCCGCGCATCGCTAGAGAAGGTGGCAAAGCGCAAGGCGCGGGGGACATCATGCCATTCAAGACCGCCATCCAGGCGATCCGCACGGCGATCTTCTATGTGGTCTTCATCGGCCAGACGATCGTCCTGGCCATACTCGCCGGCACGGTCGGCATTCTGGCGGGGCGCACGCCGTTCGGCTGGGCCATTGCCCGCTATTGGTGCTGGTCCAATGTGCGGATATTGCGGTTCCTGACCGGCATGCGCACCCAGGCCGAGGGCGACGAAAACATCCCGCCCGGCGGTTGCATCATCGCCTCCAAGCATCAATCCGACTGGGACATCTTCGCCATCTTCCCGCATACGGGGCGTCCGGCCTATATCGCCAAGAAGGAATTGATGCGCATCCCCTTCTTCGGCTGGGCCGCGCGGTCGCTGGATTGCATCGAGATCGACCGGCAAAAGGGCGCGCAGGCCATTCCCGAAATGATTGCCCAGGCCCGCGCCGCCATCGGGCGGGGATGCCGCATCGTCATCTATCCCGAAGGCACCCGCCGGGCGCCGCTGGCCGAGCCGGATTATCGCCAGGGCATCGTGCGCCTCTATAGCGCGCTTGGTGTGCCCGTCGTGCCGGTGGCGCTCGATTCGGGACTCTATTGGGGACGCAACAGCCCGATCATCTGGCCGGGTCTCGCCAAGGCGCGGTTCCTGCCCGCCATCGAGCCGGGCCTGGCCCCGGCCGTGTTCATCGAAAGGCTCAAGGCCGTTATCGAAGCCGAATCCGATCGCCTGGCGCTTGATGCCGTGACGCAGGGCCTGGAGCGCCCGATCGATGCCCGCCTGGCCGAACGGATCGAACGCCTGCATCATCGCCAGAACCACTAGATATTGACGTTTCTGCCGAACGAAATCATACATGTAGACATCGCATGGATATGAGCTTGACGCTGCGTCGAGTTTGTTCTATTTTTGTTCCTCTCTGGACAAGCAGGGGATGGATATGGTGTCGGTCGGGAACGGAGTGCAGGGGGCTGGCGGACGGGCCGGCTGGTCCATGGACTGGCAGGGGGGCTCCGGACGCCATTACCGGCTTCACGCCGAGCGCCTCGATTCCTTCGTCATGCGCGAGGACGACCTCTATGTGGTGGCCAAGGGCAATCATGTGCTCTGGGTCGGCTCCGCCCAGGACCTGATCGCCGACCCGGCCAGCCGGGTGCGGTTTCGGCTGGCGCTCGATTGCGCCACGCAGGCCTTCAGGCTCGATGCCCCTGAGGATCGGCTCGCCGCCATCTGGGATCTTGAAGACGCCATGCCCGCCGCCTTCACCTCGCATACCGCTCAAGCGGCATAATCATCGGCCTGAAGGGCCCGCGCCAGCGCCATGAGCGTGCGATCGCGGATGCCCAATTGCTCGAGATGCCGGGCAGTATTGAGCACATAATCCACATTCGGCCCGGCAATGCCCACTCCGGCGCGGACCATGGCCAATTGCCGGTCGAGGCTGAGCGGGCCCGTATATTGGGCATGGCTTTCGTCCACCATATAGGTCAGGGCGGAAACCCGTCGCCCATCCGCCAGGCTGACCGGCCGCGCCACTTCCCGATAGACCGAGGTCACCAATTCGCGGGCCTGCAGATAGGCCAGAACCTGTGGCCAGTTTTTTCCCTCGACCTCGAAAACCATGCCGCGGCAGGACCCGCCGCGAACCAGGCCGAACACCAGTCCCGGATTTTCCGGCGTGCCACGATAATGGTGCGAGATGATCGAGAGGGATCGATGGGCGCCATGGAGCACGCCCAATTGCGCGTCGATAAAGGCAAAGCCCGGATTCCAGATCAGCGATCCGTAGCCGAAGACCCAATATGTTTCGCTGTTGCTCGCCATTGCCTGCGTCATCGTCATATCCAAATCAAACCCAGCCTGCCCGAGCCGGCGCCGGATGCAAGGAAAACCGGACCGTTCTGCGCATCTCGAATAAGTCGCAATCCGCCGACAGTTTGAAAACCCGCTTCTGACCGGCCAGCAGCGGCGATAAGAAGAAGCCATGAAGAAGCGAATCATCATTCTCGGCGCCATCGTGCTGTTCATCGTGCTGGCCTGGACCGGCGCCTGGTATTTCGCGGCAGGCCAATTGCGCCAGCAGGTCGAGGCCCTGGCGCTGGCGGATGGTGACAGCGCCCCGCAATTGAGCTGCCAGAACCTGGTCATCGGCGGCTTCCCCTTCCGCCTCGATCTCGAATGCCTGGGCGTGGCGGTGGTTTCGGGCGACGTGCTGGTCGAATTGCCCTCCTTCCGGGCCAGCGTCATGGTCTATCGACCCAATCATATCCTGGGCTCCGCCAATGGGCCGGCGCGCATTTCCGACGCCTTTACCGGCCTGCGCCAGCAGGTGTCCTGGGCCGATATGGAGGCCAGCCTGCGCTTCGAGAACTGGCGCATCGCCCGCATCTCCGTCATCGGCAATGATTTCGCCTGGACCGACAATCTGTTCGGCAATTCCCTCATCGCCCGCAGCCCCCATGCCGAATTCCACCTGCTCGACATGCCCGAACAGCATGACAGCGCGGCGGGCCGGGCCGGGCTGGCGCTGTTCGCGCGGGCGCGGGATGTGGAAGCGCCCGCCATCGAACTGGCTCCCACCAATGCGGAAATCGAGGCCGAAATCACCCGGCTGCCCGACGATATCCGCAATTGGGGGGCAATGCCCATTCTAGCCGATTGGCAGCAGGCCGGGGGTAAGTTGCGCCTTGCCGCCATTCGCGCCGATGACGGCAGTGCCGATCTCAATGCCAGCGGCGAACTGGGCCTGGACCAGCAGGGCTATCCCACCGGGTCGATCAGCGTGGACTCGCTCGGCGTCGCCGAACGGATCGGGCCCCTGATCGAGGAGCCCTGGCGCACCCTGGTGCTGGGCGTGCCGGGCGAGAATGGCCGGCATCACAACCAGCTCAATTTCGCCGGCGGCGGCATGTCCTCGGGCCTGGTGCCCATCACCGCGGTGCCGCCACTGTTCTGAGGCTTTGCGGCCTCAGGCGTCGTCCCCGCCGCCATGCTCGCGGATGAAGGGCATGTCGGGGGCGGGCGGAGCATCATGCGGGCGACCGAAATCGGGCGCCTCGGTTTCCTGGCCGGCATTGATGATCGAGCGGCGGATGGCGCGGGTGCGGGTGAACAAGTTCTCCAGCGCCGGGCCGTCGCCGGTGCGTACCGCCCGCTGCAGCACGGACAAATCCTCGAGGAACCGGCCGAGCATTTCCAGCACCGCGTCGCGATTGGTGAGGAAGACGTCGCGCCACATGACCGGGTCGGAGGCGGCGATGCGGGTGAAGTCGCGGAAGCCCGAGGCGGAAAACTTGATCACTTCCGACTTGGTGTCCGCTTCCAGGTCGGCGACCGTGCCCACGATATTATAGGCGACCAGATGCGGAATATGGCTGGTAATGGCCAGCACCATGTCGTGATGGGCCGCATCCATGCATTCCACCATCGAGCCCATGGCCTGCCAGAAGCCGACCAGCCTGTCGGTGGCCGCCTGCGGCACGTCCGGCCCCGGCGTCAGCACGCACCAGCGGCCGGCGAACAATTCCGCAAAGCCCGCCGCGGGCCCCGAATGCTCGGTGCCGGCAATGGGATGGCCGGGAATGAAATGGACGCCGGCGGGCACGTGGGGCCCCACGACCTTGACCACATGTTCCTTGACGGAGCCGACATCGGACAGGATGGCGCCGGGCTCCAGGGCCGGGGCGATGGCGGCCGCCAGGGCGCCATAGGCCCCGACCGGGGCGCAGAGGATGACCAGGTCGGCGCCGCGCACCGCCTCGGCGGCGTCGAGCGTATAGATATCGCCCAGGCCCAATTCCCGCGCTTCATCGAGCGTTTCCTGGCGCCGGGTGGCGATGGAAATGACCTCCACCAAGCCCTGCCGGCGCGCCGCCAGCGCAATGGAGGATCCGATAAGGCCGATACCGATCAGCGCCAGCTTGCGAAAATGGGGACTCATTGGGCTTCATCCATGGATTTGAGCACCCGGGCCACCGCGCGCATCGCCTGTTCGGAGCCGATGGAAATGCGCAGGCCGTTGTCGATGCCGTAGGAGGGCCCGGTTTCGCGCACCACATAGCCGGCATCGAGCAGGGTGGTGAAGGCACGGGCGGCGATCTCGGGGCTTTCGAACAGGACCAGGATGAAATTGGCCTGGCTGGGCAGGACGCGCAGGCGATTGCCGGACAATTCCGCGCTCAGCCAATCGCGCCATTGCGCGTTATGCGCCCTGAGCTTCTCGGTGAAGGCGACATCCCGGGCCGCCGCCGCGCCGGCCATCTGCGCCGGCAGGTTGACGTTGAACGGCCCGCGGATGCGGTGCACGGCATCCACCACATGATCGGGACCCACCATCCAGCCGATGCGGGCGGCGGCCAGCCCCATCTTGGAGAAGGTGCGCACCATGACCACGTTCTGCTGCGCGCGCACCAGGTCGAGCCCGACCGAGTAATCATCGGCGGTGACATATTCGGCATAGGCGCTGTCGATGACCAGAAGGATATCGGGACGCAGCCCGGCATGCAGGCGCCGCAGCTCGGCCTCCGGCAGATAGGTGCCGGTGGGATTGTTGGGATTGGCGAGCCAGATCACTTTGGTGCGCTCGGTGACGGCAGCGAGCAGGGCATCGACATCGGCCCGGTAATCGGGCTCGTCGACCATGACGATCCGCGCGCCGGCCGCCTTGGTGATGATCGGATAGACCGAGAAACCGTAGCGGTTCATCACCGCCTCGTCGCCCTCGCCGAGATAGATCTGCGCCAAAAGGTGCAGAAGGTCGTCCGAGCCATTGCCGCAGACGATGGCAGCGGGGTCCACGCCATGCACCTCGCCCAGCGCTTCGCGCAACACGCGGGAGGAGCCTTCGGGGTAAATCTCCAGATGCGCCGCCGCTTCGAGCATGGCCGCCAGCGCCTTGGGGCTGGCGCCGAGCGGGGATTCATTGGCCGAAAGCTTGACGGTCTGGCTGCCCGGCTTGCCGGACTTGCCCGGCAGATAGGGCGCGATATCGAGAATGCCGGGCTGGGGAATGGGGCGGATCAGGTCGGACATGACGGTCTTCATGGAAGGCGGAAAAGCCGCGCGGACCATAGTGAAAGCGGCGGGGAAAGGCAAAACTTCTATGCGGCAGGCAGGCCCTTTCGCCGGACGGCATAAAAACCTCCGGGTTTGAAACGTCGATGGAAGCCCCGAGGCGGATTCCGCCTC
>NZ_LVVY01000013.1 GCF_001650025.1 Devosia elaeis | reverse complement strand
CTAGGTCCTGTTGACAAAGTATGGCATCCATATCCTTGCTGCGGCTAAGGCCAGGAAAGCGGCGAAGGATTTTGCGGTCTTGTCGAAGCGCGTGGCGATGCGGCGGAACTGCTTGAGCCTGTTGAACATGCGCTCGATGCGGTTGCGGTCCTTGTAGGCCCGGAAGTCGCACGGCGGCGGGTTCTTGCGGTTGGCTTTGGGTGGGATCACGGGAACAATGCCGCTCAGCAGCAGATCCTGGCGGACGACGTCGCCATCGTAACCTTTGTCAGCCAACAGCAGCCGCGGCTTGCCCACCGGCATGGCCATCAAAGCAGGGACGGCTGCATAATCTGACGCTTCTCCGCCCGTGAGGACAAAGCCAAGAGGGCGTCCCTGACCGTCTGTGCGGGCGTGGACTTTGCACGTAAAGCCGCCGCGTGATCGACCAAAAGCCTCCTTATGAGTCCCCCTTTTGCGCCCGCTGCCTGGCTGTGGCCGCGCACTGTGGTGCTGTCGATCATGTGCTGCCAGTCGTCGGTGAGCCCGAGTTCGACCAGGGTCTCAAGCAGGGCGTCCCAGACCCCTTGCTCGGCCCAGCGGCGAAACCGGACATAGACCGAGTTCCACTTGCCGTAGCGCTCATGCATGTCGCGCCAAGGGCAGCCTACCCGCAGGACATGCAGCATGCCATTCAGATATCGGCGATTGTCCTGCGCTGGTCGGGACTTGCGTCCTCGCTCAGCCGGCAAAAGCTCGCCAATGAGCTGCCACTCTGCGTCCGACAAATCCCCACGCGCCAAAACCGCCTCCTAAAAAGCAGTCTTGAATCACGGCAAAGCCGATTTGGGAATCCACTTTGTCAACAGGACCTA
>NZ_LVVY01000012.1 GCF_001650025.1 Devosia elaeis | reverse complement strand
ATGCCGGCTGTCCGGTCAAAATGGGGTGCGCTCCAGTCCTCAAAAATCCTGGGGAGTATATGGGGACCACAGGATTGGTATTTGCGGGTTATGGAGACCACGACATTTTCCCTGCAATGGCTCCATACATGTCGATGGGGATGTTGTTGGGGAGGCACGTGGCCGAAGCAGGCAATGCGATGGCGATCGATCACGACACCCCGGCGTGGTTGTCGGCGTTCGCCCAGACTTCGATGAGCGACACTTTCTCTCTGGGTGTTAGCTATGACGTGTATTCATCATTGATGGGCGCGGTAAGCAAAGGCCTGAGAGACTTCTCTGAAGAGCTTAAAACCGCCTGCGGCGTTGCCGGCACAGTCCCGGACAAGTTCGATGAAATTGTAACTAAAGCAAGAGACGCGATTGGAAGCGCTGTTCTTGACCGTGCTGGGACCGAACACGCTCAGCCGTTGAGACGTGTGTTGGGCGTGCTGCCAGTTGACGAAATGGCCGAACTGGCCGAAACCTTAATAAACCTTCAATCATTGAAGGAGAAGGTGACAAAGCCTTCGGAGACAGTGGGTGGCCCAATTGACGTAGCGGTGATTACGAAGGGCGAGGGAATGGTGTGGCTTAAGCGCAAACACTTTTTTGACCCTGGCCTTAATTCCCGCTACATGCTGCGCCAATCGAGCCTATATAAGTGACGAACCCGGGAGCTACGAATGCCAGAAAATAGAGAATCTCTAGTGGCGGCCGTTGTCATTCGGTCGCAAGCTCGTCCTCATCCCCCTCGAAATGATCGAGATGAAGCCGCCGAACGCAAGAATGCGGAGCGCTATCGTCATTTCGTAGATGACCTGAACCGCTCAACTGAGCGGGAGTTGCAGCTTGCGGAAATGAGAAGCTAAGGCTCCACAGCTCCTAGCCTTTTTTGTTTTGATGTTGCGTTTCTAGGGCTTCAATTCGCGCCAATAGGTCGTTGGCCTCAATGGCTTTCCGCCGCGCCTCGATCACCGAAATGAAGCTCTGTCCCTCGCTGGGTGAGAGTTCACCTTTGCTCATGCTGGCAATAATGGCGTCCAGCGCTTTATCAATACCGGCCGGCGTGGACGTGTCGGGCAGGTCGATCTGGACCGTGCGTTCCATTGGTGCAGGTCGTGGATGCACGAAAGGCGCGACCTTCTCTGCCGCCCATGCCCGCTCCTTCGCATCAGCCTCCGAGTCCCGCATGATGCCCAGCATGTACTCGACCGGCGAAATGCCGCCGGCCATGGCTTTTGCCACCGCATCCACGCTGCGCCGATGCACACTGCCCTTGGGACGGCCGGCGCCGGGACGTGCTCCACCAGTTCGAGCCATTAATCCTGCCCGTCTTGGTGTGCCGGCAACGCCTTGATCCAGTCAGGGATAGGGCCGACAAATCCTAGAGGTACGTCAGCATGAGGTCGGCATTCCGCACCTTCTGGCGCCACCAGCGGACGCACAATTATGAGCAACGTGTCATCGTCATTGGCGTCAATGCCATATGGCGCGAGGAACGCAGCTATGGCGGCGTCTGATGTATCGGTGCCGGCGATAGTAAGCACACGGGAGGGCGAATTGGCGCCTCCCGATTTTCGTTCCAGCGCCTCAATGCGCGAAACCAGCCGGATCATGCCGTTGCTCCCACCTGCTGCATTGCAATCTCACACACCCGTTCGTCGTCTATGCTTGAGCAGTCGATGCCAGCCGACATAAGGCAGGTTCGTATCTTCGTTGTTGCCGCTGCAAGGCGGGAGGTCAGTTGCTCTTCGGGCAGCGACCGTGGTCTGCCCCCTGAAAAGTGGTCCTCCCTGAAGTAGGCTATTGAGCCTTAGAGAGGACGTTGGAATGCCCCAGAAGAAGCACAAGCCCGAAG
>NZ_LVVY01000011.1 GCF_001650025.1 Devosia elaeis | reverse complement strand
AAAGCCGATTTGGGAATCCACTTTGTCAACAGGACCTAGAACAACCCCAATACACTGTGGGGCCGAAATACACGGAGACGCACAAGTCGCTTAGAATGGGATGAAGCAAGACGCTGTAGAGCCTAGCGGACTTCGGACGCGGCGTAGCGCTTAGCGTGGCAGCTTCACTGCCTCCACCACGCGCCGCGCCTGCTCCAGCTTGGGGCCAGCAGAATACAACCCCAAGGTCATCCCACCGCGCTTGTGCCCCACCACGGCAGCAATCAGGCTCTCCGGCTGGTCTGCCCGTTCTGCCTCTGTGATGAACCACCGCCGAAATGAGTGGAAGTTGACCAGGGAGCGCCGCCTGCCATCGCGTTCATCAGCCACGCCCACCTTGCGGCGATAGGCGGTGAAGTCATTGGAGGTCTTGAAGGACCGCTCCCGGTTTGACGTGGACTTCTGCGGCGCTGGCCACTCCGGGAAGATCGGGTCATCCGGGGCCTTGTCCTTGGTACGGCGCTCAATGATTTCCGTGAGGCTGCTATGGATGGGGCAGAGACGCGCTGCCTTTTCCTTCTTCTGTGGCTTGAAGAGGAACGCTCCGTTCTCACAGTCCCGCACTCGAAGGCAAACAATAGGGTCTAGGCGGCATCCCGTGAGGGCTGCAATTCGCATCAGGTCATGCAGTTCCTGTGGCGCGTCCCCTCCCAGCAGCTTTTTCATCTCCTCTTCGGTGAAGGGCCGTTCCTTCTCGTCATGGGCCTGCTCCGGCACCGGCAGCACGACGCCCTTCCAAACGTCCGAAGGAACTTCCTCCCGCTTCTCAAGCCACTGCCAATAGCGTGAGAGACGGCGCAGGTACTTGTTGAGCGTGACTGGGCTTAGCCCTGGCTCCATGGCTTGGAGATCGTCCGCGAAGGCCACCGCAGAGCGCCGGGTGGGGAAGGACTGGAGATAGGCGTCCACACCCTTCTCCGCACACCACCGCTGGAGCAACGCGATAGCCCGGAGGTCATCAGACCGTGTTCTAGGCTTCACGGTGAGCTGCCCCATGTATTGCTTGTGCAAGCTGTCGAGAGGCGTTGCCCGCCCCGCAATGATCTTGCTGAACTCCGCTATGGCCTTCTCATTTTCGGGGGCGAACCGTTCGCTCTCCTCGCCCGTGCGCGGGTCCACATCAACGCCCACGCGCTTGCCCAGCAGCATGTCCTTGGTGACGGAGATCGCGGTCTCAACCTCATCCGCTTCTTCGTCGGTCTGGGCTCTTTCCCGCTGCCTCCGGAACTCCTCTGCAACCGCCCGGAGGTCCGTCCCCGAACCCTGAGCTTGCGCTATGGTCGCCTTCATCTCATTGACGATGGGCCACTTGAGCTGGTTGGCGATGGCCAAGCTATCGGTGTTGAGGGGATGCTTGAGCCGGGTTCCGAGCCTGCCATGTAGAGCCTTCGGCACCGACATGCTCACGCGCCACTTGCCGCGCCACTGCTCAAGATACTGCCGGTCATTCGCTGCTGATTTTGCCACTCTCAAGCCCTTCACGTACCACGCCACGTACCCCGTTGACGTACCACTAAGTGCCTGTTATAGCGTCAAATTACTGATGTTCAAGACGAAATTGGCGAACAATGATCTTCCCCGCTTGGCTCCACCAAATCCTTCCTAATACCTATCGTCTTCAGCAGGTTTCGGCACTGTCTTCGCGGCCGCTTGGCGTTTGCCCGGCGCCGATCGGCAATCGAAAGGGCTGGTTCGCCTTTTCGTTTGTCAGCGCAGCATGCCTCCTGCCCTGATTTGACACAGGTCTCTGATCTGACATCATCCGGACCAGATCAGGAATCAGTTTTGCCCAAGAAGCCCGCCACCCTTTCCGCCGCCCAGGCCCGGGCGATCTGGCTGCGCGCGCAGCGGCTCGACAGTGCCGAACCCTTCGGGGCGGGTCCGGCGGCGGCGCGGGCGGCGATCAGGCATCTGGGCTATGTGCAGATCGACACGATCAACGTCATCGAGCGCTGCCACCACCACATTCTGTTCTCGCGGATTCCCGCCTATCGGCGCGGCGACCTGACCCATTTGCAATCGGTTGAAAAATCGATCTTCGAATATTGGACCCATGCGCTGAGCTATGTGCCGGTCGAGGACCTGCCCTTCTTCGTGCCGGCGATGAAAGCCTATCGCGACAGACCCAGCGCCTGGTTCGGCACGGTGACGCGCGAGGAGGTCCGCGCCATGACGCGGCGGCTCAAGACCGAGGGCCCGCTTTCCATCCGCGATATCGACGACGACGAATTGGTGGACAAGAACCATCCCTGGGCCAGCCGCAAGCCGTCCAAGCGGGTGCTGCAATTGATGTTCTACCAGGGGCTGGTGACCATTTCGGCGCGGGCCGGCATGGTCAAGACCTACGAGCTGATCGAGCGGCATTTCGGCTGGGAGAAAGCCGCCAGGGGCGCCACCGAGCGGCAGGTGACGGCCTATCTGCTCGATAGGGCGCTGCGCAGCCAGGGATTGGTCAGCCTCGATTCCATCTGCCACCTCAATGCGCCGGCCAAGAAGGCGGTGCGGGCGCTGATCGAGGCGCGGGTCAAGCGCCGATTGCTGGTGCCGGTCACCATTGCGGGCGCCGAAAAGGTGCCGCATTGGGCCGCGCCGGAGGCCCTGGAGCCTGCGCCGGCGGCAGAGGGGCGGGTCCATGTCCTCTCGCCCTTCGATCCGCTGATCATCCAGCGCAAGCGGCTCAAGCTGTTTTTCGATTATGACCACCTGTTCGAGGCCTATGTGCCGGCCGCCAAGCGGCAATATGGCTATTTCGCCCTGCCCATCCTGGCGGGCGACCGGATCGTGGCAGCCGTGGACCTCAAGACCGACCGCGCCGAAGGCAGGCTCTTGGTGCAGAAATGGACCTGGCTGGAGGAGCCCGGTGCGGAGACGCGGGCGGCCATCGATGCCGAACTGGGCCGTTTCGAAGCCTTCCAGCTCGAGCGCTGAAACGAAAATGCCCGCCAGTGGCGGGCATTGCGCG
>NZ_LVVY01000010.1 GCF_001650025.1 Devosia elaeis | reverse complement strand
CTGGTGCATGGGGTGAGCCAGCGGCGGGCGTGTGAAGCTTTGGCTGTGGATCGATCGAGCGTGCGGTATCGCAGTCTGCGGCCGGACGACCGCGAGCTGCGAGAGGCGATGAAGACCGTTGCCGCCCAGCGGCGACGGTTTGGATATCGTCGTATCCATGTGATGCTGCAGCGACAGGGCATCGAGATGAACATCAAGAAGCTCAGGCGGCTCTATGCCGAAGAGAAGCTGCAGGTGCGCAAGCGCGGCGGCCGCAAACGTGCCTTGGGAACACGGCGTCCGATCATCGTGCCGGACCAGCCCAACCAGCGCTGGAGCCTGGACTTTGTCAGCGATGCTTTTACCGATGGCCGGCGGTTCAGGGTGCTGACCGTTGTCGATGATCACACAAGGGAATGCCTCGCCTTGGTCGTAGACACCTCGCTCTCCGGGCGACGGGTGGTGCGCGAGCTCGATGCCATCATCGCACAAAGAGGCAGGCCGTCGACGGTGGTCAGTGACAATGGCACCGAGTTCACCAGCATGGCGATCCTGCGCTGGTCCCAGGACCGGCAGATCGACTGGCACTACATCGCGCCGGGAAAGCCTATGCAGAACGGCTTCATCGAGAGCTTCAATGGCAGCTTCCGCGATGAATGCCTCAACGAGACGCTGTTCACGTCACTGGCCGAAGCCAGGATGCGGATCGGCGCATGGAAGGATGATTACAACGACCATCGACCGCATTCCTCGCTCGGCAATCTCACGCCCAGCGAATTCGCCAGCAATCTGGCACTGGAAAAACAGGCCGCTTAGGGCCAAACATCAACTCAAGGACTCTCCATAAAACCGGAGGGGACTTGGGGCTCAGGTCA
>NZ_LVVY01000009.1 GCF_001650025.1 Devosia elaeis | reverse complement strand
GGTCGAGCAACCGTGGATGGTTAGGCGAATGCCTTGTCGGATTTTGCGATGGCGTTGAGGATTGTGATGAGTTTTCGGACGGTCGCGATCATGGCGAGTTTGAAGGGTTTTCCGCGCGCCCTGAGCCGTCGATAGAAGCCGCCGAGGACGGGATCGTTGACCTTGATGGCGCTGAGCACGGCCATATAGGCGATGTCGCGCAGGTGCTTTCTGCCTCCGGCGCAACGTCCATGGCGATCCGAGGAGCCGGACTGGCGGGCATAAGGGGCCACGCCCACAAGAGCGGCCGCAGCCTTGGCCGAGACCCTGCCCAGTTCGGGCATGTCGGCCAGCAAGGTTATGGCCAGGACCGGGCCGACGCCAGGGACCTGGCGCAACCGCGCCTGACGCTGCTGGACCGAGCGATCCTCGGCCACAAGCCGGGCAATAGCGGTCTCGAGCCGCTTGATCTCCTGGACGATGCCGGCCAGCCGCTCCTCGATCAGGGAGCGGACCAGCGGCTCCTGGACCGTATCGAGCTGACCGGCCAGCCCGCCCCGTTCGGCCAGGATGCGGCGGCGATGGGC
>NZ_LVVY01000008.1 GCF_001650025.1 Devosia elaeis | reverse complement strand
TAAGACTGAAACCGGACCACCCTATGGGGTCAGGCCACCACCGCCCGCAGCAGGACTTCGGTCACGCCAAATCAGAAAACCCCATAGCCCAGTGCATGCGGACCGCGGGTTCCTGCATGGGTGGCTTTGCGACGCCGAACGGCATCCCAAACCCTTCACCATTCCGGCCGTTCAGATCAAAATTCTTGAACCCCAAAAGCTGACATCTCCTGAGGTGGGTTCCAGTGGTTGACCGGGGCGTACCCCGGTCAACAGTGTTTCCAAATCAAGCCGTGACGGTTCTGCGCCACGCGGCAGTAGAGCCGTAGGCTGATGGTTCGCGTCGCGCGCCGTTCTGCGTGAGAAACGACACGGCAAGGAGCAGCAGACCGACCAGTGAGGGCGGCAGTCCAGTCCAATCGGCAACGCCGATATTATCGCCAATGCGGTCAATGCACGGCTCGTCGTGGGAATTGGCAGCGAGAGAATGCTGGTCGCTGGCGCCGCTGGTGCAGCGCTTTTCCGGGGCGCGCTGGCTATAGTGGTGCTGAGCGGAGCCGGCGTCTGGGGGCTGATCGTTTCAAAGTTCCTGTTTTCCAGCATGAACGGTCTCATTCTGGCGAATAATGTTGCCGGAGCCCTTTCGACAATCACCAAGCGCGCTGGTGCCGCTTCGGCGGTCGTTGGGGCAATTCAATATGGCAGTGGCATGCTAGGTTCAGCACTTGCGGGACTGTTTGCCAATGGCACGCCTGTGCCCATGGGGATTCTGATGGCGATCGGCGGTTTGGGATGCTGTAGCTTTGCTTAGTTCGCAACCTCCTTGAGTGTCGAGAGCGTCGGACGGTCATCCCCGACTGACCTGCGGACCAAGACGCCGGCATCTATGACTTGCACCTGAGACTACGCTGGTGCGGCTGAACTTCTTCGGGCAACCAAACGCGGATGGATCAGGAAATGTTCGGCCTTCTGCCGACCCTCAATGCGTTCAATGAGAAGCCTGGCCGCTTGAAGACCGGATTGTTCGCCGGATTGGTCGAGACTGGTCAGCGAGTTCTGCTCGAAGCCGCAATACATGGTGTTATCGTGACCGACGATTGCAACGTCTCTGGGGATGGAGAGGCCCAGCGATCCCGCCACACTCATGGCTTCGAGCGCGACATAGTCGGTCCAGCAGAAGATCGCCTCGACCCTCTTTTCAATGAGTGACTGCGTCACCACCTGGATGTCGCGTAGTGACTGTGGAGCTCGGGCGATCTCTATGTGGCGACCCAGCCCTGCGGCGCGCATGGCCTCCTCATAGCCCGCTTCCCGGCGCTCGATGACCGAGCCGTTGTGGGTTTCCAGGCTGAGCATGGCGATCTTGCGATAGCCCTGTTCCACCAGATGCCGAACCGCAATGCGCCCACTTTCAGCGTCATCATTGTTGACCGTGTCAAAGCTTGTTGCATTGGGCAGGTGGTGCCCATCGACGACCAGAGGCAGACGCGCTGCAACCCCGGACAGCTCCTCGCTAGTACTGATACTGCCCACAATGATCAGGCCGTCGAGTTGCATGTTCATCATCGATTGGACGAGTGCTGCCTCCGTCGAGTGTTGAACGATGCCTTGCACCATCTGATAGGTCGTGCGTTCCAACGCAGCGCTGATCCCCGAGAGAACATCGGCGAAGTATGGGTTGCGCATATCTGGGAAGATGACGCCGATGACATGGGTCTTGCCGCGCATGCCGCGGGCAGCCGTGTTGGGCGTGTAGCCGAGCTTGGCAATAGACTCGTTGACCCGCGCGCGGAGCGCGTCGCTCACGCCATAGGCGTCACGCAGAACCTTCGACACTGCGGAAAAAGACACACCGGCATCGCTGGCGACGTCGTGGATCGTGATCCTCTTGGGTGGGCTTTTTCGGGTCATTCCGCTTGAAATCCGGGCATTTCGTTGCGGCGCAATGTGCCCGCGAAAAAGTGTATTGCAAAGCCGACAATTTTGTACAACGTTGTACGGACAACATTGCACAACGCTCAGCAAATGAGCGGCGGAGGACAGCGTGAACGAGATAGCGTCGCCTGCAGCAACCATTGCTGCAGCCCGGAAGAAGCACGCCTGGATTGCCAGGATGATCCACCCCGAGGCAGACCGGGGCGTCGGCAATGCTTCCCCATTCGTCACGCGAACCTTCGAACTTGATATGGTGACCGGCACGGAAAGCCTACGGGTCACGGCCTATGGCCTCTATCGCGTTTTTATCAACGGCACGCGCGTCGGCAACGATCAGCTCACGCCCGGCTGGACCAATTATGACAAGCGCCTAGCATTCCAGACCTATCCGGTGGCCGACCTGTTGCGGGCTGGTGCAAACACTATCGAGATCTGGCTCGGTGACGGGTGGTTCCGCTCTCCACTGATGTGGACCGGATCAGGTCTTGCCAACGTCTGGGGGGACAAGCTTGGGGTCATCGCCGAAATTCGTCGTGGAGTAGATGCCGAAGACCTTCTGCTGGCAACCGACGAGAGCTGGTCGAGTGGCGAAACGCCCATTCGCAAATCGGGCATCTACTTTGGCGAGATCCGGGACGACCGTGTCCAGGTTGAAGCGACCTTGGGCGTCGATATTCTCCCACTCGATACCGGCACCTTGGTTGAACAGGAGTGCTTGCCGGTCAGGGAGCTCGCCGCACTTCCGGTCGTCAAGTCGTGGCAGGACAGTGATGGCCGCACTGTCTACGACTTCGGCCAGAACATCGGTGGTTATGTTCAACTGACCGCCAGCGGACGGGCTGGCGCGCATATCCTCATTGAACACGCCGAGATTCTCGACAAGGACGGCGCGTTTTATAACGTCAACTTCCGCAGCGCCGATGCGCGGCTCGAATTCGTTCTCCGAGGCGAAGGTGTTGAGCACTATTGCCCCACCTTTACGTTCCAGGGCTTCCGCTATGCCCGCGTGACGATCGAGGGAGATGCCTCTGTCGCCGAAATAGAGGCCATCCCCATCACTTCGGTGCCCGAGGTCACCGCCTCATTTACCTCAGCGAACCCGCTAGTTGATCGGCTGGTCCAGAACACGATCTGGTCCCAGCGCGGCAATTTCATCGACATTCCCACTGACTGCCCACAGCGCGACGAGCGACTGGGCTGGACCGGCGACGCCCAGGTCTTTGCAGCAACGGCCTGCTATCTGGCCGACAGCCACGCTTTTCTTGCCAAGTTCGTACGGGAAATGATGGCTGATCAGGAAGCTGACGGCGCCATCGCTCATATCTCGCCCAACCCCTTGCGCCTCAAGCCCCCAGCCGATGGCAGCCATTTCAGCGGCTCGACCGGCTGGGGCGACGCCATCAGCGTGATCCCCTGGACGCTTTTCGTGCACTATGGCGACAAGGCCATTCTCGACGAGGCCTTCGGCGCCATGGTGCGTTGGAACGACTATGTCTGGGGGATCAGCGACGGACCGGTCGTGCGCCCCCCGTCCGGTTGGGGCGTCAAGGGCTTCAGCTTCGGCGACTGGCTTCAGCCGCAGAACGACCACCTCAAGGCCGTCCCTACAATGGGTGATGACGCTGCGGCCACCATCTACCTTTACATTTCGTCGGCCCAGATCGCTGGAATCGCCCGCATCCTTGGCCGGGAGGATGAAGCCCGCCGGATGGACGCGCGGGCGGAGCAGGTCAAGGCAGCATTCCAGCGGGAGTTCATCACGCCCGCCGGTCGTCTCCTATACGATGATCAGAGCTCCTACGCTTTGGCTTTCCTGCACGACCTGATCCCCGACGAGCACGTCGAGGCCGCCAAGGGCTTCTTTAAGGCGACGATTGCCCGGTCCAGGGGGCGCATCGGCACGGGCTTCATCGGGACGCCTGCGCTATTGCCCGCCCTCGTCAAAATCGGCGAGCCGGAATTGGCTGCCAGCGTATTCCTTCAGGAGGAAGTTCCAGGTTGGCTAGCCCAGGTCAAGCGTGGCGCTACCACCATCTGGGAACGCTGGGACGGTATCAAGGCTGACGGCTCTATCTTTGAGCCAACGATGAACTCGTACAACCACTACGCCTATGGCGCCGTCTGTCAGTGGCTGTTCGAAGCGGTCGCCGGGTTACGTCCGGACCCCGCAAGCCCAGGCTTCCAGAACATCATATTCGAGCCGCTCATCGTTCCGGCTCTCTCGCCTGTGCAGGCCCACCACGAAAGTGTCGCCGGACATGTGGAGGCGGGTTGGTCACTGGAGGGCGACCAGGCGACCTACACATTCACCATCCCGGAGGGCAGCTCCGGCGAGCTGGTGCTTTCAACCGACTATTCCGAGATTTCCCTCGATGGCGTGCCTGTGCCCGCCGTCGCTGGAGAAAAGACGCGCCGTCCAGTCGCGTCTGGCACCCACACAGCAAGGTTCCGCATCCACTGGCAAAAGTGACGCTCGAAAGAGCACAAGGGAGGAGTTCCTATGACCATGACGTACACCAGAAAGACCATTCTGGGACTTACCGCCGGTCTCATGTCGATGACCGGATTGACGGGTATCGCGCTGGCCCAGCAGACCACGCTGAGCCTGTTCTCGCCCAATGACCAGGCAGCAGTCGCCTATACCGAAGCCATGATCGAGGCCTTCGAGGCCGCAAACCCCGACATCAATGTGGAGATTGAAGTCGGGCCCGGCGGCACCGAACGCGACAATATGGTCAAGAGTCGTCTCGCTACCGGCACGATGAACGATGTCTTCGTCTACAATGCCGGATCGCTGTTCCAGGCGATCAACCCTGTTCAGACAACTGTCGACCTGACCAACGAACCGTACATGGCCGACATCTTGAACAGCTTCAAGCAGACGGTGACCGCCAATGACGGCACTCTGCGCGGTGTGCCTTATGGTCAGGCCATGGGTGGCGGCGTTCTCTACAACAAGAAAATCTACGAGGAACTCGGCCTCTCTGTCCCGATGACCTGGGACGAGTTCATGGCCAACAGCGCCAAGATTCAGGAAGCCGGCTATGCACCGGTGATCCAGACCTTTGGCGACACCTGGACCAGCCAGCTGTTCATTCTCGCTGACTACTTCAACGTGCAGGCGAAGAATCCACAGTTCGCCGAGATGTATACCCGCGGCGAGGCGAAATACGCCAATACGCCGGCAGCCATGGCGGGGTTCCAGAAGCAGGCTGACGTATTTAATGCCGGCTATCTCAATGAAGACTTCGGTGCCGCTACGCTCAACGACGGTCTGCGTATGCTCGCCGATGGCGAAGGAGCACACTATCCAATGCTGACCTTTGCCGTTGGCACAATTGCCCAGGACTATCCTGAGCTCGTCGGCGATGTCGGCTTCTTCGCCCTTCCGGGCGATGATGCCTCTCTCAACGGCACAACTGTGTGGATGCCAACGGCACTCTACATCTCGGCCAATACACCGAACATGGAAGCGGCAAAGAAGCTTGTCGAGTTCGTTGCGAGCAAGGAAGGCGGATGCGACCCCTGGGTTGAGATCAACGCCATAACCGGGCCGTTCCTGATCCAGGGCTGCGAGCTGCCGGCGGACGTCAATCCCGCCGTGGCGGATCTGCAGACTTACTTCACCGCCAACGGCCGCACCGCGCCCGCACTGGAGTTCCTGTCTCCGGTCAAGGGACCGAGCCTTGAAAACATCACCGTCGAAGTCGGCTCCGGCATTCGCACTCCTGAAGATGCCGCCGCCCTCTACGACGAGGATGTGAAGAAGCAGGCGCAGCAGCTAGGCCTCCCGGGCTGGTAAGCGACTGCCCAAGAGCGGCAGGCGGGCGTTCGCCTGCCGCTCCCCATTGCGAGGAGAAGTGCCCATGTCCGTTACG
Organism: Devosia elaeis; assembly: GCF_001650025.1. Classification (GTDB taxonomy): domain Bacteria; phylum Pseudomonadota; class Alphaproteobacteria; order Rhizobiales; family Devosiaceae; genus Devosia; species Devosia elaeis. Next base: position 7,291 of record NZ_LVVY01000008.1, on the reverse strand, counting down.
ACAGCCGACAGCGCCGGCGCGTTGCAGACTACTGTCCGCAAGAAGCCAATTCAGGCCCGATATCCGGGCTGGTTCATTCTGCCGGCGGCGGTCATCTATTCGGTGCTCTTTTTGGCGCCAACCGTCTCGTCGCTCTATTTCAGCCTCACGCGCTGGACGCTGTTCGATTCCGTTTTCATCGGCTTTGAAAATTTTGCCCAGTTCTTCCGCGAGCCATTCCTCGTCCAGGGTCTTATCAATACGGTCATCTACGCCGTCGTGACCTCGGGCATGAAGGTGGTGATCGGCATGGCCTTCGCCGTGCTGCTGACCAGCAATATTGTGGCCCGCGGCTATCTGCGATCGGTGGTGTTCTTTCCTGTCCTGGTTTCTACGGTCGGCGTCGGCATCACCTTCACCGTGCTGATGCATCCCACCCAGGGCATGATCAACGAGACCCTGGCGCTCTTCGGTATAAAGGGGCCAGGCTGGCTGACCAATCCGTCGCTGGCGCTCTATTCAGTCGCGCTGGTCGATGTCTGGAAGGGCGTGGGACTGGCTACCGTCATCTACATTGCAGGGCTCGTCGCCATTCCCCGTGACTATTACGAAGCCGCGCGCATCGATGGCGCCACTCCCTGGCAGAACTTCTGGTACGTCACTCTGCCACTCAGCCGCCCGGCGACGGCCACGGTAATCATTCTGAGCTTCATTGGCGGGCTGCGCACCTTCGATCTCATCTGGGCGATGACCAAGGGCGGGCCAGGCTTTGCCTCCGATACCGTCGCCTCGGTCATCTATAAGCAGTATCAGGCCGGGTTCTATGGCCTCTCTACCGCCGGAAATGTCGTGCTCTTCGTGCTCATCGCCGTGCTGGTCATTCCCCTCACCATGATCCTCAACCGCCGGAGGGGCCACGAATGAAAAAGCAACTGCCTCTGATCAGCGGGATTGCCGCGATAACGGTCAGCTTCTTCGTCTTCGTTATTCCGTTTCTCTTCATCATCTTCATGGCGTTCAAGGATCGGCGTCAGGCGGCATCGCGTGACTTCTCCTGGCCTGAGGGCTTTCACCTCTGGGAAAACCTTGTGGAGGTGGTGACCACAAGGAATTGGATGATGATCACGGCTTTCGTGAATTCGTCCATCCTGACAGTGGTCAGCGTGACACTCCTGGTGGTCCTGGCCGCCATGGTTGGTTTTGTCCTGGCGCGCCGCGATGCAAAGTGGAACGGCCCTATCGAGTTCCTCATCCTGGCTGGCCTTATGATCCCACCGGCCGTGGTGCCGACCATCTGGCTGCTGCAGGGGCTCAAACTCTTCGGGACGCTACATGGCATGATCCTGATCGAGGTGGCCTACAACCTGCCCTTTTCGATCATCCTTTACCGCGCCTTCATCGCCACCATTCCGCGTGAACTGGACGAGGCAGCCATTATCGACGGCGCGCGGCCGCTCGATGTGTTCTTCCGGGTGATCCTCCCCCTTCTCTGGCCCGTGACGGTGACCAATATTGTGGTGCAGTCGGTGGGCATCTTCAACGACTTCACCAACCCCCTCTACTACCTTCCGGGGGCTAACAACGCGACTGTGCAGCTGACGCTCTACAATTTCCAGAGCCAGTTCAACACCGCCTACAATCTGCTCTTCACCAATATCCTGCTCATCACCATCCCGCCGCTCCTCGTCTTCCTGTTCTTCAACCGGCAGATCGTGGCGGGCATGACGGCCGGCGCCGTCAAGGGTTAGGCGACTTATTCAAGGGAGGCCAGCATGGCCGGACTGGAACTCAACCGACTACGCAAGAGCTATGGCGCCGTTGAGGTGATAAAGGGTGTTGATCTCAGCATCATGGATGGCGAATTCGTGGTCTTTGTCGGCCCCTCTGGTTGCGGTAAATCCACCCTGCTGCGGATGATCGCCGGGCTCGAGGAGATCACCGGCGGGGAACTCAAGATCGGTTCGCTCGTGGTCAACGAGGTCGAGCCGCGCGATCGCGGCATCGCCATGGTGTTCCAGTCCTACGCGCTCTATCCGCACATGACCGTCTACGACAATGTCGGCTTCGGTCTCAAACTGGCCCGCGCCCCCAAGGAGGAGCGGGATCGCAAGATCAGGGATGCCGCGCGCATCCTGCAGATGGAGCACCTGCTCGACCGCAAGCCCAGCCAGCTCTCCGGCGGCCAGCGCCAGCGCGTTGCCATCGGCAGGGCCATCGTGCGGCAGCCCGAGGTATTCCTCTTTGACGAGCCGCTGTCCAACCTCGACGCGGCCTTGCGTGTCGACATGCGCATGGAGCTGGCCAAGCTGCATCAGGACCTCGGCGCCACCATGATCTACGTCACCCACGACCAGGTGGAGGCCATGACCCTGGCCGACAAGATCGTGGTGCTCAATGCCGGTATCGTGCAGCAGGTTGGCTCACCGATCGAACTCTACCAGCGTCCCGCCAACCTGTTTGTCGCCGGTTTCATCGGCTCGCCCAAGATGAACCTGCTTTCCGGTTCCGTTACGGCCGTGGATGGCGATGCGGTGACGATCTCAGGCAAGGACATGGCCAACGTCCAGCTCAGCGCCGATGCCGAGGCGTTCAAGGTTGGAGACATGGTCACGCTCGGCATCCGGCCCCAGAGGCTGCATCTGAGTGGAAGCGGCGCGCTCGTCGGCCAGGTGGTGCTCGTCGAGCGTCTGGGCAATGAGACCAATGTGAGCGTCAGTCTGCCATCGGGGGCCAATTTCTTGGCAGTTCTGGACGGGGACCATGTGCTTCAGCCCGGACAAGTCGTGACGTTCGACTTCGCGACGTCCGACGCCGTGGTCTTCGACGTCGACGGAATAGCCCGGTACGCCCAGGCCTGACTACCAACACATCGCGATCGCCTTCCTGCTCTGGCTACCTGGTCGGGGGACGGCAGATCGCACCCAAATTTCAAGTGCCAAAGGAGGAGAGCACGATGATCGACACGCCACTGAATCGGAGAACAGTCCTCGTGGGGGCAGGTGCATTGGCTGGCTTGGCGGTGCTTCCGCCTCTGGCCATGGGACAAGGGAACGGTGAGACCGTGGAAACTGCTACGACCTATGGCCCTATTCGCGGCAAGCATGAGGATGGCATCGCCAAGTTTCTCGGCGTTCCCTATGGCGCGCCACCCATAGGCGCTCTGCGTTTCAAGGCGCCACAAGCGCCCGCAGCCTGGACCGAAGTGCGTGACACTATGACCTTCGGTAATCCCGCCTTCCAGGCGCCGCAGCCGGAAATGGGTCCCGACCGGCGCATGCCGGCGCCGTCTGAGGATTGCCTTTATCTCAATGTCTGGACACCCGCAGCCGACGACAAGCGGCGTCCGGTCATGTTCTACAATCATGGTGGCGGCTACATGATCGGCTCCGGTTCGGCCACCGGTCAGGATGGCACCAGCCTGGCGCGCGACCATGAAGTGGTCGTCGTGCAGTCCAACCACCGTCTCGGCCTGCTCGGTTACCTGTTCCTCGGCGATCTCGCCGGCCAGGACTATGCGGCCAATGCCGGTATGCTCGATATCCAGCTGGCGCTGCAATGGGTGCGTGACAATATCGCGAATTTTGGTGGCGACCCGGACAATGTCATGGTTTGGGGCGAAAGCGGTGGTGGCTCCAAGACAGCCGCTGTCTACACTATGCCCGGCGCCGCCAACCTCTTTCACAAGGCTTCAATCGAGAGCGCGTCGCCGCTGCGTTTCCCGACGCGTGAGCAAGCCAATGCGCGGGCCGAGAAGACTTTGGAACTGCTTGGGATCTCGGTTTCCGAAATTGCCCAGCTGCACGATCTGCCGACGGAACGCCTGCTCGAAGTCCAGCAAATGGATATCCCGAATGGCCTGGCGCCCTGGGGCGATCCGGACCCCGTTCCCGGCTTCGGCGCCTTCGTGGATGGAGAAGTGATCTCGCAAAATCCCTTTGCCGATGGTGTCGCTGACTTCTCGGCTGGCAAACCGCTCATGTGCGGCACGACCCGGGATGAGATGGTCTTTTTCAGCCTGTTTGGGCCGCCAGATATCTTCAATATCGATGAGGCGGGCCTTCGCGAGCAGCTCGGCGGATCATACGACGGCGAGGACCTGGAGGAGATCATTGCGACCTTCCAGCAGTCTCGACCGAATGCCAGTCCGGCCCAGATTTACTTTGCGATCAGGACGTCGCCGATCTGGCGCGATGCCATCAAGATTGCTGAGGCCAAGGTGGAACAGGGGGCCGCGCCGGTCTTCATGTATCAGCTCGCCTACCACAGCCCGACCAAGATCCCCGGCTCTGAATTCGAACTCGGCTCGCCGCACGCCTCCGACATCTCCATGAAGTTCAACACGCCCGAAACCGGCCAGGGCTTTATCCTCGGGGTCGACCAATCGCCGGAGCGCTATCAGACAGCGAAGAACATGAGCGCCCTTTGGGCTGGCTTTGCCCGCACCGGAGTCCCGAATGCCGAGGGCCTGCCGGAATGGCCGGCCTACGATCTCGCCAACCGCTCGACCATGTGGATCGACGCGGAGTGCCGGATTGTCGATGATCCCGACCAGGCTGAAAGGCTCTACTTGGAGGCCGCTGAATAACGGTCTGAACGGCATCATGCTTTCGATATGGGCCGGCTGACAGCCGACCCATATCTGCCTGAATTGCCACATCCAATCCATCAGCCAGCACAGACACCTATCGAGAGACACATGAAGATCGCTGCAATCAAGACCTATGCGGTCAAGGTCGGCATCCGGAACCAGCTCCTAGTCAAGGTGGAGACGGACGAGGGAGTATTCGGTTGGGGTGAGAGCGGGCTCTCAGGACGCGAAAAGGCCGTGGTCGGCGCCATTGAGCACTTTGCCGAATTCCTGGTCGGCCGCGACCCATTTCGCATTGGCGCGCTGTGGCAGGAAATGTATCGCAGCCAGTATTACGAAGGCGGTCGGGTGCTCGCCGCAGCCATATCCTGCATCGACCTGGCGCTCCATGACATCAAGGGAAAATCGCTGGGTGTGCCAGTCTACGAACTGCTTGGCGGCAAGCAGCGCGACCAGATTCCCACCTTTGCCACCACCTCTGCCGCTCCTGGGCCAGCCATGATCGAACAGGCAAAGATGCTGGTCGACGCTGGCTGGACCGCGATGCGACTCTCGCCATCCGGGCAGGAGAACAAGGACATCTACGAGCCGCGCGAGCACATTTCCGAGACGGCACATTGGTGCGGTATCGCGCGCGAAACGCTTGGCCCCGACATCGTCTTGGGGATCGACTATCACCACCGGTTGAGCGTTGCCGAGGCCGCAAGCTTCTGCCAGAAATTGCCTGCAGGCACATTGGATTTCCTTGAAGAGCCGATCCGGTCGGAAAGTCCGTCCGCCTACCAGGCGCTGCGACAAATGACAAACATACCGTTTGCGATAGGCGAGGAACTGGCCTCAAAATGGGCCTTCCTGCCGTTCATCGAAAGCGATATCCACCAGTTCAATCGGCTCGATGTCTGCAATGTGGGCGGGCTCACCGAGGCGATGAAGATCGCCGGGTGGAGCGAAGCGCACTATGTCGACATGATGCCGCACAATCCGCTGGGCCCCATTTGCACAGCCGCTTCAATACACTTCGCGGCCGCCGTGCCGAATTTTTCTTGGCTGGAAACCCGCGCCTCGCCGGCCGAGACGCATCTCGGCTTCGACAATTCTGACTTCTTCCCGGTGCAGCCTCGGCTGCAGGGCGCGACCTACATCGTCAGCGACGCACCCGGGCTGGGGGTTGAAGTGAATGAGCAACTCATTTCGCGCCAGAGCTTCGAGTTCTGGGAGGCACCCCATCTCCGCCGCAGGGATGGCAGTTACACCAACTGGTAATTGGTGTCCTCGGCGCTCAAATGTCCGCAATTGCACGTTGGGATCAAATTGCTGTCAGTCCGCAATCGGCCCCGCATCCGCCACCTCCGAAGCTGACAATCAGGGCAGGGGGCTCCCATAACCCGCCGGGCAGATGCGCGCCCCACAGCGGTCATTCAGACCGCGTTTGCGACGTCCCGATAGCTGCCATTCCGACCCAGATCATGTCGATGCCGGATTGGCTGAGCAGACCTGCCATGACGTGGTCGTAAGCTGTGAGCATCGCGATCCGCTTCCTGGCATCGCGTAATACCTGTATGTCGCGCATGGTCAGGCGACTCGAACCCGTTTGCCGACACGTTGAATCCTCGCATGCTTGGACAGACTTGTTTGCAAATCCCTAGACGCCGCGCTTATTGCCCCAGAGCAGCACGTGAAGCTGTGGCAATACCCGCGCCTGGAACCATCGGTCTTGAGTAACCTTGTCCACCAGCCATTCCATGCGCTGCATGACGCCCTCGATGTCTATGGGGCCGTCCGCCGCATCGGGCGAGGGCGGCGTGTGGTTGCCCGGCTGGAGATAGGTCGGCAGGTGCGGATAGCGGGCTGCGACGTCTCGAGCAAAGTCATAGTCCTCATCGCCGAAAACCACCAACTTGAGCACCGTCAGCGGCTTGCCTTGCGCGGCGTCGAGGCATGCCTCGAATTGTGCCCAGTCGACGCTCATCTGGCTCGATGGCGGCTTGGGGCTCAGCACCAGGACGTCCAGCATCGAGAACCAGTCCCGGGCCACCGAACCTTGCGTTTCCAGGGCGAAACGATAGCCGTCTTGGTGACCGCAGACGATCAAGTCGCCCAGCGCCTGGATCGCAGGATTGCCACCGGACAGCGACACCATCAGCGGCTCACCACCGGACAGGGCCCGGACCTGGGACCAGATCTGCTCTACCGACATTGGCCGCCAGTCTTCACGGAAGCGACTGTCGACGGCATGCAGGCTGTCGCACCAGGCGCAACGGTAGTCGCATCCGCCGGTTCGCACGAACACGGTCGGCTGACCGATCAACACGCCTTCGCCTTGGATCGTCGGCCCGAAAATCTCGCTGATACGGATACCGGGCGGCTCCACGGCGCTCACGGCCTATACTCCGCCCAGGTTTTGGCGGTCTCGCTGACGCGTACGGCAGAGGCTTCGGGCAGTCGCTGCTTGCACCAGACATAGAAGTATTGGGCGAGGCATTCCGCTGTAACCCGGTCATGGCCCAACACGTCGTTGAGATGGCGGTGATCGAATACCTCATCAATGTGCCGTTTGAGCACTGACAAGTCCTGATAATCGCGGACGAAGCCATGCTCGTTCAACTCATTGGCCGTCAGTTCGACTTCCACGACGTAGTTGTGCCCATGCAGCCGAGCGCATTGGTGATCAGGCGGAAGGGACGTGAGCTGATGGGATGCCGAGAAATGGAATTCCTTGGTGAT
>NZ_LVVY01000007.1 GCF_001650025.1 Devosia elaeis | reverse complement strand
GGGGGGGGGGGGGGGGACAAATCGAAAAGCGCTCGAAGTCGCGCTGCCCCTCAGACAGAAGTTTTTGACCTAAACGGTCCCGCGCGCCTTGCGCACGGCCAGAACCTTGTCCACATCGGCCGCCGAATGGCGCTCGGCCAGGTGCTCGTCCTCGGGCCCGCTGGCGGCATTGACGCAGCGGCCACGCTTGACCGGCTCGCGGGCATCCACCTGCTTGGCCCAGCGCATCACGTTCTTGTAGCTGGTGACGTCCAGGAACTCGGCGGCATTATAGGCCCGCCCCAGCACCAGCCCGCCATACCAGGGGAAGATGGCCATGTCGGCGATCGTATAGGCGCTGCCCGAAACATATTCGTGCTCCGCTAATTGCCGGTCCAGCACGTCGAGCTGCCGTTTGGTTTCCATCGCATAGCGGTTGATCGGATATTCGAGCTTTTCGGGCGCATAGGCATAGAAATGCCCGAAACCGCCACCCACGAACGGGGCGCTGCCCATCTGCCAGAACAGCCAGTTCATAGTCTCGGCGCGCTCGGCCACGTCCTTGCTGAGAAAGGCGTCGAACTTGTCGGCCAGATAGACCAGGATCGACCCGCTTTCGAACAGCCGGATCGGCTCGGTCGGGCCGTAATCGATCATGGCCGGAATTTTCGAGTTGGGATTGATCGCCACGAAGCCCGAGCCGAACTGGTCGCCCTTGCCGATATTGATGAGATAGGCGTCATATTCGGCGTCATGCCCGGCGGCCAGCAGCTCCTCGAGCATGATGGTGACCTTCTGCCCGTTGGGCGTGGCCAGCGAATGCAATTGCAGCGGATGGGTGCCGCGCGGCAACACCGCCTCATGCGTCGCCCCGGCAATGGGCCTGTTGGTGCTGGCAAAGGCTCCACCATTGTCCTTGTCCCAGGTCCAGACTTTGGGCGGCACATATTCACTCATCGGAAGGCTCTCTCTTGTTCGACTGACGGCGACATTCATCGTCTTCTGCCGATATAAGCACAGATCGCCTCGAACGTAACCCTCCCCACGCCGACCTTGCCACCTTGTCCGGCCGCCGCTAAGCCTCGCGCATGACACAGGCCCCTTTCGATATTTTCCTCGTGGCCACGCCCGGCCTCGAAGCACCCCTGGCCGAGGAGGCGCTGGCGGCCGGCTTTGCCGGTGCGAAAATCACCGATGGCGGCGTCACTTTCGCCGGCACCTGGCCCGATGTCTGGCGCGCCAATCTCGTCCTGCGCGGTCCCACCCGCATCCTGGCCCGCATCGCCTCCTTCCGCGCCATGCACCTGGCCCAGCTCGACAAGCGCGCCCGCAAGCTCGATTGGCCCGCTTTCCTCCGCGCCGACGTTCCTGTCCAGGTCGAAGCGAGCTGCAAGCGCTCTCGCATCTACCATGCCGGCGCTGCCGCACAGCGCGTGGCCAAGGCCATTGCCGAGACAATCGGCACCCCCAGCGCCGAAGATGCTGCCCTGCGCGTCATGGTGCGCATCGAGGACGATCTGGTCACCATCAGCCTCGATACGACCGGCGAGTCGCTGCACAAGCGCGGTTTCAAGGAAGCGGTCAGCAAGGCCCCCATGCGCGAAACCATGGCGGCGATGTTCCTGCGCCAATGCGGCTATACCGGCGCCGAACCGGTGCTCGATCCCATGTGCGGCTCCGGCACCTTCCCCATCGAAGCGGCCGAAATCGCCCTCGGTCTGCTCCCCGGCCGGGCGCGCGCCTTCGCCTTCAAGCACCTGCCCGGCTTCGACCCCGCCGCTTGGAAGGCCATGCGTTCCACCATCCAGCCCCGGCCGACGCCCCTCCTCTTCCACGGCTCGGACCGCGATGTCGGCGCCATCCGCATGGCCACCGAAAATGCCGCTCGCGCCGGCGTCGCGGCCCAGACCCGCTTCGCGCAGAAATCCATCGAAGACCTGACCCCACCGGACGGCCCGCCGGGCCTGGTGATCGTCAACCCACCCTATGGCACCCGCATCGGCAATAAGGGCCCGCTGATCACCCTGCACCGGACCCTCGGCACCGTGCTCAGGACGCGGTTCCGGGGCTGGCGCGTCGGCATCGTCACCGCCGACAAGCAATTGGCCCAGGCGACCAGCCTCACCTTCGAGCCCATGCTGCCGCCGGTTCTCCATGGCGGCATTCGCGTGGCGCTCTATCGTACCGCGCCACTGGCCTGACGCCGCGACAATTTGAACCAAATGCTAACCATGCCGCCAGCTATGCGCCGCGCGCATGCAACGATTGGCCGCGCCTCGCCTTGTGCTGTCATGTATCGCGTAATCGAGGGGAACCGGAGATGTCCACGCTCTCGCCCATCCTGGTGGTCGAAGATCAAGCCCTCTTGCTGCTCGACCTCATCGATCAATTGGCCGAATTCAACTACGAGGCCCTCCCCGCCCAAAGCGCCCGCACCGCCGCCCGCCTGATCGAAAGCGGCATCCGCGCCCTGATCACCGACATCGAATTGGGCGACGGCCCCAATGGCCTGGTGCTGGCGCGGCTGGCGGCGCGCCTGCAGCCGGGCCTGCCCATCGTCGTCGTGTCCGGCGGCGTGCGCCCCGCCAAGCAGGATTTGCCCCCGGGCGCCGCCTTCCTTCCCAAGCCCTATCGCGTCGACGCCATCGTCGCTGCCCTGGAACGCCAGGAGGCGCTCAGGGCCGCCTAAGACATTTCGCATGCAACCCAATCCCCGCTCTCTCGTTGTTTTCACACGACAATTTCAAAGGAGACCGGCAATGGACTGGAACCGCATCGAAGGCAGCTGGAAGCAGATGACCGGCAAGGTCAAGGAACAATGGGGCAAGCTCACCGACGACGATATCGCCCAGATCAACGGCAATCGTGAGCAGCTCGAAGGCAAGATCCAGGAGCGCTACGGCAAGGCCAAGGACGATGTCCGCAAGGAAATCGATGACTGGTCCGGCCGCCTGAACTAGCCGAAACCAGACGCCCGCAAAAAGCCCCGGCCTGAGCCGGGGCTTTTTTTATTGCGCCGGCGGCACGTCGGCCGGGGCGGTGGTGGTCGTATCCGCCGGCGGCGCATCGGCAGGCGGGGCATCCCCACAGGCCGCCAGCGCGAGCGCGGCAACCACGGCGAGGGCGGCAAAGCGTAGACTTTTCATCTCAACCTCGTTGTCCATCACTGATCCCAAAAGGATCACGACGATGTGAAGCGAAGAACTGGGCGGGCTTTGGGCCGGATAATGGCCATTTGACGGCGATAAATGCCCGATCATCCGCCCTTTCGCGCAAACATCAGATGCGTCACCCCGCTTGAACTGGCCGTGGTCTCGATGTCGAAAACCTGTTCCAGCCCCTCCAGCCCATCCCACAGCCGCACGCCGCGCCCCAGCAGGATCGGCACCTGCACAAGATGCATGTGATCGATGAGCCTTTCCTTCAAGAAGGCCCGCAAGATGCGTACCCCGCCGCCGATCCGCACGTCGCGCCCGCCGGCCGCCTCCCTTGCCATGGCCAGGACGTCCGCGGGCGGCGCATCGGTGAAATGAAAAACGGTGCCGCCCTCCAGCTCCAACGGCGCGCGCTTGTGCTGCGTCATCACGAAAACCGGGGTGTGAAACGGCGGATTGGCTCCCCACCAGCCCGTCCAGTCCTTGTTCTCGTGCCAGCCCGGATAGCCGAACTTGTTCGAACCCATGATCTCGGCGCCGATGCCGACAGCGAACGTGCTCAGGATCGCGTCGTCCACCCCGCTTGTGCCGCCCTGTTGCCCGAACATGGTCTTGCCGAAGCGCGTCGCGAACATCCAGGCATGCAGCCGCTCCCCCGCATGCCCGAACGGCGCCTGCCGGCTCAACCCCTCCCCGGTGCCGAAACCATCCAGCGAAATCGAAAAATGCTGCACACGTGTCCGGGACATTGGCTCCTCCGCCATTTGAGCGAGTATCATTCCGAAAAAGGCCAACACGGAAAGCCGGACGACGTTCCCGCCTCCGTTTTCGTGCCGTTGATGGTGCCCCGAGACGGATTCCGCCTCTGAGTAAATAATGAGACGAAATCCGCCTCGGAGCATCGGGATTTCTGGCAGGGGGTTTGCTAGGGGGACATTGCTGCCACGAACCCATCCCCGGACCCAGCCTCCTTTAACGATGAAGAGGCCTCCCGACTGTCACCGGGCAGTTGATCGTTGCAACTCCATCGCAACCCGGTTGATGAGGGGATTATGCAGGAGAATTCCGGGGCGGGGATAAGTGTGTCGCGAAATAAGATCGCAATGGCAGATTTCGACCCCATTCCCGCCGTTCTCGACTAATTTGGCGGTCCCCAAAAGCATAGGTAATCGGGCTCGCTCTGAGCATGAGGCGA
>NZ_LVVY01000006.1 GCF_001650025.1 Devosia elaeis | reverse complement strand
GAGCTGATGGGATGCCGAGAAATGGAATTCCTTGGTGATGCGAAACGTCATGCGCGTTTCGCCTCTACGGCATCACGCCAGAAGTCGGCATCGGCATAGAGCGTTGGATCCGGCAGCCGGGCCAGGTCGAAGGCTTCCCGACGCTCGACGCAGGTGCCGCAACGTCCGCAATGTGTCTCCCCGCCTTTGTAGCAGGACCAGGTCTGATCGAAGGGCGTTGCATGCCGTGCACCCTCGGTCACGATGTCCGCCTTGGACACGTTTACGAACGGCGCGTAGAGGCGAACGTTGGCATAGCCGTCAAGGGCTTGGTTCTGCATCGCCTGGAAAGCGTCAATGAAGTCAGGCCGACAATCGGGATAGATGAAGTGATCGCCGCCATGGACGGCAACACCAACGGCCTCGGCCTGCCGCGCTGCCGCAACACCGAAGGCTATCGCCAGCATGATGGCGTTCCGATTGGGCACCACCGTAATCCTCATCGACTCTTCGGCATAGTGGCCATCGGGAACCGCGACATCGTCGGTGAGCGCGGAGCCGCTGAGTTGCCGGCCAACGTCGCGGATGTCGATGATCTGGTGCGGGACGCCAAGCCGTTGGGCGCAGGCCGCGGCAAAGCCGAGCTCCTTGCTGTGCCGCTGCCCATAGTCGAACGATACCAGGCCGGTGAGGGTCTGCTCGGCCGCCACCTTGTGCGCGAGCGAAACCGAGTCCAATCCGCCGGAGCAGATGACGAGAGTCTTCATAATGTAAATCCTTGTTTTGACCGGGTAAGGCTGCGACCGGAGATTGCTCTAGCTTCCCTCTACGCCAAAGGGGGTGGTTTGTGAATGGGCCGGCTGAGGCTGTGACATCATGGCCAAAAGGCCTCCTCAGTCGGGTGATCGGGGTGCAGCAGTCGGGCACCGGAGCCCAAGGCGCGGCTCGGTGCTGCCGCGAGGGTTCGGGAGATGAAGTGCTTGGCACGGGCAATCGAGGCAGCGAGCGGCCAGCCCCGGGCCAGGCCTGCGGCGATCGCGGCGGAAAAGATGCACCCCCCGCCATGAAATTCGCCGACGTCCAGGCGCTCAGCGGCAAAACGCGTGACGCCACCAGCATCGACGAGCAAGTCGGTGCTCTGCCTTCCCGTCCCGTGTCCGCCTTTGATCAACACCGCCTGGGGCCCCATCGCCAGCAACGCCCTGGCCTGGATGATCATCGCGGCCTCGTCTTTGGCAATTTGCGAGCCGGTCAAGGCGGCCGCCTCTGGCAGGTTGGGCGTGAGCAGCTGGGCCCTCGGCAGCAGCAATGCTCTCAGCGCGTCCAGCGCCTCCTCTGGCAACAAGCGCGCGCCGCTGGTTGCGACCAGCACCGGATCAAGGACAATCCCGCTGGCGCCGTGCCGAGCCAGCCTCTCGGCGACCGCGGCGATGACATCGGCATTGCCGAGCATGCCGACCTTGACTGACGCCACGGGCAGATCGGCGAACACGGCCTCGATCTGGGCCGCTACCATTTCAGCAGGTATCACATGGACCGCAGCCACGCACATGCTGTTCTGCGCTGTCACTGCCGTGATGGCGCTGGTCCCGAATACGCCAAAGGCGGAAAACGTCTTGAGGTCGGCCTGGATTCCGGTGCCGCCACCCGAATCCGAGCCGGCAATGGTCAACGCAACGGGAGTCACGACGGATCTCCGAGTGCCACGAGCGCCAGGTTGAGCCTGCCCATGGCCTGCAGCCGACCCGCTGCTCGTAGCGCCCGCTGCCCGCTGCGGCAGCACAGCACGATGCGTCCTCCACCATCGGCCGCCGCCAGTAGGTCGACATCCGCCGGCGCCACGCGAAGCGCGTCTGAACGTGGCAGCATCGGGGCTTCGGCCGCGCCCCGCAGGTCGACGATAATGTCCTCCGGCTCGAGGTCCGCAACCCCGATGAATGGAGCAGTATGTTGAGGCTCAGGACAATCCGCGAAACCGAAACCGCCAAACTGCAGGGCGTGACCATCGAAGCTGACCACGCGACCGAGCACGCTGGGCTTGAGGTCGAGCAGCACATGGAGCGCCAAATGCCCTTGCAGACTTCCCAGTATCGCGACGGCCGATCCTAGCACGCCAATGCTGGCGCAACTGCCTGCGACCTCCGGCACATCGGGGAAAACCGCGCGGTAGCTGGGCGCACCGCCGCAATAGGCCCCGACGTAGCCAGACAAACCGACCACCGAAGCACTGATCAACGGCTTGCCAGCCGCCAAGCAGCTGTCGGACAGCATGTAGGTCACTGCAAAATTGTCGGCTGCGTCGATGACGATGTTTGCCTTTTCGATCAGCGCGGGGGCATTGGCCGGCGTCAGACGCTCTGATTTGGCCGTCGTGACTATGTCGGGATTGATGCGGAGCACGGCATCACGCGCCGCTTCTGCTTTGAGAGCACCAACGTCGTCCATGCCGTAGAGCGGCTGCCGATGCAGGTTGCTGATGTCCACGTGGTCGTGGTCAACGATGAGAATCCCGCCAACGCCGGCGCCCGCCAGTATCTGCAGGACCGAGGAGCCCAGTCCCCCGGCGCCCACCACCAGCACCGTGGCGGCGGCCAGTCTGGCCTGTCCCGGCGCCCCGATTTCGGTCAACGTCATCTGGCGGATATAGCGATCGGTCATCTCAAGGCCCTCGTTGCTGCCAGCCAGGCACCGACCTGGCGCGAGGGATCTGGATGGCGCACGATGTCGCCCACCACCGCGACGCAATCGGCGCCGGCGGCAAGACAGAGTTCGGCTCGCGCCACGGTCAGCCCGCCAATGGCCACCAGAGGGCGCGCGCCCACGAGGCGCTTCCATTCCGCAATCCGCGCCAACCCCTGCGGCGCCCAGGGCATCTGCTTGAGCTGGGTGGGATAGATGGGCCCCAGGGCCACGTAGTCGGGCGCTTCGGCCAAGGCTCGGTCGAGTTCGGCATGGTCGTGGGTGCTGATGCCGATGCGCATCCCGGCCCGCCTTAGCGCGGCCATATCGGCCACGGCCAAATCCTCCTGGCCCAAATGGACGAAATCGCACCCGATATCGAGGGCCACCTGCCAATGG
>NZ_LVVY01000005.1 GCF_001650025.1 Devosia elaeis | reverse complement strand
AAGCCGATTTGGGAATCCACTTTGTCAACAGGACCTAGGTTCTGTACTCATAAACGGGATTCCGGTTTTGGTCGGAACATGATTCAAGGTCTTCATGGAGGACCTTGAATGGCACGCTTTGATCTTTCTGAGGTTGAGTGGGCGTTGATCGCTCCGCTTCTCCCCAATAAGCCTCGCGGTGTTGCACGGACCGATGACCGTCGGGTGCTGAACGCGATCTTCTACATTCTGCGGACCGGCTCGCCCTGGCGCGACCTGCCTGAGCGTTATGGTCCCTATACGACCGCCTATAACCGCTACAATCGATGGGCCAAGGCCGGCGTTTGGCTGAGGATTTTCGAGGCTTTGGCGGCGTCCTCGCCACAATCGATGCAGTTGATCGATGCCTCCATCGTTCGCGCTCACCAGCATGCCGCTGGCGGTAAAAAGGGGGCCCGGATCACGCCATTGGTCGTTCTCGTGGAGGACTGACCAGCAAAATCCACGCCGTTGTCGACGAACGAGGTCTGCCGGTACGCCTGGCGCTGAGCGCCGGGCAGGCGTCGGACAAGGCAAGCGCACCCATGCTGCTGGCTGGACTGCCGACTGTCTCTGTCGTTGTCGCCGATCGCGGATACGACTGGCAGCACCTGATCGATCTGGTAACCGAACGCGGCGGGCAGGCCCATATCCCAACCCAACGTGACCGCAAAGTTCAACGCTCTGTCGATCGAGCCATCTATAGGCAGCGCAATCTGGTCGAGCGCTTCTTTTGCAAACTCAAGCACTTCCGTCGTATCGCCACGCGCTATGACAAACTGGCCAGAAACGTCCTAGCCGCAGTCGCGCTCGCATCAGCGCGAATTTGGATCAGGACTTATGAGTCCACAACCTAGGCCTGCTTTTTTGGGTTCCTGAACAGGCAGAATCATGTTCTGGATCAAAGCCAAGTGCCTTCTCATCATTGAGGAGGCACCTGAACGCTCGTCGATCAGTAGAATTCGTCGAAGTGCACTTGACCCTGCGGCACGGCGTTGTCATGGAGCATGCGCTTGATGGCTTCGGCCATGGGTGGCGGACCGGCAAAATAGACCTCCATGTCCTTCAGCCGTTCGCCAAACAGTTCAGCCGCCGCCTCGTGCACGAAGCCCTGCCGACCGGTCCAGGTTTCAGCGCCATCGAGTGGTTGCGCCGACAGCACCGGGTGGTAATGGATGCGCTCGCCATAGCCTGGGAGCGCCTGCAGCATTGGCTCGCCGCAGAGGTCTCGCATCATCCTGCCGCCGTAAAGGAAGTGGATCGCTCGCCCCGCGAGAGCGGAAGATCGAGCTGCCGCCCGCGCCACTGAAATCATCGGCGACAGGCCCGAGCCACCAGCGACACAGAGGATGTCCCGATCGGCATCTTCACGCAGGTAGGCCATGCCGTAGGGACCGTCGATATCCACCAGCGCGCCGGGATGTAACCGGGCCAGCACGGCGGATGCTTTGCCGTTCGGCACGGATTTGATCTGGAAAGCCCAGGTCAGCCCGTCATCGGACACCTCGCACATTGAATAGGCGCGTGGGGCATCCATGCCGGGGAGCTTGACCAAGGCATACTGCCCGGGCAGCGCCTGCTGGGCCTCGACAACGCGAAATGTGAACTCGCTAATGTCGTGGGTGATCGGCGCGATGTCGACCAATTCCGCAGCCAATTTGCGCGGCGGGTAGGTGGATTCGTAGTGGGCGTCGAGCCGCACCTTTATCCGGCAATCGCTTTCGGGCAGCGCCTGGCAGCCCAGCCACCGATTGCGGCGCTGGTCGCGTTCGCCATAAGCTGGTGAATCGGCGCGGTGGTGGTGTACCGCGCCTTCGAGCAGCTCGAAGCGGCAATTGCCACAGGAGCCTGCATTGCATTCGTAGGGGAAGCCGTGTCCCGCCCGTACTGCTGCGCGCATGATCGTATCATGCGGACCGCAGCTGAAGGCGGGTCCGTTCTCTATCTGAATCGTCGCCACGAACAACCTCCGCGATCAGTCTGTTGCGAGGCCGAACAGCGCCTGGGCGTTTCGGAAGCTGATCTTCTCCCGGTCTTCCACCGACATGTCGATGGATTCGAGAACCTTGATGGTGTCGCGAATGTATCCGGGACCCTTTTCCGGATCGAAGGGTGAATCGGAGGCGAAGAGGACCTTGTCGGCACCGTAGAATTCGAGACCGCAGACGGTGGCCGGACGCGAGCCGAAAACCGCCGTGTCGGCGTAGAAGTCCTTGAAGTAGTCGAAGGGGCGCTTCTTCAAACGGTCGAGCACCGTAGCCTTGAGATCCTTGTTCGACGTCCGCTTCCCCAACTGATCCCAACCGGGCCCGACCCGGCCTTCGAAATAGGGCACCATGGCGCCCAGGTGGTGAGCCAGAACCTTGAGATCAGGCATCTCGTCCATGATGCCGGAAAAGACCAGACGGGCCATGGCCGCGCTTGTTTCGTAGGGCCAGCCGAACGTCCACCAGATCTCGTATTCGCTCTCGCTTTCGGTCGCATAGTCGGGCATCGAAGCGGTGCGGGATGGATGTAGCATGACAGGCCGGCCATAGGTCTCGGCCATCTTGAAGATCGGGCGGAAGCGCTGCTCGTCGAGCGGAGCGCCGTTGACATTGGTATGGATTTGTAGGCCGTTGGCGCCGAGATCGCGGAAGGCACGTTCGGCCTCTACGGCGGCGGCGTCCGCGTCGTTCATCGGCAGCGAGGCCAAGAAGCCGGCGAAGTGATCCGGGTGCTTTTGGACCAGTTCAGCCATGCCATCATTGCCGAGCCGGGCAAATTCAATGGTCTGGGCCGGTTCGCCCAACGATTCCAGTGGTGGCATGCCCAGCGAAATGACTTGGGTATAATTCTCGAACCGCTCAATGATCTTCAGCCGCTCATCGAGATCGTAGATCGCCGGAATGTTGCGCATGCGCTTGCCGATGTCCTGGGCGGCACCCTCGGATTGCAGCATCTTCTCCCACAGCTTGGCCGGAAAGAAATGATTGAATGCATCGATGTAACGCACGGCGTCCTCCTTGTTTGCCATCACTCTAGGAGACCCGGTATACAGTCTGTAATACTGAATGATGGCTTGAGCCATAAATGATGCTTATAGCTAAGAGAGGCTTGGGGGGGGGCGGATTGCGCACCTGGTGGCACTAGTGTCTTCGCAGCAGGACTAGCACTCATCACACGATCGACAGTGCAGACCCAGATCAGAGGGAGCGGAAGACTTCGACCGCAGGTTAGAATCCCTACCCAATATGTCCGATCCCGACCGCCACCTTCCCCAAAAGGGCCTGTCCGCTTCCCACCCGAGGCTGTGTGAAAACGTCTGATTATGGTATGA
>NZ_LVVY01000004.1 GCF_001650025.1 Devosia elaeis | reverse complement strand
CACACAAGCCCGAGGGTGACGAGCGGTGGGTGGGGTGGTTCAGTTATCCACTGATGGTCCACCTCCCCCTTGACGGGGGAGGATGGGAGGGGGTGCCGGCAAGCACAAGACATTTGCCCCTATGCGATAGCCCTACCCCAAGCGGACGAAGACCGGCCAATGACTAGCCCGGCAATTTCCGGTGCCGGGCGCGCGCCGCCACTTCGATGGCCGCCGTGGTCAGCCGGTCCAGGCTCAGCTTGTCGCGCAGCATTTCCAGGAAGCGCAATTCCTCCTGTTCGAGATGCAGGTCCACCGCCGTCACTTCCACCGCTAGCGCATAGGCCGTGTCCTGCAGCTTGGCGGGCAGGGCGGCAATGGCCTCGTCCAGCACCCGGTCGAGCCCGTCCGGCCCGTTGAGCACGTCGGCGCATTGATTGGCCACCTGGGTCAGCCGGCCCTTGTCGAAGCCGTCGAAGACCGGCAGCCGCTCGATCAGCGCGGTGATCCGGGTCAGTTCCCGCTCGGTGATGGCGCTGTCGGCACTGGCGGCGACGATCATCACATGGATGAGCGCGTCGTGGATTTGGCTGGTCATGGGGCGTTTCCGCTTTGGCAAAACTGTTCAAGAACTAGGGCCTGGGCCGGCCAGGCGCAACCACCTGCGACATTGACGCGAGACCCCAGAAGGTGCACACACCCTCCCCTGTCTTCCCTGAAATGCCCGAAAGGCCGCCCGCCCGTGTCGCCCGCCGCTTTGCCCGTCCTTGACCCATCCTTTTTCGAGCCCGCGCAGAATGCGCGCGCCTGGCCGTTCGAGGAAGCGCGCAAGATCGTCAAACGGCTGGAAAAGTCGGGCAAGGGCGAAGCCCTGTTCGAGACCGGCTATGGTCCTTCGGGCCTGCCCCATATCGGCACGTTCGGCGAAGTGGCCCGCACCACCATGGTGCGCACCGCCTTCCGCCTGCTCACCCGCGACCAGGTGCCCACAAGGCTGATCTGCTTTTCCGACGATCTCGACGGCATGCGCAAGATCCCCGACACCGTCCCCTCCAAAGAGGCGATGGAGCCGCATCTGCAAAAGCCGCTGACCGCCGTGCCCGATCCCTGGACCAATGAATATGCCAGCTTCGGCGACCACAACAACGCCATGCTGCGCCGCTTCCTCGATACGTTCGGCTTCGACTACGAATTCGCCAGCGCCACCGACTATTACAAGTCCGGGCGCTTCGACGCCGTGCTGCTGCGCGCCGCCGAGCGCTATGACGACATCATGAAGGTGATGCTGCCCACGCTCGGGGCCGAGCGGCAGGCCACCTATTCGCCCTTCCTGCCCATTTCCCCCATTTCCGGCCGCGTGCTCTATGTGCCGATGAAGGAGGTCAATGCCAAGGACGGCACGATCACCTTCACCGACGAGGATGGGCGCGACACCACCGTTCCGGTCACCGGCGGCCATGTGAAGATGCAGTGGAAGCCCGATTTCGGCATGCGCTGGGCGGCGCTCGACGTCGATTTCGAGATGTTCGGCAAGGACCACCAGACCAACCAGCATATCTATGACAAGATTTGCTCGATCCTGGGCGGCACCCCGCCCGAGCACTATGTGTTCGAACTCTTCCTCGATGCCGAAGGGCAGAAGATTTCCAAGTCCAAGGGCAATGGCCTCACCATCGACGAATGGCTGACCTATGCGGCCACCGAAAGCCTGGGGCTCTACATGTTCCTCAAGCCCCGGGTGGCCAAGCGCCTGCATTTCGACGTCATTCCGCGCCAGGTCGACGATTATTATGCCCACGTCGCCGCCTATCAGGGCCAGGATGCCGCCGCGCGCCTCGAAAACCCGGCCTTCCATGTCCATTACGGCGATGTGCCCAATCCCGATGTGCCGCTGAGCTTCGCGCTCCTGCTCAACCTGGTCGCCACGGCCAATGCGCAGGACACCAAGGTCATGTGGGGCTTCATCTCGCGCTATATTCCGGGCGCCAGCCCGACCACCCATCCCGAGCTCGACAAGCTGGCGGCCTATGCGGTCCGCTACTTCAACGACAAGGTCAAGCCGCTCAAGACCTATCGCGCCCCCACCGAACAGGAACGCGCGGCCCTTCTCGATCTGCATACCCAGCTCGAAGCCTATGCCGGCTCCACCGATGCCGAGGCCTTGCAGAACCTGGTCTATGAAATCGGCAAGGCGCACAATTTCGAGCCGCTACGCGACTGGTTCAAGGCCATCTACCAGGTGCTGCTCGGCGACGATCAGGGCCCTCGTTTCGGCTCCTTCATCGCCCTTTACGGCGTCGGCGAAACCCGGCACCTCATTGCCGACGCCCTGGACGGGAAGCTGCTGGCTTGAGGAAACGGCAAGGCGCCCATTCTTCCGCCGGTCACCCCCGCCCGCCGAACGGCCCTCGGGTCGAGCCCGAGCGTTCTTTGTTTTGAATGCGCCACAAACGCCCTCGGGTCAGGCCCGAGGGTGACGATCCGTGGGTGGGGGCGGTTCAGTTATCCACTGATGGCCCCCTTACCCTCTTAAGGTGAGTAAGCAAAAGGCCCGCGCTTCCAGCTAATGTGGGCTGCTTTAAGCGCATCGAACCCAACCCCAATCGTCACCCTCGGGCTTGACCCGAGGGTTCTTCGTGCAT
>NZ_LVVY01000003.1 GCF_001650025.1 Devosia elaeis | reverse complement strand
TATAGCGCGGCAATCTGGATGAGACGCTGGCGACAATCAGGATGAGATTCTACGTCGCGGCGTTTGTGATGTTATCAGGTTGATTGTCGCGGGCAACCTCGCCGTCTTCCTGTGATTGACGCGGAGCGTCAGTCACAGGTGTGTTCTTGATTGTCGCAAAAGATGCCGGTCTTCCCCGTTGCCGTTTAGCCTCGAGGGCCGATCGCCGCCGGTAGCTTTCGACGTTCATTTCGAAGATGGTCGCGTGATGGACCAGCCTATCGACAGCGGCCAGCGTCATGGCTGGATCGGGGAAGACCCTGTTCCATTCTCCAAAGGGCTGGTTGGCGGTAATCATGACCGAGCGTCGCTCGTATCTCGCCGAGATGAGCTCGAACAGAACGCTGGTTTCGGCCTGGTCCTTGGTGACGTAGGCGAGATCATCCAGGATCAGCAGATCGAACTTGTCGAGCTTGGAAATGGCCGCCTCGAGCTGCAGTTCGCGCCGGGCGACCTGTAGCTTCTGGACGAGATCGGTGGTCCTGGTGAAGTGCACGCGCCAGCCATTTTCGATCAACGCCAGGCCGACGGCTGCGGCGAGATGGCTTTTGCCGCCGCCCGGCGGGCCGAACATCAACACATTGGCGCCCTTGGCGAGCCAGCTGTCACCGGCCACCATGGCGACGATCTGAGCCTTCGAGATCATGGGCACGGCTTCAAAGTCGAAGCTGTCCAGCGTTTTTCCCGGCGGCAAGTGGGCTTCGGCCAGATGCCGCTCGATCCGCCGGTGGGCTCGCTCGGCAAGCTCATGCTCTGCAATGGCCGCCAGGAATCGTGCCGCGGGCCAGCCTTCGCGATCGGATTGCTCGGCGAACCTGGGCCAGAGGGTCTTGATAGTGGGCAATCTTAGCTCGTTGAGCATGATGCCCAGGCGAGCTTCATCGACTGGATGGGTATTGGCTTTCATGCGCTTTCTCCCGCCATGCCCTGGGTTCCGACCAGGACCTGGTAGCTGTCCAGACAGACGGGCTGCACAAAGACCTGGGGCAAGTCGGCGGGATCTGGAGAGAACTTTGTCCGCAATGTCGCCAGATCCGGCAGGCTACCGGAACGGAGCACCTGACCCAACTCATTGGCCAGCTCTCCTTCACAGTTGCGCTCATGGGCAAGCGCCAGGAGTTCGACTGTGATCTTGCAGGCTGGCCGTTCCGGCATCGCGGCACACAGCGCCTCAAACGCACGACGATATTCCGGTCGGGGGAAGAGCTTGTCGCGATAAACCAGGTGCAGCAGCGCCATGGGCTTCTTGCGCAAGGAGTGGATGACGTGATGGTAGTTCACCACCTGGTCATGCTTGCCGTTGGCCTGAGCGCGCCCTCTGGGCAGGGTCAGCAAATGCGTTCCGCCCATGAACACTTCCAGCCTGTCATCGAACAGACGTACCCTCAACCGGTGGCCGATCAGACGGGAAGGCACGGTGTAGAACACCTTACGCAAGGTGAACCCGCCCGTGCTGGAAACGGTGACGATCACCTCCTCGAAGTCCGTGGTGCGGCGCTCAGGCAGGACCTGCAGATGCGCTCGCTCCGCCTCGATGCCTTTACCGCGGTTCGCATTGCGGCGGCCGATGATCTCGTCGACAAAGGCGCGGTAGGAGCCCAGATCCTCGAAGTCGGGGCTGCCACGCATCAGCAAACCATCCCGGATCGCGCCTTTGAGATGGCCATGAGCACTCTCGATCGAACCGTTCTCATGGGCCACACCCTTGTTATTCCGCGTCGGGGTCATCCCATAGTGCGAGCAAAGGGCCTCGTATCGCGTCGTGAGATCTGTTCGAGCCTCGGCGTCGACATTGCGGAAGGCGGCCGAGAGGCTGTCGCTGCGGTGATAATGAGGAGCACCACCGGCCGACCACAAGGCATTCTGCAACCCCTCGGCCAGAGCAACAAAGCTTTCCCCGCCCAGAATGACATGGGCGTGTTCGAAGCCAGACCAGGGTAGGCGGAAGTGGTACAGCAGGTGATCCAGCCGCTGCCCGGCAATGGTCACACCAAGCCCACCCATATCGGTAAAATCCGAAAGCCCCAGCCGTCCCGGTTCGTGAACCTGCCGGAAAATAACATCTCGCTCGGCGCCATGGATGGCGCGCCAGGCGCGAATACGACGCTCCAGCGTGCGACGGATACCAGGCTGCAGGTCGGGATGGCGGCGCAACAGTTCCTCATAAATGGCCACAGCTCGCAGCCCCGGCGCTGCCTGCAGCAACGGCACAACTTCAGCCTCGAAGATGTGCTCCAGGGGATCGGGACGTCGGCGTTCTCGGGGTTCTCGCCTCTGGGAAGGCAATACCGGGTTATGGAGCAGCCGGTAGCCTGTCGCGCGGCTTAGCCCGGCCTTGGCTGACGCCGTCTCGGTGGTGTGGTTTTGTCTGAGCTTCATGAAAAGCCTCATCTGATGATCGGTTACATGGCGCCCCGGCACAAAGGTGGTTCCCCTCCTGAAAACCACCACTGTACTGGGACGACCGCGATCACAGACCCCGAAATCGGGCAAAGCTGTTGGTACGTGCCTCCGGTCGGGCTACGCCCTGCCTGCGACACGCACCAACAGCTCCGTCTCATCCTGATTGACGCTGAGGCTCACCCTGTTTGACGCGCAGCA
>NZ_LVVY01000002.1 GCF_001650025.1 Devosia elaeis | reverse complement strand
CCGGCACCGAGGCGAAGCTCGCCCCATGCCGCAGCCTTCCAGGCGGCGGCACACCCATTCGGTCCAGTGGATCGAATGGAAACGAGAAGACCATGAGAGCTACGCTCGAATGGCAGTCTCGATCCAGCCGAAACCGCAAGCCAGGTGGCCGGGCGGCGCTTCTTCACGTCCACATCCGGACCTCTCATTAGACCGCATCCTGAGCCTGCCGCAGGGCGAGGTCGCGGCAGGCAGATTTCAGCGTTCCCACCCCTTGGTTCGACTGGCGCACCGTGATCTGCGCCAACAAAAAGCCGGCCCCGAGCGATCGGGACCGGCCGGAAAGCCTGATCGAAAACCGATCAGTGATTGTCGCGCGGCACGCCTTCGGTCTGGGCGATGCGCTGGTACTTGACCGCCGGCCGCAACACGGCGCCGCTGCCAAGCTGATCGACCAGGCCGCGCTGGATTTCCTGCCAGGGCGTCTGGTGGCGGGGGAACTTGTAGCCGCCCTCTTCCTCCAGCACCCGGCGGCGCTGTTCGATTTCGGCGTCGGAGATGAGGATATTGGCCTCGCCCTTATTGAGGTCGATGCGCACCCTGTCGCCGGTCTTGAGAATGGCCAGGTTGCCGCCGGCCGCCGCTTCGGGCGAGGCATTGAGGATCGAGGGCGAACCGGAGGTGCCCGATTGCCGGCCGTCACCTATACAGGCCAGCGAATGCACACCCTTCTTGATGAGGTAATCGGGCGGCCGCATGTTGACCACTTCCGCCGCGCCCGGATAGCCGATCGGCCCGGCCCCGCGCATGAACAGTAGCGTATGCTCGTCGATCTCCAGCGAAGGATCGTCGATCCGGTGGTGATAATCCTCGGGACCGTCGAACACCACGGCCTTGCCTTCGAACATGCCGGGATGGGCCGGATCGCCGAGATAGCGGTCGCGGAATTCCTGGCTGATCACGCTCGTCTTCATGATCGCGTTGTCGAAGAGATTGCCGCGCAGCACCAGGAACCCGGCCTCGGCCTTGAGCGGATTGTCGAAGGGACGGATGACCTTGTCGTCCTCGATGCCGGTATCCCGGCAATTCTCGCCGATGGTCCTGCCGTTGACCGTGGGGGCGTCCTCGTGGATCAGGCCCTGCTTCATCAGCTCGTTGACCACCGCCGGCACGCCGCCCGCATGGTAATAATCCTCGCCGAGATATTCGCCGGCCGGCTGCAGGTTGACCAGGAGCGGCACCTTGTGGCCGTGCTGCTGCCATTCGTCGATACCAAGGTCGATGCCGATATGGCGGGCAATGGCATTGATATGGATCGGCGCATTGGTCGAGCCGCCAATGGCCGAATTGACCACGATGGCGTTGAGGAAATTCTCCTTGGTCAGGATGTCGGAGGGCTTCAGGTCCTCCTTGACCATGTCGACGATGCGCTTGCCGGTGCGCCAGGCCATTTCCTGGCGGTCGCGATAGGGCGCGGGAATGGCGGCCGAGCCGGGCAATTGCATGCCCAAAGCCTCGGCCAGCGAGTTCATCGTCGAGGCCGTGCCCATGGTGTTGCAATAGCCGGTGGAGGGCGCCGAGGAGGCGACCAGCTCGATGAATTTGGGATAGTCGATCTCGCCGGCGGCCAGCATTTGCCGCGCCTTCCAGACGATGGTGCCCGAGCCGGTCCGCTCGCCCTTGTGCCAGCCATTGAGCATGGGGCCGACCGAGAGCGCGATGGCGGGGATATTGACCGTCGCCGCGCCCATCAGCATGGCGGGCGTGGTCTTGTCGCAGCCGATGGTCAGCACCACGCCGTCGAGCGGATAGCCGTAAAGCACTTCCACGAGGCCCAGATAGGCCAGGTTGCGGTCGAGGCCCGCCGTGGGACGCTTGCCCGTCTCCTGGATCGGGTGCACGGGAAATTCGATGGCGATGCCGCCGGCCTCGCGAATGCCCTCGCGGACGCGCTCGGCGAGCACCATGTGGTGACGGTTGCAGGGGCTGAGATCGGAACCGGTCTGGGCAATGCCGATGATCGGCTTGCCCGATTGCAGCTCCTCGCGCGAGACGCCGTAGTTCATGTAGCGCTCGAGATAGAGCGCGGTCATGTCCGGGTTGTCGGGATTGTCGAACCAGGCGCGCGATCTTAGCTTGC
Source organism: Devosia elaeis (assembly GCF_001650025.1). Classification (GTDB taxonomy): domain Bacteria; phylum Pseudomonadota; class Alphaproteobacteria; order Rhizobiales; family Devosiaceae; genus Devosia; species Devosia elaeis. The sequence goes on along the minus strand of NZ_LVVY01000002.1, from coordinate 25,946 downwards.
GGCCGCCCGTGCCGCCATTGTCTGCACTCATTATCTCTATCCTAATTTGTCCGCCGCGCGGACTCGGAGGCCTTGTCGAAAACCGTTCTAGCACGCCAGATCGCGCTGTGAATGGCTCCGGACGAAAAAATCATACAATTCCATCGCCGCGCGGTCGATGGTAGAAATCTGCCTTGACGATTGCCCGACCTTACCAATCCGGCAGCCTGATTTCCGCCATTGCGCTAAGCAGGCGATGGCGCGGGATTGGACTGGCCAGCGCGGGTCGCCGTGGATAGGGTCGCGCAGCGCAAGGGCCGGTGAAGGAAGAGGACAGGATTTGACGCAGTCTGTGGCTTGGGTCGCGGTGGATTGGGGCACGTCCAATCTGCGCGCATGGAGCATCGGGGTGGATGGCGCCATCGTCAGCGCCGCGCAATCGGAAAAGGGCATGGGCAAATTGGCCCAGTCCGAGTTCGCCGGCGCCCTGGCCGAAATCGCGATGGAATTGTCCTTGCCGGCCGGGCCGCTGGACGTGCTGGTCTGCGGTATGGCCGGCGCCCGCCAGGGCTGGCTGGAAGCGCCCTATCTCGAAGCGCCCACCGATCTGCGCGCCCTGGCGCGGGGCGCCGTCAGGCCGGCCGTGCCGGACAGCCTGCTCCGTGTCGCCATCCTGCCCGGCATCTGCCAGCGGCAGGGCGGCGAGAACGTCATGCGCGGCGAGGAAACGCAATTGCTGGGCCTGGCGTCGCTCCTGCCCGATTATTCGGGCCTGGTCTGCATGCCCGGCACCCATTCCAAATGGGCCCAGCTCGAGGGTACCCGCATCGAGAACTTCACCACCGCCATGACCGGCGAGATGTTCGATCTGCTCAAGACCCATTCGGTGCTACGCCATTCTCTCAACGGCCCGCTCGAAGGGCCGCAGCGCCAGGCCGGTTTCCAGGCCGGGGCCGCGGATGGGCTGGAAAACCCGGCCGACCTGCTCGGCCAATTGTTCCGCGTCCGCGCCGGAACCCTGCTGTCCGGCCGCGAGCCCGACTGGAGCGCCGGCTATCTTTCGGGCCTCCTGATCGGAACCGAAATCGCCGCCAATCGTAACCGCATCGGTACCGATCCGGTGCCGCTCATCGGATCGGCCGGGCTCTGCGCGCTCTATGCGCAGGTGCTCGACATGGCCGGCGCCAGCGGGCGTCCGGTCGATGCCACCGAAGTCGTGCTTGCCGGGCTCAAGGCCGCGCGCAGCCAAATCGCCTGAGGATCGCACTTCATGAATCATCGCCACATCATCGCCATTCTGCGCGGCATCCGCACCGACGAGGCCGTGCCGGTCTGCACCGCCCTCGTCGAGGCGGGAATCACGCTGATCGAAGTGCCGCTCAATTCGCCCAATGCGGTGGGCAGCATCGAGGCGGCGGCCAAGGCCCTGGGCAACCGGGCCGAGATCGGCGCCGGCACAGTGCTGACGCCGGAAGACGTGCGGGCGGTGGCCGGAGCCGGTGGCACCTTCATCGTCTCGCCGGATACCAATGCGGCGGTGATCGCCGAAACGGTGCGGCTGGGGCTGAAATCCTATCCCGGCGTCTTCTCGCCCAGTGATGCCTTCGCCGCCATCCGCGCAGGCGCCACGGGGCTCAAGTTCTTCCCGGCAGAAGTGCTGGGGGCCAAGGGCATCAAGGCAATGAAAGCGGTGCTGCCGCCCGCCCTGCCCCTCTATGCCGTCGGCGGCGCCAATCCCGATAATTTCGGCGACTTCTTCGCCGCCGGCTGCTCGGGATTCGGCCTGGGCACCTACCTCTTCAAGCCCGACATGAGCGCCGAGGACGTTGCCGCCCGGGCGGCCCTGGCCGTCGCGGCCTATGACAAAGGAAACCAAGGATGACCGCTATGGCCAAGCTGCTCGTCGATAGCCAATGCGCCTTGGGCGAGGGGCCGTTCTGGCATGACGGGCGCCAGCAGATCTTCTGGTTCGACATCAACAACCGGACGCTGTTCGCCGCCAATGCCGAGGGCGCGCCTGAGGGAGAATGGCACTTCGACGAGATCGTCGCCGCCGCAGCGATCGTCGACAATGACAGTCTGGCGCTCGCCACCGAAACGGCCCTCAAGCGCTTCGACCTGGCCTCGGGAGACAGCGAACACCTCATCGATATCGAGCGCGACGTTCCGGCCAACCGCACCAATGACAGCCGGGTGCATCCCTCCGGCGCGTTCTGGATCGGCACCATGGTCAAGGACGAAGGCCCCAAGGAGGGCAGTGTCTACCATTACCGCGCCGGCGCCCTGAACCGGATCATTTCCAACGCGGCGATTCCCAACGCCACCTGCTTCTCGCCCGATGGCACCATCGCCTATTGGACCGACACGCCGACCAGGAAAATCCTCAAATGCCGGACCGATCCGGAGACCGGCATGCCCGTGGGCGAGTGGACAATTTTCGCCGACGTGTCCGGCCATCCGGGCTATCCGGACGGCGCGGTCATCGATAGCGAGGGCTTCCTGTGGAATGCGCGCTGGGGTGGCAATTGCGTCATCCGCTACGCGCCGGACGGCACCATCGACCGGATTGTCGATGTGCCGGTCAGCCAGGTCACCTGCCCCGCCTTCGGCGGCAAGGATTTCAAGCGCCTGTTCATCACCAGCGCCAACAAGACCATGTCGCCCGAGCAGATCGCGGCGGAAAAGGTCGCGGGCGGGCTGTTCTATATCGACCTGGACGTCGCCGGCCTGCCGGAAGCCAGAATTCAACTTTGAGATCCGATCCATGAACCCGATGCTGGGCGTCTGCTATTATCCCGAACACTGGCCCGAGGACTGGTGGGAGACCGACGCCCGGCGAATGGCCGAGCTCGGCATCAAAATGGTGCGGATCGGCGAGTTCGCCTGGTCGCGGTTGGAGCCGACGCCGGGCAATCTGCAGCTTGACTGGATGATCCGCGCCATGGACGTTCTGGGCCGCCATGGGCTCAAGGTCATCGTCGGCACGCCCACCGCCACGCCGCCACGCTGGATGATCGACAAGCATCCCGACATGCTGGCCGTGGACAGGGACGGGCGGCGGAAAGGCTTCGGGTCGCGCCGCCACTACGACTTCTCCCATCTCGGCTATCGCGAGGAAGCGGCGCGGATCACCCGCATCCTGGCCGAGGCGCTGAGTGGCCATCCGGCGCTGGCCGGCTGGCAGACCGACAACGAATATGGCTGCCACGGCACGACCTATTCCTATTCCGCCGCTGCCCGCGACGGCTTCCGGGCCTGGCTGCGGCAGCGCTACGGAACGATCGAGGCGCTGAACCAGGCCTGGGGCACTGTCTTCTGGTCGATGGAATATAACGGATTCGAACAGATCGAGCTGCCGAACCTGCTGGTCTGCGAGGCGGCTCCCGCGCATGAGCTCGATTTCCGGCGCTATTCCTCCGACCAGGTCGCCGCCTTCAACAGGGCGCAGTACGACATCCTCAAGGCCCGCCGCCCGGATCTGCCGGTCATCCACAATTTCATGAGCCGCTATGCCGAATTCGATCATTTCGACGTCGGCGAAACGCTCGATATCGCGTCCTGGGATTCCTACCCGATCGGCCATCTGGCGACCAGCAACGAGCCGGACGAGATCAAGCGGCACTATATGCGCCAGGGCGATCCGGATAATGCCGCCTTCCATCACGATCTCTATCGCGCGGTGGGGCATGGCCGCTGGTGGGTCATGGAGCAGCAGCCCGGCCCGGTGAATTGGGGCCAGTCCAATCCCGATCCCCTGCCAGGCATGACACGGCTCTGGGCCTGGGAGGCCTTCGCCCATGGCGCGGAAGTCGTCTCCTATTTCCGCTGGCGCCAGGCGCCCTTCGCCCAGGAACAGATGCATGCCGGCCTGCTTCGGCCCGACAGCGAACCGGCTCCGGCCTATCACGAGGCCGGCCAGGTGGCGCGGGAACTGGCTGAAACCGGCATTGCCGGCGTCGCGGGCCAGGGCCGCATCGCCATCGTCTACGACTACCAGAGCGAATGGGCTTGGGAAATCCAGCCGCAGGCGGCCGGCTTCCGGCATGGCGATCATGTGCGGGCGCTCTATTCGGCCTTCCGCAAGCATGGCCTGGATGTCGACGTGCTGCCGCCCTCCACGTCCAGCCTTGCGGGCTATGATATCGTCGCCATCCCCGCTTTACTGGCCTGGACCGACGCCTTGCGCGAAGCGGTCGCGAGCTTCGACGGCCATCTGCTGGTCGGCCCGCGCTCCGGTTCGAAGACGCAGAATTTCGCCATTCCGGCGAGGCTCGGTCCCGATCTGCCGCAGAACCTGCTCGATGCCCGCGTCATGCGGGTCGACAGCCTGCCCGACGGCGTCGAAATCGCGGTGAAGGGCGGCGGCGCAGCGCGGCTCTGGCGCGAAAAGACCGAAGGCGGCGCCGAAGTGGTGATGGAGGATGTTGAAGGGGTGCCGGTGCTGCTCTCTCAGGGCAAGCTCTTCTATCTCACGGCCAGCGGCGACCGGGCGCTGATCCAGCGCGTGGCCGATTACCTCATCGCCGAGGCCGATACGCCCATCCTCACCCTGCCCGCCGGCGTTCGCTGCCGCACGCGCGGTGGCTTCCGCATCTATGTGAACTATTCCTCCGGGCCGCAAACCATCGTCCCGGCAGAGGACGAGAAAGGCTATGTCCTGGGCGGCACGGAATTGCCGGCCGCCGGTGTCAGCGTGGCGAAACTCGCCACGGCCGGTTGAAATTGACCATGGCCGGGCGGATATCGAAGTGCCCGGCCCCTTCGTTCCAATGCAGCCAGTGCACGCCGCCCCGGGCGAGCTGGTCCTGGCCGATAACGGCGCCGGTGCAGGAATTGGGCGGGCGGATGCGGGCGATCAGCAGGTCGTGGCGGCCGCAATCTTCAGCAAAGGCCGCTGCATTGCGGATAATGGCGAGGGAATAATCGGCGGTGCGCACGATGCAGCCGAGGCCGTCGCAGATCGTGCCGGAATGGGTGCCGCCGATTTCGGTCTGGTAGTGCCGGCTCCAGACATTGACCGCGAAGCTGCCGGTCCTGCCGCTGGCCAACGCCATGCCCTCGCCGTCACGGACCGCGACCGCCTGGGTGGTATCGGAAATGAGGATATCGGGGCGCGGTTCGAGGCCGAAGACCAGGATGGCCGGCAATAGGGCCACCGGCGCCAGCAGACGCCAGCGGGTTTCGAGGAAACCGAACCAGGCCAGGGCGGCCAGGCCTCCCAACAGCGTCCAACCGGACAACAACGGGTTACCGGTCAGGCCCTCGCTCCAGCCGGCCACCAGCTCGGCGACCCAAAGCATGCCATCGATGCCCCAGCCCATGAGCTGGAAACACAGGCCATCCAGCCCGAACGGCATGAGCAGCATGGCGGCGACGCCCGCCCACATGATCAGTCCGACAAAGGGCAGCGCCATGACATTGCCGAGCACGCTGAGCGGCGCGGTCTGCTGGAAGTGGTAGGCAGAGAACAACAGGGTCGCCAGCCCGGCGATGAAGCTGGTCCAGGCCGTCGCCGCCACCAGCCGCCAGAGCCGTTCCAGTCTGGTATTGGCGGCTTCGAAGGGTCGCGGCATTTCATAAATGCCGATCAGCCCGATGACGGCGGCAAAGGAGAGCTGGAAGCTGGGCCGGAACACGCTGGCCGGATCAATGACGATGATCAGGATGGCCGCGATCGCCACATTGCGCATGGTCAGCGCCCGCCTTCCGGCCAGAACCGCCCCGAAGATCAGCGCCAGCATCAGCGTGGAGCGGAAGGCGGGAACATTGTCCACCCCGCCGGCCAGCAGCAGGTAGAGAAAGGCGGCGACGATGCCGATCAGGGCAGCGATCTGCTTGACGGGCCAGGCCACGAGCGCCGGCATCGAGGCCAGCAGCAGCCGCACCAGCCAATAAATGCCGCCGGCGACGATGGACAGATGCAGGCCCGAGATCGAATAGACATGGGCCAGGCCGGAAGCGGCCATGACGTCGCGGGTCTCATCGGAAATGTCACTCTGATCCCCCATGACCATGGATTTGCCGATGGCGGCGCCCGGCCCGTCCAGGGCGAGGTCGATACGCGCCGCAATATGGCTGCGCAGCCCCTGGATCTGCCGGGCGAAATCGGTGGCGCTCCCCTCGGCGATGCGCTCGATGGCGCCCGTGGCCGAGCCATAGGCGCCGACGCCGATGAAATAGGAATGGAACTGCCCGTCATGGGAGCCCGGCAGGACCGGTCCCGGCACCGGCGCCAGCCGCAGGGGCGCGCGCAGCCGATCGCCGGGCCGCAATTCCGGCTCGGCCGGCAGAGAAAGCCGTGCGCGCTTGATCGCCACCGGCCGGGCGCCATCCATCGGCTCGAACTGCGAAACGATGATCCGGCGCGTGCTGTCATCGGCCGACAGCACCTCGTCCACATGCGCTTCGTAGAGCCCATAGGTCGGAAAGGCGAGCATGGGCGTGCCGAACAGGGCCGCATGGATCGGCAGAAGGCAGAAGCCGAACCAGAGCGCGGCGGCCTGCACGAAGAAGCGTATGCCGGGCAGCGATTGCCGGGCGGCGGCAACGGCCAACAGCATGACCGCCAAGGCCGTGCCGCCTGCGAGCACCAGCGTTCCAGGCTCGTCGGGCAGCAGGGCGTAAAGCGTCAGGCCCAGGATCAGGCTGAAGGGCAAAAGCACGAAGAGTCGCCGATTGGCCGCGGCGCCGGGGAAGGACGCAGCGAAGTCCTCGGAGAGCATGCGCAGGCGCGACGGCTCGGCGCTGCGCGGCGGCCATTGCCGTCGCGCCGCTAAATCGTTCCCTGCCCGCCACGCCTCCTGCCCGGCCACCTTGCGCCCCCGCCCTTGCGCTCAAGCGGGCCTATGCTACACACGGCCCGCAATTCCTCAAAATGTCTCGGTTGCCATGTCCCAGGTCGTTACCCGCTTTGCCCCCTCGCCCACAGGCTATCTCCATATCGGCGGTGCCCGCACGGCCCTGTTCAGCTGGGCCTATGCCAAGAACAAGGGCGGCAAGATGCTGCTGCGCATCGAGGATACCGACCGCGAACGCTCCACCGAAGCGGCGGTGACCGCACTGATCGACGGCTTGAAATGGCTGGGCCTGGATTGGGAAGGCGAGCCGATCAGCCAGTTTGCCCGCGCCGCGCGCCATGCCGAGGTGGCCCATGAGCTGGTGAAGATGGGCCATGCCTATTATTGCTATTGCTCGCCGCAGGAGCTCGACCAGATGCGCGAGGAGGCCCGGGCCGCCGGCAAGCCCCCGCGCTATAACGGCTATTGGCGGGACCGCGACCCGTCCGAGGCGCCCGAGGGGATCAAGCCTGTCATCCGCATCAAGGCGCCGCTCTCGGGCGAGATCGTGGTGCGCGACCATGTGCAGGGCGACGTCGTGTTCAAGACCGAGAACCTCGACGACTTCATCATCCTGCGCTCCGACGGCACCCCGACCTATATGCATGCCGTTGTGGTGGACGACCACGACATGGGCGTCACCCATATCATCCGGGGCGACGACCACCTGACCAATGCCGCCCGCCAGATCGTCATCTACAACGCCATGGGCTGGACTGTGCCGGAAATGGCCCATATCCCGCTGATCCACGGGCCGGACGGCGCCAAGCTGTCCAAGCGCCACGGCGCGCTCGGCGTGGAAGCCTATCGGCAGATGGGCTACCTGCCCGAGGCCCTGCGCAATTACCTGGCGCGCCTCGGCTGGAGCCATGGCGACGACGAAATCTTCTCCACCGAGCAGATGGTGGAATGGTTCAGCCTCGAAGCTCTCAACAAGGGCGCCGCGCGCTTCGATTTCGTCAAGCTGGAGAACATCAACGGCCATTACATCCGCGAGGCCGACCCGACCTATCTCTATAACGTGATGATCGAAACGGCGCAGGAAGTCGGCCGCGTGGACGACGCCAAGGGGCTGCTCGCCAATCACAACACCGTGCTCGCCGCGCTGCCGGAACTGCAGCCGCGCGCCAAGACCGTGCTGGAGCTGATCGACCTGGCCCAGTTCATCTACGCGCTGCGCCCCATCCAGCCGGACAATGCCGCTGCCGCACTCCTGACCGAGGACAGCCGGGCCGTACTGGCCAGCATTGCCGAAACGTTAGGGGGGCTTGCCGAATGGTCAGTGCCCGCCATCGACGCGGCTATGCGCCAGCTCGCCGAGCAGAAGGGGCTCAAGCTGGGCAAGCTCGCCCAGCCCCTGCGCGCCGCCCTCACCGGACGCACCGTTTCTCCGGGGATTTTCGAGGTCATGGTGCTGATCGGGCGCGAAGAAAGCATGGCCCGACTCGGCGATCAGATCGGCCGTTGAGCTCATTTCGGGCCGCCCTTTCGGGGCGGTCCGATAGATAAGTCGTACTTACCTATTGGTTGCCTGCGACAGGCAAGACCTGATACCTCTCTGCGGGAAATCGGCGCTTTCAAGGCGCCGGCCTGCGCGCCGTTGGAATCGCTGTTGCTTTGGCGGGTGCGCGGGCAGAACGAGGAGAGCTCAATGACCGATAAAGTCGCCAAACTCGTCATCGGAGACCAGACTCATGAATTCCCGATATTGAGCGGGTCCGTGGGTCCGGAGGTGATGGATATCCGCTCGCTCTATGCCAAGACGGGCCTGTTTACCTACGATCCCGGCTTCACATCGACCGCAGCCTGCGACAGCGCCATCACCTATATCGACGGCGACAAGGGTGAACTTCTCTATCGGGGCTATCCGATCGAGCAATTGGCCGAAAAGTCCAATTATCTCGAAGTCTGCTACCTGCTTCTCTACGGCGAATTGCCGACCAAGACGCAGTTCCGGGAATTCGAAAAGCTGGTGACCAACCACACCATGGTGCATGAGCAGATGCACTATTTCTACCGGGGCTTCCGTCGCGACGCGCACCCGATGGCCATCATGACTGGCGTGGTCGGCGCCATGGCGGCCTTCTATCACGACTCCACCGACATCAACGACCCGCGCCAGCGCGAGATCGCCTCGATCCGCATGATTGCCAAGATCCCGACCCTGGCGGCGATGGCCTATAAATATTCGGTGGGCCAGCCCTTCGTTTACCCGCGCAACGACCTCGATTACGCATCGAACTTCCTGCATATGTGCTTCTCGGTCCCGGCCGAGGAATACAAGGTCGATCCCCGCATCGCCCGCGCTATGGACCTGATCTTCACGCTCCATGCCGATCACGAGCAGAACGCTTCGACCTCGACCGTGCGCCTCTCCGGCTCCTCGGACGCCAATCCGTTCGCCTGTATCGCGGCCGGCGTGGCCTGCCTGTGGGGGCCTGCCCATGGCGGTGCCAACGAGGCCTGCCTCAATATGCTGCGCGAGATCGGCACGGTGGATCGCATCCCCGAATTCATCGAGCGCGCCAAGGACAAGAACGATCCGTTCCGCCTCATGGGCTTCGGCCATCGCGTCTACAAGAACTTCGATCCGCGCGCCAAGGTGATGCAGGCCACCGCCAAGGAAGTGCTGGCGATCCTGGGTGTCGAAAACAACCCCACCCTGCAGGTCGCGCAGGAGCTCGAGCGTATCGCCCTCGAAGACCAGTACTTCATCGATCGCAAGCTCTATCCGAATGTCGACTTCTATTCGGGCGTGATCCTGGATGCCATCGGCTTCCCGACCTCGATGTTCACCGTGCTGTTCGCCGTGGCCCGCACCGTGGGCTGGATCAGCCAGTGGAAGGAAATGATCGGCGATCCGCAGAAGAAGATCGGTCGTCCGCGCCAGCTCTATAACGGCGCGACCGCCCGCGACTATCAGCCGATCGCTTCGCGCTGATTGCGCCACACGGCCAGGACCCGCTCCGCCGGGTCCTGCTTTTCATGGGGCGGCCGGCCCGCCTCCATCAAATCCGCAAGCTCGCCAAAGGCATCGATCTGGTCCTGGCGGGCTTTTTTGTCGGCCAACAAGCTGAGCGCGGCCTGCGCAACGGTCTCCGGCGTCAGGTCTGCGGCCACCAGCTCGGGAACCACGTCACGACCGAGAATGATGTTGGGCAGCGATACCGGCGGCCGGCCCAGCCGCTCATAGATGCGGGCCTGGTGGCCATCGAGAGCGTAGATCACAGTCATGGGGACGCGGGCCAGGGCGAGTTCTAGCGTCACGGTGCCGGACACGCAGATGGCGCCCAGGGCCTGGGCATATAGAAATTGCCGTTTATTTCGCCGGTCCAGGACCCTCACTGGAACCGGCCAATCGGCGGTCGCCGCCTCCAGCCTCTGCCGCAGCCGGGGCAAGGTGGGCATGACGAATTCGGTGACGCCTGGTACCTCCGCGAGGCGCGCCACTATGGATTTCAATACCGGAAGATGCCGCCGCAGCTCCCCTTCCCGGCTGCCGGGCAGCAGGATCAGCGGCCCTTCCTCCCGCGCCGAAGCAGTCTCGAGCCTTTCGCCCAAGGCGGGATGCCCAACATAATAGGTCGGCGGACCGCCCAGCGTTTCCATGACCTCCGGTTCGAACGGCAGCACGGCGAGGACGGCGTCGAAGAGCGGCCTGATCCCGGCCGCCCGTTCCGGATTGCGGGCCCAGACGGAGGGGGCCACATAGAGGATCAATGTGCCGCGATAGCCTCGCTTGCGCAGGCGGCGAGCCAGCAATTTCGAGAAATCCTGCGCGTCCACCAGCACTACGACATCGGGCTGGCTATCGAGGATGGTCCTGGCTGTCTGTTCCAGCCGCCATAACAGGCGCGGCAGGTTGAGCAGGACGTCGGTGACGCCCATTACTGCCAGGTCGGACATGGGATAGAGCGATTGCAGCCCCTGCCCGGCCAGTTCATCGCCGCCAATGCCCGTAAGCTTCAACTCGATCAGCCGACGCAATCGTGCCACCAGGTCGGCGGCGATACGGTCTCCTGACGGTTCGCCGGCCAGGATGAAAAGGCGCAGCGTTTCGCTCATCTCGGATCCGTCAGTCGCTCTCCTGGACGTCACGCGGCAACAGGATGGGCCGCTTGGCCTGCCTGATGAAGGTGACGACCTTCTGAACCAGGGCATCGTCCTTGAACTGGGCGGCAGCGACGCCGGCGCGGTCAAGCAACATGCCTTCGCCGGCGAAGATTTGCCGATAGGCCGCACGAAGGCGATGGATGGCCTCGCGCTCGATCTTACTGCGCTTGAGGCCCACCAGATTGAGCCCGCTCAACACGGCGCGATTGCCCACGGCCATGCCATAGGGAATGACATCACCATCGACCATTGAATGCGCGCCGATAAAGGCATTGTCGCCGATGCGGGTGAATTGATGGATGACGCAGGTGCCACCGAAAATCACGTTGTCACCGACCTGCACATGGCCGGCAATGCCCACATAATTGGCCATGACGACATTGTTGCCGACCAGGGCATCGTGGGCGACATGGGCATTGGCCATGATCAGGCAATCATTGCCGATCCTGGTCAACATGCCCCCGCCTTCGGTGCCGGGATTGATGGTCACCGATTCCCGGATGGTGCAGCGTTCGCCGATTTCGAGCCGGGAATCCTCACCGTGAAATTTCAGGTCCTGGGGCTGGTGCCCCACCGAGGCGAAGGGAAAGATGCGCGTATCCCTGCCGATGCTGGTATTGCCTTCCACAACGGCGTGCGACACCAATTCGACATTGTCGCCGAGAACAACCTTCGGACCGACGATGGAATAGGGGCCGATGCGCACACCCGCCCCCAAGACCGCGCCCTCGGCAATGATGGCCGTGGGGTGAATGGCGGGTTCGCTCACGAATCGGCACTCACGATCATTGCGGTAATCTCGGCTTCGGCGATGATGGTGCCGTTGACCTTGGCCTCGGCCTTGTAGCGGCCGACATTACGACGGCGATGCATCTTGGCGATATGGAATTCGATTGTGTCGCCCGGGCCGGCCGGTTTGCGGAAGCGCGCATTGTCCACGCCGAGCATGAGCACGATCCTTTTGCCGCCGGCATTGGCGTCGTGCTTGATGACGATTGCGCCAGCGGTCTGAGCCATGCCCTCGATGATCAGCACGCCCGGGAAAATGGGATTGCCCGGGAAATGGCCGAGGAAGATCGGCTCATTGAAGGTCACGTTCTTGATGCCGATCGCGGTTTCGTCGCCGTCGATATCGACGATGCGATCGATCATCAGGAAGGGATAGCGGTGGGGCAAGGCCTCCAGGATCTCGGCAATGCTCATCGCATCGAGTTCGGTGGCGCTGACGGTCTTGTCGTTCATCCCCGCTTATCCCCCTTGGACAGTTTCCGCATAGTGGCGAGTTCACGCCAGAAATCTCTTATATCCTGCGCCGGCGCCCCGGCAAGTTTGGAGCCCGGCGGCCAATCCTTGGTGACCGCGGCCCGCCCATGGATTACCGATCCGGCGCCAATGGTAAGATGCCCCGACGTGCCGACGCCGCCGCCCAGCAGCACGCCGTCTTCGAGGATCGTCGAGCCGGAAAGCCCGCTCATGGCCGCGATCAGGCAATTGCGGCCGATGCGGCAATTGTGGCCGATCTGCACGAGGTTATCCACCTTGGTGCCGTCCCCGATCACCGTATCGCCCAGCGCGCCGCGGTCGATGGTGCTGTTGGCGCCGACCTCGACGCGATCCTGGATGATCACCCGGCCGAGCTGCGGGATTTTCCGGTTGGTCTGCCCCAGATCCAGCCAGCCGAAGCCTTCGGTTCCGATCCGCACGCCCGAATGCAGCACGACCTCGTTGCCCAGATGCGCGCAGTCGATGGTGCAATTGGCCCCAATGACGCAATTGCGCCCGATGGTCACGCCGGGACCGATCACGCTATTGGCGCCAATGATGGTGCCACGGCCGATTTCGACGCCGGCGCCGACGACGACATTGGGTCCCAGCACCACATCGCGCTCGTAAAGCGGCGCTTCAAGGTCGTCGCGGCTGGCGGCCAGAATTGCTCTGGTGCTGGCCGGATAGAGCGCGTCCAGCATCGCGGCGAAGATATCGTGCGGCCTGTCGGCCACGATGGCCGTGCTGCCCGATGGTACCTGCTCCCGCAACGCCGCCGAGACGATGACCACGCCTGCCGCGGTGCGGCGCAAATCTTCCGCATAGGCCGATTGGGCAGCCAGCGCGACATCGCCCGACGTGGCGCGCTCCAACTCGTCCGCGCCGGTGATCAGATGATCAGGATCGGTCAGGCCTTCGGCCAGGTCGCCGTGACCGATGCGAGCGAGAAGCGGGCCGATGGCAACGGGGCCGGCAAAGCGGTGGAAACGGGTATCGACCATGACGACACTCAAAAAGAAAGAGCCGCGGCGCTACCGCCCCGCGGCTCGAAAAACTCTCTCACGCCGCTCCGACTAGAGCAAGGTCGAGATGGTGAACTGGAACACCTGCGTACGGTCGTCGGTCGACTTGTTGAGCACGTGGGCAAAGTCGCCACGCAGCGGACCGAACGGCGAATCCCAGATGAGCGAGGCACCAACCGATGCGCGCCAAGGCTCATCATTGCTCCCGGCAGTTCCCGGACCACCGATGATGTCGCTGGCGTCGCCGATCCAAGCCGCGTCGGCAAAGACCGCGCCCGACAGGCCGTAATTTTCCGGCAGGCCGGGGATCGGGAACTGGATTTCACCCGAGATACCGGCGAACATCGTCGTCCCCAGATATTCGCCGCTGCCTAGACGCGGACCATAGCCACGGCTCTGGAAGCCGCGGACCAGCTGCGAGCCCGGCGTGAAGGCTTCAACGGCATGGACATCGCCGCCGTTGAGATTGTTGATCACGCCGGCCTGACCGCGAACGCTGGCGACGATACCGCTATCCTGCAGCAGCGGCGTGAAATAACGGGCGCGCGCTTCGGTCTTGAGCAGGTGGTCGGTCGTACCCGAGTAGTTCAGGTTGATATATTGCTGGCTGAACGTCGCGTAGAGACCTTCGGTCGGCTTGCGAACATTGTCGACGCCGTTCCAGGTCAGGCTGTAGCCGGTAAAGGCCTTGTGGAATTCCTGACCGTTGGTCACCAGGGACGATTGATGCGTCGGGTTGTCCTTGACGTCCGAAACCAGCCTGTACTCGTAGCCAGCGAACACATTGGCATTCAGGGCGCTGGTCAGCGGCACACCGAAGCGCACCTGGCCGCCGGTCACTTCCGAGCCGTAGAAGCTGGTCGTGGTTTCGTCGTAGATGCGGCGATAGGCATCGATACCGGCCGACACGTTCAATCCCATGAAGCGCGGCTCGGTGAAGGAGAAGTCGAAGGTGCGGCCGGTCTGCGAGGCGCCGATGGCGGCGCGCAGGAATTGTCCGCGGCCCAGGAAGTTCCGCTCGGTCAGAGACAATTCACCCAGAATGCCGTCCTGGGTGGAATAGCCGGCCGTCGCACCATATTCACCGGTGGATTTCTCGGTGACATTGATGTTGAGGACGATCTTGTCCGCCGACGAGCCCGGCGCCGTGGAGACCTCGACGCGCGAGAAGAAATCGAGCGCTTCAATAGCGGTACGGCCACGAATGACCATGGAGCGGTTGAACGGGTCGCCTTCAGCGAAAGCCAGCTCGCGACGGATCACGAAGTCGCGGGTCTTCACGTTGCCGGTGATGTTGATGCGCTCGACATAGACGCGGGCACCTTCATCCACGAGGTAGGTGACGTTGAAGGTGTTGGTCGCCACATCGCGATCGAGACGAGCACGCACGTCGGCGAAGGAATAGCCCTGCGCCGTGGCTTCATAGGCCATGTCCTCGATGGTCTTCTGCAGCTCGGCCATCGAGTATTGACGGCCCTGGTTGGTGCGGACCGTGCCGCGCAGCACGTCGGTGTTGAGGCCATTGATGCTGGTCTCGATGCCGACATTGCCGAAATCGTAATGCTGGCCTTCGTTGACGGTGACGTTGACGAAGTAGGCATTGCGCGAGGCATCGTACTCGGCGACCGAATTCACCTGCGCATCGGGATAACCGCGATTGGCGTAGTAGAGGCGGATACGCTCACGATCGACGGCCATCTTCTGCTCGTCATAGGTGTCGTCGCGCACCAGCCAGCTCAGAATGCCGGTTTCCTTGGTGAGCATCGCGCCCTTGAGGTTGCTGGCGCCAATCGCGTTATTGCCCGTGAAGTTGATCGCCGCGATGCCCGCGCGCTCACCTTCATTGATGGTGAAGATCACGCGCACGCGGCCGTCCGTGGTCTGCTCGGTGCGGGCAGTGACGGAAACGGACATGAACCCATCACGGTCATAGGCCTGACGGATGCTTTCGACATCCGCGGCGAGACGCTGCTGGGTGAAGATACCGCTGGCGGAAATATCGACCATGGACAGAAGCTGGGAATCGGGGAACCGCCGGTTGCCCTCAAACAGCACCGCCGCAACCAATTGCTCCTGAGCCTGCGCAGCCGTCACGCCAAGAACCGGGAGACCAGCTGCCATGGGCGCGGCTCCGAGAATGGCGATCGCGGAAACCGCGCCGCGCATCAGCTTGGTGGGGTGGATCATATTGTTATTGCCTTCTGCACCGGCCCGGGGAATCGCCATGCACAGCGCTCCCCCAAGCTAACTCCATTGAAGTGTTTTACTGTTTTTTTAACCAGGAACAAGCCGCCACTCGCCTCGCGGTTAGCAATTCATTGGCGCCCTTGTATTCGTGCAACACCTTGCGAACCAAGGTTAACAAGGGGTTAGCGGAGGATTCCGAAGTAAGCGAATATGGTGTCGTTGAAGAGGGTGAATACCATCAGCGCCATGACCAGTGCAAACCCGAAACGGAATCCCATCTCCTGAACCCGCATGCTGAGCGGCCGCCCCCGCACCGCCTCCGCCAGGTAATAGAGCAGATGCCCGCCATCGAGCATGGGAATGGGCAGAAGGTTGAAGATGCCGATATTGAGCGAGAGCAAGGCCATGAGATTGATCAGGGCGATCAGGCCCAGCGTGGCAACCTCGCCGGAGACCTTGGCCACCTTGACCGGGCCGCCCAATTGCTCGACATCGCCCCGGCCGACGAAGAAATCGCCCAGGAAGGCGGCCGTGCGCTGAATGATGAAGCGGATTTCCTCGACCGTCATGCCGACGGCTTCCACGGGTCGGGGGCGATAGAGCGTGACATCGGTTTCGGCGACGTCGCGCGTCACCCCGATACGGCCGATTCGCTGGTTATTGCCGAATCGATCCTCGACCTGCACCGCCTCGGGCACCAGGGTCAGCGTCAGCGCGTCCCCGCCCCGCTCGACATCCACCACCACCGGGCGCTCCGGGCTGGTCGCGATATAGCGCTGGAAATCCTCGAAACCGTGGACGGCATAGCCATCGACGGCGACGATATGGTCGCCGGATTGGAAGCCGGCGGCTTCGGCCACGGATTCTGCCACGACCCCGCCGATCACCGGGGGGATCGTATAGCGGCCATAGCCGAGCAGCAGCCCATAGAGGACGAGAAAGGTCAGCAGCAGATTGGCAATCGGGCCGGCCGCAACGATGGCGATGCGCTGCCATACCGTCTTGTTGACGAAGAGGTGCGGCGCCAGCGCCGGATCGACCTTGGCGGCTTCCGGATCGGGAAGGCTCGCCGCGTTCATGTCCCCCACGAAACGTACATAGCCACCCAGGGGAATGGCCGAAATCCGCCAGCGCGTCCCCTGCCGGTCGTTCCAGCCGAAGATCTCGCGGCCGAAGCCGATCGAAAAAGTCTGGACGGCGACGCCATTCCAGCGGGCGACCAGATAATGCCCCATTTCGTGCACGAAGACGATGAAGGCGATGATCCAGATGGCGTTCAGCCAGAGAAAGGCTTCAGGCATATCGCTCCAATTTCGGCGTCAGCCGATCGCTACCAATATAGCAGCCCTTCGGCCACCAAACCGAACCCGGCATGCAATCCGCCTACGATAACCACGAAGAAAACGCCGAATGTTAGGCTGTCCAGCCGGTCCATGAGGCCGCCATGGCCCGGGATGATGTCACCGCTATCCTTGATCCGGAAATGCCGCTTGATGGCACTTTCGGCCAGATCGCCGCTCTGGCCCAGTATGCTGATTGCCGCAGAGAGCAGAAGGCCGATCCAGATGGGGGATTCGGTGGCGAAAAGCCACACGACGAGGCCCGCCCCCGTGCCCAGGGCCAGGCCGCCCAAGGCGCCTGACCAGGTCTTGGAAGGCGAGATGTCGGGGGCCAGCTTCTCCCCGCCGATCTGGCGGCCGGTGAAGAAGGCGGCGGAATCGGTCATCCACACGACCGTACCCAGGTAGACGCCGGCCCATATGCCCGCCATGCCCTCTCCGCGCATGGTAAGCGCCGAAACGATCAGCAGGCCGAAAAGGACGAGGCCGGCGATCCGCCAGAGCAGCCCCTCCCGCCCCATTGCGGCCGCCACGACGCAAGCCACGGCAATCACCACAAGGGATGCGACGAAGCCGAGCAGCGGATAGACGAGGCCCGACAGGGCCACGAGCCCGACCAGGACCATGCCGACGGGGCTGAGCGGCGCGCGGGACACCATGGTCTCCCACTCGCGGTAGGCCCCGCCATAGACGGCGCCGACCACGGCCGCGAAGAGATAGCTGCCGATATAAAGGGCGGTCGCCGTCAGCGCGATCAGCACCATTGCGGAGGCGAAACGGGGGCCGACATCGGACCAGGAGCGTCGCCCGGGTGGCGTCGGATCGGGAACGGGACCTCCGGAATCGCTCAACGCGCCTAAGCTCCTATGCCGCCAAAGCGCCGGTCGCGCATTGTATATGTCTCGAGTACCCTGACGAAGCTCGCCTCGTCGAAATCGGGCCAGTTCTCCTCGACGAAGACGAATTCCGAATAGGCTGCCTGCCAGAGCAGGAAATTGGACAATCGCTGCTCGCCGCTGGTCCGGATGATCAGATCCGGATCGGGGATGCCCGCCGTCATCAGCGCGCCTGCTATGGCGTCTTCGGTAATGGCTTCGGGATCGAGCCGTCCGGCGGCCACTTCGCGCGCCAGACGCCGCGCCGCGGCAGCGATTTCGGCCTTGCCGCCATAATTGAACGCCACGATCAGCGTCAGGCCGGTATTGTGGGCCGTCTTGGACTCGACATCGTCGATAAGCCGCACCAGAGACGGCTCCAGATCGTCACGGGCGCCGATGATGCGGACCTGCACATTGTTTCGGATCAGCCGTTGAAGGTCTGACGCAACAAAGCGGCGCAACAGATTGAATATGAAGGATACTTCGTCGGGCGGGCGCGTCCAGTTCTCGGAGGAAAAGCTGAACACGGTGAGGTAGGAGACGCCATAAGAGATGCAGTGCTCGACCATGCCGCGCAGCGCTTTGACGCCTTCGACATGGCCTTCGGTGCGCCGCTTGCCGCGCAGCTTCGCCCAGCGGCCATTGCCGTCCATGATCACGCCGAGATGAACCGGAATGCGTAATTCCGGTCCGGTCTGCGATTTCAAACTCGCGGCGGGTTCCCCTGCCATCGACGCCCTCCCGGCGCGGATCAGCGGGTCGCTCAGACCTGCATGATCTCCTGTTCCTTCTGCGCGACGATGCCGTCGATCTCGGAAACCGCGTCGTCCGTCGCCTTCTGGACCAGTTCCGATTGCTTCTTGGCATCGTCCTGGCTCATGTCGCCGTCCTTCTCGGCCTTTTTCAAGGCATCCATGCCGTCACGACGGATATGGCGCACGGCCACCCGCGCCTGTTCGGCATAGGAATGGGCAACCTTAGCCAGCTCCTTGCGGCGCTGCTCATTGAGTTCGGGCAGCGGCACGCGAATGACCTGGCCCTCGCTCATCGGGTTGAGGCCCAGGCCGCTGTCGCGGATGGCCTTTTCCACCGCATTGGCCATGGACCGGTCCCAGACCTGCACGGAGAGCATGCGCGGCTCCGGCACGGTAACGGTCGCCACCTGGTTGAGCGGCATACGCGAGCCATAGGCATCGACGGTAACGGGTTCGAGCAGGCTGGCGCTGGCGCGCCCGGTCCGGAGCCCGCCAAGCTCGTCCTTGAGCGAGGCGATGGACTTCTGCATACGGGACTTGAGGTCTTTGAGGTCGTAGCTGGCCATGGCTTTGGTCCTTCCAGTCGTATCCGGGCGCCGGATGTTCCCCCGATCGCCGGTTTATCTTTGCCCCGAGGCGCACTTGTCCCGGGTATTCAAACAGGCCTAGGGCGACTTGCCCACACGTGTCGAAAGGCCCCTGCCCTCCAATACGCCTTCCAGACCGGCTTTATCGTCCAATGCATATACGATTATCGGCATGGAATTGTCGCGGGCAAGCGCGAATGCAGCAGTATCCATGACCTTGAGGTTCTTGCTGATGACCTCGTCATAGTCGATCTGGGTATAGCGGGTCGCCGTGGGATCCTTCATGGGATCGGCAGAATAGACGCCGTCCACCTTGGTTCCCTTGAGCACCACGTCGCATTCCAGCTCGATGGCGCGCAGGGTCGCTGCCGTATCGGTGGTGAAGAATGGATTGCCCGTGCCTCCGCCCAGAACGACGACAAAGCCTTCTTCGAGCGCCAGCTTGGCATCGCGCGCGGTGAAGGTGTCGGCCACCGAGGGCATGGTGGCGGCGCTGAACGGCTTGGATTTCACGCCCTGGCGCGAAATGGCATTGCTGAGGGCCAGGGCATTGATCATCGTGCCGAGCATGCCCATCAGGTCGGCAGTGACCCGGTCGGTGCCGTCGGCAGCGCCGGCCATGCCGCGAAAGATATTGCCGCCGCCCACGACGATGGCCACCTGGGTCCCCTTGCGGGCGACCTGGGCGATCTGTTCCGCCACGCCCTGCAGGAAGGGCGGCTCGATGCCGAACGAATTGTCTCCTGCCAGCGCTTCGCCCGAAACCTTGAGCAATATGCGCTTATAGGCAGACGACATTGGTGGACCCCTTGATCATGATGGTGGCGGGCCACCGAATCCGGCGGACCCGGCAGACCCTATGGCAAAATGACCTTCAAAAGAAGGTGAAGTTGGACGAGATGTGAATGAGATTGAAACGCTCGATCCCCCCATGGGGAGAGCAACGGGCGGACCCGGGGGCCCGCCCGCGACAATGTCGGCTTACTTTACGCCGGCCGTGGCAGCGACTTCGGCGGCGAAATCGCTCTCGGCCTTCTCGATGCCCTCGCCGAGCGCGAAGCGCACGAAGCGCGTCAGCTTGATCGGCGCGCCGGCATCCTTCTCGGCGTTCTTGATGGCGTCGGCGACCTTGGTTTCACCATCGATCACGAAGACCTGGCTGAGCAGGGTCACTTCCTCGAAATATTTCCGCATGCGGCCATCGACCATCTTCTCGGCGATGTCGGCCGGCTTGCCGCTTTCCTTGACCTGCTCGAGGATGATGGCGCGCTCGCGGGCGACAACGTCCTGATCGAGGTCTTCGGGCGAGATCGCCTGGGGCTGGGCCGCAGCGATGTGCATGGCGAGCTGCTTGCCGAGAGCCGACAGGGCCGCCTTGTCACCGGTCGATTCCAGGGCGACCAGAATGCCGATCTTGCCCAGGCCGGTCTTGACCGCGTTATGGACATAGCTTTCCACCACACCGTCAGACACTTCGACGGTCTCGGTGCGGCGCAGGTTCATGTTCTCGCCGATCTTGGCGATGGCTTCGGTCAGCTCGGCCGATACGGAATGGCCGGTGCCGGGGAACGGCATTTCGCCCAGCTTGACGACGTCGCCATCGGCATCGAGCGCCAGCTTGGCAACATTGGCGACGATGTTCTGGAACTGCTCGTTGCGGGCAACGAAGTCGGTTTCGGAATTGACTTCGACCACGGCTGCCTTGGCACCGGCGGTGACGACGCCGACCAGACCTTCGGCAGCGACGCGATCAGCCTTCTTGGCGGCCTTGGCCAGGCCGCGGGTGCGCAGCCAGTCGATTGCGGCTTCCATGTCGCCATTGGTTTCGGCCAGGGCCTTCTTGCAGTCCATCATCCCGACGCCGGTCGAGTCGCGGAGCTGCTTGACCATTGCAGCAGTGATTTCCATGGGTTCACCTCTTGGCGGCCCCTCGCTGGAGGGGCATTTTTTTCGATTAATTCAGCCCGGATCACGGGCCCCAAATGCCTTCGGGAAAGGCGGAGACCGCCTTTCCCGTCGAAAGCAAGTCAAAGTGACGCTTAGTTGACGGTGGCTTCGCCTTCGGCCGGCAGGTCTTCCGCCGGAGCTTCGGCGGAGGAGCCGAGGTCGGTGCCCAGGGCGCTCGACGAGCGACCGATGCCATCGATGGCAGCGCGCGAGATCAGCGAGACATAGAGCTCGAGAGCACGGCTGGCGTCGTCATTGCCCGGAATGGCGTAGTCCACGGTATCCGGATCGCAATTGGTGTCGACGATGGCAACGACCGGGATGCCCAGGCGACGGGCTTCCTTGATGGCGTTGGCTTCCTTGTTGGTGTCGATCACGAACAGCAGGTTCGGCAGGTTGCCCATGTCCTTGATGCCGCCCAGGTCGCGCTCGAGACGCTCCTGCTCGCGGGACATCATCAGGCGCTCCTTCTTGGTGCGCAGGGCGAGGTCGGCTTCGCTCATCGATTCCAGCTCGCGCAGGCGGGCGATGGAATTGGAGATGGTCTGCCAATTGGTCAGCGTGCCGCCGAGCCAGCGGGAATTGACGTAGTACTGGGCCGACTGCTTGGCGGCATCGGCCACCAGCGGGGCAGCCTGGCGCTTGGTGCCCACGAAGAGCACGCGGCCGCCATCGGCCACGGTGTCGGACACGAGCTGCAGCGCGCGGCTCAGGGCCGGCACGGTCTGGCTCAGGTCGAGAATGTGGATGTCGTTGCGAACGCCGAAAATGTAGCGTTCCATCTTCGGGTTCCAGCGGTGCTTCTGGTGGCCGAAGTGCACGCCAGCTTCCAGAAGCTGACGCATGGAGAATTCAGGCAGTGCCATGACGGGCTGCTCCTTTACCGGTTGATGCCTCCACGAAGCCTTGCGACGGAAGCCCGCCACCGGATGGATTTCCAGGAAGGAAAGCCTGCTTCGTGTGTGTGATCACGCCCGGCACGAGCCGGACGCTGCGGTGCTATAGGCGAAGCGGGCCGTTTGCGCAAGCGGGGCGGCCGCATCTCTCTCACGAAAGCGTCAGGAAACCCCTGCCGCTCCGTGTGGTTATAGGATTATAGACCCGCGCAGGCACGCGGGGGATAAGGGTGGAAGCCCCGAGCGGGAGAGGACGGACCATTGGCCTCCTCCCCCGCGCTTCGTCGCTTCAGGCGAAGCGCACGTCCGTCACCCCATCCAGGGCCTTGATGCCGCCGGCGACCTCGGCGGTGATGGTATATTTCCCGGGCAGCTCGATCTCGTATTCCCGGGCGCCGCCATCCCGGATCACCACGAAATTGACCGTTCCATTGCCGCCGCGCTTGAGTTGCGCGGTGGTGGGGCCGAGCGCCTTGGCATCGGCCATGAAGATGGTGAGGCGACGATCGATGCGCTCGGCCTGGCCCTCGATGGGCTCGGCGGAAATCAGGCGCAGGCTGATGCCTTCGGCGCGCTCGTCGGCGCCCACCTGCAGGATCACCGAATTGCCCGGCTGCAGGATGGCGCCGAATTCATTGATCTGCTCGGAAAAGGCGATGCATTCGAAGGTGCCGCTCTGATCGGAGAGCGTCAGGATCATCATCGGCGTGCCCTTTCGGGTGCGCCTGTCATTGCGGGAGGAAATGGTGCCGGCAAGGCGCCCTGCCCCCGCGCCATCCTTGACCGCCCGTTCGAAATCGCTCCAGCGCTGGACGCGCAGCTTCTCGAACAGATCGGCATAGGCGTCGAGCGGATGGGCGGAGAGATGGAAGCCGATGGCCGACAATTCGCGGTCGGCGCGCTCGGTCGAGGTCCAGACGGCAACACCGGTCGGCAGGCGGAACGGCTCCTCCTCGGCACTGTCGAACATCGAGACCTGGCCGGAACTGCGGTCCGCCGTCAGCGATTGCGCGGTGGCGATGACGGATTCGACCGCCGCGAAAGCCACTTCGCGCCGCGGGGCCAGCGCATCGAAGGCGCCGGCATTGACCAGGGTTTCCAATGTCCGCTTGTTGAGCACGCGCGGATCGACCCGGCGGGCGAAATCGCCCAGATCCTTGAACGGGGTATCGCCGCGCATCTCGACGATATGCTCGGCCATGGCCCGGCCGACGCCCTTCACCGCCGAAAGGCCATAATGGATGCGGTCGTCCTTGACCGAGAACACCACTTCCGAACGGTTGACGCAGGGCGGCACCACTTCGATGCCCTTCTTGCCGGCCTCGCGGCGGAAATCGGACAGCTTGTCGGTCTGCGCCATGTCCAGCGTCATCGACGCCGCATAGAATTCGTGCGGGAAATGTTCCTTGAGATAGGCCGTCTGGTAGGAGACCCAGGCATAGGCGGCGGCGTGGCTCTTGTTGAAGCCGTAATTGGCGAACTTGGCCAGCAGGTCGAAGATTTCGTCGGCCAGCGCCTCGCCCACGCCCTGCGGGCCGGAGCCTTCGCGGAAGCGTACCCGCTGGGCATCCATTTCCGCCTTGATCTTCTTGCCCATGGCGCGGCGCAGCATATCGGCTTCGCCCAGCGAATAGCCGGACAGAAGCTGGGCGATCTGCATCACCTGTTCCTGGTAGACGATGATGCCATAGGTCTCGTCCAGCACGGTCGACAATGCCGGATGGGGATAGCTGACCTCTTCGGTGCCGTGCTTGCGGTTGATGAAGCTGGGGATATTGTCCATCGGGCCGGGCCGATAGAGCGCGTTCATGGCGATGAGGTCTTCGATGCGGTCGGGCTTGAGCTCCATCAGCGCGCGGCGCATGCCCGCCGATTCAAACTGGAAGATGCCGTAGGTATCGCCACGGGCATAGAGCTTGTAGGTCGCCGCATCGTCGATGGGGATCGCATCGATATCGAGCTCGATGCCGCGCTTTTTCACCATGTCCACGGCATAGCGGATCGTGGTCAGGGTCTTGAGGCCGAGGAAGTCGAACTTGACGAGACCGGCCGGCTCCACCCATTTAAGATTGTATTGGGTGACCGGCATGTCGGAACGCGGATCGCGGTAGAGCGGCAGCAATTCCTGCAGGGGCCGGTCGCCGATGACGATGCCGGCCGCATGGGTGGAGGCGTGGCGATAGAGCCCCTCGAGGGCCTGCGCGATCTCGACGAGCTGGGCGACCGTCTCGTCCTCGTCCACCATCTGCTTGAATTGCGGCACTTCCTTGAGCGTGCGCTCGACCGACCAGGGATCGGCGGGATTGGCCGGCACCAGCTTGCAGATGCGGTCCACCTGTCCATAGGGCATCTGCAGCACGCGACCGACATCGCGCAGCACGGCGCGGGCCTGGAGCGTACCAAAGGTGATGATCTGCGCGACCTGGCTGGAGCCGTATTTGTCCTGCACATAATCGATGACTTCCTCGCGCCGGTCCTGGCAGAAGTCGATATCGAAGTCGGGCATCGACACGCGTTCGGGATTGAGGAAGCGCTCGAACAGCAGGTTATAGCGCAGCGGATCGAGGTCGGTGATGGTGGTCGCATAGGCCACCAGCGAGCCCGCGCCCGAGCCACGACCCGGGCCGACAGGAATGTCATGGGCCTTTGCCCATTGAATAAAATCAGCAACGATAAGGAAGTAGCCGGGAAACTTCATCTTTTCGATGATGCTCAGCTCGAAATCCAGCCGTTCCCGATATTCGATTTCGGTCTTGCCCGGCGCAATGCCGGTCACTTCGAGGCGCTTGTCGAGCCCGTCAACGGCGATGCGGCGCAGCTCGGCAGCTTCGGCCGCAACCACCTCCTCTTCGGTGGCGTGGGAGCCGGCCGCGAATTTGGGCAGGATGGGGCCGCGTGTGCGCGGACGATAGGCCACGCGCCTGGCGATCTCGACCGTCGAATCCAGGGCTTCCGGCAGGTCCGAGAACAGCTCGACCATTTCGGCGCGGGTCTTGAAGTAATATTGGTCGCCGAGCTTGCGCCGCTCGGTCTGGGCCAGCACCGAACCGCCGGCAATGGCCAGCAGGGCGTCATGGGCCTCGAATTCCTTTTCCGTCCGGAAGAAGGGCTCGTTGGTGGCGACGAGGGGAATGCCCTTGCGATAGGCGTAGTCGATGAGGCGCGGTTCGACCGAGGCTTCCAGCGGCCGGCCATGGCGCTGCAATTCGATGTAGAAGCGATCACCGAAAAGATCGGCCAGCCGGTCGAGACGGCGGATGGCATTGGCGTCCTGGCCATGGGCGAAGGGCATGTCGATGGCCCCTTCGGGGCCGCCGGACAGGCAGATGATGCCGGACAGGCCGTCGGGCGTCATCCAGTCGAGACTGGCCTGGGCGAGGCCGTTCTCGCCTTCGAGATAGGCGCGTGAAACCAGTTGCGACAGATTGGAAAATCCCTCTTCGGACTGCGCCATCAGCACGATGCTGGATTTTCCGGCCCAGGCGAGGTGGCCGCGCTCGCTGACGCGCTCCTCGGCAGCGGCGAAATCGACCGCCAGCTCGACCCCGATGAGCGGCTGAATGCCCTTCTTGGTGGCTTTCTCGGAGAATTCGAGCGCCCCGAAGAGATTGTTGGTATCGGCGATGCCGAGCGCCGGCTGCGCATCCGCGGCGGCCATCTTGAGGATGGTTTCGAGCTGCAGCGCCCCCTCGAGCAGCGAGAAGGCGGAATGGACGTGAAGGTGAATGAAGCCGGGGCCGCGCATGAGCATCTCCTTTCCCGACTCTGTGGCAGCGCCGCCGCAAGGTCAAACCGCGGCGCGCTCAATCCACAGGCGATCACGCCAGGTGGGTGAGGATATCCATCCAGGCAAGCGAGCCGATGGTGAAGGCGCCGAGGGTGACGAAAGCGGCGAGGTCCTTGACGAAATCGAGCATTTCAATCTCCTTTGTTTCTGCATTGTTCTTGTATGTTCTCTTTGCGTTCACGTCCAGACAGGAACAGCGGTGAAACCGGGGACAGGGATTAATTGGTTAGGAAATCGTTAGGAGAAGTGTCGGTGACGTTAAGATTCGGGACAGGCTTTTGCGCCGGACGGTTCAAAAACCTCCGGGTTTACTTAGTCGATGGAAGCCCCGAGGCGGATTCCGCCTCAGAATT
>NZ_LVVY01000001.1 GCF_001650025.1 Devosia elaeis | reverse complement strand
TAAAAGCCCATGACCAGGATGCCCGCCGATGAAATGGCGGTGGAGATCACCAGCGGATATTTGAAGCCCCAATGGGCGAAAATCCAGTTGGCGACGAATTTGGCAGCCAGCGCCCCGACGGCGCCGGCAAAGGTCACCATGCCGCTTTCGAAGGGGCTGAGGCCGAAGGCCAGCTGCAGCATCAGCGGAAACAGGAACGGCGTCGCGCCCTGGCCCAGCCGGAAGAAGGTGCCGGCGACGATGGCGATGCGGAAATTGCGCACCTTGAGCAGCCGCAGGTCCAGCAGCGGATATTCGGTGCTCAGCGCATGGCGCATATAGACATAGCCCAGCCCGATGCCCAGCGCGGCGGCGATGACGCCATAGATCGGGGGCAGGGCGGGCAGGCTCACCACCGAGCAGCCGAAGGCGAAGAGCGCGAAGGCCAGGCCCGCCAGCACGAAGCCCTTGCCGTCGATCTTGCGCGGGCGGTTGCGCGCCTCGTTGGGCAGCGCGAAGCCCACCAGCACGATCCCCAGCACGCCGATGGGAATGTTGATGATGAAAATCCAGTGCCAGGAGAAATAGGTGGTGAGAAAGCCGCCGAAGGGCGGACCGACGATCGGGCCGATCAGGCCCGGAATGGTCAGCCAGGCCATGGCGTCCACCAATTGATGCCGCGGCGTCATCCGCACCAGCACCAGCCGCGCCACCGGCCCCATCATCGCCCCGCCCATGCCCTGCACGAAGCGCGCGATGACGAACTCGGCCAAGGATCCGGAAAAGGCGCAGCCCACCGAGCCGATCATGAAGACCAGCATGGCGATGCGGAACACGCGGCGCGCCCCGAAGCGGTCGGCCATCCAGCTCGAAATGGGGATGAAGATGGCCAGGGCCACGAGATAGGCGGTCAGCGCCAGCTTGAGGGAAATGGGATCGGTGCCGATATCGGCCGCGATGGCCGCCAGCGAGGTGGCGATGACCGTGGAATCCATGTTCTCCATGAACACGGCGGTCGCCAGGATCAGCGGGGTCGTCCGGGACAAGTCTCCTCCGGGGCCGTTGCCGGCCGTCTATTCTCTGTGGGCCACGCGATGGCCGGAAACATTGCTGCCCGCATCGGCCGGCAAGCGGAAAAAGATGAGGCCGGCCAGGGCGCTGAGGCCGCCGACCGCGAAAAAGGCGATCTGGAAATCCAATAGGGTCAGCACGCCGCCATTGAGCGCGCTGGAAATTTCGAGGATCGCCCCGGCCACCGCCACCCCGAAGGCGATGGACAATTGCTGGCTCACCGCCACGATGGCCGTGGCCTGGCTGGCTTCCTCGTCCGAAATGTCGGCATAGCCCAGGGCGTTGGTGCCGGTGAAGAAGATGGAGCGCAGCACGCCGCCGACGATCAGGATCAGCATCATCATCGGCACCGGCGTATCGGCGGTGAACAGGCCCTGCGCGGCGATCAGCAATCCTCCGAACAGGGCCGCGAAGCCCAGCACGCGCGGGAACCCGAGCCGCGCGAAGATCCGCTCGGCGATGAACTTGCTCATGATGGCGCCGATGGCCGACACGAAGGTGATGGCGCCCGATTCGAACGGATTGAGCCCGAAGCCGAGCTGCAGCATCAGCGGCAGCAGGAACGGCACGGCGCCCACGCCGATGCGGAACATCGAGCCGCCGCTGATCGAGGAGCGGAACAGCTTGTGCCGGAGCAGTTTCGGATCGAGCAGCGGATATTTGGCCTTGCGGGCATGCAGCAGGTAGAGCGCGCCCGCCGTCACCCCCACGGCCAGCGTCAGATAGCCATAAATGATCGGCAGCGCCGGCAGGCTGACCACCGAGAGCCCGAACACCATGCCCGAAAAGGCCACGGCGGCGATGAAGAAGCCGACCAGGTCCACCGGCCGCGGCGTGCGTTCATCGGGCACGTTGAGATAGATGCCCGCCAGGATGATCCCGGCAATGCCGATGGGAATGTTGATCCAGAAAATCCAGTGCCAGGAGAGATAGGTGGTGAGGAAGCCGCCGATCAGCGGCCCGGTCACCGGCGCCACCAGCGCCGGCACAGTGAGCCACGCCATGGCCGAAACCAGCTCGTTCCGCGGCGTCGAGCGCACCAGCAACAGCCGCCCCACCGGCGTCATCATGGATGAGCCGATGCCCTGGAAGAACCGCGAGAGCACGAAGGTTTCCAGCGAAAAGGAGAAGGCGCAGGCCAGCGAGCCCAGCATGAACACGAAGATCGCCAGCCGGAAGATGTTCTTGGCCCCGAACCGGTCGGCCATCCAGCCGCTGATCGGGATGAAGATGGCGAGCGCCACGAAATAGGCGGTCAGCGCCAGCTTCAGCGCAATGGGCTCGGTGCCGATATCGGCCGCGATCGCCGGCAGCGACGTGGCGATGACGGTTGAGTCCATCTGTTCCATGAACAGGGCAACCGCCAATATGAGCGGGGTGACGCGGATCAAGGCAGGAAACCCGATGAATCGGAGAAGGCCGCGAATGCGACCCGAACCACTATGGGCCGCCCCGCCGCCCGCGCCTAGTCCCAAAATGCGCCCATGCCGTTCCGGGCGCTACCAGTCGGGCATCAGCCCCCGGCACAGCTTGGCATCGGCCGCATGCAGCAGGAATTGCCGGTCATCCTTGCCGGGCGTCAGCTCGAAGGTTTCCTCGCCCTCTTCGGCGCCGCATCCGCCCGTCAGCACGATATAGCCCACGGCCTCGAGATCGACGAGCACGTCGCCATTGCCCCGCCGGGACACATCCACCCCGCCGCCGTCGCAATCCACGCTGCACCGCAGCACCGCGCCATAGGGATGGCAGGTGCTCTGCGCCATGCCGCGCCAGCCGTCGCGCAGGCTCGCTTCGAGCCCATAGGCATAATAGGGCAGCCCGTCGCCCCGGTCCCGGTAGACGATGGCCAGGGCCATCGCTGTCACTTGCTGGTCGGGATGGGCGGCGAGATGGGCGGGGTCGTAGTCGCGCCGCCAGCAGCCGCTCTCCCCGTCCCGGGCCGCCACGGCCGGTTCCTGCGCCGGCACCGCTGTGCAGGCCAATGTCGCCAGGATCGATAGCATCAGCCTTTTCATCGCCGTGCTCCATCGCCGCTATGGCCGCAGCTTACTGCGAAACCGGGCACTAGGCAAAGCCGCCCGCCGGTGCTATTGACCCTCGCCAACCTGAACCCGCGAATCCTCTCCGCCGGTTCACATTCCAATAGATCTGGTTTTTATCAGAAGGCAGGAAAGGTCTGGCCTTGGCGAAGATTATTACTACCATCACCGGCGATGCGGCACTGACCTTCGACGACGTGCTGCTCCAGCCGGCGCGCTCCGATATCCTGCCCACCGAGACCGATATTTCCACCTATGTCACCAAGGACATAGCGCTCAATCTTCCCATCCTGTCTTCGGCCATGGACACCGTCACCGAGGCCAATATGGCCATCGCCATGGCCCAGGCCGGCGGCATGGGCGTCATTCACAAAAACCTCACCGCCGCCGAACAGGCCGAGCAGGTGCGGATGGTCAAGTCCTTCGAATCCGGCATGGTGGTGAACCCCATCACCATCGGCCCGGACGCCACCCTGGCCGATGCCCATGCGCTCATGCAGAAGAGCCGCATTTCCGGCATTCCCGTGGTCGAGAACGGCGGCACGGGCGGCCGGGCCATCGGCAAGCTGGTCGGTATCCTCACCAATCGCGACGTGCGTTTCGCTTCCAATCCCAATCAGCCCATTTCCGAGCTGATGACGCACCAGAACCTCATCACCGTGCGCGAAGGCGTTTCCAAGGAAGAAGCCAAGGTGCTGCTCCATCGCCACCGTATCGAAAAGCTGCTGGTGGTCGACGAGGATTATCGCTGCATCGGCCTCATCACCGTCAAGGACATCGAAAAGGCCCAGCTCCATCCCAATGCCGTCAAGGACGAGCAGGGGCGCCTGCGCGTCGCCGCCGCCTCCACCGTCGGCGATAACGGCTTCGAGCGCTCGCTGGCGCTGATCGATGCCGGCGTCGATCTTCTCGTCATCGATACCGCCCATGGCCATTCCGTCCGCGTCGCCGAAGCGGTCGAGCGCGTCAAGCGCGAGAGCAATTCCACCCGCATCGTCGCCGGCAATGTCGCCACCGCCGAGGCCACCAGGGCGTTGATCGATGCCGGGGCCGACGCCGTCAAGGTCGGCATCGGCCCCGGCTCCATCTGCACCACCCGCATCGTCGCCGGCGTCGGCGTGCCGCAATTGGCCGCCGTCATGGCCTGCGCCGAAGAAGGCGCCAGATCCGGCGTCCCGGTCATCGCCGATGGCGGAATCAAGTTCTCAGGAGACATGGCTAAGGCCTTGGCCGGCGGCGCGTCCTGCGTCATGGTCGGCTCGCTCCTGGCCGGCACCGACGAAAGCCCCGGCGAGGTCTATCTCTACCAGGGCCGCTCCTACAAATCCTATCGCGGCATGGGTTCGGTGGGCGCCATGGGTGCCGGCTCGGCCGATCGCTATTTCCAGCAGGATGTGCGCGACCAGATGAAGCTCGTCCCCGAGGGCATCGAGGGCCAGGTGCCCTACAAGGGCTCGGCCGGCGCCGTGCTCCACCAGCTCGCCGGCGGCCTGCGCGCCTCCATGGGCTATACCGGCGCGCACAACCTCAAGGACTTCCGCGAAAATTCGGTCTTCGTGAAGATTTCCAGCGCCGCCCTGGGCGAAAGCCACGTCCACGACGTCACCATCACCCGCGAAGCCCCCAATTACCGCAGCGGCCGGTAACGGCACCGGCGCCTGATTTCGGCACCTTGCCGCCCCTCAACGCCCTCGGGTCAAGCCCGAGGGTGACGATCCGTGGGTGAGGTAAACGCCGAACCCCTACCTCCCCCTTGATGGGCTTCGAGCCGCCCCGCAGGGCAAATCTCTCCGGTGGAGAGATTTGAGGCGAGAAGGCCATGAGCGCTACGCGCGAATGGCGGGGCGCCGTCCCAAGCACCGGCCCGCACCTCCCCCTTGACGGGGGAGGTAGCGCAGCTTGGCCGAAGGGCCTAGCGAAGCTAGGAGGGGGTGCCGGCAGGCGCTGGCGTGGAAAACAAACACCCTGCCGCCCACCCCCTCACCCGTCTCGGCCTTCGGCCGATCCACCCTCTCCCCGAGGGGGAGAGGAATAAGAGGCGCTGTCCCAAACACCGGCCCCCACCTCCCCCTTGACGGGGGAGGTAGCGCAGCTTGGCCGAAAGGCCTAGCGAAGCTAGGAGGGGGTGCCGGCGGGCAATGGCGTTAGAAAACAAACACCCTGCCGCCCGTCCCCCCACCCCAGCCAGCCATTCGAGCATAGCTCTCATGGCCTTCCCGCTTAAATTCGCTCCACTGGAGCGAATTTGCCTGCGGCCAGCGGGAAGCCCGCAAGGGGGAGGGTGCTGCATCGCGTCTTCCCGGAAAACTTATCCCCGCCCCCTCCACCCCATATTACTCTCCCCCCATCAGCCGGATGGAGATGGGGTTGCAACGATCAACCGCCCGGCGACAGTCGGGAGGCCTCTGCATCGTTAACGGAGGCTGGGTCCGGGGATGGGAAATTCCGGTGAGAGCCGGCCCTAGGAAACCCCCTGCCGGACTTCGATCCGTCCCGCAGGGCAAATCTCTCCAGTGGAGAGATTTGAGGGGAGAAGGCCATGAGCGCTATGCGCGAATGGCAGGCGCCCCGAGGCGGATTGCGTCTCGTTTTTATATTCTGAGGCGGAATCCGCCTCGGGGCTTCCATCGACGTTTCAAACCCGGAGGTTTTTGAACCGGCCGGCACTTCGGCACGCGCGAGCGCTGCCGAAAACCGATTCCATTTCAGCGCCTTGCCGGCGCCACCGGATTCTTCAGCGGAACCTCATCATGCTCTCCATTGCACATTGCCCTTCTCCCGATCGCCCCGCCGGTCTTGCCGTTCCCGCCCGGTTCTGGCTATGGCTGGGCTCCTGCATTTTTCTTGCCCCGAGTGACTGACCATGCGTCTTCCCGGCCGTCTCGCCGCCGCCATCGATGTCTTGACCGATGTGGAGCAGCGCAAGCGCCCCGTTTCGGAGGCGCTCAAGGCCTGGGGGCTCAATAATCGCTTCGCCGGGGCAGGGGATCGTGCCGCCATCGGCAATCTGGTCTATGACGCCCTGCGCCGCCGCGCCTCCCATGCCTTCGCCATGGGAAGCGACAGCCCGCGCGCTTTGGTCCTGGCCGTGGCCCTGCGCGATTGGGGCGAGACCCCTGACAGCCTCGCCGAGGCCTTTGCCGGCGACAATCACGCGCCCGATCCGTTGAGCCCGCAGGAACAGGCCGGCGCCACGGCCGATCTCGCCGCCGCGCCGCCGGCAATCCGCGCCGATATTCCCGAATGGCTCGCGCCATCGCTGGAGCGCGCCTTCGGTTCCGACTGGGTCGCCGAAGGCCAGGCCATGGCCGGCCGTCCCTCGCTCGATCTGCGCGTCAATGCGCTCAAGGCGGCGCCGGAAAAGGTGCTGAAGTCACTGGCCCGTTTCTCGCCGCAGCCGACAGCCATCGCCCCCTTCGGCGTCACCATGCCGGCCGGCCCCCGCGATGCGCGCACGCCCAATGTCACGACCGACGAAGGCTATCTCAAGGGTTGGTTCGAGGTGCAGGACCAGGGCAGCCAGGTCGTCTCCGCCCTGGCCAATGCCCGCGAGGGCGAGCAGGTGCTCGATCTTTGCGCCGGGGCAGGGGGCAAGACCCTCGCCCTGGCCGCCAATATGGGCAATTCCGGCCAGATCTTCGCCTATGACAGCGATCGCGCGCGCCTGGCGCCCATCTATGATCGCCTCAAGCGCAACGGCGTGCGCAATGCCCAGGTCCGCGCGCCCCATCCGGGCGCCCTCGACGATCTCGCCGGCAAGATGGATCGCGTCGTCGTCGATGCGCCCTGCACCGGCACCGGCACCTGGCGCCGCCGGCCCGATACCAAGTGGAAGCTGACGCCGGACCTCGTGGCGCAGCGCCAGGCCGAACAGGCTGCCCTGTTGGTCGAGGCCGCTCATTATCTCAAGCCCGGCGGGACGCTGGCCTATATCACCTGTTCCATCCTTCCCGAGGAAAACGACGATCAGGTCGCCGCCTTCCTGGCAGCTCATCCGGATTTTTCCAGCCTCGACATGGCCGGTGCCTGGCGCAGCGCCCTGATCACCGATCTGCCCGAAGGCCTCGGCACGCCAGGCGGCGGCCTCTGCCTCACCCCGCGCCGCACCAATACCGACGGCTTCTATATCCATCTGCTGCGCAAGGGCGGCTAGGCGGGGAAGGGCCTATCGAATGAACCACCGGCGCTCCGGACACGTTCTCCAGTCGAACCCATGAGTCCGGAGATC
Organism: Devosia elaeis; assembly: GCF_001650025.1. Classification (GTDB taxonomy): domain Bacteria; phylum Pseudomonadota; class Alphaproteobacteria; order Rhizobiales; family Devosiaceae; genus Devosia; species Devosia elaeis. Next base: position 144,437 of record NZ_LVVY01000001.1, on the reverse strand, counting down.
GCCATGCCCGCCACCGCCACCGAATATCGTACGCCGCAATCCTGGATCGTGCTTGCCGTCTTCCTGGCTTTGGTCGTCGGCATCGGCGGCCTGATCGGCAGCCAGACCGCTCCCGGCCCCTGGTACGATCAATTGCAGAAGCCGCCTCTCAATCCGCCTAATTGGGTTTTTGGGCCGGTCTGGTTCACCCTCTATGTGCTGATCGCCATAGCCGGCTGGCGCGTCTGGATGGATGATCCGAAATCCACGGCCATGAAATTCTGGGGCGCCCAGATGCTGCTCAACTGGGCCTGGTCGCCGGTCTGGTTCGGGGCCAATCAGCCCTGGCTGGCCTTTGCCATCATCGTGGCCATGTGGCTCTGCATTGTCGGCTTTATCCTCGCCACCAGGTATCGCGATAAACTGGCGGCATGGCTTTTCGTCCCCTATCTGGCCTGGGTGAGTTTTGCGACCTATCTCAATCTCTCCATCGCCCTGCTCAATCCCCAGGCCTAGCGCCGGCGGGCGCAACGCGGCGCTTGCGAAAATCCCATGGCGGGGCTAAAGCCTCGCCATGCTGCACCCAGACAATGCCTCCCTCAACGACACCATTCTCATCGTCGATTTCGGCTCGCAGGTCACCCAGTTGATCGCCCGCCGCATTCGCGAAACCGGCGTCTATTGCGAAATCCATCCCTTCCAGTCGGCCGGCGCCGCCATGGTCGCGCTGCGGCCCAAGGGCGTGGTGCTCTCGGGCAGCCCCGCCTCGACGCTAGACGACAACGCGCCCACCATCGACCCCGCCATCCTCGCCGCCAATGTGCCGATCCTGGGCATTTGCTACGGCCAGCAGGCCTTGTGCATGGCGTTGGGCGGCAAGGTCGAGGCCGGTCACCATCGCGAATTCGGCCGTGCCGAACTCACGCTGCAAAAGGCCAATTCGCTCTCCGAAGGAATCTGGGATATCGGCACCGGCCACCAGGTCTGGATGAGCCACGGCGACCGCGTCGTGGCCCTGCCGGAGGGCTTCGAGGTCGTCGGCACCTCGCCCAATGCCCCCTTCGCCATGATCGCCAACGAGGCCCGGCGCATCTGGGCGGTGCAGTTCCATCCCGAAGTGGTGCATACCCCCGACGGGGCGAAGCTCTACGCCAATTTCGTACACCGGATTTGCGGCATCCAGTCCAATTGGACCATGTCCGCCTATCGCCAGAAGATGATCGACAAGATCCGCGAGCAGGTCGGCAGCGGTCGGGTCATCTGCGGGCTCTCCGGCGGCGTCGATTCTTCGGTGGCGGCGGTGCTGATCCACGAGGCGATCGGCGATCAGCTTACCTGCATCTATGTCGATCACGGCCTGATGCGCCTGAACGAGAGCGAACAGGTCGTCACCATGTTCCGCGACCAGTTCAACATTCCCCTGGTCCATGTCGATGCATCCAGGAAATTCCTCGGCGAGCTGGAAGGCCAGTCCGACCCCGAGACCAAGCGCAAGATCATCGGCCGGCTCTTCATCGAGGTGTTCGAGGAAGAAGCCAGGAAGCTCGGCGGCGCCGATTTCCTCGCCCAGGGCACGCTCTACCCCGACGTGATTGAATCGGTTTCCTTCACCGGCGGCCCCTCGGTCACCATCAAGTCCCACCACAATGTCGGCGGTCTGCCCGAGCGCATGAACATGCAGCTCGTCGAGCCGCTGCGCGAATTGTTCAAGGACGAGGTCCGCGCCCTGGGCCGCGAGCTTGGCATTCCCGACAGCTTCATCGGCCGCCACCCCTTCCCGGGGCCGGGCCTGGCCATTCGCTGTCCCGGCGGCATCACGCCCGAAAAGCTCGACATTCTCCGCCAGGCCGACGCCATCTATCTCGACGAAATCCGCAAGTCCGGCCAATACGACAAGATCTGGCAGGCCTTTGCCGTCCTGCTGCCGGTGCAGACGGTCGGCGTCATGGGCGATGGCCGCACCTACGAATTCGTCTGCGCCCTGCGCGCCGTCACCTCCGTCGATGGCATGACCGCCGATTTCTACCAGTTCGACATGAACTTCCTGGGCAAGACGGCGACCCGCATCATCAACGAAGTCCGCGGCATCAACCGCGTCGTCTACGACGTGACCTCGAAGCCGCCCGGCACCATCGAGTGGGAGTGACCTCCGGCGGCTTCTAGCGGCGGTGGCAGGCGGCCCGCATCGGACCACCTTCGTTCGCTAGGCCCCGAATGCGGGGTGATAGGTGACGTCGCCCTTGGCCGGTGGGCCGACGAGGATCAAACGCTGAAAATAGGGCGACGGCGCGCCGCCATAAGTCAGGTTCGGATCGCTCTCGAAACCGAAACGGCCATAATAACCGGGATCGCCCAACAGGACGCAGCCCGCGGCCCCCAGCGTCCGGAGCTGGTCGAGCCCGGCCCGCATGAGCAATGTGCCGATCCCCCGGCCCTGCCTGTCCGGACTGATCGAGATCGGCCCAAGGCCATGCCAGTCGCCCTCGGCACCGGGGATGCCCACGGGCGAAAATGCCACGTGACCGACAATGTCGTCCTGGTCGATGGCAACGAGAGACAGGGTCAGCGCCTGCGCTGCCCTCAGATTTTCGATGATGCGCGCTTCGGTCCCGCTGCTGTAGGGCGCAGTCTTGAACGCCGCGGTGGTGATCGCGCTGATGGTGGCGACGTCAGCCGGTCGCTCTGCTCTGATTTCCAATGTGGTGAACCTCTGTGAAAGCCAAAATGCAAGCCAGCGCCGCATCGCGGATCACGCAATACGGGCAGGCTGCGATCACGCGTCTCAAGCGAGACGGCTAGAAGATTCCCACAATCATGGCCGGACAATTAGGCGAGCTGCAGGCCATTGGCAATCCCGTCCCGAAGCTCTCCCTGACTGTTCTCTGGTCACAAATCGACGCCGCGTGCTGGCTGTGATTGACTCTCGATCCGCTCCTGTGTTTGAGTGAACAAAACAGGAACATGGTGGTGATCATGGAAGAACCCGATCTGTTTGGCACGACGCCAAGGCGCGTCGAGCACCGGACCTATTTCGCTCTTTATCCGCCGCCAGACATCGCGGTGCGGCTCGAACGCTATGCGCAGGACCTGACTCGGGGTCGTTTTGCGCGGCGCATCGTCTCCGCCTCCCGGCTGCATATTTCCCTCAATGGCCTGCAGCGGGGTGAACAATTGGCGCCCGAGCAGACTGAGGACGCGCTGCTGATCGGGGAGGCCATCCGCCGTCCGCCTTTCGATCTGGTTTTCGATCGGGTCCAGACCTGGGATGGCGGCCGCGAGCAGGCGCGGCGTGGCCCCGCGCCAACGGTGCTGTGCTGTTCCGAGCCGCCCCGCGAGGCCAAGGCGCTCTATGAAGATTTGCGGCGGCGGATGCAGGAGGCCGGCATGCGCTCGGGCCGCAGCGCCTTCAATCCGCATATCACGCTCTTTTACGCGCCGGGCCGGTTGCCGACGCGGACGCTGCCACGCCCGCTTCGCCTGCATGTCGACCGGTTCTGCCTGGTGCATACCGCGACCGGCGCGATGCGGCCCGATTATCTCGCGTCCTGGCCGCTCAAGCTCTGATCAGGGGGCGGGCTTGGGCAGGACAGGGGCCATCAGCCGCCGCAGCCGGCCGAGCAAGGCCATGGCCGCCGCCTCCACCGGCTTGCGGAAGCGCCATTCGAAGAGATTGGCGAAGACCACGGCCATGATGAAGGTGGACGCGATGACGATCCAGAGCGCGACCTGTGCCGGCAGGTAGCGATCCAGCGTCGCCAGCATGCTGATGCCGATATTCTCGTGGATCAGGTACCATGAAAAGCTCAAGAGCCCGATCTGCGCCACGCTCCAGGTCACGCCCGGAATGGCGGAGATGGCGCCGCCCCGGATGAAGCGGACAAAGAGCAGCGCCAGCCCGAGATAGACCAGGGCGCAGATGGTGGCGGGTGCCCAGCCCTGCGGGCCGAAGGGGGATGCCTCCACCCAGACGATCACGGTCGACAGGACCAGGTTGGCCGCCAGCAGCCGTCCGGTGCCGGGGCGCCCCTGTTCATATTGCCAGCCCAGCAGGCCCACGGCGAAGAAGGACAGGTAGGGGGCGATGGTGAGGAATTTCAGCAGCGATTGCGGTGTGATCGAGCCGCTGCCGCTCAGAAGGGTGGACCCGATCCACACCAGGCCCGTGACGATCGCCATGATGCCGAACAGCCGGCCGAACCGGCCCCGGTCCGGGAAGAACCCCGCCAATAGCGCCACCAGCGCATAGAATTTGACCTCGACGGCGATCGACCAGAAGGCGCCGTCCACCCATTCTCCCAGCTCGCCCACGAAAAACAGGTTCAGCACCACATCGAGCGGTCCTGGCTCCACCTCGTGGAAATTCGCTTCCGGTACCGAGGGGACGTGGAACACCACTCCGAACAGGAACAGCAGCAGCACCGCGGCGACGAAGGCCGGATAGATGCGGGAGAAGCGGCGGGCCAGGAACTGGCTGACGCTGGCCGAGCGCTCCAGCGTCATGAAGATGCAATAGCCCGAGATGATGAAGAAGAAATAGACCCCGACCCAGCCGAAAAACACCGGCAGGGGCGCGTCCTCGCTGATATTGAGAGCCGAGCTGGGCAGGCGCGCGGTGAAGTGGAACAACACCACCAGCAATATCGCCACACCCCTGAAGAAGTCGATCGTCTGATCCCGCGTGCCGCTCATGGAAACCTGCCTGTTTGCGCCGCAATCTATACTTCGCCGGTCGGCGCGGCACCTGCGGGCTCAAACCACGGTTAATGGCGTCAAACAGGCCACTGCATGCGGTTTGCAATCCGGGGGGCGCATGATAAAGCTGCCGCCAATTCCTGAACCCATCCACGGCCGGCCATGTCCAACGAGAACATCTTCCGCGAAATCGACGAAGAGCTGCGCTCCGACCGCATGCGCGCGATGTGGCGGCGCTTCGCGCCCTTCGTGATTGGTGGCGCCATCGCCATCGTGGTGCTCGTCGCCGCCAATGAGGGCTGGTCCTGGTACACCAAGAGCCAGTCGTCCCAGGCGTCGCAGGAGCTTTATGCGGCGCTGGACACGGCCGGACGCGGCGATCTGGCCGCGGCGCAGACCCAGCTTGATCAGCTCGCGGCCGATGGCTCGGGCGGCTATCCGGTCCTGGCCGAGTTCCGCAAGGCGGCACTCCTGGCCGAGCAGGGCGATGTACAAGGCGCTGTTGCGGCCTATGACGCCCTGGCCAACAGCCAGTCCAATATGCGCCTGCGCGAGCTGGCCCTGCTGCTGGCCGGCAATCTCCTGGTCGATGGCGGCACGCTCGCCGAGGTCGAAGCCAGGCTCGGCACCCTGGCCACCGACGATAGCGCGATGCGTCGCGTCGCGCGCGAATTGCTCGGCCTGGCCCAATACAAGGCTGGCGATTTCGCCGCCGCCGAAGCGAGCTTCCAGGCCGTGCTCGATGATCCGCTGGCCACTTCCAGCCTCCGGAACCGCATGGCCTATTACATGGCCCAGATGCTGTCCGAAGGCACGGTGAGCGCCACCTCCGAGGCCGAAGCCGCTCCGGCCGAGGACCAGGCCGCCGAGCCGGTTGCCGAATAAACCGGCTCCGCCGAAGGGAATACCGTCATGACGGTCACGCTAGCCATTGTCGGTCGTCCCAATGTGGGTAAATCCACTTTGTTCAACCGCCTGGTCGGTCGCAAGATCGCCCTGGTCGACGACACGCCCGGCGTCACCCGCGACCGCCGCGAGGCCGAAGGGCATATTGCCGATCTCACCTTCCGCGTGCTGGACACGGCGGGCTATGAGGACGTCAAGGACGGCTCCCTTGAAGACCGCATGCGTCAACAGACCGAGCTGGCCATCCGCGAAGCCGATATCATCCTGTTCATGATCGACGCCCGGGCCGGCGTCGTGCCGCTCGATCAGCGCTTTGCCCAGGTCCTGCGCAAGGCCGGCAAGTCCGTGCATCTGGTCGGCAACAAGGCCGAGAGCAAATCCGCCGAAGCGGGGCTGGTCGAAGCCTTCAAACTCGGTTTCGGCGAGCCCATCGCGCTTTCCGCCGAACACGGCCTGGGCCTTTCCGAACTCTATTCCATCGTCTCGGCGGCCATCGACAAGGCGGAAGCGATTCAGGCCGATGCGGTTGCGGCCGCCGGCGATCTCGATGTCATGCCCGATGTCGATGTCGATATCACCCCGGACATGCTGGAAGGCGAGGGCGAGGAGGCCACGCTCCGCTGGAACCCGCGCCGCCATCTCAACGTCGCCATTGTCGGCCGGCCCAATGCCGGCAAGTCCACCCTGGTCAACCGCATGGTGGGCGAAGATCGCGTCCTGGTCGGGCCCGAGGCCGGCATTACCCGCGATTCCATTCTCGTGCCCTGGGAATGGGAAGGGCGCACCATCAACCTTGTGGACACGGCCGGCATTCGCCGCCGCTCCCGCGTTCAGGAAAAGCTCGAAAAGCTGGCCGTGGGCGATAGCCTGCGCTCCATCCAATATGCCGAAGTCGTCGTGCTCCTGCTCGATGCCACCATTCCCTTCGAAAAGCAGGATCTGGCCCTGGCCGATCTGGTGGAGCGCGAGGGCCGGGCCATGGTCATCGCGCTGAACAAATGGGACCTGATCGAGGACAAGAACAAGGCCCTGGCCGAATTGCGGGAGGCCTGCGAGCGCCTGTTGCCGCAGCTGCGCGGCGTGCCGCTGGTCACGCTGTCGGGTCTGACCGGCCGCAATATCGACAAGCTGATGGATGCCATCTTCACCATCGAGCGCAGCTGGAATGCCCATGTGTCCACCGCACGCCTCAATCGCTGGCTGGCCGGCATGATCGAGGGGCATCCGCCTCCGGCCGTGTCCGGGCGCCGGCTCAAGATGCGCTACATGACCCAGGCCAAGACGCGCCCGCCCAGCTTCATCATCTTTGCCTCCCGTCCCGATGCCGTGCCCGCGTCATATCAACGCTACCTGGTCAACGGCCTGCGCGAGGCCTTCGACATGCCCGGCACGCCCATTCGCCTGTGGATTCGGGGCGGCAAGAACCCCTATGACGACAAGACCAAGCGTCGCATCGGCTGATCGGCGGCATTGATAGCGCGGGACATTTCCCCAGGGGCGCTATTCAATCGTCACGGATTTGCCCTATAGTGCGCGCGTCGTAGCACCCCGCCATTGGTCGCGGCGTGTCAACATTGCACTTTGTTGCTTACAGAAATCATCATCGTCGTCGTTCTGACCCTGGTCAACGGCGCTCTGGCCATGTCCGAACTGGCCGTCGTTTCTTCCCGTCCCGCACGTCTCAAGGTCCTGGCCGATCAGGGTAATAAGGGCGCCGCAATGGCCATCAAGCTGGCCGAGGATCCGGGCAAGTTCCTGTCTTCCGTACAAATCGGCATTACCCTGGTGGGTATTCTGTCGGGTGCCTTTTCCGGCGCCACGCTTGGCCTGCGCCTGGCGGAATGGCTGCGCGAGGTCGGCGTGCCGGCCAATGTCGCCGATATCGGCGGCACCGGCCTGGTCGTCGTCGCCATCACCTATCTTACCCTGATCCTGGGCGAGCTGGTGCCCAAGCAGGTCGCCCTGCGCAATCCGGAGGCCGTCGCCTCCCGCGTTGCCCCGCCCATGACGCTTCTGGCGCGCATCGGCACGCCCATCGTCTGGTTCCTCGATATTTCGGGCAAGACCGTGCTGCGGCTCCTGGGGCAGGGCGGCCAGGCCGAGGAATCGGTCACCGAGGAGGAAGTCCGCACCATCATCGCCGAAGCCACCACGGCCGGCATTCTGGAGACCGAAGAACATTCGATGATCTCCGGCGTCATGCGTCTGGCCGACCGTTCGGCCCGGGGCATCATGACGCCGCGGCTCGACGTGATCGTGGTCGATGTCGAGGACACGTTTGAGGAAAACCTCAAGACCATCGTGGCCAGCAGCCATTCCAAGGTCCTCGTGCAGGAGGGCGACGCCGATTCCATCCTCGGCGTGCTTTCTCTCTCCGATCTGCTGCCGGCGCTTGCCGCCGGCCAGCAGCCCGACCTGCGCAAGCTGGTGCGTCCGGTCCCCGTGGTCATGGAACACGCCGATGCGCTCGACGTGATCGACGCCATCCGTCAATCCACCGCCCAGATGGCGCTGGTGGTGGACGAATACGGCCATTTCGAAGGCATCATCACCTTCGGCGATGTGCTGGAGGTCATCACCGGCGTCTATATCGAGGAGCCGGGCGACGAACCCGCCGTGGTGCAGCGCGCCGATGGCTCGTGGCTGGTGGCCGGCTGGATGCCCGTCGACGATTTCCGCGAGCGCTTCAAGGTGCCGGTCCCCAAGGACGCACGCTATGAGACACTGGCGGGCTTCGTGCTGGCCAGTATCAATCACCTGCCTGCGGTGGGCGAAACCTTCGAGCGCGATGGCTGGAAGTTCGAGGTCGTCGACCTCGACGGCCACCGGATCGACAAGGTGCTCATCGCCCCCCTGGTGGTGCCGAGCTAGAGCAGTCCACATTCGGCTGGGACCCACGGCACCATCGCTTCCCTCCCCCTTGAGGGGAGGGAATGAGGGTGGGGGTCCATCAGTGGACAACTGGACCACCCCCACCCACCGATCGTCACCCTCGGGTCAGGCCCGAGGGCGTTTGCGGTACACCCCAAAAACAAAGAACCCTCGGGTCAGGCCCGAGGGTGACGATCGGGGATTGGGTTGGATGGCCCGGCTCATTGCCGGGCCTTTTTCACAGGCTCATCCCGAACCAGACAGCGCCGCCATACGGCCCGAGCTCTTTGAACGATTTGCTCCAGAAGGCGATGCCGCCCGCATTGCCGGCGCTGGCGCCCAGATGGATGCCCTTCACGCCGGCGGCGCGGGCCTGCTCCACCCATAGATCGAGCAATTTCGTGCCGATCCGCTGCCCGCGCAGGCGCGGCAGCAGGTTCATGTGGATATGGGCAGGGTAGGGCCCCACCAGATGCGGCAGGGCCCGGTGCGGCGCCATAATCGTCGCGATCCGCTCCCGGTCGGCCGCGCTCATGCCCTCGGCATCGGCATAGATCGTGCGCAGCTTCGGCCACCATTCGGCGTCCAGCCGGTCCGAGAAGCGCTCGCTGTCATGCGTGCCGACCACATAGCCGGCCACGCCTTCGGCATCTTCGGCCACGAACACGTGCTCCGGCTCCAGCACGCCATAGGGCGCCGCATAGATATGCCCCACCAATTGCGGGTCGTTGTGGAGCGGGCTGGCATCCTTTCCGGCATCCCCGGTGCGCAGGCAGATGCTGTAGAGCGCGTCCAGGTCGTCCGGCCGATAGGCGCGCAGCGTCACCATGCTCAGATGTCTTCGAAACGGCCGCTGTCGATATTGAACAGCCGGCCCTGTTCGTTGAGCGCCGGGCTCAGCAGGTCGACCAGTGGCGGCGCAATCGTCTCGGGCGTCGGCAGGGTTTCCGGATTTTCGCCCGGCATGGCCTTGGCGCGCATCGCGGTGCGCACAGCGCCGGGATAGAACACATTGGCCCGCACCTTGGTCTCCGCCACTTCCCCGGCATAGGATTTGACCAGGGCATCCAGCGCCGCCTTGCTGGCGGCGTAGAGGCCCCAGAACGGCCGCGCCGAGCGCGCTGCCGAGGACGAGACGAAGACGGCGCGCCCCGCTTCCGATTGGCGCAGCAACAGGTCCAGCGAGCGCAGCAGCCGGTAATTGGCGGTGACGTTGACCGCGAGAACCTTGTCGAAATCGTCCGGCTTGATATGGGCCACGGGGCTCAGCACGCCGAGTTGGCCGGCATTGGCGATCAGCCCGTCCAGATGGCCCCAGCGCTCGAAAATGGCGGCGCCCAGCCGGTCGATGGCGTCGCCGTCGCGCAGGTCCAGCGGCACCAGCGTGGCCGAACCGCCCCCGGCCTGGATCGCATCGTCCAGGTCCTCGAGGCCGCCCACGGTGCGCGCCACCGCGATCACATGTGCGCCGCGCCGCGCCGCTTCCAGTCCGGCCGCATAGCCGATGCCCCGCGATGCCCCCGTGACCAGCACGACCTTGCCGGTCAGTTCCTTATTCTTGGTCATTAACCCGCTTCCTTGAGCAGCGAAATCTGCTTGGGGTCGCTCATGGTCCGCCCGTTGAGATCGGTCAAGTGCGTGGGATAGTCGCCGGTGAAATAATGGTCGGTGAATTGCGGGGCCTGCGCATTGCGCTTCTCCCCGCCCACGGCCTCGTACAGCCCGTCGATGGACAGGAAAGCCAGCGAATCCGCGCCGATATAGCGGCACATGGCGTCCAGGTCCGCATATTGATTGGCCAGCAGCTTGTCCGGATCGGGCGTGTCGATGCCGTAATAATCGGAATGGAAGATCATCGGGCTGGCCACGCGGATATGCACCTCGGTCGCGCCCGCGTCGCGGATCATCTGCACGATCTTCACCGAAGTGGTGCCCCGCACGATGGAATCGTCGATCAGCACCACGCGCTTGCCGGCGATTTCGGCCCTGTTGGCCGAATGCTTGAGGCGCACGCCGAAGGCGCGGATTTGCTGGGTCGGCTCGATGAAGGTGCGGCCCACATAATGGTTGCGGATAATGCCCAGCTCGAAGGGAATGCCGCTCTGCTGCGCATAGCCGATGGCCGCCGGAGTGCCGCCATCGGGCACCGGCACCACCACATCGGCCTCCACCGGCGCTTCCTTGGCCAGGTTGATGCCCATGTTCTTGCGCGCCTTGTAGACGCTGCGGCCCGAAACCACGGAATCGGGCCGGGCGAAATAGACATATTCGAACAGGCACGGCCGCTCGGGCGTCTTGCGCGCCGGCTTGCGCGCATCAATGGTGATCGAGCCGTCCGGCTGGATTTCGCAGATGATGACTTCGCCGTTCTCCACGTCGCGCACATATTTGGCGCCCACGATGTCCAGCGCGCAGGTTTCCGAACAGAAGATCGGCTTGCCGTCGAGCTCGCCCATCACCAGCGGGCGGATGCCCACCGGGTCTCGCGCCGCGATCAGCTTGGTGCGGGTCATGGCCAGCATGGCATAGCCGCCTTCCATCTGCCTTATGGCGTCGATGAAGCGGTCGGTGCTGGAGGAATGGCGCGAGCGGGCGATGAGATGCAGCACCACTTCGCTGTCGGAGGTCGACTGGCAGATGGCGCCGGTGGCGATGATCTGCCGACGCAGCGTCAGCCCATTGGTGAAATTGCCGTTATGGGCGATGGCGATGCCGCCCACTTCCAGTTCCGCGAACAGCGGCTGCACGTTGCGCAGCGCCACTTCCCCGGTGGTGGAATAGCGCGTGTGGCCGATGGAGATATTGCCCGGCAGCTTCGCCAGCACGGCGGGGTCGGTATAATGGTCGCCCACCAGGCCCATGCGCTTTTCCTGGTGGAATTGCTGCCCGTCGAAACTGACGATGCCCGCCGCCTCCTGTCCGCGATGCTGCAGGGCATGCAGGCCCAGGGCGGTCAGGGTCGAGGCATCGTCATGCCCCAAAATGCCGAACACGCCGCACTCTTCATGCAGCGTGTCGCCGTCGAGATTGAAATCGTCATCGCTGGGATGGGTCACCGGGGGCTCCATGCGAAATATGGCTACGGCTGTCTGCCAATAGCGCATTTTCCTGCCGGCCACCAATGAACTGTGCGGTCGGCAGGCTTGCGGCGGGCGCTGCCCGCCATCAGCCTGGCGTCAGGCCTGCGGTTCGACTGTGCCGTCGACGACGGGGTCGGTCGGATCCACCGTGCCGTCGACGCTGGGATCCAGCGGGGCGGGCGGGGCCGGCGGATCTTCCGTCAGATTGGCGCCGCCACCCTGCAGGATATCGGTCACCTGCTGCTCGAGGCCTTCAGGCAGCATGGAGATGAGCGTGTCGCCCATGTTTTTCAAGTGCGGCAGCGTCTGCGCATTGGCCGCCCAGTCGGGCAGGTTGTTGGGCAGCAGCCACAGGCCGAAAATGGTGATGACGATGGCGATGAGCACGCCGCGCAGCACCCCGAAGACGAAGCCCAGCGTCCGGTCGATCGGTCCGATGCGGCTGTCCACCACGAAATCGGCGATGCGCATGGTCAAAAGGTGCAGCACGATCAGCGCCACGATGAAGGTCACCACCACGGTGGCGATATCGGCCACGACCGGCTCGGCGATATATTGCCGGGCGATGTCGGGATGATATTGCCACATATAGACGGCGATGGCGGCGGAACCGGCCCAGGTCGCCAGCGAGAGCACTTCGCGGGTCAGGCCCCGCGCGGTGGCCAGGATCGCCGAGATCAGCACCAGCACACCAACACCAACGTCGAACGCTGTCAGCATATGTCTTTTCGCCTGTTTTCGAGCCGCCCCGGCTAATTCCGGCGACCAATAAACACTTTAGCGCGCCCTGCCAAGACTAACCGCCAATGCGGACCCCAATCTTGTCGGAAACAATCTGTTTACCATGCATCGGGCTCCGGTTCCGGCATGGGATGCTTTGCCTGTGCCGCGATCCGACTGACCATGTCGGTCAATTGCGCATATTCGGTGACCTCGAGATCACTATTGCGGTCCGCATTGCCGAGCTTGCCGGTCACCACCGAGCCGAACCCCAGCTTTTGCGCCTCGCGCAGCCGCAAGGCGGCATGCACCACCGGGCGGACGCCGCCCGCCAGCGAGATTTCCCCGAAATAGACCGCATCGGCCGGCAATGGCGCCCCGGTGAGCGAGGAGATCAGCGCCGCCGCCACCGCCAGGTCCGCTGCCGGCTCGTTGATTTTGAGCCCGCCGGCCACATTGAGATAGATGTCGTTGGCGCCGATCCGCACCCCGCAACGCGTTTCCAGCACCGCCAGCACCATGGAGAGGCGCGAGGAATCCCAGCCCACCACGGCCCGGCGCGGCGTGCCGAGCGGGGAGGGGGCCACCAGCGCTTGGATTTCGATCAGCAGCGGCCGCGTGCCCTCCATGCCGGCAAAGACCGCTGAGCCCGCCGCATCCTTGTCGCGCTGGTCCAGGAACAGAGCGGAGGGATTGGCGACCTGTTCGAGCCCGCGCTCGGTCATGGCGAAGACGCCGATCTCGTCGGTGGCGCCATAGCGATTCTTCACTCCGCGCAGGATGCGAAACGTGTGGCTGCTGTCGCCTTCGAAATAGAGCACGGCATCCACCATGTGCTCGACCACGCGGGGCCCGGCGATCTGCCCGTCCTTGGTGACATGGCCCACCAGCACCACGGCCGCACCGCTTTTCTTGGCCAGCCGCGTCAGCGCCTGCGCCGAGGTGCGCACCTGGGTCACCGTGCCCGGCGCCGAATCGACGCGGTCGGTCCACAGCGTCTGGATGGAATCGATGATGACGAGGTCCGGCGGCGGCCCGTTTTCCAGCGTCGCCAGGATGATCTCGACATTGGTTTCGGCCGCCAGCAGCACGCCGGCTTCGCCCAGGCCCAGCCGCTGTGCCCGCAGCCGCACCTGCGCCACCGCCTCCTCGCCCGAGACATAGACGACGCGCTTGCCCTTATTGGCCAGCGCCGCCGCCGATTGCAGCAGCAGCGTCGATTTGCCGATCCCCGGATCGCCACCCACCAGCAACGCCGATCCCTTGACGAAACCGCCCCCGGTCACCCGATCCAGCTCGGCCAGGCCGGTCACCACCCGCGCCGCGCTTTCCGTCTCGCCGGACAGCGGCACCAGATTGGCCGGCCGGCCATTGGCCTTGGCCGCCTTGGGACCCGCGCCGACGCCCGAATCCACCATTTCCTCGACGATCGTGTTCCATTCTCCACACGCATCGCACCGCCCCTGCCAACGGCTCGACACCGCCCCGCAGGATTGGCAGACAAAACTGGTCCGGGATTTTGCCATCTAGCTCTTCTTCTTATCCGCGCGTCGAGAAGCGCCCGTCCCACGCGATGTCATCCCCGCGAAAGCGGGGACCTCCGTTTGCGATGCAGCGCCGTGCACAGAGGTTCCCGCTTTCGCGGGAATGACGTCCAGTTTCTCTCTGAAACCGTGCCGGGCTGGATCCATCTATACCTTCCCCCGGTCCCCGCACCGCTCCGCCAGCTTGCGGACCGTGTTCCAGTTGCGCGCCGTATTGAGCCCGCAATGCTTGTCGATCAGCCGGATCAGCCGACCCGATTGCGCCACGTCGCGACTGAAGTCCACCACGAGATGGTTCTGCACCACATGGATGGCCTCGGGGCCTTCATAATGGTCGAGCCAGCCGAAATCGGGTCGGGGCGTGGCGAAAAAATAGACCCCGGTCTGCGCCGGCCGGCTCTCCGCCGCGTCCCGCACCGGATCGGCTTCGACCAGCTTCCGCAATGCGGCTGGGCTGCGCAGCACTGGCACGACATTCTCGCCCAGCCCGAACCCGCGCAGCACCGCGATCATCGCCTCGCGCGCCTTGGCCTCCGTGCCCCTGTATCCGGCGATCATGTTGCCCGTATTGCCCAGCGTTTCCGCCGCCACGAACCCGGCCTGTTCGGCGGCCTCCTGCCATTGCGCCATGCGCATCAGTCGATGCGTCGCCGGGCCGATGGCGCGCAGCAGGATGACATAGGTGGTCAGCGTGTCGGGCATGCCGGTCCGGATCTATTGGTGTGCCGGACCCTAGCAGCGCGCCTGCCGGCGATCAAGAACAAATAAGGAACGAAGTGCCTAGTCCGGCAACCGCCCGTCGCCCACATAAATCCGGTTATACCGCCCCTTGAGGCTGGTCAGGATTTCATAGCCGATCGTGCCGCCCGCATCGGCCTGCTCGTCGATGCCGATATTGGCGCCCAGCACTTCCGCGCCCTCGCCGGGATTGGGCAGGTCGGGGCCCAGCTCGGTAACGTCCACCACGGTCAGGTCCATGGAAATCTTGCCGATCACCGGACAGAGCTTGCCGCGGATGAACACCTTGCCGCCCGGGCGCTGATTGGTGCCCGACAGCGAGCGGAAAAAGCCGTCCGCATAGCCATAGCCCAGCACGGCCAGCTTCGAATTGCGGTTGAGCGAATAGGTCGCCCCATAGCCCACGCTTTCCCCCGTGCGGCCTTCGGCCACCTGCAGGATCGGCACATGCAGCGTCACCACCGGCTGCATCGGGTTCTTGCGGCCATTGACGGCCCGCCCGCCATAAAGCGCGATGCCCGGCCGCACCATCTGGAAATGGTAGTCGCGCCCCGTCATCAGCCCCGCCGAATTGGCGAGCGAGGCCGGAATGCCGGGAAATTGCGACATGACCGAGCCGAACAAAGCCAGTTGCGTGCGGTTCTTCTCGTGGCTCGGCTGGTCGGCGCAGGCGAGATGGCTCATCACCATCTGCGGCGCATAGCCGAGTTTCTCGATGCGTTCGCGCACCTGCGCGGCCTCGTTGAGCCGGAAGCCGAGCCGGTTGATGCCGGTGTCGAAATGGAAGGCTGCGGGATAGGCCTCGTTGCGCTCGATGCACTTGTCGAGCCATTCCTCCAGCATCGACATGGACGAGAGCACCGGCATCAAATTCTGCCGGATATAGAGATTGGCCGCGCCCGGATAGAGCCCGTAGAGCACGAAGATATGGGCGTCCGGCACGGCGGCGCGCACCGCCATGCCCTCGTCGGGCGTCGCCACGAAGAAGAAACGGGCGCCGGCGGCATGCAGCGCCTTGCTGGCCATTTCGATGCCCGTGCCATAGGCGTCGGCCTTGACCACGGCGGCCGTCAGCGCTCCGGCGCTCACCTTGTCCAGGGCGCGCCAGTTGCGGGCGAGGGCCCCCAGGTCGATGCTCAATTGGCCGCCAAGGCCGGATGTCAGCGTCATGCCTATTCCATGCGTTCGGGCAGGTAGTCTGCCCGAGCAAGGTTACCAAAGCGGGTAAATTGTGCCTCGAAACTGAGCTGAACGGTACCGGTGGGGCCGTGGCGCTGCTTGGCGATGATCACTTCCGCCTTGCCATGCACCTTTTCCATTTCCCCCTGCCAGGCCAGATGCTCGGGCGTGCCCTCTTTGGGTTCCTTGTTCTTGAGATAATATTCCTCGCGGTACACGAACAGCACCACGTCGGCGTCCTGCTCGATAGAGCCCGATTCGCGCAAGTCTGCCAGTTGCGGATGCTTGTCGTCGCGCGCTTCCACCTGGCGGGAAAGCTGGCTGAGCGCAATGATGGGCACTTCCAGTTCCTTGGCCAGCGCCTTGAGCGTGGTGGTGATTTCGGTCAGCTCCTGCACGCGGTTCTGGCTCGACGCCTTCGATGAGCCCGAGAGCAGCTGCAAATAGTCGACGATCAGCAGGTCGAGCCCCTTCTGCCGCTTCAGGCGTCGGGCGCGCGCGGCGAGCTGGGCCACCGAGATGCCACCGGTATCGTCGATATAGAGCGGCACCTTGCTCATCATGTTGGAGACGTCCACCAGCTTGGCGAACTGGTCGTCATGGATGCGCCCGCGGCGAATGTCGGACGAGGAGATTTCCGCCTGCTCGGCCAGGATACGGGTGGCGAGCTGTTCGGAGCTCATTTCCAGGCTGAAAAAGCCCACCTGGCCGCCATTGGCGGTCTTCATGTGCCCGTCCGGCGTCACCTCGCCGCGCCAAGCCTTGGCGACATTATAGGCGATATTGGTCACGAGCGAGGTCTTGCCCATGGCGGGGCGGCCCGCGAGGATGATCAGGTCGCTCCGCTGCAATCCGCCCATCTGCCGGTCGAGATCGTGCAGGTCGGTGGCGATGCCGCTGAGGCCCCCGTCGCGCTGGAACGCTTCGCCCGCCATCTGGATCGAGGCGCTGAGCGCGGTGCCGAAATTCTGGAAGCCGCCGTCATAGCGGCCCTTTTCGGCCAGCTGGAACAGCTCGCCCTCAACCTTTTCGATCTGCTTGACCGGGGTCATCTCGACATCGCTGTCATAGGCGACCGAGACCATTTCCTCGCCCACCTGGATCAGGTTGCGCCGGATGGCCAGGTCATAGATGGCCTGGCCGTAATCGGCCGCGTTGAGCACCGTGGTCGCCTCCGCCGCCAGCCGCGACAGATATTGCATCATGGTGACGTCGGGCAGGAGCTGGTCGGGCAGGTGGGTCTTGAGGGTCGCCGGTTCCGCCGCCTTGCCGGCGCGGATGATCTTGCCGGCCAGTTCGTAGATTTCCCGGTGGATCGGTTCGTAGAAATGCTCAGGCATCAGGAAGTCGGCGACGCGATAGAAGGCGTCGTTATTGATCAGGATCGCACCCAGCAGCGCCTGCTCCACCTCCACATTGTGGGGGGCGACGCGAAAGGACTTGTCTTCGGCTGGGTGAAGGCGTGCGATCTCGGCCATGGGAACTCGGTGCGTGTTAACCTTTCTTAACCACCCGACTCGGGGCGTGTCTTTGCCTATGGACCTCAGGGTTAACGGAGCCCTGACATTCCCTGTGAACTCTGTGGACAACGGGGAATGCCGCCGGGCCCGCTTGCCTTGGCTGGACTCACATGGATGCGGCCTGAGTCTCCTCCTTCTGGAGGCAAAAAGCAAAAGGCCGGGCACTGGGCCCGGCCTTTCAGGAGCATTTGTGATCGAAGACTATTCTTCGAAGCGGTCTTCGGCGGCCGCGTCGGCTTGGCCGGCGGCGAAATCGCCGGCTTCGTCGGCTTCGAACGTGTGCACGGTAACGTCTTCACCGGCAGCCTGGCGCTCGGCTTCGTCGGCCGAACGGGCGACGTTGACGGTGATCGTGACTTCCACTTCCGGATGCAGCGACAGGGCGACGGTGTGAACGCCGACCGACTTGATCGGTTCGGGCAGCTCGACCTGGTTGCGCTGCACGGTGAAGCCGTCGGCGGCCAGGGCCTCGACCACGTCGCGGGCAGCGACCGAGCCGTAGAGCTGGCCGGTTTCGCCGGCCTGGCGGATCATCACCACACTGGCGCCGTTGAGGCCTTCGGCGATGCCGGCGGCAGCGTTGCGGCGCTCTTCGTTGCGCTGTTCGATATGGGCGCGTTCGTTTTCGAAGCGCTTGCGATTGGCTTCCGTGGCGCGCAGGGCCTTGCCCTGGGGCAGCAGGAAGTTACGGGCGAAGCCGTCCTTGACGTTGACTTCGTCGCCGATGGTGCCGGTGCGGCCGACGCGCTCGAGCAGAATGACTTTCATGTCTTATTCCTTTGGCTGTCCCGCCTCTGGGGCGGTTAGGAGAAGCGAACCATTCGTTTCCCCAACTTTGGCGGTGGAGTGCGATACCCCGCCACCGTCACCACCGGGCTTGTCCCGGTGGTCCATGTCTCCGCAAGCTGCATTGCCCGGACGAACCGGGCAATGACGAAAGCGGAAAGGTCAGTTCTTACTGAACTGCGTAGGGCATCAGGCCGATGAAGCGGGCGCGCTTGATGGCGCGGGCCAGTTCACGCTGCTTCTTGGCCGAAACGGCGGTGATGCGGCTCGGCACGATCTTGCCGCGCTCGGAGACGTAGCGGCTCAGCAGGCGCACGTCCTTGTAGTCGATCTTGGGCGCGCCCTCGCCCGAGAACGGGCAGGTCTTGCGACGACGCTGGAACGGGCGGCGGGCCTGGGAAGTGGTAAGGTCTTTGATAGCCATAATACTCGTTCCTTATCTTAGAAGCGGCGCGGGCGGCGTTCGCCGGAGAAACCGCCACGGTCACCGCCGCGCGGGCCGTCACGGTCGTCGCGATCGCGCTTCTGCATCATTGCCGACGGGCCTTCTTCCAACTCGTCCACGCGCACGGTCATGAAGCGCAGGATGTCTTCATTGATGCGCATCTGGCGCTCCATCTCGGCAATGGCGGCAGCCGGTGCGTCGAGGTTCAGCAGGGTGTAATGCGCCTTGCGGTTCTTGCGGATGCGGTAGGAGAGACCCTTGAGGCCCCAATATTCATTCTTGGTCACCTTGCCGCCACCCTGAGCCAGGATGTCGGTGAGGGCAGTGGTCAGCTCTTCGACCTGCTGCTGCGAAACGTCCTGGCGCGCCAGGAAGATGTGTTCGTAAAGGGCCATTGATGCGCCTTCCTTTCGAGTTGTCCTCAGCAATGTCTGGCGCGGAGCCCCTTCGAAGCCGGAAAGGCGTCAAAGCAGTCTTGCAAAGAGCGGGAACACGGGAGGCCGGGTCCGCCGGACCCTGTTCTTGCCAAAGCAAGAACCCTCCGTTCAGCCCCCGGCCAAACGAATTGCTGGCGGCGCTATAGAGCAAATCCGGGACGGGCGCAAGCAGAGGGGGAGGGAGGGGGCTTCTTGTGTGCTTCGCCCATCACCCAACCACGGAGTCATTCCCGCGAAAGCGGGAACCTCTGTTTCTTCCAGCTTGCGTCCTTCGGAGGGGGGCTGCGACGGAGCCCCCAACAAGAAAAAGGGAGGCGGAAATCCCGCCTCCCTGAAATGCTCCCTATTGCGGGAAGCTGATCGTTTCGGTCGACTCGCGGCTGATGGGCGTGTCGCCGGGCTCGAGACCGTTGACCGACAGGATATAGGCCGCCATGGCGGCATAGACGTCCTCGGACAGGGAATCGGGCGCGCTGGGCGGCATGGTATGGACCTTTTCCACCAGGTCGCCGGCGGTCTGGCCCGCCCAGTTCTCGTGGAAGAATTCACCGGCCAGCGGCGGGCCATAGGTGTTGTTGGTCAGCGTATCGCCGTGGCAGACCGAGCAATTGGCATTATAGGCCGTCTTGCCGCTCGCCACCTGTTCGGCGGTGAAGCTGGGGCCGTCGCCCTCTGCGGCGGTGGCCGCATCGCCGGCGGCCGGAGCCGCATCGCCGCTTTCCGCCAGGTTCTGCCCGCGCAGCGATTGCTCGTTGGGGGGCGGCACCGCATCGGGATCGCCTTCGCCTTCATAGGTGAAGACCAGGATCTGACCGGGATTGTCGAGTTCGCTGGTCGTACCGCCATCCACATTCTCAGCCAGGCCCGTGGCGTCGGTGGCGACATAGATCGATTTGCCGTCGGCGCTGACGGCCACGTCGCGATAGCGGTTGTTGGACTGGAAGTAGCGCTCCACCGTGCCCTCGACCGCCTGTCCACTCTCATCGAGCGGCAGCACGTAGATCGAGCCGCGCTTGAGCGTCGGCGCCAGCAGCACCTTGTCCCAGCCCGGAATGCGGTCGTCCCCGCCTTCATAATATTGAATGGAGGTCACGCCGACCGTCGGCCAGCAGATGAAGTCGACGCCGCGGCAATCCGGCACCACGAAGTTCCAGCCGGTATCGACCGTGAACATGGTCGCGATCGGCTCCACCATGTCTTCGGTAAAGGCCGATTCCGGCTCGTGCGGCACGTTTTCGGGAATCTCGTATTCGCTGAACGTGGTCTCTTCGCAGGGCGGGTTGGCCGCGAGTTCCCAATTGGCGTGCTCATAGGCCTTGTCGTCGAGGAAGCCCGCTACATTGGGCCAGCCGTAATTGCCGCCGCTCTGGAGGATATTGACCTCGTCATCGGTCTTGGGGCCGTGCTCGGAGGCGTAGAGCGTGCCGTCGGGCCCGAAGTCGATGCCTTGCATGTTGCGATGGCCATAGGTGAAGACGTGGCTCTGCACGCCGTCCAGCTCGGGATTGTCCTCGGGGATCGAGCCGTCCAGGTTGAGCCGCAGCGATTTGCCGACATAGGCGACATAATCGGCATTGCCCACTTCCTCGGCCGTCGGCAGGCGTTGCGCCTCGATGGCCAGGCAAACATTGGCGCCCTGATTGTTCCCCTGGTCGCCCAGCGTGTAATAGAGCTTGCTGTCCGGCCCGAATTTCAGCCGGCCCGAATTGTGGTCATTGCTCGCCGGCAAGCCGGTGATCAGGTCCACCGGGTCGCTCAGCGTGCCGTCCGCCTCGTTATAGGTGAACTGCACGATCTTGGTATAAAGCTCGTAATAGGGGCTGGCCGGGTCCTCGACCTGCGGATCGGGGCCCTTGTCCGCGTCCACATAGGTATAGGCGGCATAGACATAGTCATTGCCCGTGCCGGTCCCCAGTTCGGGATGCAGCGCCAGGCCCATCAGTCCGTCCTGCCCGCCGGGAGCGGAAATCTCGTCGATGGTCACCGCGATATGCTGTTCGCCGCTCGCCGGATCGATTCGACTGATGCGCTTGCCCGTCCGCTCCGTGGTCCAGATCATTCCATCCGGCCCGAGGGTGATTTCCCACGGATTGGCCAGGCCCTCGATCAGCACCGACTGCGTGAATTGCTTGCTGCCGGTGACGTAGGAATCCGGACTCTGGGCAAGGCTGGTGGAAGAGGCAATGGCAGTGCACGCCATGAGCGCGCAGGAAAAACTGAGAAGTTTCATTTCATCGTCCTCGATATGGTCAAACGGAAACGCGCCGCTCCCCTCTTTGTTCAATGGCGCACCAATATGACGGCACCAATACGCTACGCCTCTTGTTTGCATCCCGCCAGCGCGGAGTTTTCCCGGCCCCGGCCTTGACTCCGCCACACACTCCCGGCAAAGCCCGCCGCAACTGGACAGCCCCGCAACGGGTTGTCACACTGGGTTGCGAGAGGGGTTCACACATGTCCAGCACCGCATTCACTTTCCCCGGCCAGGGGAGCCAGGCCGTCGGCATGGGCAAGGATCTCGCCGCCGCCTATCCCGAGGCGCGCGCCGTCTTCCAGGAGGTCGACGAAGCCCTGGGCGAGCGCCTGTCCGCCGTCATGTTCGAGGGGCCGGAAGACATTCTGCGCCTCACCGAAAATGCCCAGCCCGCCCTGATGGCGGTGAGCCTGGCCGTCATCCGCGTCCTCGAGGCCCGCGGCATTTACCTCCGGGACCATGCCAAATTCGTCGCCGGCCATTCGCTGGGCGAATATTCCGCGCTCTGCGCCGCCGGCACCTTCTCGCTGGCCGACGCCGCCCGCCTGCTGCGCATTCGCGGCCAGGCCATGCAGAAGGCCGTGCCGGTCGGTCATGGCGCCATGGCCGCCTTGCTGGGCCTCGATCTCGACACCGCCAAGGCCGTCGCGGCCGAAGCGGGGCAGGGCGAGGTCTGCGATGTCGCCAATGACAATGCGCCGGGCCAGGTAGTGGTGTCCGGCGCCATCGCCGCCGTCGAGCGCGCCGTTGAGATCGCCAAGGGCAAGGGCGCCAAGCGCGCGCTGCTGCTGCCCGTCAGCGCGCCCTTCCATTGCACGTTGATGCAGCCCGCCGCCGATGCCATGGCCGCCGCGCTCGCCGAAGTGGACATGCAGGCGCCGGTTGTGCCGGTCGTCTCCAACGTGCTGGCCGCCCCGATTTCCGACCCGGACGAAATTCGCCGGCGCCTGGTCGAGCAGGTCACCGGCATGGTCCGCTGGACCGAAAGCGTCACTTGGCTGACCAAGGAGGGCGGCGTCGCCAATCTGGTCGAACTGGGCACCGGCAAGGTTCTCACTGGCCTCGCCAAGCGCATCGCCCCCGACGCTTCGGCCCAATCCGTCGGCTCGCCGGCCGATACCGATGCCTTCGCCGCCCAGCTCGGCGCTTGAATCGATCTCTCAAGCGCTTGATTCCAATTTCTCGCAAGAGGCCCTAAATGTTTGATCTTACTGGTAAACGCGCCCTCGTCACCGGCGCCAGCGGCGGTATAGGCCGGGAAATCGCCAAGGCGCTCGCCGCAGCCGGCGCCAATGTCGCCCTTTCGGGCACGCGCGTCGGCGCCCTGGAAGATACGGCGAAGGAAATCGGCAAGGATTGCCCGATTCTGCCCGCCAATCTCAGCAAGCTCGACGAAGTCGACAAGCTCGTCCCCGCCGCCGAGGCCGCCATGGGCGGCGTCGATATCCTGATCAACAATGCCGGCATGACGCGCGACAATCTGTTCATGCGCATGAAGGACGAGGAATGGGATGACGTCATCGCCGTCAACCTCACCGCCGCCTTCCATCTCAATCGGGCCGTGCTGCGCGGCATGATGAAGGCGCGCTGGGGCCGCATCATCGGCATTTCCTCGGTCGTCGGCGTCATGGGCAATCCGGGGCAGGGCAATTACGCCGCCTCCAAGGCCGGCCTCATCGGCATGAACAAGGCCCTGGCCTATGAAGTGGCCAGCCGCAACATCACCGTCAATTCCATCGCCCCCGGCTTCATCGCCTCGGCCATGACCGACGAGCTCAACGACAAGCAGCGGGAATCCATCCTGTCCACGGTGCCGGCCGGCCGCCTGGGCACCGCCCAGGAAATCGCCGCCTGCGCCGTCTTCCTCGCCAGCGATGCCGCCGCCTACATCACCGGCCACACGCTGAACGTGAATGGCGGCATGGCGATGATTTGATTGATTGGTGAGGCGTCAACCCTCGGGATGAGCAGGAACGCCCACCCATCTCTATTCGTCACCCTCGGGCTTGCCCCGAGGGTTCCTGTCTGAATCGCCATAAACAAAGACCCTTCGGGTCAAGCCCGAGGGGGACGAGCCGGTGAGTGGACGATTTTGTCCATTTTTCCCTCGGCTCAATGAGCCTATGGCCCATAAAGCCCTTGGAAACCGGGCAAAACGCCTTGGCTATTTGCGGTGAAACGTGTTACCTCGCGCCGCGTTTACCCTTGCCGGTCTGCCTTGCAGGCGCCCTTCGGGCCGCTTACACTGGCCCCCGGCAAGCCAACACCGCTTGAAGAATTGGCTCATCGCCAATAAGAAGCGAAACGAAACTTCGATTTCTAAAAGGGAAGTCAAATATGAGCGATGTCGCTGATCGGGTCCGCAAGATCGTTGTGGAACACCTCAATGTGGATGCCGAGAAGGTCACCGAAAAGGCCAGCTTCATCGACGATCTGGGTGCTGACTCCCTGGATCAGGTCGAACTGGTTATGGCTTTCGAGGAAGAATTCTCGGTCGAGATCCCCGATGACGCTGCCGAGTCGATCCAGACTTTCGGCGATGCCGTCGCTTTCCTGACCAAGGCGACCAGCTAAAAGCTGGGATAGGCCGCTGACATGGAATTGCGCCGAGTCGTCGTCACCGGGCTGGGGCTTGTCACGCCTCTGGGCTGTGGTGTTGAACCCACCTGGGCCAACATTCTAGCCGGCAAGAGTGGTGCCAAGCGTATCGACGACTTCGAAGTCGACGATATTGCCTGCCAGATCGCCCACCGCATTCCGCTCGGGGACTATGCCGATGGCAAGTACAACCCCGACGAATGGATGGAGGTGAAGGAGCAGCGCAAGGTTGACCCATTCATCGTCTATGCCATGGCAGCCGCCACGCAGGCCATCCAGGATGCTGGCGTCGAGCCCAAGACCCAGGAAGAGCAGGAACGCACTGGCGTCCTGATCGGCTCGGGCATCGGTGGCGTCGGCGGCATCTATGATGCCTCCGTGACCCTGCATGAAAAGGGTCCGCGCCGCATCAGCCCCTTCTTCATTCCGGGACGTCTGATCAACCTCGCCTCCGGCCAGGTCTCGATTCGGTTCGGCCTGAAGGGCCCGAACCATTCGGTGGTCACCGCCTGCTCCACCGGGGCGCATGCCATTGGCGATGCGGCCCGCCTCATCGCCCTGGGCGATGCGGACGTGATGGTGGCCGGCGGCACGGAAAGCTGCGTCAACCGGCTCTCGCTGGCCGGGTTCTCGGCCGCCCGCGCCCTCTCCACCGGCTTCAACGACAATCCCGTCGCCGCTTCCCGTCCCTATGACAAGGACCGTGATGGTTTCGTCATGGGCGAGGGCGCCGGTATCGTCGTGCTCGAGGATTACGAGCGGGCCAAGGCCCGCGGCGCCAAGATTTATGGCGAAGTGATCGGTTATGGCCTCAGCGGCGATGCCTATCACATCACCGCCCCGTCGCCCGATGGCGATGGCGGCTTCCGCGCCATGAGCGCGGCCATCAAGCGCGCCGGCATTTCCGCCTCCGATATCGATTATATCAACGCCCACGGCACCTCGACGCCGCTCGGCGACGAAATCGAGCTGGGCGCGGTCACCCGCGTGCTGGGCGATGCCGCCCCGAAGACGGTGATGAGCTCCACCAAGTCCGCCGTCGGCCATCTCCTGGGCGCCGCCGGTTCGGTGGAAGCGATCTTCTGCCTGCTCGCCATGCGCGACGGCGTCGCTCCGCCCACGCTGAACCTGGACAATCCTTCGGTCGAGACCGAGATCAATCTCGTGCCTCACAAGGCGCTCAAGAAGGAAATCAACGTAGCCTTGTCCAACAGCTTCGGCTTCGGCGGCACCAACGCCACCCTAGTCATGCGCAAGGCCGACTGAGCCGCGCGCCGCCATTCTGGGCCGCATAACGAATTTGATGGGGGCACATGCGCTTAACCGCCATGTGCCCCTTGTCTTTGTCGGCGCTTCGCCACAGTTTGGCGCAAAATATCATCAAAAACGGCCGTCTCTATCCGAAAGCGGCCTATTGCGAGTGAAGCTGAACCGATGAACGACCGCAGAAAACGTCGCCGCCGCCGTTCCGGCAATGCCCTTGTCGATATTCTCAATGGCCTTCTTACCCTGCTGGTGATTGGCCTTGTCGTGGTGGCGGGCGGCTTCATCTTTGTCGCATCGCAATATTACGGCGAAGGCCCGCTCGGCGAAGAGCGCGTCTTCCGGGTCGAATCGGGGTCTTCGCTCTCCAGCACCGCCACGCGCCTGGAAGAGCAGGGGCTGATTTCCAATGCGCTGATTTTCAGCCAGTTCGGCACCCGCGTCGAACAGAACACCGTCATCAAGGCCGGCGATTTCCGCATTCCCGCCGGCGCCAGCATGGCCGAGATTTACAAGGAACTGACCGAGGGCAATCCGCTGCGCTATGCCGTGGTCATTCCCGAGGGCTGGACCGTCTGGCAGGCCATTCAGCGCATCAATGCCGACGACCGGTTGACCGGCGCGATCGGCCAATTGCCGCCCGAAGGGTCCATCCTGCCCGGCAGCTATGACTACACCCCTGGCGATACCCGCCAATCGGTGCTGGACAAGATGCAGCTCGCCATGACCCAGGCGCTCGCCGAAGTCTGGGAAACCCGCCAGCCTGATCTGCCGCTGGCCTCGCCCGCCGAATTGCTGATCCTGGCCTCGGTGGTTGAAAAGGAAACCGGCGTGGCCTCCGAGCGCCCGCAGGTGGCCGCCGTCTTCGTCAATCGCCTGCGCACCGGCATGCGCCTGCAATCGGACCCCACCATCATCTACGGCATCACCCTGGGCCAATCGACGCTTGATCGCGGCATCCGCCGCTCCGAGATCGAGGAGCGCACGGCGTACAACACCTATCAGATCGATGGCCTGCCCCCGACGCCCATCGCCAATCCGGGGATCGACGCCCTGCGCGCCGTCGCCCATCCGGATGAGCACAATTATCTCTATTTCGTCGCCAAGGGCGCCACGCCCAGGGAGGGCCACGTCTTTGCCGAGACCTATGCCGAACATCAGCGCAACGTGGCCGCCTATCGGGCCATAGCGGCGGAAGCGGCGGCACAGGCCGAGGCGGAGGCGGAAGCGGCCCGCCAGGCTCTGGAAGCGGAGGAGGCCGAAGAGGCCGGCGAAGTCCAGCAGTGACGGCCGCGCTCTCCAGCATGACCGGCTTTGCCCGCGCCGAGCGGCAAAGCGGTGCCATGCGCCTGCGCCTCGCGCCCGGTCTCGACGCGGCCGAGATCGCGTTGCGGCAATTGCTGGGCAAGACCTTGAGCCGGGGCTCCGTCAATCTCACGGCCAGCATCGACCGCCAGGCCGGCACTGGCGCCGTCCGCGTCAACAAGCAGGCCCTCGAAACGGTGCTTGCCGTCATCGAGGACCTCGACAGCCGCATCGTGGCCGGGCCCGCCCGGCTCGATGGCATCCTGGCTCTGCCCGGCGTGCTGGAACTCGATGATGGGGCAGGGGACGCGGACGAGGACGAACTCTCCCGCCTGTTGCTGGATTGCGCGGCCGAGGCGGTGGAGAAATTGGCCGCGGCGCGCCGGGAGGAAGGCGCCGAAATCGCCACCGTGCTGAGCGGCCATCTCGATATCATTGCCGAACTGGTCGGCCGCGCCGAGGCCCATCCCGCCCGCTCCCGCGAGCATGTCGAGGCCCGGCTGCGCGAGCAATTGGCCCTGTTGGCCGCCGACATCACCCTCCCGCAGGACCGCATCGCCCAGGAAGCGCTCATCCTGGCCACCAAGGCCGATATCCAGGAAGAGCTCGACCGCCTGCGCGCCCATGTCGCCGCTGCCCGCAAGCTGATCGGGGAGGGCGGCCCGGTAGGGCGGCGCCTCGATTTCCTCGCCCAGGAATTCAACCGCGAGGCCAATACGCTCTGTTCCAAGGCAAACGCGGTGGAGCTGACCGCCATCGGTCTTGACCTCAAGGCGGCGATCGATCAACTACGCGAGCAGGTTCAGAACATCGAATAGAGTTGCGAAATGGAATTTCAGCGCCGCGGCGTCATGCTGGTGATTGCCTCTCCGTCGGGTGCCGGCAAATCCTCCATATCGCGCTCGCTGTTCGGGGCTGATCCCAATATCAGGCTCTCCGTCTCGGTCACCACCCGGGCCCGCCGCACCGACGAGGTCGACGGCAAGCATTATCACTTCATCGACGTGCCCACCTTCGAGCGCATGCGCCGCGATGGGGAATTGCTGGAATCGGCGGAGGTGCACGGCAATTTCTACGGCACGCCCCGCGCCCAGGTCGAAGAACAGCTCGCCGCCGGCAACGACATCCTCTTCGACATCGACTACCAGGGCACTTTGCAGCTCTATGAAAAGGCCCGTGCCGACATGGTCACGGTCTTCATCCTGCCGCCCTCGATCAAGGAATTGCGCGCCCGTCTCGAACGCCGCGCCCAGGACTCGGTTGGCACCATCGAAAAGCGCCTCAAGAATGCCCGCGTCGAGATGGAGCACTTCGCCGAATACGACTACGTCCTCGTCAATGAGGATTTGGAAAATTCGGTGGGGCGGGTCCGTTCCATCCTCGCCTCGGCCCGCCTCAAACGCGAGCGCCAGGTGAATTTGCCAAGCTTCGTCAAAGACTTGCAGAGCCAGATCGATTCTCTTTGAAAAGATGAGGATGGACCACCCGCTTCCCACCCACAGGGTCATCCCCGCGAAAGCGGGAACCTCTGTTTGGGGCCGGCGGGAAACGGAGGGTCCCGCTTTCGCGGGAATGACGCGGTGGTAGAAATGGTCCCCGCCATCCGCCGCGGCACCCCCGATTTCATCCGGGCCAATATCGCCTTCTTCCTCGCCGCCTTTTCCGTCTTCGCCTCGCTCTATTCGGTGCAGCCCCTGCTGCCCATGTTCGCCGAATATTGGGTGCGCGATGCCGGCACCGCCTCTCTGGCCCTCTCGGCCACCACCGCCACCATGGCCATGGCGCTCATTCCCGCCAGCATGCTCGCCGATCGCCTCGGCCGCCGCCGCCTCATCGTCGGCGCCCTGCTGATCAGTGCCGCGCTCGGTATCTTGCTGCCGTTTACCCAGGTTTGGTGGCAATTGATCACCCTGCGCACGCTCATGGGCGTCACCCTGGCCGGCATTCCCGCCGTCGCCATGGTCTATCTGTCCGAGGAAATGGACCCCGAGGCCCTCGGCTTTTCCATGGGCCTCTATATCGGCGGCACCGCCCTTGGCGGCATGGCCGGCCGCGTCATTTCCGGCGTCCTCTCCGATCTCCTGGGCTGGCGCATCGGCACCGGCATTCTCGCCGGGCTCATCCTGCTCGCGGCCCTGGCCGTCGCGCTGCTGCTGCCGCAGCCGCGCCATTCCCTGCGCGATCCCATCCGCCTGCCCGAACTCTGGCGCCGCTGCCGCGCCAGTTTCGACGATGCCGCCTTGCCCTGGCTCTTCGCCAGCGCCTTCCTGCTGATGGGGGGCTTCGTCACGCTCTACAATTATGCCGGCTTCCGCCTGGCCCTGCCGCCCTTCGCGCTCAGCCATTCGGCCATCGCCGCCATCTTTCTCGTCTATATGCTGGGCAGCGCCAGCTCCACCTGGGCCGGCGGCCTGTCCCAGCGCCTCGGCCGCCGCAAGGTGTTCTGGGCGCTGGTGGCAGTGCAATGCGCCGGCATCGCCGTCACCGCGATCCCCTCGACCCCCTTCATCATCATGGGCCTGGCCATCGCCACCATGGGCTTCTTCGCCGCCCACGGCATTGCCAGCGCCTGGGTCACCCGCCGCGCCACCATCGGCAAGGCCCAGGCCTCCGCCATCTATCTCGTGGCCTATTATCTGGGCGCCTCCATACTGGGGACTATGGGCGGCTATGCCTGGGCCGCCTGGGCCTGGCCCGGCGTCCTGCTGGTCAGCGGCGGGGCAGGGCTCCTGGCGCTACTGGTGGCGATCAGGCTGGTATTCGTGCCGCCATTGTCGGTGCCCGACAAAGCGCCGCCGCCTTCCCTTCTCCCCTGAGGGGAGAAGGTGGCGCGCAGCGCCGGATGAGGGGTCCAGGTCTGCGGCCTACCCGCTAGGCTTTCACCCCTCACCCCAGCCCTCTCCCCTGAGGGAAGAGGGGGCGATGGCGCCGCACTTTCCAGCCTTTACCTTAACCCCGGCAATGCCCGCGCCATGGCCAGGAACGCTTCTATCGGCAGGTCCTCCGCCCGCTCGTCGCCCTTCAGTCCCGCCGCCGCCAGCAAGCCTTCCATGGGCACGCCCAGCGATTTCAGCGATTGGCGCACCATCTTGCGCCGCTGCCCGAAGGCGGCCTTGGTCACCTGCTCCACCAGTTTCACCGGCAGGCCCTCTTCCACCGGCTTGGGCACGATATGCACCACGGCCGAGGTGACATTGGGCGGCGGCACGAAAGCCTGCCTGCCGACATTGAACGCGATCCGCGCCGTGCTGCGCCAGCCCGCCAGCACGCCCAGCCGCCCATAGGCATCGTCCCCCGGCCGCGCCACGATCCGCTCGGCCACTTCCCGCTGGAACATCAGCGTCAGGCTTTCGAAGAACGGCGGCCAGGGCTCCATGGTCAGCCAGCCGGTCAGCAATTGCGTGCCGATATTATAGGGCAGGTTGGCGACGATCCGCGTCGGCCCGTCGGCCAGCATGCGGTAATCCATCTCCATGGCGTCGCCGCCGATCACCGTCAGCCGCCCCGGATAGGCATCGGCGATCTCCGCCAGCGCCGGCAGCGCCCGCGCATCGCGCTCGATGGCGATCACCTCTTTCGCGCCTTCGGCCAGCAGCGCCCGCGTCAGCCCGCCCGGGCCGGGGCCCACCTCGATGATGCGCACGCCTTCCAGCGATCCGCCCACCCGGGCGATCCGCGCCGTCAGGTTGAGATCGAGCAGGAAATTCTGCCCCAATTCCTTCTTGGCGCGCAGGCCATGCTGGGCGATGACCTCGCGCAGCGGTGGCAGCTTGTCGATCTGGCTCATGCCCCAGCCCTCGTCATGCGGTCGGCCATGGCGATGGCGGCGGCGAAGCTGGCGGCCGAGGCCTTGCCCGTGCCCGCCAGGCCCAGGGCCGTGCCATGGTCCGGCGATGTCCGCACGATGGGCAGGCCCAGTGTCACGTTCACCCCCGCATCGAAGGCCACGGTCTTGATCGGGACCAGCGCCTGGTCGTGATACATGGCCAGCACCGCATCATATTGCCGCCAATGCGGCGGATAGAACAGCGTGTCGCCGGGCAGGGGGCCCACCGCGTCGATGCCCTCGGCCCGCGCCGCGGCCAGCGCCGGCCCGATCACCTCGATTTCCTCCCGTCCGATGGCCCCGTCCTCTCCCGCATGCGGGTTGAGCCCGGCCACTGCGATGCGGGGCGCCGCGATCCCGAACCGCGTCCGCAGGTCATGCGCCATCACACCCAGCGTCTCCACGATCAGCGCCTGTGTCACCAGCGCCGGCACATCTTTCAGCGGCACATGGATGGTCAGCGGCACGGTGCGCAGATCCTCATGCGCCAGCATCATCACCGGCAATGCCGCCTTGCCGTCCACGGAGCAGAGTTCGGCCAGGAATTCGGTATGCCCTGGATGCCGGAACCCGGCATGATAAAGCGCGCTTTTGTGGATCGGCGCGGTCACGACACCCCGGCATTGCCCTTCCAGGGTGGCGGCGACGGCCTGAACGATCGCCTCGATCACCACCGGCGCGGCCTCGGCCTGCAATTCGCCCGGCCGGTCGGCGACCGTCCCGGCAAGGGGCACGACCGGCAGGGCCGCGTCGAAGAGTTCCGTGGCCGCCGCCGCGCCGGCCTCGGCCACCGTGATGTCGAGGCCCAGCCGCCGGGCGCGGTCTCGCAGGAGGCCGGCATGTCCGAACACGACGAATGCGGGCAGGTTGCGCTCCCGCCGCTGCGCATAGAGCGCCAGCAGCAGGTCGGGTCCGATCCCGGCCGGTTCCCCCATCGTCACCGCCAGCGGCGTGGTCATGCTGCCCCCAAAAAGCAGCAGCCGCAGGATATGCGGCTGCGATTTTTCTTATGATGAAGCGGAAGCTCTTCCTTCCGCGCCGCCTCAGTTCCGGATGATCTTGGCGTTGGCGCGCAGCCGGTCGAGATAGGCCTTGGCTTCGCGCTCATAGGCACCGGCCCCGGCTTCCTCGCGCAGCCCACCTTTCACGAAGGTCAGGTCCTGCGCCTGCACCTTCTCGCAGACGGCGAGCATGGAAAGCCCGCTTTCCACCGCGCGCGGCTTGGTGATGCCGCCCACATTGAGCCCGGCCAGTTCGCGGGCAATCGCATCGGGCAATTGCGTGGCGTGCCGGCGGCCGACATCCACCACCGCGACATCGGTGAAGGTCAGCGACAGGGGCACGGCGCTGTCGCAGCCGGCGAAATTGGCGCGATAGCTATTGGCCTGGCCCGAGCGGCCACCGCCGCCGATAAAGGTCACTTCCTTGAGGATATAGTCGAAATTCTGGTAATCGGCGACCTGCTGGGCCGCCTGCTGGTCCAGCTCGAGCTCCGAGATTTGCACCTGCGGCATCACCGCCTGCTCGGCCACCGCGTTCCAGGCGATGGCGGCGCGCAGCCGCGCCTGCAGGGTTTCGGCGCCAACGCCGCCCTGCTGCAAGATCTCCTGCAGCCGGTCCCGGCTGACATTGAGGTTGCGGGCGATCTGCAGGAAGGCCGAATCCACCTGCGCATTGGACACGGTAATGCCCAGCCGCTTGGCTTCCTGAAGCTGGATGGCTTCGGTGATCAATTGTTCCAGCGCGCCGTTGCGGCCGGAATTATTGCCTTCCATCTGGAACAGCCGCACGCGCTGGGCGACCTGCATGTCGCTGATCGGCTCGCCATTGACCGTCACCACGGTCGCCGCCTGTGCCGGCAGCGCCGCACCCAGGGCCACAGTCAGGGCAATGAACAGGGCGGCAGTCGCACGCCGGAAATCTGCAAATGTCATGGTCGGGTCCGCTCGTTTCGCAACGCCTTCAATGCGGCGTCCGGTCCTTGCTGTCAATTGGGCGACGAATACGGCCAAAATCCGAATAGAGGGGGCGTCACCCCAAGATTGCGTGAAGCTCGCTGGCTGAAGAAATCCAGTAGACCTCATCCTGAGCCTGTCGAAGGGCGAGGTCGTGGCACTGAAGGTCCGGCGTGCTCGACCTCGTGGTTCGACAGGCTCACCATGAGGTCTTCGGGAGGGTGGGTATTAAATCAGAATGTCACGCCCCCTAAGCCCACCCATCCTCCTTGTACAGCAGCACGGTCAGCCCGATCACGATTGCGACAATGGCCGGGCCGATGGCGGCGAAGACCGGGTCCAGCACCCCGGTCGATCCCCCCCGATCTGCCATTTCGGTGATCACGAAGACGATGAAGCCGAGCACCATGCCGTAAAGCACCGCCGGGCCGTATTGCGTATTGCGGCTATAGCCGGCGGTGAAGGCGAAGGCGATGAGCAGCGAGCCCGCCAGCACCAGCGGCAGCGCCAGCAATTTGACCAGCCGCATGCTGGTGGCCGCCCTTATGCTGGGGTCGGCCACGCCGCGCTCCAGCAGCGCCGCCAGTTCGAAAAAGGTCAGGTCCTCCGTCGAGGCCGTTTGCAGGCTGATTTCCGCCGCCGAGGACATGGTGGGCACCCGCACGTCATAGACCCGGTAGGGCGGGGCATCGGCGGTGCGCGCCAGCGCCACCTTCATGTGCCAGAAGCCGTTGTCGAGCCTGGCCTCTTCCGCCTCCATCCTGGGCACGTCGCTGGCGCCGAGATGGAACAGCGTCACATTGGTCAGCGTCGATCCGCCTGGCGTCATGCCGCGGGCCATCAGCACGTAATGGGTGTCGCCGCTGCGCTGCTCCAGCCAGATTTCGCCCGTCGGCGTCAATTGAGCGGCCTGTCCGGGCGGGGTGGGGCTGAGTTCGCGGTTGATCTGGGTGCTGATGGTTTCCGCGCCCAGCGCGATGACGAAGCTCACCAGCACCAGCGCCGCCACGGGCGCCCGCAGCACCCGCCAGATCGAGATGCCGCTGGCCTTGATCACGGTCAGCTCGTGCCGCGCCTTGAGGTCGATCAGGCCCAGGATGCCCCCCAGCAGCACCGTCACCGGCAGGGTCTTGATCGTCCAGCGCACCGCGCTCATCGCCACCATCAGGATGGCCATGGGCACGCCCTTCTGCTCGCTCACATGGTTGAAGCGCCAGGTATCCAGCGATTCCACCAGCGCGATCAGGCCGTAGAAGATGAGAACGGTCACCAGGATGCGGCTGCCCAGCCGCGCCAGCACCAGCCGGTCGATGCGGTTCATCATGCCGGGGCCTCCATCCGCGTCCGGCGCGGCCAGAGGCGAACGGCCAGGATCGCCGTCGAGATCGCGATCAGCAGCACGGCGCCCGTGCCGGTGCCCAGCGGACTATAGGAGCCGATGCCGCGCTCGATGAACGCCACCAGCATCACCACCGCTTCGAGCGGGATGCGGATGCGGGCCCGCCGCCCGCTCGGGAACCCGGCAATAGCCAGCACGAACAGGCAGAGCCCGATCACCCGCAGCGCCTCCACCGACCGGTTGAGCAGGTGGCCCACTATGGCCGGCGGCCATTCCCCGGTTGCCAGGGCCTCGGCGACCATCTGGAAGCTGTTCCGTTCCAGCAGCGGATCGGCCCAGGCTGCCGGCTGGCTCAGGCTTTCCACATTGATGTCGTAGCGCGCGAAGCGGATTTCCGAATAGCGCCCGTCATCGCCCAGATATTGCATCACCCCGTCATGCAGCTCGAGGATATATTCATCGCCCAGCGCCATCACCCGCGCCGATTTGGCAATATAAGTGCGGCGCGTTTCCGGGTCGCGGCGGTCGTCGGCGAAGAATTCGGTGATTGCCCCGCCATCCTCGCGCCCGCCGATCAGCATCACCACGCCCGGCGTCGCCTGGGTGAAGCGATTGGGCTTGAGCGTCGAGCTGACCAGGTCCGCCGCGATGGCCGAGGACAGCACGTTGAGCTGCCGGTTGGCCCAGGGCTCGGCGACATGGGACAGCAGCAGCGCCGCCACGCACGCCGCGCCGATCGTGGCCATGGTCGCGTGCCACAGGCCGGGCAGGCCGCGGCTCGTATGGATGATGTGCAATTCGTGGCTGTTCTGCAACGCCGTCAGCGCCCGCACCATGCCGATGCCCACGCAGATATAGAAGAACGACAGCGCCAGCGGCGGCATCGTATAGAGCGCCTGCAGGGCCAGCGTCCCGAAGCCCTGACCCTTCACCGACACCACCTCGAACGAGCGCAGGCAGTTCACCAGCCACAGCAGCACGCAGACGATCCCGAACAGGACCAGCGAGTCGGTCGCGAACAGGCGCGTCAAATAGGCGGTGAGTTTCTTCATCGATATCCGTTCGAGGTCCGGCCGGCGGCACCTTGCGGTAGTTCGCGTGGCGAAACAATGGTCGATTGACCCATCCCCGTTCGCAGGTCCACCCCTCGTGGCCGCAAAATGCCCTAGCCGAAACACCGCGCGAAACGCTAAGCTCCGGCCATGGCCGAAGTCCTTTTCTACCACCTCGAATCCCAGCCGCTGGAGGCCGTCATTCCGCTCCTGCTGGAAAAGACGCTGGAGCGCGGCTGGCGCGCCGTCATCGAGGTGGGCTCGCGCGAACGCGCCGAGGCGCTGGACAGCCATCTCTGGACCTTTCGCGACGACAGTTTCCTGCCCCATGGCCTGGCCGGGGACGAGGCCGATGCGCTCCAGCCCATCGTGCTGACCACCGAGCCGGACAATCCGAACGGCGCCTCGGTGCGCTTCTTCGTGGATCGCGCCGTGCCGCAGTCCGGCGATGGCTATCAGCGCCTCGTCTATCTCTTTTCTGGCCACGATCCCGATGCCGTCGCCGAGGCGCGCCTCGCCTGGAAGGCGTTGCGCGAGGGCAACGCGGTCACCTATTGGCAGCAGGAATCGGGCCGCTGGGTGAAACGGGCATGACCCCCGACCTGTCCTCGCCCAGCCATCACCGCTGGTACGAGGACATCTTCGCCATTCTCATCGGCACCATGCTGGTATCGCTCGGCATCGCCTTCTATGCCGAGGCGCAATTGACCACCGGCAGCACGGCCGGCCTGGCGCTGCTGTTGCAATATGTCACCGGCATTCCCTTCGGCTGGCTGTTCTTCGCCATCAATCTGCCCTTCTACGCGCTGGCTCTGCTGCGCATGGGCTGGCCCTTCGCCCTCAAGACCATGGCTTCGGTGGCGCTGGTCTCCCTGTTTACCGGCCAGGTGCCGGGCTGGATCGGCATCGAGCGCATCGATCCGCTGTTCGCCGCCCTGGTCGGGGGCGGGCTCATGGGCCTGGGCATTCTCTCGCTGTTCCGCCACAAGGCCAGCGTCGGCGGCATCAATATCCTGGCGCTCTATCTCCAGGACAATTTCAACATCCGCGCCGGCTATTTCCAGCTCGGCGTCGATGCGGTGATCCTGGTCGCGGCCTTCTTCATCCTGCCCTTCGACCGGGTGCTCTATTCGGTGGCCGGCGCGCTGGTGCTCAACATGATCATCGCGCTCAATCACCGGCCCGGCCGCTATGTCGGCTTCAGCTAATAGCGCCGGCCGGGGCCGCCGATCTCGGCGGCATACATGTCGAGAAAATCCTGCACCAATTCGTAGCAGAAGATCACTTCGGTCGTTTCGGTATCGTAGAAGGCATTGGGCTCGCCGCAGCGCTGCGCGGTGAATTTCACTCGCCCTTCCATGCGATAACCCCGACGCACCTCGTCGGCCACGGCGTCGAAAATGCCGCTCTGGCGCAGCACGCGCTCGGCCTGGCGCAGCCGCCCGCCCGAAGCCTGGTAGTCCACGACGACCTTGGTGCCCGGCCCCTGGCCGTCCAGCAGCGCGCTGATGGAGCGGTCGACCACCTCGTAGTCGAAATGGCAGCTCCGCTGGCGCTCGGCCTGCATGGAGAAGGAATTGGCCACCGGCCGGAAGGCCGAGCCATCCGCGCCCACCATCAGGCAGACGATCTGCATCGAGCGATGCCGGTCCGGCGTATAGCCGGCGGCGAAATCGGCGTCGTCATAGCGGTCGCCGTAGAGCTCGCCCGACATTTTCCAGCCCTTGGCCGCGTCTTCCAGCGCCTGGTTGGCCTCGGGCGTGCCCTTCTGCAACAGGATCCAGGTGGCGATATTGTCCGCCGCGTCCTCTTCCCGCCCCAGAAGCGGCAGCTTCAGCTTGTCGATGAGCAGGTGCCCCACCTCGTGATAGAGCGTGAACAGGCTGTTATTGACCGCGAAACGCAGCGTCTCGGCGCGCTGCGCCTTGCTCATCCCGGCCAGCGGATCGGCCTGCGCGGGGCTGGCGACAAGGCCCGAAAGGGCGACGATCATAAAGAAAAACAGCCGTCGCATTACATCCCTCAAGCCAGTCACCGGGCCAGCAAAGGTCAAGACCGCCGCCAAGTCAACGCCCTCGCGCCGGCTTGGTGAACATGTGGAAGGTCCGGGCGCCATCCCCCTTCGCGGAAGTGTTCACGTTGAACGCTTCCGCTCGTTGTGCACGTTCGGCTCTTTCTCTCCCTCCCCCTTGAGGGGAGGGCCGGGGTGGGGGTTCTGAAGGTGCAGCATGCTCACATGCTTGTGGGGATTGCTGATAGGCCTGAACCCCCACCCTCATCCTTATCCTCATCCCCATCGTCATTGCCGGGCTTGTCCCGGCAATCCAGTCTTGCCGTTGCATCGCATAGACCACCGGGACAAGCCCGGTGGTGACGGAGCCGCGGGGCGCTGGCCCCGCACCCCCAAACGCAAAACGCCCCCTAAACCCGCTCCGCCTCTTCCAGCTCCGCGCTCAGCTCCAGCCATTTTTCCTCGATGGCTTCGAGGTCGCTGCTGAACCGCGCCTTGTCCTTGCCCAGCGCGATCAGCCGGTCCGGCGCCCCGTTATAGACCGCAGGATCGGCCAGTTGCGCCTCGATCTTGTCGATCTCGGTCTTGAGCCTGCCGATCTTGTTTTCGGCATCGCTGATGGATTTCTTGAGCGGGGCCAGTTCCGCCCGCCGCGCCGCCGCCTCCTGCTTGCTGGCCTTGCGCGCGCCGGTTCCCCCGCCGCCCTTGCCGTCCTTGTTGGAGGTGATGTTGCGCTGGTAGCTGTCGAGGTCCTCGTCCAGCTCGCGGATCGTCCCGCCCTCGGCGATCCACAGCGTGTCGCAGGTCGCCTCGATCAGGTGCCGGTCGTGCGAAATGATCAGCACCGCGCCCTGGTAATCGTTGAGCGCATAGACCAGCGCATCGCGGCTATCGATATCCAGATGGTTGGTCGGCTCGTCGAGGATCATCATCGATGGCCCCGAAAAGGTGATCAGCCCCATCAGCAGCCGCGCCCGCTCGCCACCCGAAAGGTTTTTCGCCTTGGTGTCCATGCGGCTCGTGGTCAGGCCCATCTGCGCCAGCCGGCTCCGGCGCCTGGCCTCGTTGTCCAGCGGCATCAGCTCGGCCACATGCTCCAGCGGCGTCTGCTCGGGCTTGAGCTTGTCCATCTGGTGCTGCGCGAAATGGGCGATATTGAGCTTCTTGTGGATCCGCATATGGCCGTCGATCACCGGAATGTCGCCCGCCAGGAGCTTGGCAAAGGTTGACTTGCCGTTGCCGTTGACGCCGATCAGCGCGATGCGGGCATCGGGGTCGATGCGCTGGGTGATATTGCGCAGGATCACCTTGTCGCCATAGCCCGTGGAGACGCCGTCCAGCGTGATCATCGGCGTCGGCAATTCCACCTTGGGCTGCTGGAACTGGAACGGCGCCGCATGCTCGTCGAACATCGCCTCGGGCGGCTTGAGCTTTTCGATCATCTTCACGCGCGCCTGCGCCTGCTTGGCCTTGGTCGCCTTGGCCTTGAAGCGGTCGACGAATTTCTGCAGATGCGCGATCTGCTCCAGCGTCTTTTCGCGGCTCTTGTTGTTGAGCTCCATCTGCATCCGGCGCGTCGTCTCGAACGTGTCGTAATTGCCCTTGTAGAAGGTCAATTTGCGATGCTCGAGATGCACGATGGAATTGACCGCCTTGTTGAGCAGGTCGCGATCGTGGCTGATGAGAAAGACCGTATAGGGATAGGTGGCCAAGTATTTTTCCAGCCACAGCGTTCCTTCGAGGTCGAGATAGTTCGTCGGCTCGTCCAGCAGCAGCAGGTCGGGCTGGCTGAACAACACCGCCGCCAGGGCCACGCGCATGCGCCAGCCGCCGGAGAGTTCCCGCGTGGGCGCATTCTGCTTGTCCTGCTCGAAGCCGAGGCCCTTGAGGATCGACGATGCCCGCGCTTCGGCCGTATGCGCGTCGATATCGGCCAGCCGCGTGTAGATTTCGCCGATCCGGTCCGGATCGGTCGCCGTCTCGGCCTCCGCCATCAGCGCCGTGCGCTCCTTGTCGGCGGCCAGCACCACGTCCAGAACGCTTTCCTCGCCGGCCGGCGCTTCCTGCGCCACCGCGCCGATCCGCGCCTTTCTATTGACGTCGATGGAGCCCGAATCCGCGCCGATATGGCCCTGGATCAGATGAAACAGGGTGGTCTTGCCCGTGCCGTTCTTGCCCACGAAGCCGGCCTTCACCCCGTCGGGCAGCACCAGCGAGGTGTCTTCCAGCAGCACGCGGCCCTGGATGCGATAGGTCAGGTTATTGATGCTCAGCATGGCAATTCGTCTATCCGCTGCGCGTCGACCCCGCGCGCGCAGAGGGGCAGGGGACGCAAGAAATTCCTTGCCGCTGAATTAGTTTCTCTGCACCGATAAGGCAACCGCACGTCACTCTGTCGCCCGATTTGTCTCTATCCATGCGGATCGGGCGGATGTTCATCGCCAGCAAAAGAGGTTTTCAATGATCGCCAATCGTATTGCCATCGTCGCCCTGGCCAGCGCCGCCCTCGCATTCCCCGCCATGGCCCAGGACCGCGTCAAGCTCGACGATCTCGATGCCGACCGCCTCAATTCCCGCCAGGTGCTGATCGAATTCGAATATGACGGCGGCGCCTGCGAGGAAGTCGGCGAAGCTCAGCTCGGCGACGTCACCGACGGCACGCTCGCAGTGACCCTGCAGATCGCCAGCACCGCCGAAGTCTGCACCATGCAATTGGTCGAACACGAGATCAAGGAAGCCATCCCCGCCGGCCCCGAAGTTACCCGCGTCGAAGTGACCTTGCTCGCCCCCGACGGCCAGGTCATGGCCGTCGACACCACCGAAGTCGACAAGGACTGATCACGGCAAACGCCGGACTTCACCTCTCCGCTAGGGGGAGGATGCGCCATCGTGGCTGGCACACCGCCACGGCAAACACCGGACTTCACCTCCCCCTCGATGGGGGAGGTAGCGCAGCTTGGCCGAACGCCTAGCGGAGCTAGGAGGGGGTGCTCCCACACACCGGCGCCCAATACCAAACACCCCGTCTTGCGCCCGACACAGGCTCCCGCTAAAAGGCCCCACCTTTTCCAAGCTAATGCAGGACATGACCGCCATGGCGATCGAACGTACCTTCTCCATCATCAAGCCCGATGCCGTCCGCCGCAACCTGATCGGCCAGATCATCGCCAAGTTCGAAGAGAACGGCCTGCGCCCGATCGCGCTGAAGAAGATCCACATGACCCGCGAACAGGCCGAAGGCTTCTACGCGGTCCACAAGGAACGCCCCTTCTTCGGCGAACTGGTCGAGCAGATGATTGCCTCGCCCGTCGTGGTCCAGGTCCTGGAAGGCGAAGGCGCCATCCTCAAGAACCGTGAGATCATGGGCGCCACCAACCCGGAAAACGCCGCCGAAGGCACCATCCGCAAGCTCTTCGCCCTCTCCGTCGGCGAAAACTCGGTCCACGGCTCCGACGCGCCGGAAACCGCCGCCCAGGAAATCAAGTTCTTCTTCTCCGACGACGAATTGGTCGGCTAACCTCTGACAAGGGGCGGCTCTTTCTATTCCTCTCCCCCTCGGGGAGAGGGTGGATCGGCCAAAGGCCGAGACGGGTGAGGGGGATTCCTCCCAGCCGTTACGGCCATCCCCTCATCCGGCGCTTCGCGCCACCTTCTCCCCGAGGGGGAGAAGAATAGGGGCCGCCCGCCGGGCGGCCTTTTTGCTTGTTCGTGCTATAGTGCCGAATGTTGACCGGTCCGCCATGATGGCCAGGACCCCAAAGATGAACACCATTTTTCTGTCGGAGCACCCCACATGAACGGGGCACGGCACCCATGGTGTAATCCGCTCCGAAAGAACGACATTGTCTCTGCCTGAAACTATTTCGCCCCCCATCGCCCGCGCCCTCACGGCCAAGGGCTATGAAACCCTCACCCCGGTCCAGTCCGCTGTCATCGAGGACAATATCGATGGCCGCGACCTTCTGGTCTCGGCCCAGACCGGCTCCGGCAAGACCGTCGCCTTCGGCATGGCCATCGCGCCGACCCTGCTGGGCGAGGCCGACATGCTGCCGCCGCCCGGGGCGCCGCTGGCCCTGGTCATCGCCCCGACCCGCGAACTGGCCATGCAGGTGCAGCGTGAGCTGACCTGGCTCTATGCCGAAACCGGCGCCCAGACCGCCGCCGGCGTCGGCGGCATGGACCAGCGCACCGAGCGCCGGGCGCTGGAACGCGGCGCCCATATTGTCGTCGGCACGCCGGGCCGCCTGCGCGATCACATCACCCGCGGAGCGCTCGACATGTCGGCCCTGCGCGCCGTCGTGCTCGACGAGGCCGACGAAATGCTCGATCTCGGCTTCCGCGAGGATCTCGAATTCATCCTCGCCGCCGCCCCCGAAGATCGCCGCACGCTGCTCTTCTCGGCCACCGTGCCCAAGCCGATCGCCGAACTGGCCAAGACCTTCCAGCGCGATGCCCTGCGCATCAGCGCCGCCGCCACCGGCCAGCAGCATGCCGACATCGAATACAAGCTGATGTCGGTCCCCGCCGCCGAGCGCGAAAACGCCGTCATCAACACGCTGCTCTGGTATGACAGCACCAATACCATCGTCTTCGCCTCCACCCGCGAGGCGGTAAAACACCTCTCCGCCCGTCTCCACAATCGCGGCTTCGACGTCGTTACCCTCTCGGGCGAACTGAGCCAGGCCGAGCGCACCAGCGCGCTGCAATCCATGCGCGATGGCCGCGCCCGCATCTGCGTGGCCACCGACGTCGCCGCGCGCGGTATCGATCTGCCCAATCTCGATCTGGTCATCCATGCCGACCTGCCGATGAATGCCGAAACCCTGCTGCACCGTTCGGGCCGCACCGGCCGGGCAGGGCGCAAGGGCACCTGCGTCGTCATCTCCCCCGCCCATCGCAAGCGCGTCGCGCTGTCCATTTTGCGGACGGCGAAAGTTGAGGCGGAAATGATCGCGCCGCCCTCCGCCGAGGCCATCGATGCCCGCTATCGCGAGTCCATTCTCACCAATGCGCTTTTGAGTGACGCGATCACCGAAGAGGAGAGGGTCAGCGTTGACAGTCTGCTAGCGAATTGGGCCCCGGAGGCACTGGCTGCGGCCTATCTGCGCCTGCAATTGGCGGCCCGTCCCATCCCCGAGGAAATCACCGCCACCGAGCCGGATTCGCCCCGCGAAGCCCGCAATCGCGAGGCTTTCGCCGGCGGCACCTGGTTCCGCATCAGCGTCGGCCGCAAGCAGCGCGCCGAGCCGCGCTGGCTCCTGCCCATCATCTGCAAGGCCGGCGGCGTCACCAAGCAAGCCATTGGTTCCATTCGTATTTTTGACACCGAAACCATCTTCGAAATCGCCGCCGACAAGGCCGATTCCTTCCTCCGCAATGTCGGCAAGAACGGCACCGGCGAAAAAGGCGTCCATATCAACGCCGTAGACGGCCCCGGCGAACGTCCGCAGTCCAGGAGGCGTCCGCCCGGCCCGCCGGAAAAATACGATCCGATGAAGCCGCGCCCGGAAAAAGCCGACCGCAAGGAACGCTATGCAAAGCCCAGGTCCGACGACTTCGAGGCCTTTATGGAAAGCCCCAGGCCGCCCCGCGATGCCAAGCCTTCTAAGGCCGCAAAGCCTTTTGCAGCCAAGGAAAAACCGGTCTCCAAGGATAAGGGTAAGCCCAAATGGTCCAAGCCCGTCGCCGAGGGCGAGGCGCGGCCACCCAAGAAGAAACCGGCCAAGCCCAAGGACCACAAGAAGAAGCGGGCCGAAGACTGACCGACGATTTATCCCCGCCCTCCGGCGGGGATTTATTCTTGCGGGTAAAAACTCTAGGCCGCCGCTTTTTTCAAGACGCCCAGCCTTGAGACATTGCCCAGGGCCATGATCGCCGCGCCGAGGACCGAAATCCCCGCCGCGACCATCAGCGCGAAACGGTAATCGCCGCCGGCTGCCAAAACGCCAAAAGCCGCCGCGCCCAACAGGTTGGCGGCAATGGCCACCACATCCATCAGCGATGTCGACAGCCCGACCCGGCCTTTGATGGCGTCCTGCACATAGGCGATGTTGACGCTCATCAGCGCCGCCGTGCCCAGCCCGTTGAGGGCCAGCAGCCAGAACAATTCCGCCACGTTGCTCAGCATGCTCGCCAGCCCGATGAACAAAGCCATGACCAGCCCAGCCCCGGCCAGCAGCGTTTCCTTGCTCACCCGCGTGGTGAGATAGGCGAGCAGCAGCATGAGCGGCGCCTCCGTCGCCGCCGTGATCCCGGCATAAAGCCCCACATCGGTCAGCGAGCCGCCCAGATCGGTGACGATGAACAGCGCGATCGTCAGGGTCAGCAGCCGCATCGCCCCGGTCATCACGACAAGGCCGGCCAGGCCCGCCAATATGCCCGGCTGCAGGGCGAAGACGGAAAGCCATGAGGCACCCTCGGCCCTGACGGGGGCGGGCATCTGCACGGCGGTCGCCCTGTCGCGGATCAGCAGGGCGAAAATGGCGGCGATGCCCGCATAGCTCAGGGACGAAGCGAGGAAGACGTCGAAAATGCTGAAGGTTGCGGCCAGCCAGCCGGCAACAGGCGGCACCACGATCCAGGCCAGGGTGAACACCGTGCGCAAAGCCGTGACCATGAAATCGGCCCGCTGCGGCTGGTGGGTGAGATAATAGACCCGCACATAACCGAAACATTGCCCATAGCAGGCGCCGGCCAGCGGCATGATCCCCGCCATGGCGATGGTGAAGCCGGCCTGTGTGGGCCACAGATAGATCAGGCCGTGGGCGAATATGCCGGCCAGCGCGGTGATCAGCACCAGAAGACG
Organism: Devosia elaeis; assembly: GCF_001650025.1. Classification (GTDB taxonomy): domain Bacteria; phylum Pseudomonadota; class Alphaproteobacteria; order Rhizobiales; family Devosiaceae; genus Devosia; species Devosia elaeis. Next base: position 101,132 of record NZ_LVVY01000001.1, on the reverse strand, counting down.
CCGGTCCCGCAGCTTGTCGGAAAGATATCCCAATCCCAGCGAAACGAAGGTGCCCAGGATCGAGCCCGCGGCCATGATCGTGGCGAACCAGGCCGGCGTCAGGCCCAGGATGTCCACGCCCACCAGCGAGGCGGAGGGTATCGTGGCGGCATAGGTGACGCCCGAGAAGAACATGTTCATCCCGAGCAATGCCGTTACCTTCAGCCGCGCTACACCCATTGTCCGTTCCTCCCAGAACGGCAGGATTGCTACCGCGCGGCCTCCGGCCTGTCTAACAAATGGTTTTCATGGCATCCATTCACGCCGCGACATCGGGTTTGCCGGCCGCCGGTGACAGCGCCTTGATCTCGTCCGCATATTTCTCCGCGGCCGCGTCGATCCCGTCGCTCCATTTGGCGAAGCGCTTGAGCAGGGGCACGAAGGCGGCCAGGTCCTCCGGGGCCCAATGGCTGAGGAAATCCCCCATTATGAGATATTTATAGGCCCGCACCGCATCGACGATGGCGCGCCCCTGTTCGGACAGCTCGATAATGGTGCGCCGCGCATCCGCCTGGCTCACGGCCCGCCGCGCGAAACCCCGTTCCACCATGTCGCTCACCAGCCGGCTGGCCCGCGACGGGTCGATGTTCAGCCGTTCGGCCACCGTCGCCACCATGATTTCGCCGCGCGCCTCGCCGAATTCCGGCTCCGGGCCTTCGATGGCCACCAGCACGTCGAATTGCGCCAGGTCGATGCCCACACCCAGGTCTACCAGGGCGCGCTGCCCCAGCTCGCGCTTCATGGCGCGCCGCCGCCATTGCTGCAACATGCCGTCAATATCCATCACCGCCTCTCGAATGGACGCGTCGATCCCCGCCTTGCGCAGCAGCGCGTCGAGTTCGGTCTGTGCCGTCAGAGGCATGGCTGCCCTTGTCATTTTGCATGTTTCCGGCAAATGCATGCTATTGACATGTAATTGCTGGAAGCACATGTGTGCCCGCGGAATTGATTTCGCAAGGGCCGACGCTGGGCGCCGACCCTCTCTCTTTGAGGATTGCCCCAATGTCTGAACCCATGCAATCGGCCGATGCGCCGCAGGAACAGTCCGTTCGACTGGTCATCGGCGCCGTGGCGGTCACGCTGCTGCTGGCCTCGCTCGGTCAGACCATCGTTTCCACCGCCCTGCCAGTCATTGTCGGGCAATTGGGCGGTCTTGATCACCTCACCTGGGTGGTCATCGCCTATCTGCTCAGCTCCACCGTGGTCGCGCCGATCTATGGCAAGCTCGGCGACCTTTTCGGTCGCAAGATCGTGTTGCAGGCCGCCATAATCATCTTCCTGATCGGCGCCGTGCTCTCGGCCATGGCTACCTCCATGGCCTTCCTCATCATCGCCCGGGCCATCCAGGGCCTCGGGGGCGGGGGGCTCATGGTGGTCGCCATGACGGTGGTGGCCGACATCATTCCCCCGCGCCAGCGCGGCAAGGTCCAAGGCCTGTTCGGCGCTGTTTTCGGCGTCGCCACCGTTATCGGCCCCCTGGCCGGCGGCTTCATCGTCGAGCACCTGTCCTGGCAGTGGATTTTCCTCATCAACCTGCCGCTGGGCGTGCTGGCGCTGGCCGTCATCGCGCTGGCGCTCAAGCCGCGGGGCGAGCGCGTCAAGCATTCCATCGACTATGCCGGCTTCGTCCTGCTCTCGGGCGGGCTCACGGCCTTCGTGCTGGCCACCTCGCTGGGCGGCAATACCTGGCCCTGGCTTTCGGTCCAGATCATCGGCCTCGTCGTCTTTGCCGTCGCCGCGCTCGGCGCCTTCCTCTGGGTCGAATCCCGCGCGGCCGAGCCGGTCCTGCCGCTCAGCCTCTTCCGCAACAACACTTTCGCCGTCACCAGCGCCGTCGGCTTCCTGGTGGGCATGGCCATGTTCGGCTCCATCACCTTCCTGCCCATGTATCTGCAATTGGCCAAGGGCATTTCCCCCACCGATTCCGCGCTGCAATTGGTGCCGATGATGGTGGGGCTCATCGGCGCCTCCATGACCTCGGGCTTCATCATGACCCGAACCGGCCGCTACAAGCTGCTGCCGACGCTGGCCACGGCCGTGCTGACCATCGGCCTGCTGCTGCTGGCCAATATGCAGCTCGATACGCCCGCCTGGCTCGTCGCGATCTACATGTTCCTCGTCGGCGCCGGCATCGGTCCGGTCAACAGCGTCAGCGTCACCGCCACCCAGAACGCCGTGCCGCGCGAGGTGGTGGGCACGGCCACGGCTGGCACGACCCTGTTCCGCCAGATCGGCGGCTCCGTCGGCGTGTCGATCTTCGGCGCCATCTTCTCCAGCGGCCTCGCCGCTCGCCTGGGCGATGTCATGCCCGAAGGCGGGGGCACCGGCGGCTTCAGCGCCCAGGCGGTAGCCGCCTTGCCGGAGCCGGTGCGCAACATGGTGCTGGAGGCTTTTGCCAATGCCCTCCATCCAGTCTTCTACACGGCCGCCGGAGCTGCCGTTCTGGCCTTCGCTCTGAGCTTCCTGCTCGAAGAACGCGCCTTGGCCACGACCCTGCGGCGCGAGCCCGAGGCGGAGATCGATGCCGAGGAGCAGGCCGCCGCCGCCGTGGTTGGCGCCCCGATCACGGTCACCCGTTAGGGTGCGAGCGGCCTGAAAAGGCAGCCCCGGCAAACTCTTATCGCCAATGGCGGACTCTTTTTGCCAGGCGCTTGAATCACCTTCTCAAGTGCCTGGAATCGGCCCGCCGCACTTATGGCGAAATTGTGAATAGCCAAATCACCCGTGATGCGTACCTTGACCGCATCAGATTTTGCCGAAATGCGTCGCCGGCCTGCACCCTGGAGAGACAAGCGTGCCTTTGCGTTGGCAGGAAGTGGCTTTGCCGCTCGTTACCATCACCCTTCTCATCATCCTGAAATATATCCCGGCCACCGAACATCTGCCGCTCGCGCGGACGGCGGGCGTCGTCGCCTTCGGCTATGCGGCCTTCCTGGCCCTGCGCCTGGTGCAGCCCGAAGAGGGGATCATGGTGGAGGGCGGCTGGGCCGAATTGCGGCCCTCGTTGGTGGAATATTTCGCCTGCTACGGCTCGGCCGCGCTGGCCGCGATACTGCTTTTCGCCGTCATCTTCATGGGTAGCGTCGCCGATCCCACCCAGTTGATCGCCACCTATATCGCCGTCGTCCTCCTCGGTGCCGGCGCGGTCGGCATCGGCATGGCCGGCCTGTTCACCCAGACGCGCTGGGACAATCGCCAGGTGCGCCATCGCTCCGCCATGGGCCGCGAAACCGTGCTCGACTGGTCGGATGTGCGCCATGTCCGGCCCAATTGGCGCGGCATCACCATCAGCGCCGGCAATGGCCGCATCACCTTCTCCCAGTTCCACGCCGGCGCGGCTCAGCTTGCCAAGCACGCCGCCACCCGGGCGAAGCGCAACGCGGAAACGGCCACCAGGGCTTTCGCGGCGTAATCAGGTCCAATCCCAGATCGTCACCCTCGGGCTTGACCCGAGGGCTCTTCACTTTCAGGCCTTAGGCACGCCCCCTCGGTTCAAGCCCGAGGGGGATGCGCGGTGTATGTGGAGCGGATAGCCGAACCCATCACCGGTCCTGATCCCTCCCATCACCACAATGCGATTGCCGCCATGCGCCGGCTCATTTAGCGTTCCTCCATGAACGCTCCGGTCCCGCAACGAACGATCCGCTCCGTCTGCCCGCATGACTGTCCTTCGGTCTGCGCGCTCGATGTCGATATCCTGCCCGACGGCACGATCGGCCGCGTGCGCGGCGCCAAGGACGATCCCTATACGGCGGGGGTGATCTGCGAGAAGGTCGCCCGCTATGCCGAGCGCATCCACCATCCCGAGCGCTTGACCCATCCCTTGCGCCGCGCTGGCCCCAAGGGGGCAGGGCATTGGCAGCGCATATCCTGGGACGAAGCCCTGGACGAGATTGCCTCCCGTTTCCTCGAAGTCGAGAACACGCACGGGCCCGAGGCGGTCTGGCCCTATTTCTATGCCGGCACCATGGGCCATGTGCATCGCGACGGCATCGAGCGCCTGCGCGCAGCGCGCGGCTATTCGCACCAATACGACACCATCTGCGTCGGTCTTCCCTGGCCAGGCTACATCGCCGGCACCGGCCTGCTCGGCGGCGTCAATCCCGAGCAGATGGCCGAGGCCGATTGCGTGGTCATCTGGGGAACCAATGCGGTCCATACCCAAGTCAACGTCATGACCCATGCCATGCGTGCCCGCAAGCAGCGCGGTGCGCAGATCGTGGTGATCGACATCTACCGCAATGCCACCATGGAACAGGCCGATATGGGTCTCGTGCTCCGCCCCGGCACCGATGGCGCGCTCGCGGTCGCCGCCATGCATGTGCTCCTGCGCGATGGCCTTGCGGATCGTGAATACATGTCCGAATTCACGGACTTCTCTCCCGAATTTGAATCACATCTTCAAACCCGCACGCCCCAATGGGCTTCGGAAATCACCGGCCTGTCCGTTGCCGAGATCGAAGCCTTCGCCCATCTGGTCGGCAAGACGCCCCGCACCTTCTTCCGCCTCGGCTATGGCTTTTCCCGCCAGCGCAACGGCTCCACCGCTGTCCACGCCGCCCTCTGCATTCCGGCTATGACCGGCGCCTGGCGTCATCGCGGCGGCGGCGCCTTTCACTCCAATTCCGGCACGTTCGGTCTCGACAAGTCGCGCCTAGAGGGCGCCCATCTGCAAAAGGGCAATCCCCGCCTGCTCGACATGTCGGAGATAGGCCCGATCCTCGCCGGCGACGCCAAGGCCTTGCAGGGCGGCGGCCCCGTCCATGCCATGATCGTGCAGAACACCAATCCCGCCACCGTCGCCCCCGACCAGCAGAAGGTCCGCGAGGGCTTGCTGCGTGACGATCTCTTCCTCGTCGTCCACGAGCAGTTCATGACCGAAACGGCGGAGCTGGCCGATATCGTCCTGCCCGCCACCATGTTCCTCGAACACAATGATTACTACACGCGCGGCGGCCATACCCGCGTGCTCTACGGTCCGGCTGTCGTGGATGCGCCGGGTGAGGCGCGCTCCAATCACGATGTCATCAATGCCATCGCGCTGCGCCTGGGCAGCGACGATCCGGCCTTCCGCACCAGCGACCGCGACGTCGTTGCCGACACCTTCGCCCGCTCGAATTATCCGGCGCTCGAAGAGGTGGAAAAGCAGGGCTATGTCGATCGCGAACGTCCCGACGACATTGCCCGCTTCGCCAATGGCTTCGGCTGGCCCGATGGCCGCTTCCGCTTCCAGCCCGATTGGCAGGACGTCGCCGACCGCAAGGGCTATCGCTGGACCTGCGATCCGGCCGACATGCCCCGCTTCGCCGACCATTGGGCCATCAACGAAGCCGCGGACGCCGAGCATCCGTTCAAGCTCGCCACCAGCCCGGCCCGCGCCTTCCTCAATTCCACCTTCAACCAGACCCCGGGCAGCCTGAAACGCGAGGGCGAACCCTCCGTCTTCATTCACCCCGAGGACGCCGTTCGCCTCGGCATCGTGGAAGGGGACGCGGTTTTCGTCGGCAATCGCCGTGGCCAGGTCGCGCTCACGGCGCGCCTGCACACCGGGCTACGCACCGGCGTGCTCATTGCCGAGGGCCTGCATCGCAACAAGGCCCATCGCGGCGGGCAGGGCATCAACATGCTGACCAGCGCGCAGCCCGCACCCCCCTTCGGCGGCGCTGCGTTCCATGATGCGGCGGCGTGGCTTCGGAAGACTTGAAGGAATAGGACCCGCCACCCGTCACGCCACCCCCACCACTCCACCGCGCGTCACCCTCGGGCTTGACCCGAGGGCTCTTTTCTTGCGGACGCCCCCCCTCGGGTCACGCCCGAGGGTGACGATCGAGCATGGCGGAAATGCTAGGCGAAATACGCCACCCAGAAGAAATAGCCCGTCATCCCGATCCCGTAGACGATGACGCCGAAACGGATCCAGTTGCGGGGAATATATTGCGCCAGCCTCGCGGCCACGTAGCCGCCTATGGTCACCCCGACCAGCGCGATCGAGCCGTGATACCAGTCGATGCTGCCATTGAACGCGAACCGCACCACGGCCACCAGGGCCACGATGGACGACACATAGAGCTTCAGCCCGTTCATGGCGTGGATATCGGTCATGCCCGCCATGGCCAGGAACGCCAGCAGCAATATGCCCAGCCCGGCATTGAAGAACCCGCCATAGACGCAGACCGCGGCGAGCATGGCGAGCAGCAGCACCGTGCCCAGCGCTTTCATGCCGCGCTTTTCCCCGCTCCGGGCCTTCAGCGCCGCATTGATCTGATTGCCGAAGATGAACAGCCCGACGGCGAAAGCCATCAGCCAGGGCACGACCTGGGAAAATTGCTCGTCGGAAACCACCAGCAGCAATTCGGCCCCGGCATAGCCGAACAGGGCGGCGATGATGCCATAGGCGATCAGCCGGTCGGTGTAGCCGGCCATTGCCTTCCAGTATCCGCTGGCCCCGCTCACATAGCCGGGCAGGGCGGCATAGGTATTGGACGCATTGGCCAGAACCGGCGGCACCCCTGAAAACAGCAGGGCCGGAAACACGATGAACGAACCGCCGCCCGCGAGCGAATTGAGCGCCCCGCCTATCAGGCCGGCCAGCAACAGCAGAATTTCTGTCATGACATTCCCCTCGACGGTCCGTTCCTACCCCCGTCCGCCGCCGTCGCCTAACACAATTGTCTGATCGCTCCATCACTGCAATTGATCGGGCCGGTCTTGACTTGGGGGCCATCCGGGCGCATCTACGCTTCCGGTTGCTGGCGCCGGCCGCCCGCGGATCTTGTGGTCCATGGTGAAGTCCAGCATCGATGATGATCCCTCGGTTGTTTTCTCCCAAGGCGCATCATGGCAATGCGGGCTCCCATGCAGAAAGTCGCCTCCCTATGGAGAGACCCGAACCATGTCTTTTTCCCTCGATACCCCCTCTGCCCAGACTCTGAAGTCCGAGGCCAAGATCCTGCGTGAAGAGCGCGCCCGCGCCGGGCAGGTCATGACTCATGGCGCTGCCCTGGAAGAAGTGGCCCGCGCCCATGGCTATCGCGATTGGAACACGGCCCGCGCCGCCCTGCCGGATCGCGTGGCCGTGCCCTTCCAGGTCGGCATGCGCGTCAAGGGCTATTATCTCGAACGGCCCTTCCGGGGCATGCTGATCGGCGTGCAACTGGCGGCCAGCATGCAGACCTATACATTGACGGTGATGTTCGATGAGCCCGTCAACGTGACGCCCGATTTCATGTTCGCCGCGCATCGCCAGCGGGTCACCGCCACCGTGGATATCCACGGCATTTCGCCGGCCCTGCGCGGCAATGGCCAACCCCAGATGCGGCTGATGAAAGAATAGGCCACGCCTCCCGACCCCGCGGCGAAGGACCTGCCGCGGGGTCAAGCCTTGTGGCGATTTTGCCATCTTGGGCGTCACCTTGAAGTGGTGACAAAGGCGCGAAACTTGTTGACCCGATGCCACAAGCAGCGCGCCAGGCGCATCGCGTTGCGGTATAAGGAGCCAATGAGCATAGCAGTTGATATTGAACGTGGATTCGCCCCGCTGGCCGAGGCAGTGGAGGCGGGCAGGATACCTGGCGGCGTGCTGGGCGTGGTCGATGCCTCGGGGCAGCGGGCCGTCCGCGCCATTGGGCAGGCGCAGCGTGTGCCCGTCTCGCGGCCGATGGCGGAAGACACCTGGTTTGATCTGGCATCGCTGACCAAGGTGCTGTTCACCACGCCGCAAATCCTCGAGCTGGCGGCGCGCGGCTCCATCGATCTCGATGCGCCCCTGGTGAGCGTCATTCCCGATTTCGCCCAGTATAATCCCGACAATTGGCAGCGGCGCATCACCTTCCGGCAATGCCTCGGGCACCAGACGCCGTTCCCCGGGGTATTCCCGCTCTATACCTATGGCACCGATCCCAACCTGCTGCGGCATTTCGTGCTGCAGCGCGATTGGCGGGCCGGCGCCTCGGTCTATTCCGACATCAATTTCATCCTTCTTGGCATTGCGCTCGAACGCCTGGCGGGCAAGACCATTCGCGATCTCGATCCCGGTCCCGGTTTCGCCTGGAGCGCCGATCCCGCGCAAACGGCGGCGACCGAACATTGTCCCTGGCGCGGCCGGGTTCTGGTCGGCGAGGTGCATGACGAGAACTGCGCCGCCTTGCAGGGGGCGGGGCATGCCGGCCTGTTCGGCACCGTCGATGCCGTGCTCGATTTCGCCCAGGGCGCGCTCGGTTCCGGCGCCCTCTCGCCCGGGACCATCGACCTGATGCGAACCCCATTATCCAGTCGGCGCACCCATGGCTGGGAGCGCCCCTATGAGGGCTGGTCCGGTGGCGAGCTTTGCACGCCCGAAACCATCGGCCATACCGGCTTCACCGGCACCGGTCTGTGGATCGATTTCGCCCGGGGCCGCGCCTGGACCCTGCTGACCAATCGCGTCCATCCGAGCCGGCATTTCGACAGCGGCATCTTCGCCCTGCGGCGGGCCATCGGCGACCGGATCAATAAGGACTGACACCGACATGAGCCCAATCTGGACACTCGGCCTGATGACCGGCACGGTGCTCGACGGCAATATCGATATCGCCATGCTCAGGACTGATGGCGAAGCGATCGACGGCTTCGGGCCTTACCGCCTGGCGCCCTACGCGCCTGAATTGCGTGTGCTGCTCGAAGAGACATTGGCCATTGCCCGCGACTGGAATTTCGAGGGCCCGGAGCCTGAGATATTCGCCCGGGCCGAGCGCGAGCTGACACGCGCCCAGGCCGAAGCCGTGGCCGCCTTCATCGCGGAGGCGGGCTTCCGCCCCGAGGATATCGGCGCCGTGGGCTTTCATGGCCAATCCGTCCTCCATCGCGCGCCCCAGCCGGGCCGGATCGGCGCCACGCGCCAGCTCGGCGATGGTGCGCTGATGCACGAAATTCTCGGCATCCCGGTCGTCTACGATTTCCGCTCGGCCGACATCGCCGCCGGCGGGCAGGGTGCGCCGCTGGCGCCGGTCTATCACCGCGCGCTGCTGTCCGGCATCGGTGCCCGGGGCGATACGGCCGTGCTCAATCTGGGTGGCGTCGCCAATCTCACCTGGTGGGATGGCGCGGATTCCATCATCGCCTTCGACACCGGCCCCGCCAATGCCCCCATCAACGATTTCGTCAAGGCACATGGCCATGGCGACATGGATCGCGACGGCGCCCTGGCCCTGCGCGGACAGGTGGATGAGGCGCGCCTGGTCGAGCTATTGAAGCATCCCTATCTCAGCGCCCCGGCGCCGAAATCGCTGGATCGGTTCGATTTCTCCTACCGCATGGCCGATGGCCTCGACCTCGAAACCGGCGCGGCAACGCTGACCGCCTTCACCGTCGGCGCTGTCGGCAAGGCGCTCGATCTCCTGCCGCAACGGCCCGACCGGCTGATCGTCTGTGGCGGCGGCCGGCACAATCCGGCGATCATGCAGATGCTGAACCAGCGCCTGGGCGTCAATTCTGTCCCGGCGGAGGCCGTGGGCTGGCGCGGCGATGCGGTGGAAGCGGAATGCTTCGCCTTCCTGGCCGCCCGCGTCCTGCGCGGCCTGCCCATCAGCTTCCCCACCACCACCGGCGCGCCGCACGCCATGACGGGCGGTCGCATTGCTGGAGCGTGATCCGACCTGGAGCGTTTCACTTCTGAGCTGAAACACCAGTAGACCTCGTCCTTCGACAGGCTCACCATGAGGTCTTCTAAAAACTTGTTTCAGACCGAACCTCAAAGGCTTAGCCGAGCACCATATCCGGTATCGGCCGGATGAAATGGTTCTCGCCCACCTGTTGAATGTCCGGCTGGGGCAGGGCGGATTGCCGGCGGATCGTCTCGATCTGTTCGAGTTCGCCGGGCTGGGCGGCGTCGAACCGGCGGTCCGGATCGGGCACGGCGGCCAGCAGCAGCCGCGTATAGGGATGCTGCGGATGGTCCAGCACGCTGTCCATCGCCCCCCATTCCACGATCTGTCCGGCATACATCACCATGATGTCCTCGGCCACGAAACGCGCCGTGGCGATATCGTGGGTGATGTAGAGCAGGGCCAGGTTGTCCTGCTTTTTCATGTCGTTGAGCAGGTTGAGAATGCCCAGCCGCACCGAGACGTCGAGCATCGACGTCGGCTCATCGGCCACGATGACCTGCGGATTGACCGCCAGGGCCCGGGCAATGCTGATGCGCTGCCGCTGCCCGCCCGAAAGCTCATGCGGAAATTTGCCCATGATCAGCTTCGGGTCGAGCTTCACCCGCTCCAGCAAGGCCTCGGCCGCCGCGCGGCGCTCGGATCCGCCAAGCTGGCGCTGGTGCAGCCGCAGCGGGCGTTCGAGATGATACCGGATCGTATGGGCGGGATTGAGCGAGGAAAACGGGTCCTGGAACACCATCTGCACCGAGGCGCGATAGGCCTTGATCGCCTTGGCGCTGGCCTTGCCCAGCGGCTCGCCACGAAACAGCAGCCGCCCCTCGTCGGGGTGATATTCGCGCATGATCAGGCGGGCAGCCGTGGTCTTGCCCGATCCCGATTCCCCCACCAGCGCCAGCGTGCGTCCGGCATGAAGGCCGAAGGAAACCGAGCGGGCGGCATAGATGGGCTGGTTGGCGCGGCCGAAGATTTTCGACACGTTGTCGAGCGCGAGAATGGGCTGGTTTTCGCTCATGCGCCTGCCTCCGGCCGGATTTGGTCGCCATGCAGCTTGGGCATGGAGGCCCAGAGGCGCTTGGTATAATCGTGCTGCGGCGACCGGTAGATGGTCTGCGCGTCGTTGACCTCCACTAATTCCCCTTCCAGCATGATGCCGATGCGGTCGCTGACCTGCACCATCAGGCCCAGGTCATGGGTGATGAACAGCACCGCAAAGCCCAGCCGCTTGCGCAGCACGTCGATGCGCTGCAAGATTTCGCGCTGCACCACCACGTCGAGCGCCGTGGTCGGCTCGTCCATGATCAAGAGCTTCGGATTGAGCGCCAGGCAGATGGCGATGACGATGCGCTGCCGCATGCCGCCCGAGCATTGGTGCGGATAGGCCGCAAGCCGATCCGGCGGAATATCCACCAGCTTCAGCAATTCGGCGGCGCGTTCGCGGGCCGCCTCCCGGCTCATGCCCTTATGGGTGTGCAGCACGTCGTAAAACTGCGCTTCGATGGTCAGCACCGGGTTGAGCGAATTCATCGCGCTCTGGAACACCATGGCCACTTCCCGCCAGCGGAACCGGCGCAGGGCGTCCTTGTCCAGCTCCAGCACGTCGCGGCCATCGACCAGGATTTCGCTGCCGGTGCGGATCAGGGCGGGGGGACGGTGCAGCCGGCTGACGGCAAAGGCGATGGTCGACTTGCCGCAACCCGATTCCCCGGCCAGCCCGAAGAATTCGCCCGGCGCGATATCGAAGCTCACGTCCTTGACCGCGCGGAAATTCGCCTCCGCGCCGATATAGTCGATATTGAGATTGCGGATGGAGAGGACCGGCGCGCTCATAGCTTGCCCTCCCCGAGCAGCACCATGCGGCTCCAGCTCTTGAGCATGCCACCGGTGCGCAGGCGCGGATTGGCCACTTCGTCGATGGCGAAGTTGAGCAGCGCCAGGCCCAGGCCCAGCAGCGCCAGCGCGAAACAGGGCGAGAGCAGGTCCCACCACGCCCCGACCGAAAGCGCCGAGGCATTCTGGGCGTTGAAAAGCATGATGCCCCAGGAGACGGTATTGGGATCGCCCAACCCCAGGAAGCCCAGTGTCGCCTCGGCGATCACCGCGAAGATGACGCTGCCGATGAAATTGATGCCGACGATGGAAATCAGGTTGGGGAAGATTTCGAGCGCCATGATCCGCCAGCTCGGCTCGCCCAGCATTTCGGCGGATTTGACATAATCGCGCTGGCGGATGGAAAGCGTTTCCGAACGGGTGACGCGCACGCCCCAGGCCCATGAGGTGAAGCCGAGGATGAGCGCGATCACCACCGGCCCCGCCTGTCCGACAAAGGCCGCGATGACCAAGAGCAGCGGCAGGTTGGGAACCACCAGCACCATATTGGTGAAGAAGTTGATGACCTCGTCGACCACGCCGCCCTTGTAGCCGGCGATGATGCCCAGCACGGTGCCGACGATGGTGATCATCAGTCCGGCGCCGAAGCCGACGGCCAGCGATACGCGCGCGCCATGCACCAGCCGCGAGAACACGTCATGTCCCAGCCGGGTCGTGCCCAGCCAATGATCCCATGACGGTGGCTGGTGCGGCCGCCCGACGCGGCGGGTCGGGCTATATTCGGTCAGGAGCGGCGCGAAGATTGCGATCAAGATGATCGCCACCAGGATGGTGAGACCCACCAGGGCCTTCTTGTTGCCGAGAAGCTGCTTGAACAGGGTCATGGCTTACGCCTTCTTCAGGCGTGGATCGAGCAGGACATAGCTCAGATCGACGACGAAATTGGAAACCAGCATGGCGCCGGTCATGATCAGCAATTGGCCCTGGATCACCGGATAATCGCGCGCCAGGATCGCCTGGTAGAGCGTGTTGCCCAGGCCGGGATAATTGAACACCACTTCCACGATGAGCGAACCGCCCAGCACCGTGCCCATGGCGATGGCCAGGCTCGATACGGTCGGCAGCAAGGCATTGCGCGCCGCGTAGAACAGCATGACCCGATTGTCGGCCAGCCCCTTGGCCCGGCCCATCACGATATAATCCTCGCCCAGGAGGTTGATCATGTTGTTGCGCATGGTCACCGCGAAGCCGCCCGTCAGCACGATCACCAGCGTCAGCATGGGCAGGGTGCCGTGATAGAGGACGCTGGAAATGTAGGTCCAGTTGAAGCCCGGATCGAGCAGCGGGTTGGCGGCATAGCCATTGGGGAACCAGCGCAAGGTATAGCCGAAGACGAAGAGCAGGATCAGCGAGACGACGATGGCCGGCACCGAGCTCGAAAAGATCGCCACCAGCGATACCGCCGAGTCGAACAGCGTGCCGCGCCGCCAGGCCGCCATCACCCCCAGAATGGTGCCGACGGCGAAGCTGATCAGGGTGGCGATGCCGACCAGGCCCAGCGTCCAGACCAGTGCCCGGCCCAGCAATTCCGTCACCGGCAGCGGGAAATATTTGATCGAGCGGCCGAGATCGCCGGTGAAGACGCTCTTGATATAGGCAAAATATTGCTCATGCAGCGGCGCATCGATGAAGCCGAAGGTCAGCTTGAGCGCGTTGAGGTTCTCCAGGCTCAGCTCCGAGCCGGCGCTGGCGAACATGATCTGGATCGGATCGCCCGGCATCAGCCGCGGCAGGAAGAAATTGACCGTCGCCGCCGCCAGGAAGGCCGCGAGGTAGAAGGCGAGACGGCGCAAAAGGAAGGCCATGTTTTTGTGTTCCTTTCTTTCGGCCGGTTCAGGCACGATCTTGCCCGGTTCACCGGGCGGCACCTCCCCCTTGACGGGGGAGGATGGGAGGGGGTGCGGGAGCCCCGACATCGTGGCTCTCACCCCCACCCTTGATCCCTCCCCGCAAGGGGGAGGGTGTCGACTGCGAAGGCCGCGTCAGCCCCTATTCCGCAACCGGCTCGAGATCGAGCAATTGCAGCAGGCGGGCCGGGTTGGCGTTGGAGACGACCGGCGAGAACTTCGGGTCCTCGGCATTGGCCCAGCCGGTGAAGCGGCTGGTATTGTATTCGTAGAAGGACGGGCTGTTATAGATCGGGATGATCGGCATGGCTTCCGCCACGATCATCTGGATGCGATCCATCGCCGCCTTCTGCTCGGCCGGGTCCTTGGTCTGGGTATATTGGCCCAGCAGGTCCATCACCTCGGCATTTTCCCAATGCGGAGCGGTGAAGCGGCTCTTGCCGAAATCATCGGGATTGAACGAGCGGATATAGGGGAAATAGGGGTCCGCCGCGGATGCCAGGGCATTGAGCGTCATCGAATAATCGCCGGCGATCAGGCTCGACGTCCACACCGCTGCTTCCGGCGTGCTCATCGAAACGTTGAGCCCGGCCTCATTCATGGTTTCCATCGAGATTTGGACGGCATCGATCCAGTCGGTCCAGCCATTGGGCACCATGAAGTCGATGACGATCGGGGTCCCGTCCGGATTGTCGCGGAAGCCGTCGCCATCGGCGTCGACATAGCCGGCCTCGTCCAGCAGGGCGATGGCGGCATCGTAGTCGAAGCGGCCATATTGACCGAATTCGGTCTGCACTTCGGGATTGGCGAAGGCGCTGTAGAGTTCGCCAAGCGAGGCGGGGTCCTCGTTGACCAGCGGATAGCCATAGCCGGCAATATCCACCACCGTCTGGCGGTCGATCAGCATGGACAGGGCGCGGCGGAAATTGACGTCGGTGAAGGCCTTGCGGTTGTTTTCATCCGGCGTGATCTGGCTGAGCTGGATCGAGACCAGGCTCGAAGGGGTAAACCAGTATTTGTGGTGCTCGGGGTCCTTGGCCACGAAGGTATTGTCGATATCGGGGATGAAGCTGGTCGCCCAGTCCAGCGTGCCATCGGCCAAAGCCGCCAGTACCTGCGGATTGTCGGCGAGCTGCGGCATGCGCAGGCAGTCCACGGCCAGGTTTTCCGCGTCCCAGTAATGCGGGTTGCGGCACTGCTCATAGACCTGCGGCGTGAAGCGGGTGATTTCGGTCATCGGCCCGGACGCCACCGGGTTCTCGTTGGCGAAGGTCACCGGGTCTTCGATTTCCGCCCAGACATGCTCGGGCACGATGGGCATGCCCACGATCGTATTGGCGATCAGCGAATTGGGCTCGTTGAGATTGAAGCGCACCGTGCGGTCATCGACCTTTTCCACCGAGGCCAGCTGCGCCGAGACGGAGATGAAATCGAGCGCCGGGAATTTCTTGATGTAGTCATAGGTGAAGACCACGTCGTCCGCCGTCAAATCCTCGCCATCGGACCACTTGAGGCCCTCGCGCAGGGTAAAGGTGATCGACTTGAGATCGTCCGCCAGCTCATAGCTTTCGGCCAGCCGGTAATGCGGGGTGTTGCCCTGCAGGCGGTTGAACACCACCAGCGGCTCATACATGAAATCCAGCGTCGTATAGCGCGCCGAAGTCTGCCCGAACGGGTTGAAATTGCGCACGAAGGTCGTGGTCTGCTCGGAACTGAGCGTGAGCACATTGCCCTCCTGCGCCTGCGCGGGCAGGGCGCTCAGTAGGGCCGTTGCCGATATGGCCGCAATCAGCGAAGTCTTTAGCATCGAAATCTCTCCTTGCTTGCCGGTCTCGCCTCAGGCGAAACCGTTCTCCCTTAGTATTTCTTCCGCCTCGGCGTGCAGGGCCTGCACATCGACGCGTCTTGACCCGAGCCGCTCCTGGCCACGGGCAATGCGGGCGAGGCTTTTTTCGCTCAGCGGCCGGGCCGCCTTGGCGGCCGCCTCGCTGGCGGCCAGATCGCCCTGGCTGTGCAGGGCAATGTCGTAGCCGGCGTCGAGCGCTGCGCGCACCCGTTCCGGCCAGGTTCCCTTGATCGCCTCCATGGTGAGGCAATCGGTGATCAGCACGCCGTCATAGCCCAGTTCCTCGCGGATCATCGCGCAGATGACGGGCGAGACCGATGCCGGACGTTCGGCGTCGAGGCGGGTGAAGATCAGATGCGCGACCATGGCCCATGGCGCATCGCGCAGGGCCATGAAGGGGCGGAAATCGCTGTCCCGCAGATCCTCCAGCGCGGCATCGACCACCGGGCAGTCGAAATGCGGATCGACATCGACCCGTCCATAGCCGGGAATGTGCTTGATGATGGGCATCTCGCCCACTTCCAGCATCGCCTCCACCACTACGCGCCCCAAAGCCGCCACCAGTTCGGGGTCGTCGCCGAAGGCGCGCTGGCCGATGACGTCATGCGTATTCTTGCGCGCCAGGTCGATCACCGGCGTCGTGCCGCTGCCGATGCCGAGCTCGGCCATCATCGATCCCATGGCGAGAGTTGAAAGCCGCAGCGCCTTCTTGCCCGCTTCGAAATCCTTGCGCGCCAGGGCGCCGAACGTGCCGAGCGGGCGGAACAGCGGCCAATTGCCATTGTCCAGCCGCTGCACGCGGCCGCCTTCCTGGTCGATATAGACTGGCGCATCTTCGCGCCCCACCGCCTCGCGGAACTGCGCGCAGAGCCGCCTGGTCTGGTCGGGATTGTCGAGATTGCGCCGGAACAGGAACAGCCCGAACGGATTGGCCTCGCGGAAAAACGCTTGCTCGGAGGCCGAAAGCTCCAGCCCCGGCATGCCGACGAAGAGGGCGAGTGGCGTGGTGGAGCTCATCATCACTGTCCTTCGCCCGAGGGCGGTTTGACCCGCAACAGGCCCTGGTAGATATCTTCCTTGTCGCCGGGAATGGGCATGGCGCCCACCGCCTTGACGTAGAAATCCACCGGCCCGGCCGAGCCGATTATGGCATAGGCGTAGCCCTGCGCCTTCATGGCCACGAGGCTGTGATAGAACAGCGCCAGCCCGATGCCCTTGCCGCGCTGGTCTTCCGAAACCCCGGTCGGGCCGAAAAAGCCGCGCGCCGTGGCGTCGTGGCAGGCAAAGCCGACCAATTGCCCGTCGACGACTGCGATGAGGCAACCGGGCGGCTGGTGCGCCATGGCGGCGCTGACTTCGCTCACCCAATATTCGCTGAAATGGGTGCGCACCCAATCCTTGATGATGTGCTGTTCCGGCGGCAGCGCCACGCGGATCGTCGCCTCGACCTGTTCGGCGCGCTCGCGCAGCGCGTCCAGCTTGCGGCTATAGAGGTTGACGAGCAGGTCCATGCCGCTCACCCCGCCGCGCGCGGCTGCTGTCCGGCGGCGCGGCGCAGAAAGCCATCGGCCTCCTCGAGCGCGCGCTGCCCGTCATCGGCATTCATGCCGGTCAGCCCCATCAGGATGGCCAGCTTCACATTCTTGCCGGCGGCCGCGATCAGCCGCTCCGCCTCCTCGGGCGCGCAGCCGGTGGCTTCCACCAGGATACGGATGGCGCGAGCCGCGAGCTTTTCATTGCTCACCGACAGGTCGACCATGAGATTTTCGTAGGATTTGCCGATGCGGATCATGCTGGCCGTGGTCAGCATGTTGAGCACCAGCTTCTGCGCCGTGCCGGATTTGAGCCGCGTCGAGCCGGTCAGCGCTTCAGGACCCACCACCGGGGAAATGGCGATATCGGCCATGCGCGCGATGACCGAGCCGGGATTGCAGGACAGGGCCACGCTGGTCGCGCCCACGCTCTTGGCATAATCGAGCCCGCCGATGACATAGGGCGTACGCCCGCTGACCGCGATACCCACCACCACGTCCTTGGCGGAAACACCGATCCGCTCCAGGTCGCGCCGGCCCTCGCCCGGATCGTCCTCGGCCCCTTCGATCGGGTGGCGCAGCGCATGGTCGCCGCCGGCAATGATGCCCACCACCATGCCCTCGGGCACCCCGAAAGTCGGCGGGCATTCCGACGCATCGAGCACGCCGAGCCGGCCGCTCGTGCCCGCGCCCATATAGATCAGCCGCCCGCCGGCCTTGAAGGCTTCGACCACGCGGTCGACCGCCGCGCCGATTTCGGGCAGCACCTTGCGCACGGCGCCGGCCACCAGCGCGTCCTCGGCGTTCATCGCTGCCAGGATTTGCGGCGTCGACATCAGGTCGATCTGCATGGTCTCGGGGTTGCGGGCCTCGGAAACGAGCTGCCCCAGTTCCGCGATCAGGGTGGTTTTTGCCATGATGCCTGTGCTCAAAGTCAGACTCGAATGCTAGAAGTGAATATTCCAGGTGTCAACGCAATCAGGAATATTGTATTCCATTGTGGATAGCGTCGCCGGCAAGCGGCTGTGACGCTGAGGAGAACGCAATTGCAATCGCGCGATCCCTGGCTCTAGTTCCGGGGATCTCTGTTCGGGAAGCAGGCATGTCCATTCTGAAAATTCTCAGCGCCAAGCTCGATTCCATGACCCAGGCGGATCGGCAGATCGCCCAGTTCATCATCGATCATCCCGAACAGATGCTGACCCTGTCCTCCGCCGCTTTGGCCGAGGCCACCGGCCGCAGCCAGTCCAGCGTGGTCAAGTTCAGCCAGAAGCTGGGCTATGGCGGCTATCAGCAATTGAAGCTGGCGGTGAACAAGGCCAAGGCGCTGGAATGGCACGCGCCGGGCGGGGTGATCCACGGCACGATCGATGCCAGCGATTCCTACGTCACCATTCTGCAGAAGCTTATCGGCAGCAAGCTGCTCTCCATGCGCGAGACCCTGGCCGCCAATAATGAACACACGGTCGACCAAGCCGTCGATGCACTGGTCGATGCGCGAAAGGTGCTGCTTGCCGGGGTAGGGGCCTCGTCGCTGGTGGCCAAGGATTTTTCCTACAAGCTGCTCAAGCTCGGCCGCATGGTGCTGATCGACAGTGACAGCCATATCCAGATTTCCAACGCCTCGGGGCTGAACGGATCGGACGTCCTGCTGGCTCTCTCCCATTCGGGGCGGAGCCTCGAAACCCTGCGAATCGCCGAAATCGCCAAGCAGCGCGGCGCCAGGGTGATCTCCATGACCGGCCTGCATCCCAACCCCTTGCAGGAACTGGCCGATATCCACCTCTATACCTTTGCCGACGAGGAGCGGGTCCGCTCCTCCGCCATCACCTCGCGCGATGCCCAGCTCATGCTGATGGACATGCTGTTCATCCTGCTCATCCGCCGCCAGGCCGACGCCCACGATTATATCCACAACAGCGAAACCGCCGTCACCGTGCTCAAGGCCCGCTGAAAGCTATGATTCTGCTGGGATTTGGCATCCCCGGCGAACCAGTTGTCATCGTCGTGTTGTAATTTCCTATTCTTGACACGGCGAAAATTTGGAATTTAGTATTCCACATAAGGGGGCGGAGCTGGAATGGCTGGGCCGCCCCGGCAGACCTGCCCAGGGCAGGACGGACGGAGGACAGGCGTGGCTCAGCTCTCGCTTCGCGGCATCAAGAAGCGCTTCAGGACCACCGATGTCCTGCACGGCATCGATCTCGAAATCGGCGATCGCGAATTCGTCGTCTTTGTCGGTCCCTCGGGCTGCGGCAAGTCCACCCTGCTGCGACTGATTGCCGGGCTCGATCCGATCACCGACGGGCAGTTCTTCCTCAATGGCAAGCTGATGAACGAGGTCGCGCCCTCGCGCCGCGGCATCGCCATGGTGTTCCAGTCCTATGCGCTCTATCCGCATATGGACGTCTACGAAAACATGGCCTTCGGCGCCCGCCTCATGGGCCTCGACAAGCCCGAGGTCGAGCGGCGCATCGCCGAAGCGGCCCGCATGCTGCGCCTCGATGAATTGCTGCAGCGCAAGCCGCGCGAATTGTCCGGCGGCCAGCGCCAGCGCGTCGCCATCGGCCGGGCTCTCGTGCGCAAGCCCGACGTGTTCCTGCTCGATGAGCCCCTGTCCAATCTCGATGCGGCCCTGCGCTCCGAAGTGCGGCTCGAAATCGCCCGCCTCCATCGCGAGATCGGCGGCACCATGATCTACGTCACCCACGACCAGGTCGAGGCCATGACCCTGGCCGACAAGATCGTGGTGATGAATGCCGGCCGCATCGAACAGGTCGGCTCGCCGCGCGAACTCTACGAGAGCCCGGCCAATACCTTCGTTGCCACCTTTATCGGTTCGCCGCGCATGAGCCTGGTCGACGTCACCCGCGAGGGGAACCGCCTCAACGTGCCCGATGGCGGCTCGCTGGCGTTGGACGCGCTGCCCCAGGTGCCGGCGCTCAAGCTCGGCCTGCGCCCCGACGCCGTCTCGCTGCATCGCGGCGGCGGGGAGGGGTTCGAAGCCCAGGTCGTCTACACCGAATATCTGGGCGACAATGCCTATGTCTATGTGCGCCTCGCCGATGGCACGGTGCTGGCCGCGCGCACCGCGCCCAACGATGCCTTCGCCCCCGACGCGCCGGTCCGCGTGACCCTGGCGCCGGGTGCCGCGCATTTCTTTTCCGCCGAGGATGGCCGGCGGCTGGTGCCATGAGGCACCGGGAGAAGACCATGCCGAAAAACCTTGCAAGGAGAGGGAACAGAATGAAAGCCAATCTTATCCGCACCGGCGCGGCCCTGGCGGCCGTGCTCGTGGCCGCTCCGGTCTTCGCCCAGGACCTGACCTTCTGGAGCTGGCGCCAGGAAGACCGCGCTGCCTATGAGCAGTTCATCGACACCTTTGAGGCCGCCAACCCCGGCATCACGGTGAAGTTCGAGAGCTTCGAGGCGGCCAATTACAACACCATCCTGTCCACCGCCCTGGCGGGCGGCACCGGTCCGGACGTGATGATGGTCCGCGCCTATGGCGGCCTCGAAAACGTCGCCGCCGCCGGCTATCTCGAGCCGCTCTCGGCCGAGAACGTGCCGGCCCTGGCCGAGTTCGCCGAACCGGCCCTGGCCGCCGAAAGCATGCGTTCCGATGGCGTGGTCTATGCCGTGCCCTTCGCCAGCCAGACCCAGCTCGTCATCTACAACAAGGCCATCTTCGATGCGAACGGCCTTGAGGAGCCGCAGAGCTGGGCCGATCTCGAAGCCGTGAGCCAGGCGCTCAAGGATGCGGGCGTGATCCCCTTCGCCAACGGCACCGCCACCGCCTGGCAGAACGAGACCGTCACCTTCGGCCTCGGCTCCAGCCTCATGGGCAAGGATTTCTACAACGCCCTGATGACCGGCGAGGCCGATTTCACCGACGAGCGCTTCACCAGCGCCCTGGCGGCGGTCAACGACCTGGCACAGGATTATTTCCCCGATGGCTTTATCGGCCTTGATTATCCCTCCGCCCAGCAGCTCTTCTCCTCGGGCATGGCCGGCATGTTCGTCGGCGGCTCCTATGAGCTGGCGACCTTCAAGGCCCAGAACCCCGATATCGAGCTGGGCGTCTTCGCCGCCCCCGGCGCCGCCGCCGAGGACGACAAGCTGGTCGGCCTCTATTTCGACGGCGGCTATGCCGCCAACGCCGCCGGCGCCAACAAGGAAGCTGCGATCACCTTCCTCAACTATCTGGCGAGCCAGGAATTCGGCCAGGCCTTCGCCAATACGCTGAGCAATATCTCGACCGTCCCGGGCGTCTCCTTCGACGATCCGCTCCTCGCCGAGGTCAACGAGCTCAACCAGTCCTCGATCCCCTATCTGATGCTCGCCCATTTCCGTTATGGCGAGCCCTCAGGCTCGGTGCTGATCCAGGGCGAAATGCAGAAGCTGTTCGCGGGTGAAACCACGCCCGAAGCCATCGGCGAAGCGCTGACCACCGGCCTCGCCGCCTGGTACGAGCCCTTCCAGAACTAAGCGCTGCTGAAGGGCCTTAGGCCCCTCCCAGTCCCACCGATCGTCACCACCCGGCTCGTCCGGGTGGTCCATGGGATGCCTAAGATGGATTGCCCGGACAGGCCGGGCAATGACGGTGACTGATAAGGCGGACGCCGCCTGTCGCGGCAGAGAAAGAGCCTCAAATGCCCCAGCTCAGGATGACCGGACGCGGCCTCTGGATCACGGTGCTCATCGTACCGCCCCTGGCCTTCATCGCCCTGTTCATCGTCTATCCGATCCTGTCGGCCTTCGCTTATGCCTTCTTCGATTGGCAGGGCCTGCGCCGTCTCGACTTCGTGGGGCTGGAAAATTTCCACACCGTCCTCTTCGTCGAGCCCTATCGGAGCTGGACGCTCAATGCGTTCCGCAACAACGTCATCGTCTTCTTCGCGCTGATGGTGCTGCAGAACGGCCTCGGCTTCCTCCTGGCCTATGCGCTCTGGCGCGAATTGCCCGGCGCGCGCTTCCACCGCATCGCGGTCTTCCTGCCGGTGGTGCTCTCCACCATCATCGTCGCGTACCTCTTCAAGCTCTTCTACCATCCGCTTTTCGGCGTGGTGAACATCACCCTCAAGAGCATCGGCCTCGGCTGGCTGGCGCAGCCATGGCTGGGGCAGGGGGGCACGGCCCTCTGGGCGCTGATCGTCGCCCAGGCCTGGCACATGGTGGGTTTCCCCACCCTGGTTTTCCTCGCCGGCATGCAGCGCATTCCCGGCGAAATCCTCGATGCCGCGCGCATGGAAACCGAAAGCGAATGGGTCAAGATCACCAAGATCGTCTGGCCGCTGGTCGCCCCCAGCGCCACCATCGTCTTCACGCTGCTCTTCGTGGGCGCGTTCAACTGGTTCGAGCTGCCCTATATCATGGCCGGGCTCGATGGTTCCCCCTTCGGCTCCACTGACGTGCTGGGCCTTTATTTCTACCGCACCGCCTTCGGCAATGTTTCGGCCGGCCAGCAGGATTTCGGCCTCGGCAGCGCGCTGGCCGTGCTCATCTTCCTCTTCATCGCCGCCATCGCCACCGTCATCACGGTGCGCCTGCGCGCCCGGGAGATTCAGCTATGAGCGCCGCCGCCGACAATGCCTATTACCAGCGCCGGGGTATCCTCGGCACGCTGGGCCGCGACGGGCTGCTGCAGATCATCCTCATCGCCAATACCATCATCATGCTGGCGCCGATCATCATCATGGTGTTCTCGGCCTTCAAGACCACGCCGCAGATCTTCCAGTCGCCCTTTTCGCTTCCCGATTTCAGCCATATCGGCAATTTCGTGAAGATCTGGACCGAAACGAATTTCCTGCGCTACCTGCTCAATTCCTTCGTGGTCACCGGCGCCTCCATGGTGCTGATCCTCACCCTGGGCACCATGGCGGCCTATGCCATCGGGCGCTATCAGTTCACCGGTTCCGGCTTCATCCTGATGTTCTTCCTGGCGGGCCTCACCCTGCCATTGAAGCTCGCCATCATCCCGCTCTTCATGCTGATGCGCGACCTGTCCATCCTCAACAACCAGCTCAGCCTCATCTTCGTCTATACCGCCATGGGCCTGCCCACGACGGTCTTCATCATGACCGGCTTCATCCGCACCTTGCCCAACGAGCTGGAAGACGCCGCGCGCATGGACGGGGCTTCCGAAGCCCGCATCATGTGGTCGATCATGCTGCCCCTGGTGCGCCCGGCCATGGTCATTGCCGGCATCCAGAACGTCGTGCCGATCTGGAACGATTTCTTCTTCCCGCTGGTCTTCATCCAGAACGACAATCTGAAAACCCTGCCGCAGGGGCTCACCACCTTCATGGGCGAATACACCACCGATTGGGGCGTGCTCTTTGCCGGCCTGACGCTCTCGGCGGCGCCGATCATTCTCATCTATATCGTGCTCTCCAAGCAGTTCATCGCCGGCATGACCTCGGGAGCGGTCAAATGAAGCTTGGCCGTGGTCTCATCGTGTCCTGCCAGGCGCGGGCGGATAATCCCCTGCATGGCCCTCAATTCATGGGCGCCATGGCCCTGGCCGCCCGCGATGGCGGCGCCATCGCCATCCGCGCCAATGGCCCTGAGGATATTGCCGCCGTAAAGGCCGCCGGCCTGCCCGTCATCGGCATCCACAAGGTCTTTTCCGAGGCCTACCCGGTCTATATCACCCCCGATTTCGCCGCCGCCGAGGCCATCGTGGCCGCCGGCGCCGAAATCGTGGCGCTCGACTGCACCGAGCGCCCGCGCCAGGGCGAAGCGCCTTCCATCCTCGTCCGCCGCATCCGCGAGGAGCTGGGCGCCGAAGTCTTTGCCGATATCTCCACCTTCGATGAAGGGCTCAGGGCCGCCGATTGGGGCGCCACCTATCTGGCCACCACGCTGTCCGGCTATACGGCGGCGACCGAGCCCCGGCCTTCCGGTCCCGACCTCGCCCTGCTCGAGGCTCTGGCGGGTAAATCGGGCCTGCCCGTCGTCGCCGAAGGGCGCTATAATACGCCCGCCCTGGTGCGCCAGGGCTTCGAGGCCGGCGCTCATGCCGTCGTGGTGGGAACCATGATCACCAATCCGCGCGAAATCACCCGCCGCTTCGTGGCCGAAGGATTGCCCGCGTGAAGCCTGTATATCTGGGCATCGATATCGGCGGCACGGCCAGCCGCTGGGTTGCCTGCGACGACAATGGCGCCGAGATCGCCCGGGGTAGGGCCTCGGGCGCCACCGGCCATCTGTTCAACCCCACCGAAAAGGCCCGCCTCGCCGCAGCCCTGACCGCCATCGCCGCCGATCTGGCCGCGTCCGGCCTCGCCCCGCGTGCCGTCACCGCGGGCATCACCGGCTATGGCGCCATGGTCATGGCCGACATGGAAGCGCTGCTGGGCAGCACTTTCGGCCTGTCCGGGGAAGCGATCGTCGCCACCGACGATAT
Source organism: Devosia elaeis (assembly GCF_001650025.1). GTDB lineage: Bacteria > Pseudomonadota > Alphaproteobacteria > Rhizobiales > Devosiaceae > Devosia > Devosia elaeis. The sequence continues at coordinate 76,929 of NZ_LVVY01000001.1, read as the reverse complement.
CGTCATGGCCTATCTCGCCAATTACGCGCCGGGCCAGGGGCATCTCATCTCGGCGGGCACGGGCTCGATCGGCGTCTTCATCGGCGCCGACCAGGGCTTTGTGCGCGTGGGCGGCCGCGGCATTCTCATCGACGATGCCGGCTCGGGCAGCTGGATCGCCCTCAATGCGCTGGATCGCCTCTATCGCGTGGTCGATGCCGAAGGCCCGGTCGGCGACGACAATATCCTGGCCCGGCATCTCTTCGCCGCCATCGGCGGCAGTCAGTGGCAGGATGTGCGCCAATTCGTCTATGGCGGCGATCGGGGCCGGATCGGCATGCTGGCCATGGCCGTCGCCAATGCCGCCACCGAGCACGATCCCACCGCGCTTGCCATCCTGCGCCAGGCCGGCGCCGAACTGGCCCGCCTGGCCGCCGCCCTCATTGCCCGCGCGGGGCCGCGTCCCATCGGCTTCGTCGGCGGCGTGCTCAAGCTGCATCCCCTGATCCTGGAGGGGATTATCGAGGATTTGCCCGGCAGCCAGGTCAGTCTGCTCGAAGCCGACACTGCCCTTGCCGCCGCCCGACTCCCCGCCCACGGCGATCCGCGCTGGAAGCCATTGCTGCAGACCCGCGCTTCCATCGGCTGAGCCATCCCCCGCTTGCGCGGACCGGCCCGATTGCCGATGATGCGGCATGACCGCTTCTGCCGCCCATGACGCCTATATCGCTGCGGCGCCCGACGCGCTGCGGCCGCTGCTGATCCATCTCCGCGCCCGGCTCGCGCAGGCGCTTCCCGACGCCGATGAAATCATGCGCTACGACATGCCGGGCTTCGCCTCCGCAGGCCAGGTCATCGCCGCCTACGCCGCCTTCAGCAAGCAATGCGGTCTCTATGTCGCCAAGGGTGCCATCAGCGCCCATGCGGACGACATCGCCGCCGCCGGGCTCAAACCTACCAAAACCGGCGTCACCTTCTCGCCGGGCCGCCCCCTCCCGGACCATCTCATCGCCGCACTCGCCCTGGCCTCACGCCGGGACCTGGGCGTCTGAGCGGGCCGATATAGCCGGGCCATGGCCGGCCGGTCGGAAGTTGCGGCAAAGTAAACGTCGCGCCGAAAACCGCATATGAGCGCCGGAGTGATTGTTAAATCTTGCATGGTGTATTCGCCCCATTGCCGTTTGGGGGAACATATCATGCAAAAGCAATCGCTTGCTGGCGTCGAGAACTGCCGCAAGAGGGCCGGTTCAGTGAAGAACAGGTTCATCCTTGTTGCGGCAGCTTGCCTGCTGGCGGCGCCCGCGGCCGCGCAAACCTATGATCCGGTGGACTGGGTTGAAACCGATCCTGCCGGCGAGCGGGCCCTGGCCTTGTTCCCGGAGAATGCGGCGGCGCTCGCAATGGATCGGGGGCGGCCGCACCATGTCTACCTTGCCGACATCGACTATCCTGCCGGTCCGTTGACCTTCGCGATGTGGGTCGGCCCAGGCGTCTGCGGCATGAACAATTGCGGGCTCAGGATTTTCGACGACAGCGACCGCTACCTGGGCGGTGCCGAGGTCTGCGACCAGCCGGGGGCCATCGAGATCGACCCGACCGCCCAATTCGTGCGCCTGTGCTCCGATACGGCGCGGGCTGTGGCCGATCTGTTCTGGGCCTATTCGCCGCCCACCGCCACCAATAGCCTCGGGCAATGGCAATCGCAGGACGAGCGCTATCTCTATCACAACGGCTCGCGCATGCTCGTCTCGCCGGCCGAGGGCACGATTCGCTACGATCGGGTGCGCGACGGGCTGCGGGGCGTCATCGCGGACGGCACGGTCCTGTTCCAGGGCGAGCCATGGCAGCCGGGCGGCGCTTTCCAGGGCATTGCCTATACTTTCCGCAAAGGCTGCGATCCGGCGCCCTATGAAGTCGTCGCCGGATATGAAGGCTTCCAGGAAATCCTCACCCTGCGCGGCGAGGCGCCGGTGCGGATCGAGGGCGGCTGCGCCGTGGCGCGCTATACCGCCGACAGCGGCAATGCCGTCCTGATATTCGATCCCACATTCGACTGACCCCGGGCGCTATCGCCAGTGCCGGACATGTTCGATCAGCGCCCGCAGCTTGGGCGCCATGTTGCGGCGCTGGGGGAAATAGAGGAAAAATCCCGGAAAGGGCGGCAGGAATTCGCCCAATAGCGGCACGAGCGCGCCCGTTTCCACGAAGGGGCGGAAGGCGTCCTCCGGTGCGAAGGTTATGCCACCCCCGGCAAGCGCCGTCCGGATCATTAGGCGCAGGTCATTGGTGGTGATCTGCGGTTCCACCGCCACGTCGAACGGTACCCCACCTTCCGCGAATTCCCACCGATAGGGCGCGACATCGGGCGCCGGCCGCCAGCCGATGCAGCGATGATGCACGAGCTCGCGCGGGTGCCGCGGCGCGCCGTGGCGCTCCAGATAGGCCGGCGCGGCCACCACCATTTCCCGCTGCGCGCCCGTCAGCGGCACGGCGATCATGTCCTGCTCGATCACCTCGCCCAGCCGGACGCCGGCATCGTAACCGGCGGCGACGATGTCGAATTCCTCATCCGTCACCGTGACGTCGACGACGATGCCCGGATGGGCGGCCGCGAAGGAGGCGATGAGCGGCCCCGAGAGGAAGCGCTCGGCGATCGAGGTCGCCGCGATCCGCAGCAGCCCATGCGGCGCGCTTTCCCCGGCCACGCCCTCCAGCGCCGCCTCGATATCCGAAAGCGGTCGCGACAGGGCCTCGCGCAGGCGTTCGCCGGCTTCCGTAAGGCGCACCGAACGCGTCGTGCGCATCACCAGCGCCGTGCCGAAACTGTCCTCGAGCCGCCTGATGCCCTGGCTCACGGCCGAGCGCGTCACGCCCAGCCGGTCGGCGGCGGCGCGGAAATTATGCGCCTCAGCAACGGCGAGGAACAGCGGCAACAGGTTCAGGTCGATCTTCATTGTCCAGTATTGCTAACCAGCAAGTCCAGCAGAAGACAGATACCATCACCACTCGCCGGAATCCATCCTGGCTCCGACATCACAGCGGAGCATGACATGGACAAGATCATTCTGATCACGGGCGCCTCCAGCGGCATTGGCGCCGGGATTGCCAGGGAATTGGGCGACGCCGGCGCAAGGCTGCTGCTGGGCGCCCGCCGGCTGGACCGCATCGAAGCCCTCGCCGCCGAAATCCGCGCTGCCGGCGGCCAGGCCGAAGCCCGCGCGCTCGACGTCACCGATCGCCTCTCGATGGCCGCTTTCGTGCAGGCGGCGCTCGACATCTGGGGCCGCATCGACGTTCTCGTCAACAATGCCGGAATCATGCCGCTCTCCCCGCTCGCCGCCGGCAAGCAGGACGAATGGGAGCGCATGGTCGACGTCAATATCAAGGGCGTGCTCTGGGGCATCGGCGCCGTGCTCCCGGTCATGGAGGCGCAGGGCAGGGGGCAGATCATCAATATCGGCTCCATCGGCGCCCTGTCGGTCGTGCCCAGCGCCGCCGTCTATTGCGCCACCAAATTCGCCGTCCGCGCCATTTCGGACGGGCTGCGCCAGGAAAGCACCAATATCCGCGTCACCTGCATCAATCCCGGCGTCGTGGAAAGCGAGCTCGCCGCCACCATCACCCATGCCGAAACCATGGCCGCCATGGCCGCCTATCGCGCCATCGCGCTTCAGCCCGCCGACATTGCCCGCGCCGTCCGGCAGGTCATCGAAGCCCCCGCCGGCGTGGACACGACCGAAATCACCATCCGCCCGACGGCACCGGCCAATTGACCCGGCGAAGGTCCGTAACGCCCCCGACAATGCACGAACGAACCGAGGAGACCGACAATGCCGCCAGCCCTTAAAATCCTGATCGCCGCCACGCTATTGCTCCAGCCCGCCTTTGCCGAGGAAGAACCGATGCCAGCCAATCACCCCTATATCGGCCTCTGGGTCACCGCGGACGGCCATATCCGCCACGAACTCCTGCCCAATGGCCGCTATGTCGAAGCCCGTGGCACCCGCGAGCGCGCCTATCAGGGCCGCTACGAGGTCACCGGCACCCATATCGAATATTGGGACGACACCGGCTTCACCGCCGACGGCGATTTCATCGACGACGTCCTGCACCACGCCGGCATGATCCTTTATCGCCAGTAGGCCCCACCAAACCGCGCGCCGTTCAAACCTTCAAAGGATCAGGCTTCGGCCCCGGCATCGGCAAGAAAAAGCCCCGGCTGACGCCGGGGCCGAATTCGCGGCTCTGCCAGCCGATCAGTTGTTGGCGAGCAAGGCGCCCGCCGCCGCGCCGCCCGCGCCGCCGATCACCGCGCCGGTGTAGCCGCCAACAGCACCACCCACCAGGGCGCCACCGGCACCACCGATTGCCGCGCCGGAGATCGTACGTTGCGTTGAGGTGCAGGCGCTCATCGACAGGGCAGCGACGACGACGAGTGCGACGGGAGCGATCTTCTTCATGTTTTTCCTCGGATATCGTGAGAATCGAAGATTAGCGCGCGGCCGACAATCGCAACAGGCCGACCATCTTCAAATTTTTCGTCCCATGCTGTGAGCGGCCGACAAACCGCCGGATGCATCGCTGGTCCGCTGTTTCCCCAAAGGGGGATGCAGGTGGGATAGCTGGCGCGCGAGCACTTGTGCGGCGCCAGACATGCCCCATGGCACCACGTGATAACCGACGCTTATCACGTAATGGCGATTCATGATCGACAGCAACAACTTAGCCGAGTCCAATCAGAATTTGATAATATGAAGTGCGATATGGTTGACGGGCTAGATCAATTGGACCTTGGGGGGCTCCTATGGACAAGACCACTATCTCCGGCCACGACATTCTGACGAAGTCAGGCACGATCGAGTCGGTGGGGAACGCCAACGTAACATCGCATTATTCGGATTTCGCGGCGGTAAACTTTACCGATGGCGAGGCTATCCGTCACCGCGTTCTGGCGGAGGGCGCGATCAGCGGCCTGGTGAGCCCGGATACGTCCGGCCGCTTCTTCTTCGCACCGTGGGGCAATAAGCGCGTTTTGCTAGCTGTTGATCTGGACGGACGAGGACGCCGCACCGCCGATCCGCGCTACTTCTCTCGAGCGAGGAATGTAAGCATCTGCCTTTTCGTCGCGTGCCTTCCGTTCCTGGGCCTGTTTGCGCTTTCCCTGGCATTCGGCGCGATCGGTGTCGTGATCACGGGTGTTGCCCTGCTCATAGCCATCCAGCCCCTTCGCCAAGCAGTGGTGTTTGGCCGGATGGCGAAGATGATCGAGGCCCTCGACAAGGACCGTCAGGTGCAGGTCGTCCCCGAAGCGGTCGGCCCCGTCGTCGTGTAAGCACTCGGGAGCACGCCATAAGTCGAAATCTCCCAACAACCGAAGTGGACAGCCTTTAGCTTCGGATAGCACATATTGCTGAAATAACCCGCGTCACATCGTGATAATCGACGCTTATCACGATGTGACCCTGTTGGCCTGCCTTGCCTAAAATGCGCCGGAAAACTAAGTAGATAGGTAAGAAGTTCCCAATAGAATCCCCATGTCAGTCAGTTATGGGGGTACCATGAAAACTACCGAGTTGAGCGGGCATAAAGTCCAGGTCAAGCGCGGAACAGTCGAAACGATCGGCAACGAAATTGTAGCCGGCGATTCTTCCACGTTCGCCGGCCTGACGTTCACGGACGGTGAAACGGTGCGGCGGACCATAATGGTCGAAAGTAGCATCGTTCCGTATCTCAGCCCCGGTACGACGGGCACTTTCGTGTTCGCGGACGGCCCGGCCGGCAGGGCTTTTGTTGTTGCAGTAGACGTTGAGGGACGGGGCCTTAGAGTAGCCGATGCGAGACCGTTTCAGAAAGCCCGAAATGGCGGTGTACTCCCGGTGGCCGGGGTTCTGGGAATCACCGTCTTTATTGCCTTTGGAGCTGTCATAGTTCCGTTGATGGCCCCGCTCGCTTTGATCCCGGCAGGTTTTTCGATAAAGGGCATATTCACCCTTACCGGGCTGTCGAAGCTTATCTCGATCATCAAAATCGTGGATCGGACACGTCACGTACCTGATGCAGACCGCATTCAGGGCACGCTCGCCGCGGCATGATTGGCCAAGGCTTGGAATTACAATCCTTGGGCATCCTGCCCCCGCTGTCTGGCTTTCCGGAAGCTGGCTACGCGGCCATGCGCTCCACGACGGAGGCCAGACGGCGGCTTCGTTCGGCATGTCGGCCTCCTGGCCTCTAGCCTCGGTCCTTTCGCGAATGGCCTTGATCGCAGCCGGAACGTAGATCATCACGCGACCAATGTGTGCGGCGTGGTGGGTGATGGTGAGGCCGGACATGTACCACCCGCTTGTACCAGCGGTAGGCTTACAAGCCCTTGATCTAGCTGAATTTCTGGAAATCTTACGCCCTTTGAGGGCAATGGCGGAGAGGAAGGGATTCGAACCCTCGAGACCGTTCCCGATCTGCACCCTTAGCAGGGGTGTGCCTTCGACCACTCGGCCACCTCTCCGGCGGGGTCGGGTCTAGCGGGACCCTCTCGGGATGGCAAGTGCTTTTTGTGCTTTCCCCGGCCGCCTGCCGCCGGGGCGCCGTGGGCAAGACATTTCTAAGCATAAAATGCGCCAGGTCTGGATCATCGGGGCGGCGCGCTTGCCGCATAAGGGGCAGGTAAGGGATTGTCGCTAGTCGTGATCCCTTGTTCCGCGCCGCTTCAGGTGTTCCGTGCTCGATTTCTTTCTCGTTCGCCATGATCTGCCCTTCGTCCTCCTGGCGGCCCTGGTCTGCCTGATCGCGTCGCATGCCTGTATCGGCCTGATGCATCATGCCCGCCAGGCCGATGGCCGCATGCGCTATGTCTGGAACGGGGTCTCCGCGCTCGCCGTCGGCCTGGGCATATGGGCCACCCATTTCATCGCCGTCCTGGCCTTCCGGCCCGGTTTCGCGCTGTCCTACGATCCGGGCGTCACGGCCCTGTCGCTGCTGATCGCCATCCTGGTCTGCGGCGGGGGCATCGGCCTCGCCGTGCACAGCAAGGGGCGGCTCGATCGCGTCCTGGGCGGCGCCACTGTCGGCGTCGGCATTTCCACCATGCATTATACCGGCATTGCCGCGCTGATGCTGGAAGGCGACATTGCCTGGCAATCGGGCGCAGTCACCCTGTCGGTCCTGGCTGGTATCGTGCTGTCGGCCCTGGCCTTCGCCGTCACCCTGCGCCCGGGCTGGCGCTGGAGCCTGGCGGCCGCGGGCCTTCTCACCGCCGCCATCTGCGCCATGCATTTCACCGCCATGGCCGCCGCCGATTTCAGCAAGTGCCTGCCCATGAGCGGCGGCGCCGATATCGATGCCGGCCTGATGGCGCTCGCCGTGGCGCTCATTTCCATCCTGGTCCTGGCCGCCGCCATCGGCAGCCTGGTGCTGGACGAGGCCGATCGCCGCCGCACCGCGCGCGAAATGGCGCGCCGCGCCGAGGATGCGGCCCGCCTGGCCGAAGCCAATGAACGGCTCAACCTGGCGCTGACCCATATGGGGCAGGGGCTGGCCCTGTTCGGCGCCAACGGCGCCCTGCAATTGCACAATGAGCGCCTGTCCGAGCTGCTCGGCCTGTCCCAGGGGCAGGCCCTGGCCGGCGCCGGGCTCGAGGAAATCCTCCGGCGCAGCTTTATGGCCCTGGGCGCCGCCGCGCCCGAAGCCGCCCGCCGGGCCGGTGAGCTCGCGGCCCAATATCACCAATTGATCGAGGCGGGTGGCGGCGAGGTGGTGCAGCCCGTCTCCGACGATCGCGCCTTCCGCGTCCGCCATAGCCCGGCCGGCAATGGCGCCTGGATCACCACGGTGGAAGACATTTCCGAGAGCCGGCGCAATGCGGCGGCCATCGCCCATCTGGCCCATCACGATCCGCTCACCGGCCTGCCCAATCGCATTCGCTTCGACGAAATCCTCGCCGTCGAGCTCGCGGCCCTGGGCGATGGCGAAACCCGGTTGGCCGTCGTGGCGCTCGATCTCGATCGTTTCAAGGACATCAATGACGGCTATGGCCACGCCGCCGGCGATCATGTGCTGCAGCAATTGGCCGCCCGCTTCGGTGCGCTCCTCAAGGAGGGGGAGATCGTGGCCAGGCTCGGCGGCGACGAATTCACCGCGCTCAAGTCCTTTTCCAGCATGCATGCCCTGCGCGATTTCCTGGCCCGCATCGAGGAGGCTGTCGGCACGCGCATCGCCTATGGCGGCAATATGCTGGCTATCGGCGGCAGTATCGGGGTGGCCATCGCGCCCGATGACGGGCTCGACAGCTCGAAACTGCTCAACAATGCCGATCTGGCGCTTTATCGCGCCAAGGCCGAGCTCGACCGCCATGTCTGCTATTACGAACAGGAAATGGACGAGGCCGCCCGCCAGCGCCGCGCCATGGGCAAGGATCTCTGGCAGGCCGTGGAAAACGGCGATTTCCACCTCGTCTTTCAGGTGCAGAAATCCGTCACCACCGATGCGGTCACCGGCTACGAGGTGCTGCTGCGCTGGGATCGGCCCGGCCATGGCATGGTGCCGCCGAGCGAATTCATCCCCGTGGCCGAGGAATGCGGCGCCATCAACGCCATCGGCGCCTGGGTCCTGCACCATGCCTGCCGCGAGGCCGCCACCTGGCCCGAGCCGCACAAGATCGCCGTCAATGTCTCCGGCCTGCAATTGGCGCAGCTCGAACTGGTCGACCTGGTCAAGATGGTGCTGGACGAAAGCGGCCTGGCGCCGTCGCGGCTGGAGCTCGAAGTCACCGAAACCGCCATCATCGCCGATCGCAAGCGGGCGCTGGCCGTGCTCAACGCCATCAAGGCGCTGGGCGTCTCCATCGCCATCGACGATTTCGGCACCGGCTATTCCTCGCTCGATACCCTGCGCAGCTTCCCGTTCGACAAGATCAAGCTCGATCGCTCCTTCATGGTCGAGGTCGGGCGCGACGACCAGGCCAAGGCCATTGTCCGCGCCATCCTGGCGCTGGGCAAAAGCCTTTCGATCCCGGTCCTCGCCGAGGGGGTGGAAACGGTCGAGCAGATGGATGTGCTGCGCGCCGAAGGCTGTACGGAAGCCCAGGGCTTTCTGCTCGGCCGGCCCGGCCGCATCGACTGGACCGCGATGCCGGGACGGCTGCTCATGGCCTGATCGGGGGGAGGGGCGGCGGCCGGCGCATTCATGGCGGAACGGGCCGGCCTGTCACCGCGTGGGTCAGAGGCCCCGGGCCACGTCTTCCAATTGCGCGGCGCAAAGGCCCCAGCCTTCGTGGAAGCCCATCTTTTCATGGTTCTCCCGATCCTCGACGGTCCAGTGGCGGGCAATGGCCGTGTAGCGGGTTTTGCCGTTTTCCGGCTCGAAGGTCAGGATGCAGGTGAAGAACGGCTTTTCCGAGGGCACCCAATCGCCGGTATAGGCATCGGTAAACACCAGCTTACGGTTCGGCACCACTTCGAGATATTGGCCGGGATTGGGATATTCGGTGCCGTTCTCGTCGGCCATCACCACCAGCGAGGCGCCGCCGGGCCGGACATCGATCGTCGCGCGCGGCACGCTCCAGGGCTTGGGCGCGAACCATTTCGGCAACAAGGCCGGGTCGGTCCAGCAGCGATAGACCGCCTCGGGCGAGGCGTCGATCAGGCGGGTCAGAACCAGGTCGCGGTTCGGGTCGGTTGCGGCAGCATTGGTCATGATGATCTCCTGGGATTTGGATGGGCCGTCATCCAGGCGACGAAGCATCCCGCGCCCCTTCGACATTTTGCCGCCGATTTTTTTAAATGCTTCCGGGCGGTCGTCGCCGGGGCGTCCTTTTCCGCGCAAGTGCACCGCTCGGTGTTAACAGTCTGCTCACCAATTCGTCCCATGCGTCACGATTGCCGCACGCCGCGCAGGCCATCCAGCGCCGGCCGCAGATAGCCGCCATTTTGCGCCAGCAGCGCCTCGGCCTCCGCCGTCCCGGCGCCCGCCGCGATCAGCACCGCCGCCTTCACCGCGCCCCCGCTCAGCTCCAGCGCCCGGCCCGCAATCCCCGCGTCCACCTCGGCGATGGCCGCCACCATGCCGCGCGCCCTGCCGCGCAATTTCTCGTTATCCGCCAAGAGGTTGACCATGAAACCATCATGCACGTGCCCCAGCCGGATCGCCATCAGCGTCGACAGCATATTGAGCGCGATCTTCTGCGCCGTCCCCGCGCCCATGCGCGTCGATCCCGCGATCACCTCCGGCGGCGTCGGCAGCAGCACCGCAATGTCGGCCAGCTCGAACAAAGCCGCGCCGGCATTATTGGCAATCCCGACCACGCCCGCGCCCGCCGCCTTGCCCGCCCGCGCCGCCTCGAGCGGGTAGGGCGTCTGTCCGCTCGCCGTGAGCACGATCACGCAATCCGCCGGGCCCGGATCGAGCTCCAGCATGGCCTGCCGCCCTGCCGCGCCGTCGTCCTCGGGCCCGCCCTTCATGTCCACCAGCGCGTCCATGCCCCCGGCCAGCAGCACCACGATCCGCTCGCGGGAAATGCCATAGGTTCCGGGCAATTCCAGCGCATCCGCCAGCGCCATCAGCCCCGAACTGCCTGCCGCCACATAGATCAGCCTGCCGCCCTCCTGCAGGCTTTTCGCCGCCCGTCCGGCCGCCTGCGCCAAGGCCGGCACCGCCTCGCGCGCCGACGCGGCGGCCTCCGCCTGGCCCCGCGCCAGCAGGTTCAGGATGTCGGCATCGCCGCGCAGGTCCAGTCCTCTTGCCGCGCCATGGCGCTTCTCGGTCTGCTTTTCTGTCATTGGGCCTCCCGTTCCCGCGATAATGCCAAAAAAATACCACTTGTCCATATCGGCGGCACTCTGCATAAGAGCGTGCACCACAATCCGTTCGCGTAGCCGGATCGTGACCGAAAGGCTGCGACCAGATTGCGCTTGGTGAATGGTATTTTATTGGTATTGTGCAGCCGGCGGCCATTGCCGCAACCTGATCTGATGAGCGCCTCGGAACGCCAACGGAGGAATGTGTGACCGACCGGTCCGGGAATATCTTTGGCGATGGTCCCCTGGTCCTGCCGGCGGGCGGGCCGCTCTATCTCCAGCTCAAGCGCTGGATCGAGGATGCCATAAAGCGCGGCACGATCAAGCCCGGCGATGCGTTGCCCTCCGAGCGCGACCTCGCCCAGCGCGCCGATGTCTCCCGCGTCACCGTCCGCAAGGCGGTGCAGCATCTGGTTCAGGACGGCGTCCTTCTGCAACGCCATGGCTCGGGCACGTTCGTCGCGCCCGAAACGCAGCGCGTCGAGCAGTCGCTGTCCCAGCTCACCTCCTTCACCGAGGACATGGCCCGCCGCGGCATGTCGGTCCGCGCCGAATGGCTGGATCGCGGTCTTTATGCCGCCTCGCCCGAGGAGACGATCATTCTCGGCCTGGCTTCGGGCGAGCGCGTGGCGCGCATTTCGCGCCTCCGCCTCAGCGATGACATGCCCCTGGCCATCGAGCGCGCCAGCCTCGCCTCGAGCGTCCTGCCCGATCCGGGCGCCATTGCCGATTCCCTCTACAAATATCTCGAAAAGTTCGGCACCCGCCCGGTCCGCGCCATTCAGCGGATTCGCGCCGCCAATATATCGGAGGACGATGCCCATCTGCTCCGCGTGCCGGCCGGTTCGGCGGGGCTCCATATCGAACGCATCTCCTATCTGGCGACCGGCCGCGTCATCGAATTCACCCGCTCCATCTATCGGGGCGATACCTACGATTTCGTCGCCGAGCTGCGGCTGGGCGACCCTAGTGCCGGAGCCAAGTCATGAGCGCTCAAACCCACATGCGTCAGGAAGTCGACCAGATCCCCGATGTGGTCGCCGGGTTCCTCGCCGCCTCGCGGCCCGTTCTCGAAGATGCGTCCGCTCGCCTGCGGGCGCTTGATCCTGCCGTGCTGGTCACGGTGGCGCGCGGTTCCTCCGATCATGCCGCGACCTATCTCAAATATGCCGTCGAGCTCACTTTGGGGCTGCCCGTGGCGTCGGTCGGCCCCTCCATCGCCTCCATCTATGGGCGGGATCTGAAGCTGGCGCGGGCTGCCGCCATCGCCATTTCCCAATCGGGCAAGAGCCCCGATATCGTCGGCATGGCGCAGTCTGCCCGGCGCAGCGGGGCGGCGACCATTGCCATAACCAATACGATGGGGTCGCCCCTGGCCGAGGCCAGCGATTACGCCATCGACCTCCATGCCGGTGTCGAGAAGAGCGTTGCCGCGACCAAGACCTTCGTAACCTCCGTGGTGGCCGGGCTTGCCCTGCTGGCCCGGTGGAGCGGCGATGCCGACCTGCTGCGGGCCGTCGAGGCGCTGCCTGACAGCCTCGGCAGGGCCGTCGCCTGCGATTGGTCGGACATGATTCCAGCCCTCGATGGCCATTCGGCGCTCTATGTCCTGGGGCGTGGCCCCGGCTTCGCCATCGCCAATGAGGCTGCCCTGAAATTCAAGGAAACCTGCGGCATCCAGGGCGAGTCCTACAGCGCCGCCGAAGTGATGCATGGTCCCGTTTCCATCGTGACCTCGGGCTATCCCGTGCTGGGCCTGGCCGCCCGCGATGCCGCCGAGGCCTCGGTGGCCGACATGGCCCACAAGCTGGCAGGGCAGGGCGCCCGCGCCTTTCTCACCAGCGATCGCCTCGGCGCCGCCACCCGCCTGCCTTTCGCGGCCACCGGCCATCCGATCACCGATCCCCTCACGCTCATCGTTTCCTTCTACGGATTCGTAGAGGCCCTGGCCCGCCACCGCGGCCTCAATCCCGATGAGCCCCCCATGCTGCGCAAGGTCACGGAAACCCTATGAGCGACCTCCTCGCGATTACCGGCGCCCGCATCTTCGATGGTGCCGATTGGCACGACGATGCCGTCCTGCTCATCGAATTCGGCTTCGTTTGCGGCCTCGTCCGGCGCGATGCCATTCCCGCCCATGCCGGCCGCACCGAGCTGGATGGCGGCATGATCGTGCCCGGCTTCATCGATCTTCAGGTCAATGGCGGCGGCGGCGTGCTCTTCAACAATGCGCCGACGCTCGATTCCATCCGCACGATCTGCCGCGCTCATACCCAGTTCGGCACCACCGCTCTACTGCCGACGCTGATCACCGACACGGTCGAGGTGAACGAGGCGGCGATCGCGGCCGGCATCGCCGCCCATGAACAGCGCGTGCCCGGTTTCCTGGGGCTGCATCTCGAAGGCCCGCACCTGGCCTTGTCCCGCAAGGGCACGCACGATCCCGCCCTGATCCGGCCGATGGACGACGCCGATCTCGCCCGCCTCACGCAAGCCGCCCTTTCATTGCCCAACCTGCTCTGCACCTTGGCCGTTGAATCGAGCAGTCCGCAGCAGATCGCCGCCCTGGCCGCTGCCGGCGCGGTGGTCAGCCTCGGCCACACCGATGCAAGCTATGCCGCCGCCGAAACCGCCTTCGCGGCGGGCGCGAGCATGGCGACGCACCTCTTCAATGCCATGAGCCAATTGGGCAATCGCGAGCCGGGCCTGGTCGGCGCTGTTCTGGACGCGGGACAGGTTTTTGCCGGCCTCATCGCCGATGGCATCCACGTGCATCCGGCCTCCATCGCTGTCGCCTTGCGCGCCAAGAAGCAGGACACGGGACGAATCTTCCTCGTCACCGATGCCATGTCGCAGACCGGCACGGATATCACCTCCTTTACCCTCAACGGCCGCACCATTGCCCGCGCCGATGGCGCGCTGCGCCTGGCCGACGGTACCCTGGCCGGCGCCGATCTCGATATGATCGACGCTGTCAATTTCATGATCGACACGATTGGTCTGCCGCCCGAAGAGGTCTTCCGCATGGCTGCCCTCTATCCGGCCCAGGCCATGGGCATCGCGGAAACTCACGGCCATCTTCGCCCCCGGGCGCAGGCCAGCTTCGTGCACCTGTCCGATACGCGTCAGGTCCGGTCGACCTGGATAAGCGGTGAGGCGGTGTGGAAGGCGGGCGGATAGGCTCGCTTTTATCCCCGCCCGATATAGGGCATGTTCGTCGCCATCACGGTCATGAACTGCACATTGGCCGATAGCGGCAGGCCGGCCACATAGAGAACGGCGTCCACCACATGGGCGACGTCGAATGTCGGCTCCGGCATCATCGTGCCATTGGCCTGCAGAGAGCCTGAATTCATGTCGCTGGTCATGTCGGTTGCGGCGTTGCCGATATCGATCTGTCCGCAGGCGATGTTGAACGCCCGCCCGTCGAGGGAAATGGCCTTGGTGAGGCCGGTAATGGCGTGCTTGGTGGTGGTATAGGAGGCGGCCTGCGGCCGGGGCACATAGGCCGAGATCGATCCGTTATTGATGATGCGGCCCCCTTGCGGGCTTTGCGCCCGCATCATCCGGAACGCGGCCCGGGCCACGTAGAAGGCGCCGTTGAGATTGGTATCGACCATTTCCTGCCAGGTCTCGATATCCAGGTCGCCAAAGGACGTTGCCGGGGCGAAACGGCCGGCATTGTTGAAAACCAGGTCCAGCCGGCCATGCCGCTCCTCTATATCGGCGAAGAGGGCGGTCACCGCCTGCGGGGCGGTGACGTCGCAGACCACGCCATCGATTCCATCCTGTTCGGCCAGCGCCGCCAGCCTGTCGGCCCGCCTGCCGCAGGCCACCACCCTCCAGCCGGCCTTGCGCAAGCCCGTGGCCACGGCCTGTCCAATGCCCGACGTGGCCCCCGTCACCAGGGCAATATTGGCCTCGCTCATACCGCTCTCCATATTTCCACCATCTCGCCGCCATGCTTGCGGCAGGCCGGTTAAATCACCGCTAACCATGTATATCCGGGCCGCATCGCCCGCATTGCCCTTAATTTTAAGGATTTCTTTAATCCGGTTAACAGCTCGTTTCCGGCTGTGTGCTGAATCTGCAACAAGTGATGGGCAACCACATTGTGTCAGCGGCAAAACCTGCTCGCCGCGATTGCGTCAGCATTTTGCATGCGTAGAGTGGGTCTTGCGAATCCATGCATGGGATCGTTTGTCGGTCGCAACGCGACGGCAACACACAGCACCACGAATTGTGTGGTCGCGTTTCGACAAACCGCTGGGTAACCGGCACAAGAATGACTGACTTTGGAGGTCAACTAATGAAACTCAAGAGCCTTTTCCTCGGTTCTGTCGCTGCTGCCGGTCTCTCGACTGCTGGCTTCGCTGCCGATCTGGGTGTGCTCACCTCGCTGGACGTCTGCGACTCGCTGGGTATTTCCGGCCTGACCATCTCGTCCTCGGACAACTGCCTCGCCCTGTCGGGCGGCGTTTCCTATGAATTCGGCTACGGCGAATTCCGCGATGAAGTGCCGGTTGCTCGTACCATCGATCCGCGTCAGGTTGCCGTTGGCGGCAGCGGTGAAGACTGGGATAGCCGTGTTATTTCCTGGGTCAAGGCCGTTGGCACTGCTTCCAGCGACTTTGGTCCCGCTTCGGCTACCATCAAGCTGAAGAGCGACTACCGCTACCGTACCCGCAATGGCGTTCAGGACCTTGCTGAAGACGGCAACTTCTTTGCTGACGAAGCCTTCGTGCAGATCGGCGACACCACGACCATCATGGCTGGTAAGAAGGGCTCGATCGCCAACCTCGGCGATGACGCTCCGTTCAACTATCTCGGTCTGTTCAACTCGTCTTCGCTCGACGGCAATGGCGTTGGTATCGATGCCGACACCGATTACCTCGGTGGTCACGTCATCCAGGTTGTCTCGCAGGTCGGCAACGGCCTGACGGTCGGTGTTGGTCTCGAAGCTCTGCAGCTTGGCCCCGCATTTGACGCGGCCTTCACCACCGACTCGCCCGGCACCCTGGTCGGCGTTGTCTCCTACGCTGGCGAAGGCATCACGGCTCACCTGACCGCTGCTGCTTTTGAAGTTCTGAGCGGCGACGTCGAGTCCTGGCTGATCCATGCCGGTGCCACCGGCACCTTCGATGCCTTCAAGGTCCGCGCTGCGGCTTCGTACTTCAACGACTCGCTGATCGGCGTGCCCGGCAAGCACCGCGGTGCTGACGTCTTCAACGGCCTCGTGTCCGTCGAAGGCAGTTTCGACCTGTTCACCCTCGCCCTTAGCGGTGAAGTGCAGAACGTCACCGACGGCCCGGTTGCCGATTTCACCGACTACGGCTTCGGTGGTTCGATTGGCGTGAACGTGACCGAAGGCGTTGCCATCAACCTCGGCGCTCGTTACTTCCGTGACGGTCTGCTCGATGAAGACACCGTTCAGGTCGCCGCTCAGGTGGTTGCCGCTGTCACCGAAACCCTCAAGGTTACCGGTGAGCTCGGTGGCTACTTCGGTAGCGCTATCGAGAACAATGCCGCCTTCACCAACGACAACATCATCTATGGTGCTGCCGAGCTGGCTTGGGCTCCGGGCGGTGGTTTCACCTCCTCGCTCCGCGGCGAAGTCAACAGCGAAGAGGCCTACAAGGTCACCTTCAAGGCTGCCAAGGAATTCAAGTAATCCTCGGATTACTGCTGAATTGGGAAAGGCCCGGCTCTGCCGGGCCTTTCTTTTTGGGCTTTGGCCGGGCAAGTGCTGCCGAACGTCCGATCAACTGCGCTCTCCTCCTCCAGCGCGCCATTTCTCTTTGTCCGGCAGCGCAAATCATCTACCCTTTGGAAAATTGCGGTTTTCCAATGGATTCGGGATGATCAGGGACCTCCTGAAATGGGTGGCGCCAATTGCGCTGACGATGTCTGTCGGCACCATGGCTGCACTGGCGATGAATATGCCGGCCGACAGGCCGGGGCAGGGTGGGGACGGATTCCCGGCCTTCGAGAGGCTTCCAGCGCCGAAATCGCTCAATGCGCCGAACCCGGTCCCTCATCTGGTCGAGATCGCCCAGACCGGCACGGCGCCCAATTCCGGCTCCATCGTGCAGCTTTCCCTGCCGCGCGTCAGTGATTATTGGGTGAGTGTCACCCGGCAAGCGGGCGGTATCCTGGTTTTCGATGGCTATGCGCCGGACCAGGCCACGCGCGACAGCTTCGCCGAACTGGCCGATGCCGACGTGAATTTCCTGAAATTGGGCGGCGGCGCTCCGGGCCATTATCGCGCAGGCGTCGAACTGGGCCTGGCTTTGTTGGCGCAGATGTCCGAGGGGCGCTTTACGCTCAACAGCGAGGGGCTCTCGGTCACCGGCATGGCCCGGGACCCAGCCGGCTATCGCGCCATAGAGACGCTGCTTGAGGATGTGCCGGCGGAAATTGCACTCGCCACCATGGATATCGGTGCGCCCGAAGGCATGGAGTCGGCAGACCCAGTCGAAGCGCCGGAAGCGCTACCCACCCCCGGGGCGACAGAGACAGTGCCCACGGAGGAAGCGACCGCAGCACCCGTCGAGGCCGAAGTCCCGGCGCCTACTCCCGAGACCGCACCTGCCGAGGCCGCATCAACCGTCGAATCCCCAGCGCCCGCGATCGATCCTGCCTATCATTTTTCCGCCTCACGCAATGCGCAGGGCGTCATCACCCTAGCTGGGCAGGTGCCCGCCGATGCCACGGCGCGCTATCTCGCCAGCCTGGCTAAAGCAGAACATGCGGATTTGGCCGTAACGCCCGGTGCACCCGACAATTTTGCCAACAATGCTCAGGCCGGCATGCGAGCGCTGCTGCAATTGCAGGACGGGCGCCTGCAATTCGACAAGGGCGCCTGGAGCCTTTCCGGCACGGCGCCGGGCGAAGCCGAAAAGGTCGCCATCGAAGCGGATCTGGCGGCGGCGGGCTCCTGGTCCCTCGCCATTGGCGTGCAGGTTCCGGTCGCCCTGTGCCAGGCGCGCCTCGCCGAGCTCTCCGCGCACAATGCCATCCTGTTCCAATCGGGAAATGCCGTCATCGCCGACAGCGCCAATGCCGAGCTCGACCTTTTCGCTGAAGCGCTGAAACTGTGCCCGCAATCGAAGATTTACGTGGAAGGCCACACCGATAGCGATGGCGATGATCGGCTGAACCTGGCGCTGTCCGTGGCGCGGGCCGAGGCGGTCGTCGATGCCCTGATCGCGCGCGGCGTGGATATGACCCGGCTCTATGCGGTCGGCTATGGCGAATCCCAGCCGGTGGCCGACAATGCCAGCGCCGAGGGCAAGCGGCAGAACCGGCGCATCGTCGTCACAGTGGATGCGCCAGCGGATTGAACCTGTTGCGCCGGCCCGGCCTCAGGCCGCCTGGCGCAGCTTGCCGGCCGCCGCCACGAAGGCCCAGACCGCCTCGGTCTCCGCACTCTGGTCGAACAGGGCAGGGGAGCCTTGTCCCGCGATCACCAGCGCCTGGGCATCCGGCCGCCGGCGCATCATTTCCTCAAAGGTTTCTCGCCGCACCTGGTCGGTCAATTGCGTGCGCAGCAGCAGCAATGGCGCGCAGGCGAGCGCGTCGTAAAGCGGCCATTGCGCCACCATAACATCGTCGAAGCTGAAATCCTTCAGCAACTCGATCAGCCCGGTATCGAACAGCGGATGCGGCCGTCCGCGCTTGTCGAAATAATGTGTGCGCAGCGCCAGCGCATCGAGAACGGCATCGGGCAATCCCGGATGATCGCCGCCCAGCATGCGGCGAAAGCCGGCGATCGCGTTCTGGCCGCGCAGGCCCGCTACATGGTTCAGATTGTTGCGCGAGCGCACGATGCCGCGCGAATCCGTCACCGGCCCTGCATCGAGCAGGATCGTGCCGCCGACCAGGAGCGGATGGGCCGCCGCGAGCGCCATGGCCACCTGTCCGCCATGTCCCTGCCCGAGCAGGATGGCCTTGCCGATGCCCAGCGCCGCCAGGATATCGGCTATGTCCGCGGCGTCGGCGAGCGAGTTGTAATCGGCGAGCCGCGCGCAGTCGTCGGCCCGTCCGCGGCCCGGCAAATCCACCAGCACCAGCGGCCAGTCGCCGGGGCCCATACGCCGGAAATGCTCGGCGAAGCCGCTGAAATCGCTCATATTGCGGTGATAGCCCGGGACGCAGACCAGCGGCATGCGGCCAGCCGCGAAGTCGCCGCGCAGATGCACCGCGGCGCGGCTGCGCGCGTCCCGGGTCAGGATGTGCCGTATGGGCAGGCCCGCAAAGGCGGGATGATCGTCCGGAACGGTTCTGGGGCGCTGGAACAAGGCAAACATGGCTCCATTTACCGATGCCGCAGCCAGTCTCACAAGGCGTTTCGCGCGCCTTGTGGCGCGCCGCCGATAAAAGTATGGTGCGGCCTGTTCGGCGCCCGCGCGCGCCGGGCCAATTCAACACCAATGCCGGCCAGCGCGCCGGCGTCCCAATTGAGGAATATCGACAAATGCTGCGAGGCTCGATCCCGGCTCTCATCACCCCCATGCGCAATGGGATCGTGGATGAGAAAGCCTTCGCCAGCTTCGTCGAATGGCAGATAGAGCAGGGCTCCCATGGCCTTGTGCCGGTTGGCACCACCGGCGAAAGCCCCACGGTCAGCCACGAGGAACACAATCGCGTCGTCGAGATTTGCGTCGAGGTGGCCAATGGCCGTGTCCCGGTCCTGGCGGGCGCGGGCTCCAATTCCACCGCCGAGGCGATCTCCCTGGCCCAGCATGCCGAAAAGTCCGGCGCCGACGCCGTCCTTTCGGTCGTGCCCTATTACAACAAGCCCAGCCAGGAAGGCCTGTTCCAGCATTTTTCCGCCGTGGCCAAGGCCGTCGGCATTCCCGTCATTCTCTATTCCGTGCCCGGCCGCACCGTCGCCGATCTGACGGTCGACACCATTGCGCGCCTGCACGAGGCCCATCCCAACATTATCGGCGTCAAAGACGCGACCGCCGATCTTGGCCGTGCCAGCCTACAACGCATCAAGC
Source organism: Devosia elaeis (assembly GCF_001650025.1). Classification (GTDB taxonomy): domain Bacteria; phylum Pseudomonadota; class Alphaproteobacteria; order Rhizobiales; family Devosiaceae; genus Devosia; species Devosia elaeis. The sequence continues at coordinate 57,158 of NZ_LVVY01000001.1, read as the reverse complement.
TGGGCCCCGATTTCATCCTGCTGTCGGGCGAGGACATCACCGCTCTCGGCTTCAACGCGCATGGCGGCAATGGCTGCATTTCGGTCACCGCCAATGTCGCGCCGCGCCTTTGCTCGCAGATGCAGGAGCTTTCCCTGGCCGGCGATTTCAAGGGCGCGCTCGCCATCCAGGACAAGCTGGTCTATCTGCACAAGGCCGTCTTTGTGGAGCCGAGCCCGGCTCCGGCCAAGTATGGCGCCAGCCGGCTCAACCTGTGCGCCAACGAATTGCGGCTGCCCCTGGTCCCCGCTACCCCGGCGGCCGAAGAGGCCATGGACTTTGCAATGCGCCACGCCGGCATTATCTAGACATAAACGTCCGGCATCAACGCTGATCGTCATTGCCCGGCCATTCTCGGTTTGCCCCGAGGACCGGGCAATCCTTTTGAATAGAATGGCGCCATGTCCAGCAAGAACGACAAGAACAAGAATGGATGGATCAGCCACGGCCTCGTGGCCGAGAACCGCCGCGCGCGCTTCGATTACGAAATCGGCGATACGCTGGAAGCCGGCATCGTGCTGACCGGCACGGAGGTGAAGTCGCTGCGCCTGGGCAAGGCCCAGATCACTGAATCCTATGCTTCCCCGGAAAATGGCGAGCTCTGGCTCATCAATGCGCATATTCCGGAATATCTGCAGGCAAACCGCTTCAATCACCAGGAGCGCCGCCCGCGCAAATTGCTTGTGTCCAAAAAGCAGTTGTCCAAGCTCGATCAGGAAGTCGCCCGCGCCGGCAACACCATCGTGCCGCTAAAACTCTTCTTCAACGATCACGGCAAGGCCAAGCTGCTGATCGGCATCGGCAAGGGCAAGAAGAATTTCGACAAGCGCGCCACCAGCCGCGACCGCGACTGGAACCGCGACAAGGCCCGCATCATGAAGGAAGGCGGACGCGGGTAATCTTCTTCACCTCTCCCTTGGGGGAGAGGTTGGCGCGGAGCGCCGGGTGAGGGGGCCTTTCGCCTAGGCCTCTGCCGGCCTTTGCGCCTGTGGCCGGCCCACGCTCTTGGCCAGGTCGGCCACGTCGAGAAAGAAATCCGCCTGCCGGCGCAGGTCGTCCGAAATCATCGGCGTCGAGGTGGTCAGCGTCGACACCACGGTCACCCGTTTGCCGCGCCGCTGCAAGGCCGCGACCAGGGCGGTAAAATCGCCGTCGCCGGAAAACAGCACCAAATGGTCGTAATAGGGCGCCAGTTCGAGGGCATCGACGGTCAGCTCGATATCCATATTGCCCTTCACCTTGCGCCGGCCCGTCGCATCGGTGAATTCCTTGGCCGGCTTGGTCACCACCGTATAGCCGTTATAATCGAGCCAATCGATCAGCGGGCGGATCGAGGAATATTCCTGGTCCTCCACCAGCGCGGTGTAATAATTGGCGCGCAGCAGATAGGCCTTGCTGCTGAATTCGGTGAGCAATTTGCGGTAGTCGATGTCCACGCCGACCGCCTTGGAGGCGGCGTAGAGATTGGCGCCGTCGATGAACAGGGCGATCTTCTCGCGCGGGTCGATGGCCATCGAAAAACTCCGTCAGGGCAGGCGAGCCTGCCATTGCAATGCGCCGCCGAAGCGGCCGGCCAGGAATGAATATCATCGAAAATTTGCTTAAGTTCGGTGTTCGCACATTTTCGCCGGACGAACAAGGCGGGTGCCTCCGTCCCTTTCCAGGGCGGTAAACCTTGCCAGCAGCGGCTGCATCGTGTATTGCGACCCTTCATCCCCCCTATTGTGGAGACGTTCGTGGCACGCGTCACCGTTGAAGACTGCATTGAAAAGGTCGATAACCGCTTCGACCTCGTCCTCATGGCCGCACATCGCGCGCGCATGATTTCCTCCGGCGCCCAGATCACCGTGCCGCGCGACAACGACAAGAATCCCGTCGTTGCCCTGCGTGAAATCGGCGATGGCACTATTTCGCCCGAGGATTTGCATGAGGACCTGATCCATTCGCTGCAGAAATATGTCGAGGTCGACGAACCCGAATCCAGCGCTGCCCCGCTCATCGAGAGCGCCGGCGACGACGATTCGATCAATTTCGACACGATCAGCGAAGAAGAGCTTCTGCGCGGCATCGAGAGCCTGGCTCCCCCGGAGCGCCGCGACGATTAATTTGCGTCGCCGCTCAATGCAATTATATGAAGAGCGTCCGGCATGCGTCGGGCGCTCTTTTCATTTCTGTTACAGGCGCTAAGCTCGTTTCCTCGAGCGAGCGGCTAAACCCATGATGCGTCAGTACGAACTCGTCGAACGCGTTCAGGCCTACAACCCGAACGCTGACGAGAATTTGTTGAACAAGGCCTATGTCTACGCCATGCAGAAGCATGGCTCGCAGAAGCGCGCCTCCGGCGACCCCTATTTCAACCATCCCCTCGAAGTCGCCGCCATCCTCACCGAGCTCAAGCTCGATGATGCCTCGATCGCCGTGGGGCTGTTGCATGACACCATCGAGGATACCGACGCCACCCGCGCCGAGATCGACCAGCTTTTCGGGCCCGAGATCGGCACCATTGTCGACGGCCTGACCAAGATCGAGCGCCTGAACCTGGTGTCCCGCGAGGAGGCCCAGGCCGAAAACCTGCGCAAGCTGCTGCTCGCCATCAGCCAGGACGTGCGCGTGCTGCTGGTCAAGCTGGCCGACCGCCTGCACAATATGCGCACCCTGCAATTCATGGCGCCCGAGAAGCAGCGCCGCATCGCGCAGGAGACCATGGATATCTATGCCCCGCTGGCCGGACGCATGGGTATGCAGGATATGCGCAACGAACTGGAAGATTTGTCCTTCCGCATTCTCCAGCCCGATCATTACCAGGCCATCATCGACCGCCTCGAGCAGATGCAGGCGGACAACCAGGAAACCATAGAGACCATCACCAGCGAATTGACCGAGCGCCTGGCCGATGCCGGCATCACCGCGCGGGTCAAGGCGCGGGTGAAGTCGCCCTATTCGATCTTCTCCAAGATCGAGCGCAAGTCGATTGCCCTCGAACAGCTCTCCGACATGATCGGCTTCCGCGTCGTCGTCGGTTCGGTGGAGCAATGCTATCGTACGGTCGGCCTCATCCATACCCAGTGGAAGGTCGTGCCCGGCCGCTTCAAGGACTATATCTCGGTCCCCAAGCACAACGATTACCAGTCGATCCACACCACCATTGTCGGGCCCGGCCGCCAGCGCGTCGAGCTGCAGATCCGCACCGAGGACATGGACCGCATCGCCGAATTCGGCATCGCCGCCCATGCGCTCTACAAGGATGGCGCCTCGGCCAATCTGGGCCGCATCGAGATGGAATCGCACGCCTATGGCTCGCTGCGGCAGACCATTTCCCACCTGACCTCCGGCATCGCCTCGGAGGATTTCCTCGAATATACCAAGCTTGAGCTCTTCCAGGACCAGGTCTTCTGCTTCACCCCGCGCGGGCGCCTTATCGCCCTGCCGCGCGGCGCGACCCCCATCGATTTCGCCTATGCCCTGCATACCGATATCGGCGACACCTGCGTCGGCGCCAAGATCAACGGCCTCATCCTGCCGCTTGTCACCCAATTGCGCTCGGGCGACGAGGTGGAAATCCTCCGCGATCAGAACCATCGGCCGCCCTCCAACTGGATCGGCATCGCCGCTACCGGCAAGGCCCGCGCCGCCATTCGCCGCGCCGTGCGCCAGGCCGCCGCGCAGCGTGCCTATGCCCTGGGCGAACACGTGCTCAACATGATGCTGGAGCGCGAAGGCGTCATGCTGGATGAGGCCGAAGCCAAGATGCTGGCCGAGGCGCTGGAACAGCCCAGCAAGCGCGAGCTGCTGATCGCCCTGGGCGAGGGCAAGGTCGGCTCCGAGCCGCTGGGCAATGCGCTCGCCCAGGTCAAGGGCCTGCGCAAGCGCCGCCGCAAGCTCGACCTGCCGGTGGCCGACACCGCCGATGGCTGGTTTGCCCTGCGCGCCACCGATCAGTTCCGTTTCCGCGTGCCGGGCGGCCAGCGCTCCGGCAATCAGGCCAAGGCCGCTTTGGCCCAGCTCGATTTCCACACCCCGGTCAATCTCTCCGGCGAAGGCGTCGTGCCAGGCGACCGGCTCGTGGGCATCCTGGAAGCCGGCATGCCGCTCACCGTCTATCCCATCCATTCCGATGCGCTGATCGCCAAGCATGACAGCGATGTCGCCTGGGTCGATGTGCGCTGGAACCTGGCTGGCAGGGAGGACAAGCTCTATTCGACCGTGATCTCCATGGAATCGGTCAACCGGCCCGGTTCGTTGGCGCAGATTTCCTCGGCCATCGCCGCCTGCGATGCCAATATCAACAATCTGGTCATGCGCATGATTTCGCCGGACTTCCACCAGATGATCTTCGAAATCGAGGTGCGCGATCTTGCGCAACTCACCGATGTCCTGCAAACGCTCAAGCGCAGCCCGGGGCTTTCCGCCGTCCAGCGGGCTGGCCTTCGAGAGGCCGGGATGATTTCCACTCTCGAATGGGACGGCAGGGTCGACAGGAGTTTGCGCGATGACGAGAGATGAGGTCCTGGATATCTTCCGCGAATGCGGCGCCATGTTGGAGGGGCATTTCATCCTTTCCTCGGGCCTGCGCTCGCCGATCTTCCTGCAGAAGGCCCGGGTATTCCAATATGCCCACCAGACCGAAAAGCTCTGCAAGGCCCTGGCCGAGCGCATCCGCGCCGAAGTACCCGGCGTCACCAAGGTCGTGTCCCCCGCCATCGGCGGCATCATTCCCGGCTACGAGACGGCCCGCCAGCTCGGCGTTCCGGCGCTCTATACCGAGCGTGTCGACGGCCAGTTCGAACTGCGCCGAGGCTTCGAGATCGCGCCCGATGACGTGGTCGTCGTGGTGGAAGACATTGTCTCCACCGGCCTCTCCATCCGCGAATGCGTCGCCGCCCTCCAGAAGATCGGCGCCAATGTCGCCGCTGCCGCCTGCCTCATCGACCGCTCCGCCGGCGAAGCCGAAGTCGGCGTGCCGCTGGTGAGCCTCATCGAATTCAAGGTCCCCGCCTATCCTGCAGATCAGCTCCCCCCCGAACTCGCCGCCATCCCGGCCGTAAAGCCCGGCAGCCGCGGCATTCAGGGGGTGAAGTGATCAATTTCGTTGCCACACACGCGATGCTCCCTTCTCCCCTTGTGGGAGAAGGTGCCCCGAAGGGGCGGATGAGGGGTGGGGACAGTGCGGTATTCCCCTCATCCGACGGCTTCGCCGCCACCTTCTCCCACAAGGGGAGAAGGGAAGAATGATCATCGGCCTTGGCTCCGACCTCATCCAGATCGACCGCGTCGAACAGACCCTTGCCAAATATGGCGAGCGCTTCACCCAGCGCTGCTTCACCGAGATCGAGCGGAAGAAGTCCGATCGCCGCGCCCAGCGCGCCGCGTCCTATGCCAAGCGCTTCGCCGCCAAGGAGGCCTGCTCCAAGGCCCTGGGCACCGGCATTTCCTGGGGCGTCTATTGGCGTGACATGGGCGTGGTCAATCTGCCCTCCGGCAAGCCGACCATGCACCTGACCAATGGGGCGGCCAGGGCTTTGGCCCGCCTTGTTCCCGCCGGGCACGAACCCCATATCCACCTGACCATCACGGACGATGCCGGGCTCGCTCAGGCCTTCGTGATCATCGAGGCCCTGCCTATCAAGTCCGTTGACCCGGCTGGGACAAACGCCTAACCCTTCCGCACCGCCAACCGGGGAAGATCATGACCCAGCCTGCCGACAAGACCGCCAAGAAATCCGCCGCCAATGAGTGGGTCGAAACCTTCGTGGTCATCGTCGAAGCGCTGCTCATCGCCATCGTCATCCGCTTCTTCCTCTATCAGCCCTTTTCCATCCCTACCGCCTCCATGCAGCAGACGTTGATGATCGGCGACTATTTCGTCGCCAACAAATATGTCTGGGGCTACGGCAAGCATTCCTTCTCGCTCGGCCGCTATGGCGATTTCGCCCTGCTCGATTTCGAACTGCCGATCAATAACCGCATCCTGGGGCGCGATCCCAATCGCGGCGACATTGCCGTCTTCCGGCCCGTCCCGCAGAACATGGAATATATCAAGCGTATCGTCGGCCTGCCCGGAGACCGCATCCAGATGCGCGAAGGGCGCCTCTACATCAACGATGTCATGGTCGAGCGCGAGGAGATCGGCCGCAAGCTGGATACCGACAGCAATGGCGACACCCGCGAGGTCATCGTCTATCGCGAGACCTTCCCCGAGGGCACGACCCACATCATCCAGGAGATCGGGGACAATCTCTCGCTCGACAATACCCCTGAATACCAGGTGCCGGCCGGCCATTACTTCATGATGGGCGACAATCGCGACCGCTCCGCCGATAGCCGCGTGCTGAGCCAGGTCGGCTATGTGCCTGCCGTCAACCTTATCGCCAAGGCCGAGGCGCGCTTCTTCTCCATCAAGGACAATCTGCCGCCCTGGCAGATCTGGCAATGGCCCGCCAATGTGCGCTGGGACCGCATGTTCCAGTCGGTCTATGGCGACACGCCGTACGACACGGAAGCGCCGTGAGCCGCCGCGACAAGACCCACGAAAAGCTCCAGTTTCGTCTCGGCTACCGCTTTGCCGACCTCGACCTCCTGGAGCGGGCGCTGACCCATTCCAGCGCCATCTCGCCGGCAAAGCGTATCGATCGCTCCTATCAGCGGCTGGAATTTCTGGGCGACCGTGTCCTGGGGCTCGTCGTCGCCGACATGCTCTATCGCCGCTATCCCAAGTCCAATGAGGGCGATCTCAGCCGCACCCTCAATACGCTCGTGCGCAAGGAAACCTGCGCCGAAATCGCCCGCCAGCTCGATCTGGGCCGGGAGATGATCCTGGGCGACAGCGAGGCCCGCTCCGGCGGCGCCGACAAGGATGCCATTCTCGGCGACATTACCGAGGCGATCATTGGCGCCATCTATCTCGATGGCGGCCTGGAGCCCGCCCGGGCCTTCATCGAGCGCAATTTCGAGGACGTCTTGGCCGGCGGCCAAGCCAGCCGCGCCGATGCCAAGACCACCTTGCAGGAATGGGCCCAGGCGCGCGGTCTCGAGCCGCCCGCCTATGTGCTGGTCGGGCGCACCGGTCCCGATCATGCGCCCGAATTCACCATCGCCGTCGACCTTTCCGGATACGATCGGCTGGAAGCCACCGGTTCCTCCAAGAAGATCGCCGAACACAAGGCCGCCCAACTCTTCCTGGTCCGCCAGAAGGTCTGGAAGGAAATGCCATGAACACGCCCGACGAACGTACCGACACTTCCTGCGGCTTCATCGCCCTGGTCGGCGCCCCCAATGCCGGCAAGTCGACGCTGCTCAATTCTCTCGTGGGCACCAAGGTCTCCATCGTCACCCACAAGGCGCAGACCACCCGCAGCCAGGTGCGCGGCGTGCTGACGCTCGATTCCGCCCAGCTCGTCTTTGTCGATACCCCCGGCATTTTCGCGCCCAAGCGCCGGCTGGATCGCGCCATGGTGGAAAGCGCCTGGGGCGGGGCAGGGGATGCCGATCTGGTCGCCTTCATCCTCGATGCCGAGCGCGGCATCACGCCCGATATCGAAACCCTGCTCGAAGGCCTCGAAAATATCCGCCAGCCCAAGGTGCTGATCCTCAACAAGATCGATGCGGTCAAGCATGAGAGCCTGCTGGCCCTGTCCCAGACGCTCAATGAGCGCCTGCGCTTCGAGGCCACTTTCATGCTCTCCGCGCTCAAGGGCCATGGCGTCAAGGACTTCATCGATTGGTGCGTCAAGCACATCCCGCCCGGTCCCTGGCATTTCCCCGAGGATCATCTCACCGATCTCACCATGGCCATCACCGCCGCCGAGATCACGCGCGAAAAGCTGTTCCTGCGCGTCCACGACGAAATCCCCTACAATTCCACCGTCGAAACCGAGAGCTTCAAGATCCAGAAGGACGGCTCCTACAAGATCGATCAGGTCGTGTACGTCGCCCGCGACAGCCACAAGAAGATCGTCCTGGGCGCCGGAGGCCAGACCATCAAGGCCATCGGCGCCGAGGCCCGAAAGGAATTGATGGAGATGTACGAGGTGCCCATCCACCTCTTTCTCTTCGTCAAGGTCCGCGAAAAATGGGCCGAGGACCCCGAGCGCTATCGTGAGATGGGGCTGGAGTTTCCGAGTGGGAAGAACTAGCGGCTCGCTCTTCCCTTCTCCCCTTGAGGGAGAAGGTGCCCGAAGGGCGGATGAAGGGTTCTTTTTTCGGTTCTATCGTCATTACCCGGCTCGTCCGGGTAATCCATGCGATGCGGTAGATGGATTGCCGGGACAAGCCCGGCAATGACGTGGTGGACGGACTGCGTTATGGTCCTTCCACGGCGAGGTGCTCATGGAATGGACCGGTGAAGCCCTGCTGATCGGCGTGCGCCGCCATGGCGAATCCGGCGTCATTGCCGAGGCCATGGTGGCTGGTCGCGGCCGCTGCCTTGGCCTGGTGCGCGGTGGGCGCTCGACCAGGCTCGCCGCCACGCTCCAGCCCGGCAATATTGTCCAGCTCACCTGGCGCGCACGCCTCGAAGACCATCTGGGCACCTTCACCATCGAATTGCTGCGCGGTCGCGCTGCCGAGCTTATCACCGACCGCAAGCGGCTCTATCTTTCCCAGCTCGTCTGCGAGCACCTGCATCTGCTGCCCGAGCGCGATCCGCACGATCGTCTCCTCGGCATGGCCATCGATCTCATCGACCATGCTCCGGATGGTGCCGCGCTCGCCCGCTTCGAACTCGCTCTGCTCGACGAGCTTGGTTTCGGTCTCGATCTCGAAAGCTGCGCCGCCACCGGCGTCACCGAGGACTTGACCCATGTGTCGCCCAAATCCGGCCGCGCCGTCTCCCGCGCCGCCGCCGAGCCCTACAAGGACCGCCTCCTGCCGCTCCCCAGTTTCCTCCACGCCCGCGGCAATGCCTCCCCCGACGACATCCGTGCCGCCCTCCACCTCACCGCCCATTTCCTTCGCCAGCATGTCTGGCAAGCCCGCGACGTCGACCCGCCCACGGTTCGGGAGCCGCTGATCGACATGCTGAGCAAGGTGTAATCGACAAAAGGCCCCTCGCGACCGGTCCGATATGCCGCCATAGCCCGGAACTCCTGGGCAAAACACGATTCTGCAACCTGATTAAGTACCCTCGCCGCTATACTCTGCTCCTGATTCGTTCTCATGATTTGAGCCGCCCATGTCCGACGCCGATACTCTCCCGCCGCCAGACGATCAGCGCATCGTCGATCTCAAGCAGGCGCTCGAAGAGCGGTATCTGTCCTATGCGCTCTCCACCATCACCCAGCGGGCGCTGCCCGATGCGCGGGACGGCCTCAAGCCGGTTCACCGCCGCATTCTCCACGCCATGCGCCTGCTCAAGCTCGATCCCAATCAGGGCTACAAGAAAAGCGCCCGCATCGTCGGCGACGTCATCGGTAAGTTCCACCCCCATGGCGATCAGTCGATCTACGACGCCCTGGTGCGCCTCGCCCAGGATTTCGCCCTGCGCTACCCGCTGGTCGACGGCCAGGGCAATTTCGGCAATATCGACGGCGATAGCCCGGCCGCCATGCGCTATACCGAAAGCCGCATGACCGATGTGGCCACGCGCCTGCTCGAGGGCATCACCGAGAACGCCATCGACTTCAAGCCGACCTATGACGGCGAGGACGAAGAGCCGGTCGTGCTCCCGTCCAACTTCCCCAATCTGCTCGCCAATGGCTCCACCGGCATCGCCGTGGGCATGGCCACCTCGGTGCCGCCGCACAATCTGGTCGAGCTCTGCAACGCCGCGCTCAAGCTCATCTACAATCCCGCCGCCACCACCGATGACCTCGTTCATCCCGATCCGTCCGCGCCGCCGAGCATGGACGATCTGGTGCGCGGCCCCGATTTCCCCACGGGCGGCCAATTGGTCGAAAGCCGCGCCTCCATCGTCCATTCCTATGAGACAGGACGGGGCTCCTTCCGCCTGCGCTCTATCTGGGAAAAGGAGGAAAAGGGCAGGGGCGTCTATCAGATCGTCGTCACCCAGATCCCCTATGGCGTGCAGAAATCGCGCCTGGTGGAAAAGATCGCCGAACTGCTGCTGGCCAAGAAGTTGCCCCTGCTCAAGGACGTTCGCGACGAGAGCGCCGACGATATCCGCCTCGTGCTCGAGCCACGCGCCGGCACGGTCGATGCCGTCATCCTCATGGAGCAGCTCTTCAAGCTGACCGAGCTCGAAGTCCGTTTCAGCTTGAATCTCAACGTCTTGGACCACGGCACGGTCCCGCGCGTCATGAGCCTGGCCGATACGCTTCGCGCCTGGCTCGATCATCGCAAGGTGGTGCTGGTCCGCCGTTCCGAGCACCGCCTCGAACAGATCGCCAATCGCCTCGAAGTGCTCGAAGGCTATATCATCGCCTATCTCAATCTCGACGAGGTGATCCGCATCATCCGCGAGGAGGACGATGCCAAGGCCAGCCTCATCGCTGCCTTCAATCTCACCGACAATCAGGCCGAAGCCATCCTCAACATGCGCCTGCGCTCCCTGCGCAAGCTCGAGGAAATCGAGCTGCGCCAGGAACATGCCAAGCTGACCGAGGAAAAGGGCCGGCTCGAGGCCCTGCTTGGCTCCGACAAGCGCCAATGGGGCGAGATCGCCAAGCAGGTCGAAGCGCTGAAAAAAGCCTATCCGCTGTTCGAGGCCGATGGCGTGACGCCCCATGCCCTGGGCGCCCGCCGCACCATTTTCGGCAATGCGCCGGTGGCCGACGCCGCCGAAATCACCGAAGCCTTCATCGAGCGCGAGCCGATCACCGTCATTCTCTCCGAAAAAGGCTGGATTCGCGCGCCCAAGGGCCACAATGCCACGATCGACGAGAAGGGCTTCAAGACCGGCGACCGGCTGAAACTCGCCATCAATTGCGAGACCACGGACAAGCTGCTGATGCTCACCACCGGCGGCAAGGTCTATACCCTGGGCGCCGACAAGCTCCCCGGCGGCCGCGGCCAGGGCGAGCCCGTCCGCATCATGGTCGATATCGAGGAGGGACAGGACATCGTCGATCTCTTCGTCTTCTCGCCCGGCAAGCAGCGCATCATCGCCTCGTCGGCGGGCTACGGCTTCATCGTCAACGAGGATGACCTGATCGCCAATACCCGCAAGGGCAAGCAGATCCTCAACGTGTCCGCCCCCGAGGAAGCTCGGCTCATCGTGCCCTGCGAGGGCGACCGCGTGGCCGTCATCGGGCAGAACCGCAAGCTGCTCGTCTTCCCCATGGCCCAGCTCGCCACCATGGGCCGGGGCAAGGGCGTGCGCCTGCAGCGCTACAAGGATGGCGGCATTTCCGACATCAAGACCTTCTACGCCGCCGATGGCCTCACCTGGACCGACAGTTCCGGCCGCACCTATTCCAAGCCCACCGAGGAACTGGTCGACTGGCTCGGCGACCGCGCCGCCGCCGGCCGGCAACCGCCGACCGGCTTCCCGCGAAACAACAGGTTTGTTGGGTGACGACGGACCGCGCAGCGGAAAAACGCTCGCGTGGAACCGCCTCTTTACCTCTCCCTTGGGGGAGAGGGCGGCGCGCAGCGACGGGTGAGAGGGCCTTTTGATGAATCAAGATATCAAACCTTCCCGCTAACCAACTCGAGCGACTCGCAAAATGATCCGCCACTGCGTCTTCGTCCGCTTCCGCTCCGACATCCCCGATGCCGAGCGCAGCGCCATCTATCTGCAGCTTGCCGATCTGAAAAATGTGATCGAAGGCTTCCTCGCCATCGCCTATGGCCCCAATGTCTCGCCCGAAGGGCTGCATCAGGGTTTCACCGATGGCTTCATCATCGACTTCGTCGATGAAACGGCCCGCGACGCCTATCTCGTGCACCCCGATCACAAGGCGGCCGGTGCCGTCTCGTAGCCGCCCTGGATGGCGGCCGCGATGGCCTCGTCGTCTTCGATATCGTGGTGTGAGCGCTGCCTTCCGCTTCACCATTGAGCTGAGAGGGCTGTCTATCCATCCCATCGTCACCACCGGGCTTGTCCCGGTGGTCCATGCCCACGGCAAGATGGATTGCCGGGATAAACCCGGCAATGACGACAAGCTCAGGTGAGAGCGGACGCCGTTTTAATCAATGAGTGAAATGTTCTATTCCGCCAGCCGCTTCCAGCCCTGCGGCCCGCATTGCACTTCGAGCGGCCGATAATCGCCCTTATAGGCCATTTTCGGCGAATCCGGCACCCAATAGCCCAGATAGACATAGCTCAGCCCGGCCGAGCGAACCTGGGCGATATGGTCGAGAATGAGGAAAGTGCCGAGGCTCCGATGGGCAAAATCGGGGTCGTAGAAGGAATAGACCATGGAAAGCCCGTCGGGCATCACGTCGGTCAGCGCCACGGCCACCAGCTTCTGGTCCGGCGTGTCCCGCAGCCGGTATTCCACCAGCACCGACTGCACCGGCGTATCCTCGACCATGTATTCATAGTCCTGATAGCTCATCTGCGTCATGCCGCCGCCATCGTGGCGGGCCTCGAGATAGCGCTTGAACAGGTCGTATTGCTCCAGCGTCGCCGCCGTCGGCCGCACGGCGATCCCGATATCGTCATTGCTCCGCTGCACCCGGCGGAAGCGCCGGGAGGCGGTGAATTCGCGCGTGACGATCCGCACCGATTGGCAGGCATTGCAGCCCTCGCACGCCGGGCGATAGATCAGGTTCTGGCTGCGGCGGAAGCCGTTGTCGCTGAGCAATTGATGCAGCATGGAAGCCCGCCGCCCGGATAGGTGCGTGAAGAGCTTGCGCTCCATGCGGCCCGGCAGATAGGGGCACGGCATGGCGGCGGTCAGGAAGAGCTGGGTGGTTTCCGGCGTCTGGTCGGTCATCGAGGACCTAAGCTGAAGCGAACGCCCCCAGTCTAGCGCCGAGTCCCGGGCCGGGCAACGCCTCACTCGCCGTCGTGATAATCGTCCGGCTGGCGGCTCCGCCGCCAGTGCCGCATCATCGGCGAACGGCGCACCATCAGCGTGCCCATGATCAGGTCATGGATCATCTGCCGGCGCGGCGTGAACAGCGCGAACAGGATCGTGACCGGCCAGGAAATCCAGAAGGTCAGCCAGAACAGCAGCGCATGAAAGATCGCCATCCAGCCGTCGAGCGGCTGCGCGCGCGTCGGCGTCAGCACGATATCCATCATCTGCATGCCCACGGTCGCGCGCTTCGGCGAGCCCAGGGTCAGCGCGTAATAGATGACGATCGCCGCCGGCACCACGAAGAGGAGGGTCAGCCAGGCCAGTCCGAAGGTGAGGAAGCCCAGGATCAGGCCCAATATGGCCAGTGCCAGCGTCAGCACGCCGATCAGCACGAGGTCGATGAGATAGGCGGTCACCCGCCGCGTCAGCAGCCCGTCGAACAATTCGGGGGCGGTCGAAGGGTCGGGCAGATAGGGGCGTGCGGCAAAATCCTGGCTCATGGCCCACAAATTGTCACGGCATCCGGCCATTGCAAGAGGGACGGGCACAGATTTGTCACTGCATCTGTCCCCGCGCGCCCGAGGGGACTACACTGGCCTATTGTAAGCCTTGCCCGAGTCGCCGTATCTGCCCGGCGCCCTTCCGGAATTGTTCATGTCTATTGCCGCTTCCCCCGCGCCGCTGACGCATCAGCCTTTGCGCGGTCTCGTCCTCATCTTGGGCGCGACATTGCTCTTTGCCTATAACGACACCACCAACAAGCTGCTCATCACGGAGTACAATGTGCCCATGGTGACGGCCATTCGCTATATCGGCCACTGCCTGTTGATGCTGGCCATCGTCGCCCCGCTCCATGGTCGCGAAATGGTGCGCACGCAGCGCACCGGGCTCGTCCTGCTCCGCGCCGGCAGCCTGGCGTTCGGCTCCTTCCTCGTCAGCCTGGCCTTGCAGCGCATGCCCGTCGCCGAAACCACGGCCATCGTCTATCTCTGCCCCGTCCTCGTCGTGCTGCTCTCGGGCCCGATCTTGAAGGAAAAGGTCGGCCCGGCGGCCTGGATCGCGGCTCTCGTCGGCTTTTCCGGCGTGCTGCTGATCGCCCGGCCCGGTGGCGGGCTCGATCCCTGGGGCGTTGCCTTCGTGCTGGGCAATGTCGTCCTCGCCACCGCCTATAATCTATTGTCCCGCGTGCTCGCCCATACCGAGCGCACCATGGCCATGCTGTTCTATTCGGCGCTGATCGGCGCCATCGCCTTCGGCATTTTCCTGCCCTGGACGCTGCATGGCGCGGCGCCCACGCCGCTGCAGGTCGTGCTGTTCATCGGCCTGGGCGTCTCCGCCTGGCTTGGGCACTACCTCTTCACCCAGTCCTATCGCTATGCGCCGGCGGCCCTGGTAGCCCCCATGACCTATATGCACCTGGTTTGGGCGGGCATTCTGGGCTGGCTGGTCTTCGGTCACGCCCCCGAGCCGATCGCCTTGGCAGGCATGGTGCTGGTGGCCTGCGCCGGCATCATCAGCGCCATTCGTCCGCGCCGGGGCAAGCGCCCCGCCCAGCTCGCCGCCGAAGATGGCACCACCGAGCGCGCCGGCTAGAGCGGTTCAGGTTTTGAGGGAAGCGGCCCTATCGCCCCCTCCCCCTTGAGGGGAGGGATGGGGAGGGGTGGTTTGGCGAGCCACTGATGACCCCCTCCCTCAACCGCTCTTAAGGGTGAGCAAAGCAAAAGAGCCGTGATTCCAACGCAATGTGGATTGCTTTAAGGGCATCTAACCCAATCCGGATCGTCACCCTCGGGCCTGACCCGAGGGGTCTTTGTTTTGGGTCTATCGCAACCGCTTTTGGTCGAGCCCGAGGGTGACGAGCGGTGGGTGAGGGTGGTTCGGTTATCCAGCCAAATGTGCACCGCCCTAGCCGCCCAGCTTGCGGGCCATTTCCAGCGCGTAATAGGTGAGCACGCCATTCGCCCCGGCGCGCTTGAAGGCCCAGAGGCTTTCCAGCACCGCCGCATCGCGATTGATGGCGCCCGCCGCGCCCGCCATCTCGATCATCGCGTATTCCCCGCTCACCTGATAGGCGTAGATCGGCACGTTGAACGCATCCCGGGCCCGGCGCACCACGTCGAGATAGGGCAGGCCCGGCTTGATCATGA
The DNA here is from genome assembly GCF_001650025.1 of Devosia elaeis. Classification (GTDB taxonomy): domain Bacteria; phylum Pseudomonadota; class Alphaproteobacteria; order Rhizobiales; family Devosiaceae; genus Devosia; species Devosia elaeis. The sequence goes on along the minus strand of NZ_LVVY01000001.1, from coordinate 42,049 downwards.
TGCTGTCCGCGCCCTCTTCGATATCCTGTTCGATCTCGCGCAGCGCCTCGTCGGAATTGGCATAATCCATCTGATAGGTCAGCTTGTCGCCCTTGAGCCGGCTGCCCGAGCCGACCGCCTCCCGGAACGGCCCGTAGAAGCACGAGGCATATTTGGCCGCATAGGACATGATCTGCACGTGGTCGAACCCCTCGGCATCGAGCGCGGCGCGGATCGCGGCCACGCGCCCATCCATCATGTCCGATGGCGCGATGACATCTGCGCCAGCCCGCGCCTGCACCAGCGCCGACTTCACCATCACGGCCACGGTCTCGTCGTTGAGGATTTGCCCGTCGCGCACCAATCCGTCCTGCCCGTCGCTGGAATATTCGTCCAGCGCCACATCGGCGATCAGCCCGATTTCCGGCACCGCCGCCTTGATCGCGCTCAGCGCCTGGCACATCAGGTTGTCGGGATTATACGCTTCCTCGGCATTCTCGCCGCGCAGATGGTCCGGCGTATTGGGGAACAGCGCCAGCGCCGGAATGCCGGCATCCCGCGCTTGTCTCGCCGCTTCGACCAGCAGGTCGACCGACAACCGCTCCACGCCGGGCATGGTCTTTATCGACGTCTTCTCGTTCTGCCCCTCGATCACGAAGAGCGGCCAGATCAGGTCGCGCGGCAGCAATTGCGTCTCGCGCACCATGGCCCGGCTCCACTCGGCCTGCCGCAAGCGCCGCAGCCGCCTTCCCCCGAGAAAAGACATATCGTGCTTGGGCCAGCCCTGACTCATGATCTCTATCCGTTTTTCGGTCGGGAAGGGGCCTGCGCCCCGCATCGGTCCTAGCAGACAGGCAGCGCCCCTCCAAGGCAAAGCTTGTCGCAGCGGGCCGGTCGTATTATCAAGCCGCATGCTCTTCCAGGCGCCCGGTTTCGCACTCTATATCCGCATCATCGCCGTGATTGCCCTGTTCCTGGGGCTCAGCGATGCCGCTCGCCTGCTCGGCGTCAATATGGGCTCGGCCAGCCCCGTCGCCGTCATGGGCTTTTCCGGCTTTGCCTATCTGGCCGTGTTCTCGCTGGCCCGGCTCTTCGCCGCCGTCGGCCTCTGGATCAAGGCCTCCTGGGGCGCTGTCCTGCTTGTCGCCGCCACCATTCTCGAGCTGGGCCTCTATCTCTCCGGCAATCCTGATATCCGCATCACCACGTTCGGCCTGGTCCTGCGCGCCGCGATTCTGATCGCGCTCCTCGTCATCTTCGTTCTCGGCCTCCGCATCAGGCGCGCCCAGGCCGATTAACCCGCCTTGACCGGGTGAAACTGCTCGATGGTAATCTCCTCGGCCAACGCATCCTGCGGCCCGCCAAAGCTCGTGACGGTGGTGAACCAGCGCGTCACCTCGTCCCCGATACGGAATTCCAGCGGCAGCAGCACGGTGTTGCGTGCGCCGCCCTGCCTTCGTTCCAGCGCCGCCGCGCCGTCCTGCCGCATGGCCCGCATCAATGTTTGCGCCACCGCCGATTGCGGGCCATGCCGCCTTGTCCCGTCCCGCAGCCGGTGCAGCAGATAGAAGGCCACTTCGTCCCAATTGACGATTGCCGCTCGCACCGGACCCGGCAGGAACACCAGGTCGCAGAGATTGAGCGCTCCGCCATCCGGCCGCTTGCCGCCGAGCAGCGCCCAGGCTGCCGGATTGGCCTCCAGAATGTCGAAGCCGGCATTCAGCACCAGCGCAGGGTAGGGGGCATGCGCCACCAGCAGCAGTTCCGCCGCCTGCCGCACCTCGGCCATTTGCGGGCTCAGCCAGTCGCTGTCGCCGAATTGCGGGGCGAAGCCCGCTGCCACCAGCAGGCCGTTCCGCTCGCGCAGGGGCAGGTCCAGCGCCTCGGCCAGCCGCATCACCATGCCCGGGCTGGGCCGCGCCCGCGCCGATTCCAGAAAGCTCAGATGCCGCGGCGACACGTCGGCCGCCAGGGCCAGCGCCATCTGGCTCATTCCGCGCCTGTTGCGCCATTCTCGCAGGGCTGTCTCGAACATGCCGGCCTCCTTGCCGCCGACATTGCCGCAAGGGCGCCGGCAATTCCATTACCTCGGAGGGAATTGAGGCGATGACCTGCCGGCGGCAGCATGGGTCCATCATCAACACAGCCGAGGACCTCGCCATGACCGACCTATCGCTCGCCGCTCAGGCCCGCTCGCCAAAAGCCTTCTACACCATCGATGCCGCCATCTCGGGAATCCTGGGCATTGCCCTGCTCGCAGGCGCCGGGCCCATTGCCGATCTGGCCGGCATGCCTGCGGCCGCCGGCTTCCTCATGGCCGTCGGAGCCTTCCTCCTCCCCTGGGCGCTGTTCAATTACGCCATCGGCACGGCGACTGGCCCCGCCTGGTCCGCTATCCTCGCCAATATCGCCGGGGACGCTGCCTGGGTGGCGATCAGCATCCTCCTGCTGGCAACGCATTGGACCGCGCTCAACGGTCTCGGCCAGACCCTCCTGGCCGGCCAGGCGCTCTTCGTCGCCATCGTCTTTCTCACCAAGCTGCGCGGCGCGCCATCGCTTCGCCGCTCGTGACGGCAACCCGCTTTACCCCTTGGAAAGGTTACAATTTTCTGACCCCGCGTAAGGCCCCGTTAAGCCAAATTCTCATTGCTTTCCAGTAAGATAGTTTTAAGCGTGTCGCTTAGGGCGATCTTAGCCCGACCGCCGTAGTTTGGCCTCATGAGATGCGAAAAATCGCACGCAAGTTTTACAGTGAGGCACAAATGGCAATGAAATCGAACGCGGCCGAGGCGCTTACTCCGGAACGGAACGAAGGGCTCAAGCCACTCTATCTCGAAGCGGTTTCCCGCGTGGAGCGCCTGCATCGCCGTCTGCTCGATCTGATCAAGGACGAGTTCGACCGCATGGGCTGGGACGATATCAACCCCGTCCAGGCTCTGCTGATGTTCAACATCGGCGATGCCGAGCTCACCGCCGGGGAACTGCGTTCGCGCGGTTACTACCTGGGCTCGAACGTGTCCTACAACCTCAAGAAGCTGGTCGAGACCGGTTACATCTTCCAGGAGCGCTCGCGCACCGATCGTCGTTCGGTCCGCATCCGCCTGACGCCCAAGGGCGAGGAAGTGGCCGAAGTGATCGACGAGCTCTATGACCGTCACCTCAAGTCCATCGACAAGGTCGGCGGCCTGGGCGACGACGAGTTCGACAACCTCAACAAGGCGCTGGCCCGCCTCGAGCGCTTCTGGGTCGACCAGATCCTCTACAAGCTCTGACCGGAGCCAACCGGCGGAAAACTCGGCACGTGGTGGCGTGTTGCCTCCATGCCACAACTGCTGACGCGACGCCGGCCTTCGGGTCGGCGTTTCTTATTTGCGCCGCAAACTGGGAGCAGCGCCATTACCGGTTGGAAACCATTTCCTGACAAAGGATGTGGTTGCCCGGACCATTCACATCGCGTTGACCATGATTGTGAGTCCGGGCCAAGCAATGGTATCGCCCGCTGGGATGGCGGCTGGTCTGATGGGTGACGACATGCGGTTGAACAGACGCAAGTTTTTGGGTTCCGTGGCGCTCCTGGGCGCCAGTGCAGCACTGCCTGCGGCGCGCGCACAGGATGGTGGCTCGCTTTTCGACATGTTTGGCACCGGCAGGGTGCTGCGCGAAACTGATCGCGCCGGCAACACGGCCGCCGCCCAGGCCCTGATCGCCACCAACGAGCCGATCCTGTCCTATGACACGCTGAACAATCTCCAGCTCGCCATCGCGCAATACGAGCCCTTCGTCGCCGCCGGCGGATGGGAAGAAATCCCGCAGCAGGCCTACCAGCTCCAGCTTGGCGCCTCCTCGCCGGCCGTGGTGCAGGTCAAGCGCCGCCTGATTTCCTCGGGCGACATGCCGCTGGTCGAATATGCCAACGACATCTTCGATGCCGATGCCGATCGCGGCGTCCGCTCCTTCCAGGCGCGCCACGGCCTGGTCGTCAATGGCCAGATCGACGAGGCCACCTGGTATGCGATGAACGTGCCGGCCGCCACCCGCCTGCAGCAGCTCTATCTCAACTATACCCGCGTCCAGCAGATGGCGCCGACGCTCACCGACCGCTATGTGGTCGTCAACATTCCGGCCGCCACCATCGAGGCCGTCGGCGGCTCCATGGTCGAGCAGCGCCACACCGCCGTTGTCGGCCGCGTCGATCGCGCCACCCCGATCCTGGCCAGCAAGATCCACCAGATCAATTTCAATCCCTATTGGCACGTGCCCAAGTCGCTGGTCCGCCAGGACCTGACCAAGTACATGCTGGAAAACCCCAATTACCTCGCCGAGCAGAATATTTTCATCTACGACGGCAGCGGCAACACGATCGATCCGGCCACGATCGATTGGGCGAACATCACCGATGCCCAGGTGAACTACATGTATCGCCAGGAGCCGGGCGCGGCCAATTCCATGGGCCATTGCAAGATCAATTTCTACAACAAGCACGACGTCTACCTGCACGACACGCCCACCAAGGCGCTGTTCGGCGAGAATGCCCGCTTCCATTCCTCCGGCTGCGTCCGCGTCGAAGGCGTCAACGAATTGGTGACCTGGCTGCTGCGCGACAATGGCGACTGGGATCGCTCCCGCGTCGACCAGACCTTCGATTCGCTGCAGCGTCTCGATGTGGCCATCAGCAACCAGGTGCCGATCCACACCACCTACATCACTGCCTGGGCCAACAGGCAGGGCACGGTCAGCTTCCGCGACGACGTCTACCAGTTCGACGCCCAGGGCAAGATCACCTTCGAAAGCTAGACGCGGTGCCGAAGGCAAATTCGCTCCAGTGGAGCGAATTTACGCGGCTAGGCCATGAGAGCTACGCTCGAATGGCACGAACCCTCCACAAACGCGATCTCCCCCTCGCCCCTTGCGGGAGAGGGACAGAACAATCTGCGTCCAGCAGATTGTTCAGGGTGAGGGGGGCTCTCCACGCACGCAGTGCTTGAGAGACCTGGCGGTAAGCCGGGCTTCCCGCCTCATCCAAAATCCGTTAGCCTCCACCCATCGGAGGGCTCATGAGCAACGGCGCAGTTCTGTTCGAATTCGTCCAGATCGGCCAGCAGATGCGCGTCGCCGCCATCGACGAGGCCACGGGCATCGAAGTCGTGGTCATCACCCCGCTCAACGCCGCCCGCGAACACATGCAGCGCCTCGCCATGGCCAAGCTGCAACGCCGCCTCGCGTCCGAGGCTGCCCCCGCGCCGCCCACAAACGGCAAATTCGCCTGAGCCTCCCTTGGGAGGCCCGGCGAGGGGAATAAACCTCGCCTCATACGGGCTGCGGTCCCCCTTGGAGGGGCGTGTTCCCTTTGGACGCTTTCCTCACCCACGGCGTCATTCCCGCGAAAGCGGGAACCTCTGTTCGCGGCCTCTATATCGGGGATGACATCGTGAAATCCGCCGCTTTGCCCTCGGGTCAGGCCCGATGCAAAGCCATGCGTGGGCCGCCATATCGACCCTGAAACCCGCTACCCCCTTTCCCTCGCGCCCGTTCTGCGGCATAACCGTCTCGTTCGCGCGACTGGCGAGAAAAGATGGGGAACCATCGGGGAACGCGAACCTGAGAGAGCCGCTCGCCTGGGCACCCATTCGTCAACCAGGGGAGCCCCATGACATCATCCCGAACCTGTCGCTCTTGGAATCGCGCTTTGCGCCATGATATGAGCGCGTCCAAGCCTGTTTGCTCCGTCTTTTGCGAGGTCTTTTTCTCATGAGCCCCACGTCATCCTCGCTGTATCCGCAGTTCTTCTCCAACACCCTGGCCGAGACCGATCCGCAGATCGCCGAGGCGATCGAGCTGGAGCTGGGCCGTCAACGCCATGAAATCGAGCTGATCGCGTCCGAAAACATCGTGTCGCGCGCCGTGCTGGAAGCGCAGGGCTCGATCATGACCAACAAATATGCCGAAGGTTATCCCGGCAAGCGCTATTACGGCGGCTGCCAGTTCGTGGACATCGCCGAAAACCTGGCCATCGAGCGCGCCAAGGAATTGTTCGGCGCCGGCTTTGCAAACGTGCAGCCCAATTCGGGTTCGCAGATGAACCAGGCCGTGTTCCTGGCGCTGCTCCAGCCCGGCGACACCTTCATGGGCCTCGATCTCAATTCCGGCGGCCACCTCACCCATGGGTCGCCCGTCAACATGTCGGGCAAGTGGTTCAACGTCGTCTCCTATGGCGTGCGCAAGGATGATCACCTGCTGGACATGGACGAGGTCGAACGCCTCGCCCACGAGCACAAGCCCAAGCTGATCCTCGCCGGCGGCACGGCCTATTCGCGCATCTGGGACTGGAAGCGCTTCCGCGAGATCGCCGACAGCATCGGCGCCTATCTCATGGTCGACATGGCGCATATTGCCGGCCTCGTCGCCGGTGGCGTTCACCCCTCGCCGGTGCCCCATGCCCATGTTGTGACCACCACGACCCATAAATCCCTGCGCGGCCCGCGCGGCGGCATGATCCTCACCAATGACGAGGACATCGCCAAGAAGATCAACTCGGCCGTGTTCCCCGGCCTGCAGGGCGGCCCGCTCATGCATGTCATCGCCGCCAAGGCCGTGGCCTTCAAGGAAGCGCTGCAGCCCGAGTTCAAGGCCTATGCCCGGCAGGTGGTGGACAATGCCCGCGCCCTGGCCGAAGCGCTCAAGGCCCATGGCCTCGATGTGGTCTCGGGCGGCACCGACAACCATCTGATGCTTGTCGATCTGCGCCCCAAGAATGCCACCGGCAAGCGCGCCGAGCAGGGCCTGGGCCGCGCCTATATCACCTGCAACAAGAACGGCATTCCCTTCGATCCGGAAAAGCCCTTCGTGACCTCCGGCATCCGTCTGGGCACCCCGGCGGGCACCACCCGCGGTTTCGGCGTGGCCGAATTCCAGGAGATCGGTTCGCTGATCGTGGAAGTGCTCGACGGCCTGCGGGAAGCCAATTCCGACGAAGGCAATGCCACGGTCGAAGCCGCCGTGCGCGAGAAGGTGAAGGCGCTCACCGCGCGCTTCCCCATCTACGCCTAAAAGCGAGACGAAAGGGTAACAATGCGCTGCCCCTATTGTGGCAATGACGATACCCAGGTGAAGGATAGCCGCCCGACCGAGGATTCGGGCGCTATCCGCCGCCGCCGCGTGTGCAATGCCTGCGGCGGCCGCTTCACCACCTTCGAGCGCGTGCAATTGCGCGACCTCACTGTGGTCAAGAAAACCGGGCGCAAAGTGCCCTTCGATCGCGAGAAACTGGCCCGGTCCGTCAATACCGCACTGCGCAAGCGCTCGGTCGATCCCGAGCGCGTCGAGCGCATGATTTCCGGCATCGTTCGCCAGCTCGAAAGCCTGGGCGACGTCGAAATCACCTCCGATCAGATCGGCGAATATGTCATGGAAGGCCTCAAGGGGCTGGACGACGTGGCCTTCGTCCGTTTCGCCAGCGTTTACAAGAACTTCTCCGCTGCCGACGATTTCCGTTCCTTCCTCACCGAACTGGCCGAGGACCAGCGGGAACTGCCGGGCGAGGACGATTGATCGCGCCCTTCGCGCGGCGGGAAACATTCCTTCATCCTGCCGGAAACCATCCCTGCCGCCCGCGCCGAACATGCGCTATCATGCCCATATTGGCCTTGGCGCAGGGAGAGTGCTGATGGATTCCTATGGCGTGCGTTTCCCGGTGCCGGAAGGCGCGGGCCGGGGCCTGCATTTCCTCGTCGTGGAAGGGCGGGCCTATCCCCGCATCGCCGATGAGATGAAGCGCGGCGCGCTCGCCGCGCTGGATGCCGCCGGCGCGAGCCACGAGGTCATTGCCGTGCCCAGCGCCATGGAAGTGCCCGTTGCGCTCGCAATGGCCATTGAAACCGGGCGGTTTGACGGCTATGTGGCCTTGGGCTGCGTCATTCGCGGCCAGACCAATCATTACGTGGCGGTGGCCGGCGAGAGCATTCGCGCTCTGGCCGAGCTGGCCGTTGTCGATGCTCTGCCCCTGGGCATCGGCATCCTCACTGTGGAAACCGAAGCACAGGCCTGGATCCGGGCCAATGTACAAGATCAGGACCGGGGAGGGGATGCGGCCCGCGCTGCGCTCGTTCTGTCCGGCATAAAAGCGAAGCTGAATGACTGACCATCCGAAACGCGATTCCGCCAAACCCCGCGTCGCCAATCAGCGCGGCGCCGCGCGTCTGGCCGCCGTGCAGGCGCTTTACCAGATGGATGTGGGCCGCGCTTCGCTCGAAGATACCCTGGCCCAGTTCGGCAGCTTCCATCTCGGACGCGAGATCGAAGGCGAGCAATATCTCCCCGCCGATGCGGATTTCTTCCGCCAGATCGTCAGCGGCGTGGCCAGACATCAGCTTGAGATCGATCCCTCGGTCGACAAGGCCCTTGCCGAAGGCTGGCCCATCGAGCGCGTCGATGCGACGCTTCGCGCCATTCTGCGCGCCGCCGCCTTCGAATTGCTGCGTCGCCGCGATATTCCGGCCCGCGTCGTCATTTCCGAATATGTCGATGTCGCCCGCGCCTTCTACGAAGACGACGCCTCCGGCCTTGTCAACGCGGCGCTGGATGCCATGGCCCGCAATGCCGGCGCCGATCTGGCCTGAACCGGATATCCATTGACGCGGGGGCAGGGCGGCCGTCACATGGTCCTCCCTTCCGGAATCGCGCCATGAACACCAGCCGCAGCCAATCCTACCGCAATATCGGCCTGCTCTCCGCCGTCCAGGCCCTGGGCGGCTCGTCGTCCTCGATCATCATGTCCGTGGCGGCCCTCGCCGCGGTCGGCTTCGCGCCCGATCCGAGCGCGGCGACCCTGCCCACCACGGCCATGATCATCGGCCTGGCCCTGGCCACCTCATTGGCCACCATGATCATTTATCGGCTCGGGCGCAGCCGCGGCCTCATGCTCGGCGCCGCCATCGGCATTCCGGCGGCCCTGCTGGCGACCTTGGCCGTCGTGCTGGGCAATTTCTATCTCTTCGCGGCCGCGCTCTTTCTCGTCGGGGTGTCCGGCGCCTTCATGCAGCAGGTGCGCTTCGCCGCCGCCGACAGCGTTGATCCGGACCTCAAGAGCCAGGCTATTTCCTGGGTCCTGTTCGGCGGCGTGGCCGCCGGTTTCCTCGGGCCGCAATTGAGCGTCACCACCCGCACCTGGATTGCCGGCGCCGAATATGCCGCCAGCTTCCTCGTCATAGCCGTGCTCTCGCTGCTGTCGGTCTTCGTGGTGGCCTTCACCCGCCTCGCGCCCACGCGCGTGCCGGGCGCGCCCGCCGGGCGAGGCCGCCCGCTTTCCGTGCTCCTGCGCCAGCCGGAAATCGTCACGCCCATGATCGGCGCCGCGCTCACCTATGCGCTCATGACCCTCATCATGGTCGCGGCGCCCCTGGCCATGGTCCATTTCTGCGGCCATGCCCCGGCCGAGGCGGCGGGCGCCATTCAATGGCACGTCGTCGCCATGTTCGCGCCCAGCTTCGTCACCGGCGCCATCATCAAGCGGCTCGGCGCCCATCTGGTGACCGCCATCGGCCTGCTGCTCATCATCGTCTGCGCCGCCGTGGCGCTCAACGGCATCAGCGTCGGCCATTTCACCGTCACGCTGATCCTGCTCGGCGTGGGCTGGAATTTCGGCTTTATCGGCTCCACCACCATGCTCGCCACCAGCTATCGTCCTGAAGAGGCCGGCCGCGTCCAGGCGGTCAACGAGCAGGTGGTGTTCGGGAGCAGCGCCCTGGCCTCGCTCGGCTCGGGCTTCCTGTTGCAGGTGCTCGGCTGGGAGGCCATCAACATGTTGGCCATTCCCCTGGCTGGCGCGGCGATCCTGCTGCTCGCCCTCGGCGCCTATCGCCAGCGCCTCGCCTGAAACGAAAAGCCCCGGCGCGGGGCCGGGGCTTTCTCAATTCTCTGCGCGATGACGATCAGAAGGATTCCAGGATCGACTCGATGAACGTCTTGTCCTGCCCGAAGGACGGCGTGCGGCGCGTCTCCACGTCGATGGCGCGGCCGTCCTCGAGCGTATAGATCGAGCGCTCGGTAACGCGCTTGTTACGGTCGAAATAGACCGCCAGCACCGTGCGCTCCTGCACCATGGTCAGGCCGAACGAGGTCTGGTTCACCTTGGTCTCGATATAATACCAGGCCGTCTGCTCGCCGAACGTATTGGTCGATTGCGGCGAGCCCAGCACGGTCTGCACCAATTGCTGGCTCTGGCCCGGGCGGATTTGCTGCAGCGCGGAAGCGGGGATTTCATAACCCTGGGTGCGCTTGGACACGAGCGACGTGCTGCTGGTGCAGCCGGCGAGCGCGACCGCGAGAAGTGCAGCGGCGACGGAGGCTTTGGCAAGACGCTGGGGCATGAATTTGACTTTCCCGATGGCTCTCGACTATAGGCGTGGCAACAAGGCGCGTGCCCGTTGGGCGCCGGAATGTGTAGCGGTCAACTTGGCTGTCTGGCAAGCTGGCAATGATCCGGCATCCAATCCCGACCGTGTTTGACCGATACCGACGCTGAGTGCAATCCCATGATATTGTCTTTGTTCCGCAAGAACACTGCCACAGAGCCGGTTTACGCCGTCTATAATTCCATTGTGGCGCAATCCCGGCAGCCTTTTTTCTATGCGCAATGGCACGTGCCGGACACCGTGACCGGCCGCTTCGACATGATCAGCCTGCACATGGCGCTGCTGTTCCGGCGGCTGCGCAACGAGCCCAAGGACGTCAAGGCCTTCAGCCAGGCGGTTTTCGACCTGTTTTTCAAGGACATGGACCGTTCCCTGCGTGAAATGGGGGCAGGGGATCTCGGCGTGCCCAAGAAAATCCAGAAAATGGGCAATATCTTCTTCGGCCTTCTGGCCGCCTTGAATGAAGCGCTGGACCGCAACGATCCCGACGCTTTGGCGGCGGTGATTTCCCGCAATATCTTCGATGGTGCCGACAGTCTGGACGTCCGGGCCCTGGCCGCCTATGTCGCCGAGCGCGATGCCGCGCTGGCCGCGCAATCGGTCCGCTCCATCACCGGCGGCGACGTGCGCTTCGAGGCCGCCGCGTGAGCCGCGCCCCCGAGCCGATCTTCGATGCGGTCGTGCGCATCGACAAGTTGCCGGCCGCCGGCCGCTCGGTGAATGTCGAGGCCGACGAGGCGACCCGCGCCGCCATCGCCGCGGCTATGAACATCCTCTCTGTCGAGCATTTTTCGGCCAGATTGACCGTCACGCCCCTGCGCGGCGGCCTGCGGGCGCTGGGACATCTGGATGCCGCGGTCACGCAGGCCTCCATCGTCAGCTTCGAGCCCGTGGCCCAGCGCATTGCCGAGGATATCGACCGCGTCTTCCTGCCGGCCCCGCGCGATCACACGCCGCCGGCGCCGGGCTCGGAAGTGTTCATCGACCTCGAGGACGAGGATTTTCCCGACCATATCGATGGCCCCGAGGTTGACCTCAGCGCCTTGCTGCTGGAAACCCTGGCTCTGGCGCTCGATCCCTATCCCCGCCGGGAAGGCGAATCGCTGGAGGCGCTCGACCTCACCCTGGACGAGCCGGAAGCGGGGCCTTTCGCCAAGCTCGCCGCGCTCAAGGGCGGCCAGGACGACAAGGACTGACCTGCGGGGCTTGCGCCGCAGAGTTGATGTTATATGTTTGCGAGCCTGCCCTGACGGGCCGAAATACGGGCTGAAATGACCGATTATATAACGATTTCCGTGGACGCGATGGGCGGAGACAATGCCCCCCGCGCCGTGATCCACGGGGCCCATCTGGCCCTCAAGGAGCGCAAGAACACGCGCTTCATCTTCCATGGCCTCAAGGACCGGATCGAGCCGCTCTTGGATGAATTTCCGGCGCTCAAGCCCGTCTCGCAGGTGCGCCATTGCGAAACGGTGATCGCCATGGACGAAAAGCCCAGCCAGGCCCTGCGCAAGGGCAAGGGCACCTCGTCCATGTGGATGGCCATCGAGGCGGTCAAGAACAAGGAAGCCGATGTCGCCATTTCCGGCGGCAATACCGGTGCCCTCATGGCCATGTCCACCTTCTGCCTGCGGCCCATGGACGGCATTTCCCGGCCCGGCATCGCCGCCATCTGGCCCACCCTGCGCAGCGATATTATCGTGCTCGATATGGGCGCGACCATCGGGGCCGATGCCCGCCAGCTCGTCGATTACGCCATTCTGGGCTCGGCGCTCGCCCGCGCCCTGTTCGATTCGGACAATCCCAGCGTTGGCCTGCTCAATGTCGGCACCGAAGAGGTCAAGGGCCTCGAATCGATCAAGGAAGCCGGCAAGATTCTTTCCGAGGCCAGCGGCGCCGGCTTCACCTATCACGGCTTCGTCGAAGGCGACGATATCGGCAAGGGCACGGTGGACGTGGTCGTCACCGAAGGCTTTGTCGGCAATATCGCCCTCAAGACCGCCGAAGGCACGGCCCGTCAGGTGGGCTCCTATCTGCGCAGCGCCCTCAAGGCTAATCTCATGAGCCGCATCGGCGCGCTCTTCGCGTCCTCGGCGCTCAATGCCCTGCGCCGCAAGATGGATCCGCGCACCGTCAATGGCGGCGTGTTCATGGGCCTCAATGGCATCGTCATCAAATCCCATGGCGGCACCGACGAGATCGGCTACAAGAGCGCGCTGGGCCTCGCCTATGAAATGGCGCGCAGCCGGCTGATGGACAAGGTCGGCGACACCATGCAACGCTTCCCCATTCACACGGCGGCGACCGAGCCGTCCACCGAGACCGAGGCCAAATCGGCGTGACCAGAATCCGTTCCGTCATTCGTGGAATCGGCAGCTACCTGCCGGCGAGAATCCTTACCAACGAAGAACTGGCCAAGACCGTCGATACGTCCGACGAATGGATCCAGCAGCGCGTCGGCATCAAGGAACGGCACATTGCCGCCGAGGGGGAATTCACCTCCGATCTCGGCGTGGCCGCTGCCCGGGCGGCGCTCGACAATGCGGGCCTGGCCATCGCGGATATCGATCTCATCGTGGTGGCCACCACCACGCCCGATTATACCTTTCCCTCGGCCGCTACGCTGATCCAGATGAAGCTGGGCATGCATCACGGCTTTGCCTTCGACATCCAGGCGGTCTGCTCCGGCTTCGTCTATGCCGTCACCACGGCCGATACCTATATCAAGGCGGGCCTGGCCAATCGCGTCCTGGTCATCGGCGCCGAAACCTTCTCCCGCCTGCTCGACTGGACCGACCGCACCACCTGCGTGCTGTTCGGTGATGGCGCCGGCGCGGTGATCATGGAGCGTGCCGAACTGGCCGACGGCGAGCCCGAGCGCGGCGTCCTCTCCTCCGCCCTGCGCTCCGATGGCCGCCATTGGGACAAGCTCTATGTCGATGGCGGTCCCTCGACCACCGGCACCACCGGCGTCGTTCACATGCAGGGCCCGGAGGTCTTCCGCCATGCCGTGGGCAAGATCACCGACGTGGTCTATCAAAGCCTCGAACAGGCCGGCTATTCGGTGGACGATCTCGACTGGTTCGTGCCGCACCAGGCCAATAAGCGCATCATCGACGGGGCAGGGGCCAAGCTTGGCCTGCCGCCCGAAAAGGTGGTCACCACCGTCGATCTGCATGCCAATACCTCGGCCGCTTCCGTGCCGCTGGCGCTGAGCGTGGCGGTGGCCGATGGCCGGATCAAGCCCGGCGATCTCGTCATGCTCGAAGCCATGGGCGGCGGCTTTACCTGGGGCGCCGCGCTCATTCGCTGGTAGCGCATGGCTGCGCATTGACCTTAAGCGTTTCAAGGCGTTAGTGTCTTCGATGGGTGGAGGAACCCGGCGTGGCATTCACGGGCGAAGACCTTTTTGCCGCGTCGTTCTGGGGAAGCTATTCCCGCTAGATCAGCCAGGCCCTTCGGGGCCGGGGAAGTGCATGACCCAAACCAACAAGGGGGTGCGAATGACGCAGAAGACGGTAACGCGGGCGGACTTGGCCGAAGCGGTTTATGGTTCGGTGGGTCTTTCCCGTACTGAGTCGGCCGAATTGGTGGAGCGTGTGCTCGAACTGATTTCCGACGCTTTGGTGACGGGCGCCAATGTGAAGCTCTCGTCTTTCGGCTCCTTCCAGGTGCGGTCCAAGAACGAGCGCATCGGCCGCAATCCCAAGACCGGCGAGGAAGTGCCGATCCTGCCGCGACAGGTTCTTGTGTTCAAACCGTCCAATGTGTTGAAGTCCAAGATTAACAAGTCTATGGTCTCCGCTGGAAAGTAAGGTTTTCTTACCCGGGAGATCTGTGGTTTGGACAAGTCGCCAGACGCGTTCCGCACCATATCGGAAGCCGCGGAGGAGCTCGATCTTCCCCAGCACGTCCTGCGTTTCTGGGAAACCCGCTTCGCCAATATCAAGCCGCTGAAGCGCGGCGGCGGCCGCCGCTATTATCGACCTGAAGACGTGATGCTCCTGCGCGGCATCCGTCATCTTCTTTACGATCAGGGTTTTACCATCAAGGGCGTCCAGCGCATCCTCAAGGATCAGGGTCCGCGCTATGTCATCGCCGTGGGCGAGGGCAAGGGCCTGGACGAAATCCTGCCCATGATCGAGGAAGCCGAAGCGGCCAGCGACGAGGCCGAAATCGAGGAAGCCGTGATGCTGGCCAGCCCCGCGCTGGACCAGGAATCGCGCGACAAACTCTCCGAAGTCCTCCGCGAACTGCTGGAATGCAAACGCATCCTGGAACGCGCCCGCGAGCATTGACGTCAAGCGCGATGCCCACCTCCCCCTTGACGGGCTTCGAGCCGTCCCGCAGGGCAGATCGCGCCAGTGGCGCGATCTGAGGCGAGAAGGCCATGAGCGCTATGCGCGAATGGCATGCGGGCGCGGCAAACGCGATGCCCACCTCCCCCTTGACGGGGGAGGTAGCGCAGCTTGGCCGACAGGCCTAGCGAAGCTGGGAGGGGGTGCTCCCGCGCACCGGCGCCTGATTTCAGCACCCTGCCGCCCAACCCCCACCCCAGCCCTCCCCGCAAGGGGGAGGGTGCCGCATCGCGTCTGAGGCAGCGTCCTCCCATAGCCTGTCACTTCGCGCAGGCCGGGGCCCACCTCCCCCTTGACGGGGGAGGTAGCGCAGCTTGGCCGACAGGCCTAGCAAAGCTGGGAGGGGGTGCTCCCGCGCACCAGCGCCCTACACTTGGCCCCACCCGTCTCCGCCCTCAGCCGATCCACCCTCTCCCCGACGGGAAGAGGAACAAGAGGCGTGCACCGGCCCATTCTTCTCCCCCTCGGGGAGAAGGTGGCCCGAAGGGCCGGATGAGGGGGATGCCTCCACCCGCACAGAACTTGGCAAACCGCCCCCCTTTCCTGTGGAATTCACGTTCCATCCACCGCAAAAATCGTCTATTCATTCCATCACATGTCCGGCCGGCTCGCTCCGGCCCATCCGGTGGAGTTTCCCGCAATGATCGTCCGTTTTGGCCTTCTCGGCGCAGGCCGTATCGGCAAGGTTCACGCCAAGGCCGTGACCGCCAATCCCAAAGCCCGGCTCGTCGCCGTCGCCGATGCGATGCCCCAGGCCGCCGCCGACCTGGCCGGCCAATATGGCGCCGAAGTGCGCACCATCGAGGCCATCGAAGCCGCCGCCGATATCGACGCCGTCATCATCTGCACCCCCACCGACACCCATGCCGATCTGATCGAGCGCTTCGCCCGGGCCGGCAAGGCGATCTTCTGCGAAAAGCCGATCGATCTCGATGTCGAGCGGGTCAAGGCCTGCCTCAAGGTCGTCGATGCCGAGGGCGCCACGCTGATGGTCGGCTTCAACCGCCGTTTCGATCCGCATTTCCAGGCCGTCAAGGCCGCCATTGCCGAAGGGCAGATCGGGGCGGTGGAAATGGTCACCATCGTCTCCCGCGATCCCGGCGCGCCCCCGGCCGATTACGTCAAGCGCTCCGGCGGCATTTTCCGCGACATGACCATCCACGATCTCGACATGGCCCGCTTCCTGCTCGGCGAGGAAATCGATACCGTGTCCGCCCAGGCCTCGGTACTGGTCGACAAGGCCATTGGCGCCGCCGGCGACTATGACAGCGCCTCGCTCATGCTGTTCACCGCCTCGGGCAAGCACGCCACCATCTCCAATTCCCGCCGCGCCACCTATGGCTACGACCAGCGCATCGAGGTGCACGGCTCCAGGGGTGCCGTCGCCGCCGAGAACCAGCGCCCGGTCTCCATTGAAATCGCCAGCGCCTCCGGCTATACCCGCCCGCCGCTGCACGATTTCTTCATGACCCGCTATACCGAGGCTTATGCCCGCGAAATCAGCGCCTTCATCGATTGCGTTGAATCGAAATCTCCGGCCTCGCCCAGCGGCGCCGACGGCCTGATCGCCGTGGCGCTGGCCGACGCGGCGCTGAAATCAGTGGAGGAGGGCAGGGCGGTCAAGGTCAGCGAAATCACCGGGCCACTGGCCGACAAATCGGTCTTTCAGGGCCGCTGAGCGCGTCCTGTGACGGCAATGATCCAAAGGGCGCCATGACGGCGCCCTTTTTCCATCACGCTATGCACGATCCAAACCCCGATGATCCCATGAAATTCCTGCCCCTGATCGCCAGCCTCATGCTTGTTCCCCCCGCCTTTGCCCAGACCGCCGAGCCCCATTCCGTGTTCAGCCTGCGCGGCGAATGCCAGCAATTGAGCATCGGCGACGAGGACATCCGGGACATCTGCGGCGATGAAATCATGCAGGTGGTCTACACCGACAGCACGATGGAACTGGCCATCTGGACCACCGATCCGAGCGGGCGGTTCCTGGTGTTCGCCGGATCGGTCGAGCGAACGGCCGAGGGCCTCGCCCAGCAGATCGATCGCGTCATCGAGGGCAGGGACGGCAGCGGCGACAACAATGTCGAGCAAGCCGCAACGGGCCGGTGCGAATTGATCGGCAACCCGCAACACGGCCCCGCCCGTTATCTCTGCGAGGCCATCGGCAAGGATGGCACTCGCTATGGCTTCGCCTTCCTCACCGACGGCCAATTGCCGGAAAGCATGCTGGACTAGCTATTTCAGCATCCACTCGTGTTCGGGCGCATTGTGGAATTTCCACACCCGCTTCGGCCCGGCCATGACATTGAGATAATAGAGATCGTAGCCCGCCGTGGTCGCCACCGGATGATAGCCGCGCGGTACCAGGGTCACGTCGCCATCCTCGATGGCCATGGCTTCGTCGAGGCTCCGGTCATCGGTATAGACCCGCTGGAAGCCGAAGCCCTGGGGCGGGTTCATGCGGTGATAATAGGTCTCTTCCAGCTGGCTTTCATGCGGAAGATTGTCCTGGTCGTGCTTGTGCGGCGGATAGGACGAGGTATTGCCCTGCGGCGTGATCACCTCGACCACCAGCAGCGCATGGGCCGCGCCGTCATCTTCGGGCATGATATTGTAGACGTGCCGCACATTGGCGCCCTTGCCGCGCGTGATGCGCGGATGCGTGCCCGGCGGGATCGCCCGGGCGTGGAAATCCCCGCCGCCCGGCGCCGAGCAGATCGCCAGTTCCAGGTCTGTGCTCGCATCCACCGCCCAGTTCCGCCCCGCTGGCACATAGAGCGCCCATGGCGCGCCCTCGAACGGGCTCATCCGCTCGCCCAGTTCGCCGAAATCCTCGCCATCCACGGCAAAGCGCCCCTTGCCCGAAACCAGCACCAGGCACACTTCCCGCTCGCCCGTGGCCTCGCCATAGGCTTCGCCCGGCGCCAGCCGGTGCAGCCCGAAGCCCACATGCGTCCATCCCGCCGAGGCGGGGGTTACGTCATGGATCCTGCCGGTCTTGCTCGTCGGCCGGACGAGGAGGGGGGATTTGCTCATCGGAAGTCTCCTCCTTGGGGAAGGTGTAGAAGAAATTATAGGCCACATAGGCCAGCGCCGCGCCCACCAGGATCGCCCAGAACATGTCCTGGGTGAACAACAGCTCCCAGCCCAGCCACAGCGCCAGGAACACGGCCACCGCCACGCGCCGCCATAGCGGCCGGAACCATTTGAGATCGTTTTCCTTGAGCGCCATCCCGCCGCCTCCCGCTTGCTTCAATCCGGCAAGGCTTTAGCACAGCCCGTTCAAAAGATTCAGTCTTTCGGAAAACCCTGCGTCTCGACCTCGTATCCGGCCGCCTGCATCACCCGCATCAATTCGGCATGCCCCACCTGCGCCATTCTGAGCGGCGGATTCCTGACCGGGTCCTGCTCGGCCTCGACCACGAACCAGCCTTCATAGCCATGATCGGCAAAGCGCTGCACGATGGCCCCGAAATCCAGCGACCCGTCGCCCGGCACCGTGAAGGCCCCCAGCGCCACCGCATCGAGAAAGCTCTGCCGGCGCCGGTCCAGCCCGTCCACCACCGCGCGGCGGATATCCTTCACATGCACATGGTTGATGCGCTTGTGGTGCCTGTCGATGGCGCCCAGCACATCCCCGCCGGCAAAGGCCAGGTGCCCCGTATCGAGCAGCAGCGGAATACCCTCACCGGAAGCCGCCATGAACGCATCCAGCTCCGCCTCCGTCTCCACCACCGCCCCCATGTGATGATGGTAGGACAATGGCATGCCCTCATCGGCACACCATTCCCCGAACGCCGTCACCTTGCGCGCATAGGCCTTCATCTCGTCATCGGACAGCTTCGGCTTCCGCGCCAGCGGCACTTCCCGCTTGCCCTGGATGGAGCGGCCCACCTCGCCATAGACGATGCAGGGCGCGTCCACCGCCTTGAACAATTCGATCATCGGCGCGATCCGGTCCTTATTGGCCGAAAGCTCCTCGTCCACCAGCGTGCCCGAAAACCAGCCCCCGCACAGCGTCACGTCGGCCGCCTTGAGAATAGGCAGCATCACCGCCGGATCGTCCGGAAACCGCCGCCCCTTCTCCATGCCGGTAAACCCGGCCGACCGCGATTGCCGCAGGCATTCCTCCAGCGACACGTCATCGCTCAATTCCTTGAGATCGTCGTTCCACCACGCAATGGGCGACATGCCGAGTTTGGCTTTCACTTCGTCTTCTCCTGCGCCGCGGCGCTAAATCCCTCACCCGTCTCGGCCTTTGGCCGATCCACCCTCTCCCACAAGGGCAGAGGGGTGAGCCGGTGGTTGATTGAACTCGGTGCCCCCTTCTCCCCTCGTGGGAGAAGGTGCCCGAAGGGCGGATGAGGGGGGCTTTTCTCACCCCGCCCGTTGCGCCCGCAATGCCTTCACATAAGCCTCGCGCGCCGCGTTGACGCTGGGCCGCTCGCTCACCTCCGGCACCGCCACGTCCCACCAATGCCCGCCGGCCTCGGTGGTGATCAGCGGGTCGGTATCGATGACGAAGACATGCACGCCCGCCGCGCCCTCGCTTTCCGCCAGGGCCGCCTCCAGCTCGCCTACCGAGGCTACCTTCCTGGCCTTGGCGCCCATGGCGGCGGCATGCGCCGCGAAATCCACATTGGGCAGGTCCATGTGATAGGTGTCGCGGAACAGATTGTTGAAATTGGCCCCGCCGGTCGCCATTTGCAGCCGGTTGATGCAGCCGAACCCGGCATTGTCCAGCACCACGATGGTGAGCCGCACGCCCATCATCGCCGCCGAGACGATTTCCGAGTTCATCATTAGGTAGGAGCCGTCTCCCACCATCACCACCACGTCCTGGTCGGGCCGCGCAATGGCCACGCCCAGCCCGCCGGCGATTTCGTAGCCCATGGTCGAAAACCCGTAATCGAGATGATACGAGCCTGGCCCGTCGGCGCGCCACAGCTTGTGCAATTCGCCCGGCAGCCCGCCCGAGGCGCAGACCAGCACGGCCTTGCTCCGCCCGCGCTGCACCGCCCCGATCACCTGTGCGTCCGAGGGCAATTCGGCATTGGAAGAAGCCCGCGCCGCATCGGCATCCACGAGCCAATCCTCTTTCAATTTCAACGCCTTCTGCGTCCAGGCGGAATCAACCTGCCAACCCATCAGCGCCGCATCCAGCGCTTCCAGCCCCACCCGCGCATCGGCAACCAGCGGCAGGCCATTATGCTTGTGCGCGTCGAAGGCCTGCACATTGAGCCCGACGATTTTGATGTCTTCGTTCTTGAACAGCGCCCAGGAGCCGGTGGTGAAATCCTGCAACCGCGTCCCCACGGCCAGCACCAGGTCGGCCTCTTCTGCCAAGAGGTTCGATGCCGAAGTCCCGGTCACCCCCACCGAGCCCATATTGAGCTCATGCACGTGGGGCAGGGAACTCTTGCCCGCCTGCGTCTCCATCACCGGAATGCCATGCTCCTCGGCAAAGGCGGCCAGGCTGTCGCTGGCCTGCGAATAGAGCACGCCGCCCCCCGCGATGATCACCGGTTTCCTGCTCAGCTTCAGCGCCGCCGCCGCCTGCGCGAATTCGTCGGCATCCGGCATGATCCGGCGCGGCACCCAAACTTTTTCGGCAAAGAAGCTCTCCGGATAGTCATAGGCCTCCGCCTGCGTATCCTGGCACAGCGACAAGGTCACCGGCCCGCATTCGGCCGGGTCGGTAAGCACCTGCATGGCGCGGCGCAAAGCCGGAACGATCTGTTCGGGCCGCGTGATCCGGTCGAAATACCGGCTCACGGGCTTGAAGCAGTCATTGGCCGAAATGGTGCCGTCGCCGAAATCTTCCACCTGTTGCAGCACCGGGTCGGGCAGGCGATTGGCAAACACGTCGCCGGGCAGCAGCAGCACCGGAATGCGGTTCACATGCGCCAGGGCCGCCGCCGTCACCAGGTTCAGCGCGCCGGGTCCGATCGAGGTCGTCGCCGCCATGAACCGCCGCCGGAAATTGGCCTTGGCATAGCCGATTGCGGCATGGGTCATGCTCTGCTCGTTCTGCCCGCGATAGGTCGGCAATTCGTCCTTGACCCCATGCAGGGCCTCGCCGATCCCGGCCACATTGCCATGCCCGAAAATCGCCCAGACCCCGCCGAAGATCGGCACCGTCTCACCATCGATAACGGTCTTCTGTGCCGTCAGAAACCGCGCCACGGCCTGCGCCATCGTTAGTCGAATTGTCTTCTGGCTCATTGCCGTTTCCTCAAACTTTCGTTCTGTCGAGGGCCCTGAACCCCCTCCCAAGCTGCGCTAGGACCCTAAAAGGGTCCAGCTGCGCTACCCTCCCCTCAAGGGGGAGGGTGATTTGCGCCTGAGGCACTGTCTCGCCACACTCACCACCTTCACCCTCCCCCCTTGAGGGGAGGGTAGCGTCGCTAGGCCGTAAAGGCCGTAGCAAAGCTAGGGAGGGGGTTCGGGCTCACCCGCATGCCGCCAAGGTTCAATTCCCTTCCCATATCTCCACCAGCGCCCCGAAGCGCTGCGCCATGTCGGCCACCGCCTCCTCGTCGCTCATCCGTCCGTCCAGCCAGGCCCGCGCCGCCTCCGCGAAGATGGTGCGGCCCACGGCAAAACCCTTGACCGTGCGCGCCGATCTGGCGGCGGCAAAGCCGCGTTCCAATTCCTCCTGCGGCGCATCCAGCCCCAGCAGCACCACGCCGCGGCAATAGGCATCGCGAGCCTCGATCACCGCATCGGTCTCGGCCCAGGCGGCCGCGTTGGGCTGCGGCTCCAGCTTCCACCAGTCCGGCTTGATCCCGGCATCGTAAATCTCGGTCAGCGCCCTGGCCACTGTGTCATCGTGCAGCGGCCCATGCTTGCCGGCAATGATTTCGACGAGGATTTCGCGGCCGATCTTGCGCGCTGCATCGAACGCCGCGCGCAGCTTTTCGATCTGCTCGTGCCGCAGCGCCTCGGCATCGTCGGGATGGAAGAAGCACAGCACCTTGATGCAATGATCCACCGGCCATTCCACCAGCCGCGACCCCAGGTCCTGGGTGAATTCGAATTGCAGTGGCCGCGAGCCGGGCAGTTCGATCGGCTTGGCCACCCAGAAATCCTTGAGCGCGCTGGCGGCATAAAGCGCATCGCGCCCATATTTGTCATCGATCAGCATGCCGAAGCCGTCGCGGCCATTGGCCACCTGTGCCGCCGCCTGCACCGCCAGCACCTTGAATTGGGGCAGCCGCGCCAGCTTCTGCGCATCGCCGCCGGCCATCTCTTCCAATTGCACGCGATGGTCCACCGCCAGCGCCATCAGGCTCGGAAACTCCCGCCGCCGCGTCGTGGCCCAATGCACGTGGTTGATGGCCTCGTCCTTGCGCAGCGCCCGTTCGCGGCTGCCGTTTTCGAGGAAGAATTGCAGCTCCGTCCAGGTGGGAATTTCCGGCGCACAGAGCAGGCGGCTCACCGCGAAGGCGCCGCAGGCATTGGCCCAGGTCGCGCTGGTCGCGTGGCTTTCCCCGCGCAGCCAGCCGCGCAGGAACCCGCTCATGAAGGCGTCGCCGGCCCCCAGCACGTTATAGACCTCGATGGGAAAACCCTTGCCGACAATGCCGTCCTCGAGATCGTCGGGGATCGGTCCGTCATAGACGATGCAGCCCATCGGCCCGCGCTTCAGCACGATCACGGCGGCGGAGAGCGACCGGATTGTCCGCAGCGCCGCATGCAGATCCTCGGCGCCGGCCGCGATAAGCACCTCTTCTTCCGTGCCCACGATCAGGTCGCATTCGGGCAGCACAGTCTTGAGATGGGCCGATACCATGTCGGAGGCGATATAGCGGCTGTCGCCGGCATCATGCCCGGCCAGGCCCCAGAGATTGGGCCGGTAATCGATGTCGAACACCACCTTGCCGCCATGCGCCCGCGCGATCTGCATCGCCTTGCGCTGCGCCTTGTCGCTGTGTGGCTTGGCAAAATGGGTGCCTGTCACCAGCACGGCCTTTGCCCTGCGGATGAAGGCGTCCTGAACGTCCTCTTCGTTCAGCGCCGCATCGGCGCAATTGTCGCGATAAAAGATCAGCGGAAAGGATTTGTCGTTCTCGACCGAGAGCAGCACCAGCGCCGTCAACCGTTCGGGATCGGTTACGATTCCCGCCGTCTCGACGCCCTCGCGCTCCAGCTGTTCGCGGATGAAGCGGCCCATCTGCTCGTCGCCCACCCGGGTGATCAAAGCCGATTTCAGCCCCAGCCGCGCCGTGCCTACGGCGATATTGGTGGGGCAGCCGCCGACGGATTTGGCGAAGCTCCCCACATCCTCCAGCCGGGTGCCGATCTGCTGGCCGTAAAGGTCCACCGAGGCACGCCCGATGGTGATGACGTCCAGTTCCCTGTCCGTGGCATTGCTCTGGCCGGTGGGCACCACCATCCCTCCCTGCGACTGCGTTCCGAATGATGTCACAATGAAACATGAATTCCACTGTATCACAAGATAGAACGTACGTTCTATTTGCGCGCAATCACCGGAATTGCCGCTTCTCCGCCACCGAAACCGTCAGCGCCATGGCGAAGGCCATGCTGGCCGAGAGCGAGCGGAACCCGCCATGGTCGGCCTCCACCAGCTCGAACCAGATATCGGCATGCTCGGCCAGCGGCGAAAGCGCCGAATCGGTCAGCGCCACCAGCGGCACGCCATTGCCCGCCAGGGTCCGCGCCTGGGCCGCGCTTTCCGAGGCATAGGGCGAAAAGCTGACGGCAAAGCCGGCATCGTTGGGCCCGGCCAGCGCCAGCAGGTCATCGTCCACCCCGGCCGCGCTGCCCGCCAGTTGGTAGCGGACCTTCAGCTTGCCGAAGGCATAGGCCATATAGGCCGCGATGGGGTAGGAGCGCCGCTTGGCCACCAGGTAGATCGTGTCCGCTCCGGCCAGGATATCCACCGCCCGCTCGAACGCCGCCGGGTCGATGGCGCTGGACAGCGCATCGAGGCTGGCATGGGCGGCCGCCACGAAGCCGGTGAAGATCGCCGCGCTCTCCTCCACCGCCAATCCATCCGCCGCCAGCTTGCGCAACCGTTCCTCGTAGGAGGCGTTCCGCTCCCGCAACCGGGCCCGGAAGATTTGCTGGAGGCCCGAAAATCCCTCGAAGCCGAAGGACTGGGCGAAGCGCACCAGGGTCGAGGGCTGCACCCCGGCCGAATGGGCGATGCTGGCCGCGGTGCCGAAGGCGATCTCGTCGGGATGGTCCAGCGCATAGGCCGCCACCTGCACCAGCCGTTTGGGCAGGTTCGCCTTGCGCTCCAGGATGGCGCTGCGCAGGCTGTCGAAATCTTCCGCGGCGCTGATGATGGCTTCGGGCATGGCCGTCTCCATGGAATGTTCGTTCCAGATTTGGAACAGATCGGCGGCGCGTGCAAGAAAAAGGCGAGATCGCTCACGCGATCCCGCCTTTTGCGAGGGTCGGGGGTAACAGTCTGTTAACCAATTGCCTGCCGGCGTCAGGCCGTAGCCAACCCTTGAGGCGCCTTATTGTTCTCCGACCAGAAGATATAGGCGGAAGCCAGGACGATGAGGATGGCCCCCGGCCAGAACCAGACGGAAGGCACCTGGCCCAGCGCGATCCAGCCGACGATCCCGCCCAGCAGCACCTTCACATCCGAGAAGGGCTGGAGATAAGTGGCGTCGGCATCGCGATAGGCGAAGGCCAGCAGATATTGCGCCGCCGCGGTCAGCGCGCCCAGAAACAGCAGCAACCACAAGCCGTTACCTTCCGGCAGCGCGAAGGGGAAGCCGGTCGCCAGCCCCGCCGGCAGCACGCCGCCCAGCGCATTGACCAGCAGCAGGATGGCCAGATGGTTCGGCGTCATCAGCACCAGCAGCGACACGGTCAGCGTCTCCGGCCGCTCCCCGCGCAGGACGAGATATTTGGTCAGGATATCGGTCGTCGCCCACAGCGCCGACGCCAGGATGGGCACGAAAGTATGCCAGCCCAGCCCTTCCGTCCCGACGCCCGAAATGATGATCGCCCCCGCAAACCCCAGCAAAGCCGCCAGAATCCGGGCCGTCGAGACCTTTTCGCCCAGGAACAGCACCGAGCCGACAATGATGAAGAGCGGCCCGGTGGCCAGCAGCGTCACCATCTGCCAGATCGGCACGCCGGAGGCGAAGCCATAGACGAAGACATGCACGCCCAGCGCCGAAACGAAGGCGCGGATTTCGTGCGCGACCGGATGGCTGGTCCGCAAATTACCAAGCCCGATCCGTAGGATAAGAGGCGGGGCCAGCACCGAGGCGATGACATATTGCCAGAAGGCCATGCCGGTCGAGCTCATGCCATACTGCCAGGGCAGCACCGATTGCAACGTATTGGCGCCGGCAAAGGCAAGGCTTGCCGCCAGCATGAACGATGCGCCCGAAACGGCGCCGTTCGAAGAGGAAATCTGGTTCATTCGTCGTCCTTTCCGTAACCAGTTTCCCCAGGGTTACGGGAGACGACAGGCCGCAATGACGCGGCCCAAAGGCCACGCGCGCCGGCCGGCGCTTGATCCCGTTCTCTTTCATCCGGACTATGACCGTCGGCTCCGGAATCACACCGGATCTGCTGACCTCCCGAACCGGGAGCGCTCGCGGGCTCGACATCGCTGCCTTACCGCCGGTGGGGAATTACACCCCGCCCTGAGAACAATGCAGGCGAACCTGCAACGACGAACTTAGGCAAGGCGGCCCCTCTCCGCAAGTACGCACAAAGGTGTAACTGTGCGCGATCAGCGAACGGTGAAGAGAATTTGTTCGTTTTAGTCGGCAGGGTGTTGCGCTTGGTGGTTGGCTGCCTGTCGACCACACCAAAATTGCATTGCTTTCCGTATTGAAGCGAATTAAACAAGCGAACCCTTGTTTAATATGTTTCCCCATGTCCGATCTTGTCGAAGGCCGCTGGGCCGAGATTTTTGGGCCGCGCTATCTGCCGGTCACCACCATCCTTGCGCTTGGTGTCACGCTGTTCGCTTTCAACGCCTTTCTATCCGCTGCCGCCCTGCCTTCGGCGGTGCATGAACTGGGCGGGGTGGAGGTCATTTCCTGGGCGACCACGCTCTATCTGGTCTTTGCCATCGTCGGCGGCGCTGCGGCCGCATTGCTCAAGCGTCGCCTGGGCTCGCGCGGTTCATTGGTGGGGCTGGCCATCGTCTTCCTGATCGGCACGCTCATCGCCGCCATCGCCAACGATATGACTCAGGTTCTGGTCGGCCGCGCCGTTCAGGGCTTCGGCGAGGGCGTCGTCGCCGCCCTCTGTTTCGCGCTGATTCCCGAGCTGTTCCCCAGCCGCCTGGTGCCCAAGGTCTTCGGCATGCAGGCCGTGGTCTGGGCCGTGGCCGCCTTTGGCGGGCCGGCCGGGGCAGGGGCGCTGACAGAGTTGATTTCCTGGCGTGCCGCCTTTCTCATCAACGTGCCCTTCGTACTGATCTTCGTGGCCATGGTGCTGCTGGTGGTGCCACGCGGTGAACGGCCGGTGGAGGCCCACGGCTTTCCGGGCCTGCGGCTGCTGACCATCGGCGCGGGCACCATGCTTGTCGCCCTGGCGGCCGTGACCGAGCCAGCACAGGCGGCCCTGCTGCTGGTGGGGGCTGCCGTGCTGCTGACGGCGGCGGTCTGGCTGGACAGGCGGGCCGATCAGCGCCTGATGCCGCCCGATGCCTTCTCGCTGCGCAGCGCGGTCGGCTCGGGGCTTTGGGTCTTTCTGCTGATGCCGGTGGCCGGCGCGGCGACGGCGGTCTATCTCATCATGCTGCTGCAGCAGCTCTGGGGCTATGGGCCGACTCAGGCTGCCATTACCGGCGCGGTCATGGCCGTTGCCTGGAGCCTATCCTCGGTGACGGTGGCCAATGTGCGCCAGCGCGCCACCCGGCGCATCCTCATCCGCAGCGGCCCGCTCTTCCTGGCTGGCGGCCTGGTCCTGGTGCTGTTGGGGCTGGAATGGACGCTGCTGCCGGTCCTACTGGTGGGGCAGGTGGCCATCGGCATGGGTTTTGGCATGTCCAATGGCTACATCATGCTGACCATCATGGAGGCCAGCACCGCCGCCGAGCGCGACCGCACCTCGGCCCTGCTGCCCACCACCCAATCGGCCGGCAATGCCCTGGGCGCGGCCCTGGCGGGCGTGGCGGCCAATGCCGCCGGCTACCCCCACGCGGTGGGCAATGCCGATGTGCTCGCCTCGATCGTGCCGCTCTTCGTGATGGGGGCCCTGTTCGCGGTCCTCGCCTTCCTAGCTGCCCTACGGCTGACGCAATTGGCCAAGGTGACGCCGCTGGCGACCTTTGCCGAGGAATAGCGGGCCTTCAAAGCAAAAGTAGACCTCATCCTGAGCTTGTCGAGGGGCGAGGTCGTGGCACCCAAGCCTCAGCATGCCCGACCTCGTGGTTCGACAGGCTCACCACGAGGTCTCCTGGATAGCGCGTGAAACGCTCCCCTGCACTTGCTTTCCGACGTCATTGCCGGGCTTGTCCCGGCAATCCAGTTTGCGCGATGCATCGAATGGACCACCGGGACAAGCCCGGTGGTGACGATGGGGGATGGGTGGGCGCGCCTCAGCCCTGTTCCAGCCACTGCAGCTGTTCCGGTGTCAGCTCGATTTCGAAGGCCTTGAGGCTGTCTTCGAGCTCCACCAGGCGGCGGGGGCCGATCAGGGGCACGCTAGGGAAGGGCTGGGCCAGCACATAGGCCAGGGCCACGTGGATTGGGGAATGGCCCAGCTGCTGCGCCAGTTCGATCGCCCGGTCGCGGCGGCCGAAATTCTGGTCATTATACCAGACCCGAACCAGTTCCTCATTGTCGCGCTTGTCCCGCCCGGCCAGGTCGGTGAAGAAGCCGCGCGCCTGGCTCGACCAGGAGAAATTGGTGACCTGACGATCGATGAGCCATCGCTTGAAATCGGGGGTGGAGGCGGTGACGCAGCCGGCCCAGATCGGATCGAGCATTTCGGCCAGGGCGAAATTGTTCGATAGCGCCTGGGGTGGCGTCTTGCCGTTCGCCCTAGCATAGGCGATCGCCTCGTCCATGCGCTCGTTGGTCCAGTTGGAGCCGCCGTAAGGTCCGCGAATGCGGCCGGCTTTGACCTCGGCATCCATGGCATCGACGAATTCGCCCACCGGCACGTCGAGATTGTCGCGATGCATGAAATAGACATCGACATAATCGGTCTGGAGGCGATCCAGCGACTGGGTGAGCTGTTTGCCGATGACGTCGGGATAGACCAGCGGCGAATGGGCGCCCTTGCCGATCAGCACCGCGTCTTCGCGCACGCCGCGACTTTTCTGCCAGTCGCCGAACAGCTTTTCGGTATAGCCCCCCGCATAGATATAGGCGGTGTCGAAGACATTGCCGCCGCGCTCCCAGAAGGCGTCGAGCAGGATGGCGCCGGAGGCGAAGGTGCGGAAATCCTCAAAGCCCAGCGCCACGGCCGAAGCCTGCTTGGCGAGGCCCGGAATGGCGCGCTTGGGGATAATGCCCTGATTGGGGCCGAGCGGGCGATTGTCGAGCGTGCGGGTGCGCACCGCGGCCTTTTCGATGGAGAATTCGATCCCCGCATCGGCACGCCATTTGTCGAGTACGCGCAGATTGCCCAGCGTGTCGTTCCAGCTCATGCCCGGGGCGTCGAATTCCTGTTTGCCCGCCAGAATGGCCAACGAAGCGGCCTCAGCCTCGAAGGAATAGACATGCGCCGTCTCGTTGACGCTGACACTCTCGGTCTTGCCGCCCTTGACGATGTCGATGCGGCCCAGGCCCTGGTCGCGATTGCCACCGGCGAACCAGAAATCGGGCACCTCGATCCGTCCATCGGAGCCGTGGATGCGCAGCACATTGTCGAGATTGACCATAACCGCGCAGGCGACCTGGGCCACGAGTCCGTTGTCGAAGGTGAGCAGGGCAGCCGCCCAATCGTCCGTGCCCTCTGCATTGAGGCTGGCCGTGCCGGCAACCTTGACCGGCTCGGCAAAGGGCTTGCCGGCCACGGCCCCGGCCAGCAGCCGTGCCATCGACACCGGATAGCAGCCCACATCCATGATGCCGCCGCCGGCCAGTTCCGAGGCGAACAGGCGGTGCTGCGGCTGGAAACGGCCCATGCTGAAGCCGAAGCTCGACTGGATCATCCGCACCTCGCCGATGGTGCCGGACTTCACCAGGTCGAGGATTTTCGCAGTCTGCGGATGCAGTCGGTACATGAAGGCCTCGCCCGCGAAGGTGCCGGCCTTGCGATGGGCATGGAATACCGCGTCGGCTTCGTGGGCCGAAAGGGCGAGCGGCTTTTCGACCAGCACATGCTTGCCTGCCTCGGCCGCCTTGATGGCCCATTCGGCGTGGCCCGTATGCGGGACGGCGACATAGACGGCGTCGATGTCCTTGTCGGCCAGCAGGGCGTCATAGCCATGCACGATGCGAGCGCCCGGGAAATCAGTGACCAGGCCCGGCCGGTCCGGATTGCGGGTGGCGATGGCGGCGAGCTCACCGTGCTGGCTGCCCTTGAGGCCGTCGCGGAAGGCTTTGGCGATGCTGCCGGGCCCGATGATGCCCCATCGTATTTTCGAAGTCATTTTGCAGTCCTGTCAGGGAGGGAAGTCTAGCGGAGCCGTCGGCCCTGCTTGTCGAAAAGGTAGGCCTTGGCCGGATCGATGGAGACGGTGATGGTCTCCGCGCCGTCCTCGTTGCGCGATTCCTCGCGCTCGATGATCAGTGGATCGCCCTCAGTGCGGGCATAGACGTAGCTGGTCGTGCCCAGATGTTCGGCGACGTCGACTTGCACGCTGAGATCGGCGCCGCCGGCGCCCGAGGGCCCGAAATGCTCCGGCCGCACGCCCAGCACGACCTCCTCTCCCAGCTCAGCCCCGCTCACCGGCAGCACCAGCTTGATATCGTCGTGCTGCGTCAGCGCGATGGTGATGCCAGCCGGTGATTTCTCGACCACCCTGGCGGCCAGGAAATTCATCTTTGGCGAGCCGATGAAGCCGGCGACGAACTGATTGGCGGGGTCGTCATAGAGGTCGAGCGGCATGCCTGCCTGCTCGATGACCCCGTCGCGCAGCACCACGATCTTGTCGGCCAGCGTCATCGCCTCGACCTGGTCGTGGGTCACGTAGATGATGGTGGTCTGCAATTCCTTGTGCAGCCGCGCGATCTCGATACGCATATGTACACGCAATTCGGCATCGAGATTGGAAAGCGGCTCATCGAACAGGAAGACCTCGGGCTGGCGCACAATGGCCCGGCCGATGGCGACGCGCTGGCGCTGCCCCCCGGAAAGCTGCCGGGGCAGGCGGTCTAGCAACGGCTCGAGCGCCAGGATGCGCGCGGCTGCATTCACCTGCCGGTTGATCTCCTCTTTCGGCACCCGGGCGAAGCGCAGGGCGAAGCCCATGTTCTCGCGCACTGTCATATGCGGGTAGAGGGCATAGGTCTGGAACACCATGGCGATGCCGCGCCGGGACGGATCGACATCGTTCATGCGGGTGCCGCCGATTTCGAGGTCGCCGGCGCTGATCGTCTCCAGCCCCGCGATCATGCGGAGCAGGGTGGACTTGCCGCAGCCGGAGGGACCGACAAAGACGACGAATTCCTTGTCTTCGACCGTGAGGTCGACGCCCTTGATGACTTCCAGTGCGCCGAAGGACTTGCGAACGCCGCTAAGCTTTACGCTGCTCATGGATGGTGCACCTTATTTGACCGCGCCCAGCATGCCTTCGACGAAGCGGCGCTGGAGCAGGAAGAAAATGATGAGGGTGGGCAGGGTGGCGAAGATCGAGCCGACCATCACGACCGCGAAGTCCGGCGTATAGCCCTGGCTGAGCGTTGCCACGACGAGCGGTAGCGTCTTCATGTCATTGGTCTGCAGCACGATGAGCGGCCACAGATAATTGTTCCAATGCGTCATGAAGACGATGATGGTCGCTGCCGCATAGGTGGAGCGCATCACCGGCATGTAGACGAACAGGAAGATCTGCCATTCCTTCAGCCCGTCGATCCGCGCGGCATCGCGCAGCTCGTGCGGAAACGCTTTCGTCGCCTGGCGGAAATAGAAGATGATGAAGATCGAGGCGACCGATGGCAGGATGATCGCCTGATAGGAATTCATCAGCTTCAAATTCGCCATCAGGATGAAGAGCGGGATCATCAGCGCCGCGAAGGGCACCGAGAGCATCAGCAGCATGACCGCGAACACCCTTTCGCGCGTCCGCGAGCGGAACACTTCGAACCCGTAACCGGCGAGTGACGACACCAGTAGCGTCAGCACGGTGCCGACCCCGGCGATGAAGAAGGAATTGAAGACCACGCGCGGCAAGTCCGCCGACGTGAAGAACACCTCGATATTGCGCCAGAGAGCATCGCCGGGCGTTGCCTTGCCGCGAATGAGATCGGCATTGGTATTGGTCGATCCGATGACCATCCAGAAAAATGGAAAAACCGATACGAAAGCCGCCAGGCTGAGCGCGACATAGGTGGCGCCACGGCCGATCAGGGCGAGGGGATTGCTCATGCGCGACGATCCCTTACTGCCAGGAACTGCAGGAAGCTCAGGATGGCGACGAGGATCACGATGACATAGGACACCGTGGCCGCGTAGCCGAAGCTCGGCATGAACTTGAAGCTCAGATTGTAGATATACATCGAGAGCGTGAGCGTGGAATCGGACGGGCCGCCTTGGGTCAGAAGGTTGGGTTCGTCGAACAATTGCAGCGTGCCGATGGTCGAGATCACCGCGGTGAACAGGATGACCGGCTTCAGCATCGGCACGGTCAGATACCAGAACCGCGCCCAGGCCGGCACGCCGTCGATCCTTGCCGCTTCATAGATCGAGCGGTCGATGTTCTGCATGGCGGCCAGGTAGAAGATCATGTTGTAGCCGGTCCACCGCCAGGTGATGGCCGCAATCACCACCACCTTGGCCCAGAACGGATCGGCCAGCCACGGGATGGGCGAGCCGATGATATGCAGGCCCATCAGCATCTGGTTGATGATGCCGTCCGCCGCGAACATGGCCTTGAAGGTCACAGAGTAGGCGACCAGCGACGTGACACAGGGCAGGAAGATCGCGGTGCGGAAAAAGCCGCGCCCCCAGATGTTTGGATTGTTGAGCGCATTGGCGAATAGAAGGGCCAGGACCAGCATGATCGGCACCTGGATCGCCAGGAAGATCAGCGTATTGGTCAAGGCCCGCATGAAGATCGGGTCCTGCGTGAGGCGGATGATATTGGTCAGCCCGCCAAAACTGAATTGCATGCCTCGCCCGACCTGGAAACTCATCCAGAGCGACCAGATGATCGGGTAGATCATGAA
This sequence comes from Devosia elaeis, assembly GCF_001650025.1. Classification (GTDB taxonomy): domain Bacteria; phylum Pseudomonadota; class Alphaproteobacteria; order Rhizobiales; family Devosiaceae; genus Devosia; species Devosia elaeis. The sequence goes on along the minus strand of NZ_LVVY01000001.1, from coordinate 10,009 downwards.
AATGCCGATAAGGATCAGGGCGGGCATGACGAAAGCCCATCCATTGATCCGTTCGTTGCGCGCCAGATGCGATTGCGCCACGCTCTCCTCCCCTGCCAATTCCCAATACCCCGGTACCGATGATCCAGCGTGATGCCGCATCATCGATGACCCCCGCCCATGGGCGGGGGCCTCGGGGAGACCGGAAGCGGACGAACCGCCTCCGGATACCTTGTTACTGGGTCTGCTGGCGCACCTGAGCGTCGATCTGGGCAACGATCTCGTCGATATTGCCACCGCCGGTGATGGCGGGGATTTGCGCGACCACGGCGGCGTCGGCCTCTTCGGTGAAGATGCCGTAATTGACCGGCGGGATTTCCGCGAGCCAGGTGGAGAAGTTCTGCCAGACGGGTTCGCCGCCGAAGAATTCGTCGCTGGCCTGGTAGGCCTCGCCTTCGCGCGCCGCCAACAGCGACCCGAGGGCGCCTTGGTTGACAAGGATCTTCTGATAGAAATCGACGTCCTGGCCCCAGACGCTGGCGAGGAAGTCGATTGCGGTTTCCTTTTCGGGAGCCGAAGACAGCACGTACCAGCTCGAGCCGCCCAGATTGGAGGCGTTGACCGAGGCGTCGATGTCACCCAGGCGCGGTATCGGAGCCACGGCCCACATGCCGGACTGGTCCGGATTGGCCTTGATCGTGGCGGTCATCCACACGCCGGTCGGCGTTGCCAACGTGTCGCCGGAGGTGAAGCTGCCGGTATATTCGGTCCAGCCGGCAACCGGCTTGGTGATGTCGGCGGTCAGCAGACGCTGATAGGTCTCGAGCGTGCTCTTGAAGACCGGATTATCGGCAATCGTCGGGTTACCGCTGGCGTCGAAATACCAGGAGCCGGCGGACTGCATCATGATGCGGAACAGGTCGGAGGCGTTGGGGTCGATCGGCAGCAGGGTCTTGCCGGTCTTTTCCTTGACGCCCTTGCCGATCTCGATGAGCTGGTCCCAGGTGATGTTTTCAAGGTCGGCGGCGCTGTACCCGGCTTCGGCCAGCGCGTCGGAACGATAAAACAGACCCGTCACGCCGGAATCGAAGGGCATGGAATAGGTCTGGCCGTCCACGGTGGAGACTTCCACCTTGTAGGGCGCAAAGGCCGAGTAGTCGATCTTGCCGGTCAGCGGCTCGAATGCGCCGGGGAACGACAACAGGTATTTCTGAGCGCGATAATCCTCGACGAGCACGATGTCGGGAAGGCCGTCGGTCGAGCCCGAAGCGAGCTGCGCCTGCAATTTCTGCTCCATGGCCGCCTTGTCGAAGACCTGGATGTCGATTGTGGCGTCGGGATGTTGGGCCTGATAGCGCGAGAATGCCTCCTCCATCGTCGCGCCATTGAAATTGGGGTCCCAGCACCAGACGGTAATCTGCTGTGCGGCGGCCACCGAAATGCTGAGCATGCTGATGCCCGCGAGGGCGCCGGCGAGCTTGAAGCCCCGCCGAGTCGTGTTGCTAGACATAGAGTCCTCCCTTTTTATTTGCTCTTCCTCCGAGCGCTACATAAGTTAGTCGTCCTGTAGGTACCGTCACTCTCATTGGGTATGCGGATTTGGCGGAAAGTAAGATTAGTCGTACTTATTATGTCCCCGAAGCCAACGGGGTCGAACGCCTGCCGACGGCTCTCTCCATGTTCCATACTTCACCGGCCATCATGCGCGCGCCGCACTGGCATGCCCAAGTGGAGGTGAACTACATTTCCCGAGGCTGGGCGCATTACAATATGAGCGGCCATGAGGTGACCTTCACCGAGGGTGATCTGGCCCTGTTCTGGGGTGGATTGCCGCATTGGCTCGACGATGCCTCGGATGATCTGATCTATGCCGGCGGGCATCTGCCGCTGGTGCATTTCTTCCGCCTGCGCCTGCCATCGGACGTGCAGGCCCGGCTGATGCAGGGCGCAACCCTGGTGACGCAGGCCACCGACGGGGCAGATCCGATCAATTTCGCTCGATGGCATCTCTATACGCGCTCCGGCGATCCGATGAAGGCGAGCCTGGCGGTGGATGAGCTCCTGTTGCGCATCGAGCGCATCCGCTTTTCGCCCTATAGCCTCTTGCCCGACAGCCGGCCGGTGGCCGATGCCGGCGGGCTCGACCATCACGCCTCGCCCATCGTGGTGCGCATCTGCGAATATATCGCCGACAATTTTCGCGAGGACATCGATTCCGTCGACATTGCCGTGGCTGCCGACGTGCATCCGAAATATGCGATGACGGTGTTCAAGAAATCCACCGGCATGACGCTAAACGATTATATCAACCTCATGCGCCTGTCCTATGCCCAGGCCATGCTGATGCATGACGATGCCAGTGTGCTTGCCATCGCCATGGAGAGCGGTTTCGGCTCGCTCAGCGCCTTCAATAAATCGTTCCGCAAGGTTGCCGGCATGTCGCCCAGCGATTTCCGCCGCGATGTCAGGGGGCGGCCCGCCGTGCAGATGGCTGTCCAGTCGGCGCCGGACAGGCCCTATAATTGAATGCCGCGCGGGGGCAGGCGGCCCCCGGGGCGGTGCGATGGAATCGCCGGCCGTCGCGGCCGGGGCATTCTTCAGACCCGGCTCTGGCCGAGCACCACCATGGTCAGCAGGGCGGCGGCGCCGAGAACCCACAGGGCAGCGGCGAACAGGCTGAAATTGCCGATGAAATCCAGTTCCTTGTCGTTGTCATTGGCCATCGCGGCCTCCCTTTTTCATATTGTCCGGATCATGACCTAGCAGCCCCCCGCTCGAGGCGCAAATTTGGCCCGCGCTATCCCCTGGGAATGCTGCCTCCCTTATAGGCGATCTGCTGGTTCATCGGACGCCGCTGCGCCGGAATCTCCAGCCTCGCTCGGATTTTCCCGCGCTTTGTGCGCGTCAGGCGAATTTTGGGGCTTGCCTCAAAAGCCCCCTTTGCCTATGTGTCCGGCAGTCGGGGCGTAGCGCAGCCTGGTAGCGCATTTGTCTGGGGGAAGCATGCCCAGAACAGAAATCTCCGAAACACCCCAATCACTTAGCATGTTTCTTTCCTCGTGTCGCGGGACTTCTCGCGGGACTTGATGCTTCGAGCGCTGCACGCACATCTTCGGCCATCGCATGCGCGTATTTCGTCGTCGTTTTGATGTCCTTGTGGCCCAGGAGCACTTGGGCAACGCGAAGGTTCGACTTCCTGAGCACACGGGTTGCGGCAGTGTGCCGGGTATCGTGAAAGCGAAAGTTCTCGACTCCAGATTTTGCGACGGCGCGCCGCATGGCCGTCTTTAGCCCGTGCTCCGTCATAGGGTAGCGCTTGCCTTTCACCAGGTCCCGCGCGCCATGCCTACGGGTGCGCTTCGCCTCGAAGGTGAACACGAATTCCTCGTGCATGCCCCGCTGCGCCCAGAGCAAATCAAAGGTCCGCTGGTTCATTGGGATCGTGCGCTCTTTGTCGCCCTTGCCTAGAACGGTGAATTGGCGCCCAAAGAAATCTACTTTCGGCCACCGAAGGCCGATGATTTCCATGCGCCGGCATCCATTCACGAATGCGAACTCGACCGCAGCGTCATATCCGCGTTCGAGCTGGTCCATGATCTTGCTCTCTTCGCCCCGGCTCGCCTCGCGCACGCGTTCTTGGGGCTCCGCCAGCATGTGACTGCCCCAATCGACTTCGCCGGTGCGCACCTTCCAAGTCTTCGCAGCGCGCAACATGACTTTGCGTAGAGGCTCCGTGCAGGTCCGGTTTACAGTCGCGGCACCGACGGTCTTCGTGCGGCTCTCCGCCTTTCCGACTTGCCGAATTTCGCCTCGGCGTTTTGCAACCAGGGCAGCAACGCGGTTGTCGTCAATGTCGATCAGAAGGGTGGTGCGCCCTATTGCCTTCGTCAGCCAATCGAGAGCAGCGGCGGTGACGTGCGCGTTTTTATGGTGCTGGCCGACCTCTAACCACCAGCGGGACGATGCGAGTTCCCAAGTTCGGGGCGCATCCATTGCCTCTTCCGTGGCAACGGTAGCGCGAGCCTCTTCCTTCTTGGTCCGTTCTACGGCCTCGGCTGCTCGCTTGTTTTTCTCTTCCGTGCTGCCGAGAAATCGACGACCCTTAATCCAGAAGTCGTAAGAGTAGATTTCGGAGCCTTTGCGCTTGAAGACGGACATGCGGTCATCCTCTGCGCCATCATGAAGGCGCTCAAATCATCCGGGTCGTATCGGCGGGATGGCCGTTTCTGGCCAAGGCCAACATTGATGAATGGCAACTTGCCGCGATCAGTGAGCTTCAGCAACTGATCAGTCGAAACTCCCAAGCGCTCGGCGGCCTCTTTCGGGGTCAGCAAAGCCATGGCATTCTCCCTCCATGACCCCATCCCAAGCCGATCAGCGCATTATGCTCTCCCGCCGAACCCTGCACCGGTACAGGGCGATGATAGACGCTGGCACTATCCCGAGTGAGGATATTGCCCTGATTGGAGCAGAGATCGACCGATTGGTGGACATCGCCAGACTGGTCCCTGACAAGGCCGCAAAGATTGCCACACTCATCGGGCAGTGGCGGGATTTGCTGGTGGCCATCCGAGGGAAGCTGAACTAGCATCACTTCCCCTCCTTGGCGGCTTGGATTCCCGACAGGACTTTGCCGAGATGTTTCCCGAACGACACCGGGAAGAGGATGAACCACAGAGAGATTGCGAAAGCGAACGACGCCGCCAGTGATACGGTCATCATTCCCCGCCTCCCTGAGATAGAGCAGCGCGAGGCGTGAACGATAAGTCTATGAAGCAACCCGGCGCAGCTATTGTCAGCGAATAGACGATGCGGCCATGCTCTCTGATCTTGGGGTCTCCAGGGATGCGCTGGATAGCGAACTCAGACGTTATGGCATCGACTACTGCGTGAGGGTCGGCAGCATCGTCAGTCCACGGCACACAGATCAGATCCGCATCCTTGGCGAAACTGCCGTGGACTGCCATTGCATAACCGTGGTTGCGCGCGATCTCCGCAAGCTCGGGATATAGGCCGGCATAGACTGGTGCATAGTTGGCGGCCTTCATGTCAGGGCTCCGCCCCGCAGTGAATGCAGGATGGCACGTGGACCCCCGTGCGGTCATATTCGTGACCAGCTTCTCCGTTCTCGTGCTCAGCGAACCCGCAACAATCCATGCAGATTGCCTTCTCCGGCTTCTCAGCATCCCATATCGCAACCCACCTGCTATTTCCGCAAACGCGGCAGGGCGGGCTTTTCATCTCTTCTATCTTACCCATCTGCCTGTTCCTTCTGGAGAGTGGTGCGGGCGGCTCGGATTGCAGTTGTGTATTCAGCCTCGTCTTTGGCCTCTGCCTCAATAACGCAGTGGCGTCCGCACCCAACAGTGTCGGACACACGGCTAAGTACGTCGCCGAGCGCCTCCTCAAGGGCTTTGATGCGGACCTCTGCGGCTTCGCGCTTCTCCATCTCTTCGCGCGCAATTCTGCCGAGTTCGTCAGCTAGATTGACAAGCCTCTGTTCAGCAATCACTTCGCCAAACCGGTTGCAATCGCACTCGTCGTCTCGGGTCACCGTGCCGCAAGATTGGCACCACATGTCGGGTCCAGTACGCTTCCTCAGCGCTTCATTCTCCTCGGTAAGGCGAAGGACTTGGGCTTCGGCAGTTTCCGCGCGGGCGACGGCGCGATCAAAGTTCCGATCCATTTTAAAGAACCGTTGCTCCCAACGATCCCTTTCCGCCCGCATAGCCGCAAGGGCTGATTGGGCTTCCCGCATGATCGCGGCGGCGGTTTCACCGTCTGGATTGACCAAGCGCCAGTCCTCGCCCGAGTGGTCGATGCGGTGCAGAAACGCTCGCTCTATGTCTGTTGCGGCCGAAAGCAGTCGCTCGGAAAGTTCGTCCATCTCCGAGGGAGAAGGAGAGGCTGCGTCAGTCATCGGCTGTTCCTCCGGGTATTCCCCTGGCTTCATTGTGGCGCGTTCTGCGGAGATGCGATCTAGGAGTGCGCGGAGTTCGTCGTCGTCCAGTTCCCTGCTCATGGCTTATCGCTCCCGCTCTGTGGCTTCACGGAAAGGGCGGCGGTGAGGGCGGCGCGCATGGCGATCTTATTGCGCGGGTCGCTTAGACCGTCAGGCCAAGCCTGTACCGCCCGCTCCACCATCTCATCCGTTACCGCCACCGGCTCTTTATTGGATGGAGAGGCGTAGAGGGGTTGGACGTTGGGATGATCGGCCCATTCGTCAGGAACCTGCTTCCAAGCTCCATCGCTTTTGCGGAAAAGGCCAACCGGCTCTCCCTCTGCTGATGAGAGGTCAGGCCCATAGCCTCCAGCCTTTTCCCAACACGGTTCCGAGCAAGTCCAGCGGCCATCCTCTAGCTGGCATTCCGTGCCGCCGTCGCCTTCGATGGTGGACAAGCCTGTTTTTCCGCACATGCAGCACTGCGTGTCTGCTGGTGAGAGGTCGAGGGCAGAGAGGATGCGGCGCTCGTAATCGGCTTGGGCGGCGGCTTTGGCTTCTTCTTCCGAGTTTGCCCAGCCCTTGACAGCATAGCCGACAACGAACCAATAGAATGTGCCCTTACATCCTTCGCCGGACGCGGTTGCCACAACGTACCAGTCGATTGAGGTCTTGGCGTCCCAAGCCCAATTTACCTCGTGGATTGCACGACGTTCGCCCCAATCAAGCGCCTTCACCCTCACCCCCACGCCTCCGGGTATAGAGGCGCGGAGGGATTCGTCGTTCACACTCATTGGATTGCACTCCAATTCTTGCCTCGGCCTGCTTGGCGGAGTGTGCCGTCGCTCACCCCAAACTCTGCGGCCATCGATGCGTAGGTTTCACCGCGCGCCTTGCGCTCTCGGATCTGTCGCACGGCCTCGCCCGATAACTTCCGATTGGGCGCACGGTTTTTGCGCACCATGTCATCGGTGTTGTCCTTAGCAGACCCTAGAAAAAGATGGTCTGGGTTGATGCAGGAGCGATTGTCACACCGGTGCAGCACCATTTGGCCATCAGGGATCGGGCCGACATTCGCCATCCAGGAAGCTCTATGTGCCTTAGCTTTCTTGCCGCGAAACTGGACTTGACCGTATCCACGATGGTTCACGCTCTGTAGCCAAATCCAACAACCAGAGTTTGGCTCCGGGATGCTGGCGCTCCATAGGCGCTCTGCTTCAGATATCTTGGTCATGATTGCCTCCGGGCCATGATATCGCCCTCGAATTTCGGTTTGGGTGGTGTGGTGGCCCGACGCTGGTTATTCCCGCTGCCGAGGCGCTGGGTGGCCCATTGATGCTTCTGCCGGCCGATGTTTTTGGCCTTATCCGAAACACGCTTGGTCTTTGCCTGAACCGGAATATCCAGCGTGGCGGTCTTGTGCTTGTGGCAAGGGACGCAGCAGACGACGCAGTTTTCCAGGACGTCGCTTTCTTCCATCGTCGCCGGAAGCGGGTAGTGGTCATATTCCTTGCGCTTGCCATCCAGAGGCGTGTTGCAGCGTTGGCCCGGTTGCAGGCCATAGGCAACGCCAACCGCCTCGCAGAAGCCGCCGGATCGTGCGAAGGCTTCGCGCATAGTGGATTTCTTGAACTCGTAGCGGCGGGATCTAGCCATTGGCCGGCCCTTTCCTGCCGAGGGCGATTTCCAGGAGGTCGCGCACGGCCTTGGCTCGTGTCTCTACGCGGTTCCGGTATCGCCATTCATCTATGGCCTCGACTTCTGCATCGTTGACCATGACGATTAGGCGCCGGTCCCGGACCTGTTCAACAGTCTCGCCGTATCGGTTGAAGCCCTCGCGGTGATGCGTTCGATCTGCGCGCTCTTGGTCTGTGAGCTTTCTCATGCAGCCATCCTCCGGTCAGGGTCATAGGCAAACCGATCCGGCGGGATGGTCAGCACGATCCCGAACTCGGAATGGCGCCGGAACATGAGGTCCAGATACTCGGTCATCTGCTTGACCTTCATCAGGCTTGTGACTGGCATTTCGGTGTCGCGGATCAGGTCGAGTTTGTCGGCATGGGGCAGGGGCCGCACGATGCGGTCATAGGTCCCGCAGAACTTCTCGGAATCCCTGCGCATGATCGGCACGCCGATTTCCAGCTTGCACCGCGCGCGTACGTCCTCAATGTCCTCGCCGGTCTGCTCAGAGATTTCGCCGTACCATTTGAAGGCGAGGCGGTTCTGCTCGGCGCTCCGGTCCAGACCTTCGGTAATGTCCACGGTGAAGGGCAACTTCCGACCGTCGAGGAAGGTCTTGAGCATGGCCAGGTCTTCGGGGGTACGGATTATCCGGTGGCTCATCACCCGGCCCTCATAACCGACAGCACCCGCGTAGAGTGCTTGGCCGCGATCTCTTTAAATCGTACCTCGTCCTCAGCGTCTGGATTGGTGAGCGCGAACCGCCGTTCCCAATAGACCACCCGATCAGAGAGCTTCTGAAAGTCGGTGTATGCGGAAAGGTCTTTGTCCATATCGGGGAGGGTCATGGCGCCGGCTCCACATAGGGGCCGAGGTCAGACACCTTCAATAAGGGCAGGTCCATTGTCTGGACGCCAAGTTGGCCGTTCTTTTTGAGGACGCGACCGCTTACATCATCGGAGCGCCAGCCTTTGCGAAACTCTTCAACCAGAATGGTATACTCGGGTGAACCACTCCATCGGCTCCCCTTGACTAGGTGACCCTTCAGGCCCGTCGCATCGAGGCGGGCTTCTTTTAGCCGCGCCTCCGCTTCCTGCACCGCCCGCGTGGCTTCCGCCCTTCGGCCCTCAGCGGCCTTGAGCTGCCGTTCCAGTTCTTCAATGCTGTGTTCACTCATCAATTAATCGGCGGTTGGCTCTTAACCACCATTGCCCGGAAGCAATGGCCCGCCGTCCCTTCGTGGAGAATTATGCGGCCATGGCGTCGGGAAGCCCGTACTTGCGGGTCAACTCGGCAACCGTGGCGTCAATTTCGGTGAGGAAGGCCGACACTTCGGCTTCCAGTTCGGCAATGCGGGCGTCGTCCCGTGGGAGGCGCTTTACGAACAGCCGCATGTTTTCCGGCAGGCGCGGATCATAGGATGCGAAGTCGCACCACTGGCGGCCCGTGCAGGCCATCTGCCAAAGCATCTGGCTCTCGTACTTGCCGGGGATGGTTTCGCTGCGCAGCGTGTCGAGATGCGTTGCCGTGTTCGGGCATTTGATCTCGATAAGGCCGTCGATGCCGATCAGGCCATCTGGGCTGGCGCCAGACATGGCAATCGTCGGGTGATCGACAAAGGCCACCTGTTCCACTTCCACGTCATGACGAAACTCATAGGCAAGCCGGGCATCCGGCTCCTGTTCGGTGCCCCACTGCATTGCGGCGTTGGAAAAGCTCTCGGCAACGTCGCCAGTCAGCCGCTCGGCAATGAGCTGGGCGGCATAGTTGGCGCGGGAGGCCGAATAGCCGGTTTTGGTCTTGGCGATGACTTCCGCAACGCGGGAGGCGGTGACCTTTCCGAGGCGCATTGCGAACCAGTCAGCGGAGCCTTGTTCGATCTCGCTCATGACCGCGCCCCTTTCGAGCGGATCATGGCTTCGGCCTCTTTCAGCCGGGATTGCGGCAGGTCATCAAGGTATTGAACCTTGAGGCGCTGGCACAGCAGCTTGGCATTTGCGCCGTATTCTTCGACCAACGCTTGCAGGTCTAAGATTTGGTCTTCGGTGAGCGGGGGGCTCGCCGCGGCTACGTTGCCGTCATTGTCGCCTTCACCCACCGATACGTTGAAGATCATCCGTAGCAGGTAGCGCATTGCGTAGGATTGAGCCGCGCCGACCGCATGGGTCTTCGTCATCACGTCGCCGCCCTTGGCGCCCTTGCCATCGGCAGGCATATCCTTGTGATAAATCCGGGTGTGGCCGGAATTGGTCACATGGCAGACGATACGGACCCAATCCGCCGGAGCGCCTTCGCCATCATTGAAGCTCAGAGCGAAGCCGTGCTTGGTGTAGATAGGTCGCAATACCCTATCGAGCTGCGCATAGTCGGTGACCTGAGCCCCAAGTCCCCTCCGGTTTTATGGAGAGT